>NZ_JBALPP010000012.1:54882-56463 GCF_036965425.1 Neobacillus drentensis | reverse complement strand
TTAGTTTTCAAAGAACAAGTTTTTATTATCGCTCACAAGCGACTTTATTAATATAACACATCGTTTTTCGTAAAGTCAATAACTTTTTTTGAAAAACCGTCACTCACGAAAACTTTATTAAATCGTTTCGCAGCGACGGTTATTAATATACCAAGTAATTATAAAAAGGTCAATAAGTAATTTCGTTTTTTTACGATAATTTTTTACTCACACGATAGCACCGGTGGAAAACACCTTGACCCTTTGTCTCAACATTAACAACTTCAATCAAATGTTTTTCGAGCAAATATTCAAGAAGAACTGCCATATCAACCGAATAAGGTGCCAATTCAGTTTCAGTCATGATTTCATTAAACATCCAATGGTCCTTTGTACTTAGCACCTCAAGTAAATGAGCTGCTCCAATATTTATTCGTGAATGGATCATAAACTCACTGGCCAGAAATAAAAGTTCTAATCTTTTTTCAAGGGTTTCTTCACTGTTAACAAGCTCTTCATATAACTTAAATATTTCCGGTTCTATTTGTTTCACTTGATGCCAGACAGTAAGTTCAGGGTGAAGCCCACTTTCGATAACCTCTAATCTTGCAAGGTGATGCAATGAATGAACAACATGATTATAAGCATCTAAAAACTGTTTATGTTCAAATAGCGCCTTTCCGTCTACGTACCGTCGAATTAATTTTGCAAATTCTAAGCCCATTTTAATTTTTCGCCCGTTAAAAGGAAATTCTCTCAGCTCAGTTTTTAAATTTTCTACATATTCATTTCGGTCAAAAATAATTTTGGCATTATGAAGCCATTCAAATATTTTCCGATTAGAACCGAACAAAAGCCATTCTTGCAACTGTGATTCAGTAATAACATGCATAGCAGCCTTATGGTTATCATAGGTGTAGTGCTTTATGAAGATTGGCTTGTCTGCCTCTTTTACAATAATCAAAAGAATTGCATCAAATGAATCTGTTGTTTGGCTTGATTTTTGTCTTTTTTCAACCAATAAAACTCCTAAAGTATTTAATTGGCTTGCCCTTTCTTGATAAATAGGACGAAGAATGTCTTCCATTCATCATACCTCCATTTTTCTCGATAGCATTATAACTTCGACAATGATGATAAATCTCCTTCTAAAATTGAAGACAAAATTCGACATTCTTCTTCAGCCTTTTTTCTCTTTAGATAAATATGGTATAGTTTCTATAGGAGGGAGAAACTACATGGTTAAATATTCAAGTAAAATAAATAAAATTCGCAGCTTTGCATTAGGACTAATTTTTATCGGCTTTATCGTTATGTACGGAGGCATCTTTTTTCGTTCCTCACCACTTATTATGACCATCTTTATGATTTTTGGTCTTCTTTTTATAATCGCAAGTACGGTTGTCTATTTTTGGATTGGAATGTTATCAACAAAAACCATTCAGGTTAAATGTCCAGGCTGTGGTAAAACAACAAAAATGCTCGGTCGTGTGGACATGTGTATGTATTGCCGCGAACCCTTAACACTTGATCCAAAACTTGAAGGCAGAGATTTCGATGAATCTTATAATAAAAATATAGAAAAATAAAAAGAGTTGACTT
>NZ_JBALPP010000012.1:0-54842 GCF_036965425.1 Neobacillus drentensis | reverse complement strand
AAGTCAACTCTTTTTATTTACGAAATAGGCAATTTTAATGTACTTCTTTACTCACACACTCAGGACAGGATCCGTAAATTTCCATGCGGTGATTTGCCACTTTAAACCCGGTAACATGTGAAGCTAGATGCTCCACCTCATCCAATCCAGGATAATGGAAGTCAACAATTTTTCCGCATGATTCACAAATTACATGATAATGGTGGGAGGTAACAAAATCAAAACGGCTTGATGCATCACCGTATGTTAATTCTTTTACAAGACCAACTTCACGAAATACTCGTAAATTATTGTAAACTGTCGCCACACTCATGTTAGGGAATTTTCCCTCCAGGGCTTTATAAATATCGTCTGCAGTAGGATGTGACATCGAGTTTATTAAATATTCAAGTATCGCATGACGTTGCGGAGTGATGCGTACCCCCGTTTCCTTTAAGGTATCCAACGCTTCTTTTAACTGGTTCATCGCCATGCACCTCTTTTCTAAAAAAGATTCTTAAATTATAATTGTTATAAATAGTTTACTAAGCAAGTAGTACTTTTGTCAACATTGTAATACCATTAACTAAAATGAAAGTTATTCTTTACTATGCAAAGTTAGTTCATTAGCCCCAAGCTGGTGGTTAACAAACCGAGCAGTCACAAACAAAAGGTCCGAAAGCCGGTTTAAGTATGCCAAGACTAGCGGATTGACATCATCCCCTATTGTAACTGCACACCTTTCTGCTCTCCTTGCAATAGTTCTCGCAACATGAAAGGCAGCACCCGCAGGATGTCCACCGGGTAATATAAAATTTGTTAATTCAGGTATGACTGTATTCCACTCATCTATTTGTTTCTCCATCTCTTCTATATCTGCGGAAACTAATGACCACTTCACTTCTTTCCCCTTTGGAGTTGCCAGCTCTGCGCCCACATGAAAGAGATTCGTTTGTATTTTATGATATACTTTTTCAATTATTTCTTTCCCTTGAAAATTTTCCTGTTTAAGATGACTTAATGCCAGCCCAATCATGGAATTCGTTTCATCACAGGTTCCGTATGCTTCTACCCTTAAATCATTCTTAGCAACCCTTTGCCCATAAATAAGAGAGGTAGTTCCCTTATCTCCAGTCTTTGTATAAATTTTCATTTGCTAATCCCCCTAGTTAAGGATATTAATATGTATTAAAACTTTTCCTTCATCATATCACCGTTTTAGACGTTTAGAAAACTTAAAACCATTCATTTCCCAGATTTCTGCATAAAAAAAGGGCCGCTTTGGACCCAAAATTTATCTGAGGAGGTATGCCCTAATAAAATGATATTCAGATACAAGTATCTTGCATTGGACAAAAGCCTTTTATATCAAAAATAGGCTAGAAAAAATCCACTTATTGATTCTCACGTATGTAGGATAATGCTTCTTCAACATGGCCCTTAACTTGAACTTTTCTCCACTCTTTTACGACTTTCCCATCTTTATCAATTATAAAGGTGGATCTTTCAATGCCCATGTATTCTTTTCCAAAGTTTTTCTTTAACTTCCAAACATCATAAGCTTCCGCTACCTTATGGTCAGTATCAGCAAGCAGCAGGAATGGCAATCCATACTTCTCCACAAATTTTTGGTGGCGATCAACGGGATCTGGACTGATCCCTAAAATAACGGCATTGACATCATTAAACTCCTGATATTGATCCCTGAAATCACACGCTTCCGTTGTACATCCAGGTGTCATATCTTTTGGATAAAAATAAAGCACTACGTTTTTCCCTTTTAATTGAGATAATGTAATGGTCTCACCATTGTTGGCATTTAAGGTAAAATCTGGTGCCAGCTTTCCTATTTCAACAGTCATTTTATTCACTCCAAATGTAAAATATTCCTATACATAGCTTAACCTTTCTTTCAAACCATAACAACTATCCAAATCGCCATATTATTTATCCCGTTCAAACATAACTTTAGCAACAAAAGCTGCGGGCAAGGTATAGCCAATTAACGCTTCCGTTACTGTAATGATTCTGCCAATACCATGGGGAATGACATCCCCATTTCCTACCGAAAAAAGAGTCATGGCACTAAAATAGAAGCTCGTTTCAAAAATATTATTCCTATTTTGCGGATTCACTTCTATTAAAATGGATATTCCAATTAATTCAAACAACAGGTAAATCAGGCCAAAGCCGATGATAACAGTTAAATAAACCGAACCTAAATAAAGAAAATTATCAACTGACACAAGCTTTCCCTTAACAGTATTCGGGATAAATAAAGTTCTTAAACTCATAAAAATACAAAAAATAACGACTGGCAGCAAGAAATAAAACAACTCATTCACCCCTAAATCAACGTGAGTTATTCTATTTCTATGCAGGCTTGTTCGATAAAATATCAAAATTGCGGAAGCATTAATTTCCTGCCCCTCTATATTTTTTTACTCCTTGATTCCAGAGAAGCACTGAAACGATAAAAAAGGTAATACCGATCACTGGTGTGATAAACGAATACCAATACCACTCTGTTTTTTCTAGAAAAAAAGCAGCAGGGTACACCCCGACAAACGCAAAAGGCAGCACCCATGTTAAGACAAAACGAATTAATTTGTTATAAATATTAACAGGATATCTCCCATAGTTACTAATATTGTACATCATCGGCATTAGGGAGGTTCTGGCATCGGCCCAAAAGCTGATGCAGGCAATCATAATAAAGACCCCTCCATACACAAGAGCACCTCCAGCAACGAAAACGACAAATAAGATAGGATCATACCACTCCACACTTAAGCCCAGCCTGCTCCCTGCATAAAACATGACCGCCAATCCCGTTATGGCACCTAGTAACGATTCCAATTCAATACGCTCGAGGATAATTTGAAAAAGACTGTGAATGGGCCTGGTTAAAATACGATCCAGTTCCCCTTTCACGATATACCGTTCATTAAAATCCCATATATTAAAAAAAGCAGAAAAAACCGCAAAAGGGACTAAGAAAAAACCATAGATAAAAATAATTTCGTCCCGGTTCCAGCCGTTCAGCAAATTGGTATGACCAAATACAACCAGGATAAAAACCAGATTAATGGCCTGCGATAACAAATCAGAGAAAAATTCTACAAATATATCAGCTCGATATTGAAGTCTCGTCTTTAAATATTGGGATATATATTGAAAAAACATGCTGAGATAAAACATCGATTAACCCCCTTGAATGATCAGCTGTTTCTTTGCCATATGCCACAATAATTGAATCGGGATGATTAAAACTATCACCCAAATGCATTGCTGCCCAATTGCTTCTATAGCCTGCTGCTGGGAGAAGCCTTTAGTAAATATCATACTTGGCAAATAACTGATTCCTTGAAATGGGAGAAATTTCATAAACTCCTGTGCCCAGCCAGGAAAAAAATTAATCGGAAGAAGAAGACCTGAGAACAAATCAATGACCACACGTTTAGCTCGTATAAGGCCTGTATTATTGTAAAGGAAGAAAGTCGTGATCCCTGTTAATAAATTTAGCTCTGTATTAATAAAAAAGCTTAAAAGGATGGAAACAGCAAATAACCCCCAAACGCTTAGGTCCCATGTAAACTCAATCGGGAACACAAAATAAACAATAATAAGGCCTGGTGCTGAGAAGAAAAATAATCTAAATATCCCTTCACCCAATCCTTGCATTGTTTTCATTCCTAGATAATTGTAAGGTCTGATCAGCTCAATCGCCACTTTTCCTTCCATGATTTCCATAGCCATTTCCCTGTCAAGGTTATTGAAGTAAAAGGCCCGTGCCATCCAAGAAACTGCCACATAGGTGGTCATTTGTACGACAGATAACCCCTGGATTTGCTCTTTCCCACCATAAATGGCTGACCATAAAAAGTAATAGGCTCCAATATTAATACCGTAAATGAGAATTCCTGTATAATAGTTTGTCCGGTAAGCCAGCATCATTAAAAAGCGGATTCTAATCATCTCTAAATATTTATCCATGCTACTTGCCACCTTTCATTAAACAGCACCTTTTTCATATATATTGCGAATGATTTCTTCTGTTGAGGTTGCATTAATTTTAATATCCTTAATTTTAAAGGCTGCAACCACTTTGGCAATCACTTGTGAAATAAGTTCATCATTATCCTCTAAGGACGCTGTAAAAATTTGCTCCTTTTCATCCAATTCCCACTTAACAGGTATTGCTTTTGTTAAATTTTTAACTGCAGCGATATCTACTTTTTCCAAAAATTGAAACTGCAGTTCTTTCCCTTCGCCCCATTTTTCCTGTAAGTTTCTTAAAGCCCCGTCATAGATGACCTTTCCTTCATCAAGCATTATCACGCGCTCACACAAAGCTTCAATATCAGATAAATCATGCGTCGTTAACAGAATCGTGGTGTTATATTTTTCATTGATTTCTTTTAAGAACTCACGAATTTTCAATTTAACCAAAACGTCCAGGCCAATGGTCGGCTCGTCCAAAAATAGTAATGGTGGGTTGTGAATTAAGGCAGCAGCCAGCTCACACCTCATCCTTTGACCAAGTGACAGTTTCCGAACCGGTTTATCGAGCAGAGGTTCAATATCCAGCGTTTTAATTACGTGATTCATATGATCGTCATATTGTTCATCCGTTACTTTATATACCTTTTTCAACAATCGGAAGGACTCTTGTACAGCGATATCCCACCATAATTGTGATCTTTGACCGAAAACGACACCAATGGTTTGGACGAATCTTTCCCGCTCTTTATGAGGATTCATACCATTTACAGAAATTTTGCCGGATGATGGAGTTAAGATGCCTGTCAGCATTTTTATCGTCGTTGATTTTCCCGCACCATTTTCACCGATATAGCCTACCATCTCCCCTTGTTTGACTGTAAAACTGATATCATTTACAGCTGGGACAACTTTATAGTTTCTAGTTAATAAATCTCTAAACGCACCCTTCAATCCCGTCCGACTTGAATATGCTTTAAATTCTTTTCGTAAGTTTTCTACTTCTATTGCGTTATTCATTCTTCAACCTCCTGAAACTTGCCCTATTTAGTTTAGCCAAATAGGGTGGTATAAACAACTATCGAGCCTTCCTATGAATTTTCTAATTTTTAAAACAGATAAAACTAATGAAAAAAAGTGCTAAAATAGATAAGAAAAATATAAGGAGGTAAAATTGTGCAATTTACCAATTCAGAACGATTACATAATGAAGCTTTAGAACATATCGTAGGCGGAGTAAACAGCCCATCGCGCTCCTATAAAGCAGTGGGCGGCGGTGCTCCAGTGGCGATGGAGCGTGCCCAAGGTGCATACTTCTGGGACGTGGATGGCAATCAATTTATCGATTACCTAGCAGCATATGGACCAATTATTACCGGGCATGCCCACCCGCATATCACCGAAGCCATTAAAAGTGCGGCAGAAAGTGGAGTCCTTTACGGAACCCCAACACCCCATGAGGTAAAATTCGCAAAAATGTTAAAAAATGCCATCCCTTCATTAGATAAAGTCCGCTTTGTTAATTCAGGAACAGAAGCAGTCATGACAACAATCCGCGTGGCTCGAGCATATACCGGGCGGGATAAAATCATCAAATTTGCTGGGTGTTATCACGGCCACTCTGACCTTGTCCTTGTTGCTGCAGGATCAGGCCCATCCACTCTCGGAACCCCGGATTCCGCCGGTGTTCCAAAAAGTATTGCTCAAGAAGTGATCACAGTACCATTTAATGATATTGAACCTTTTAAAGAAGCATTAGATAAGTGGGGCGACCAAATTGCAGCGGTTTTAGTGGAACCCATCGTCGGTAACTTCGGTATTGTTGAGCCAAAACCAGGCTTCCTGCAGCAAGTAAATGACCTGACACATGCTGCTGGTGCACTTGTCATTTACGATGAAGTTATAACGGCTTTCCGGTTTATGTATGGCGGCGCCCAGGACCTTTTAGGCATTCAGCCAGACCTTACTGCGCTCGGAAAAATAATCGGAGGCGGATTGCCAATCGGTGCTTATGGCGGACGGAAGGAAATCATGGAAAAAGTAGCTCCTCTTGGTCCTGCCTACCAAGCAGGAACGATGGCAGGAAATCCTGCGTCGATTCTTTCTGGAATCGCCTGCCTTGAAGTTTTAAAGCAGGAAGGCGTATATGATTATCTTGATCGTTTAGGGGCAATGCTGGAAGAGGGAATTTTAGAAGCAGCGAAAGAAAATGATATTCAAATAACGATAAATCGTTTAAAAGGTGCATTTACTGTTTATTTTACAAATGAAACAATTGAAAACTATGAGCAAGCTGAGAATACGGATGGAGAAATGTTCGCCAAATTCTTCAAACTTATGCTTCACCAAGGAATCAACCTTGCCCCATCAAAATACGAAGCATGGTTCTTAACCATAGCACACACTGAAGAGGATGTTGAGGCAACCTTACACGCAGTACGAAATGCATTTTTTTCACTAAAGGACGAATAAATATACATTTTTTATGCACTGCCGGGAGTGGAAATCACTCCCTTTTATTTTTGAATCATTCATGAAAACGGTTACATAGACAACTTTCCTCATTTATCCATCACTTAAATACCTTCATTTTTTTATCCAAATCTTTGTATATTTATTTGATTTCTGAAAATTCATATGATACTATTAAATTATTATTTTTATTTTTCCCTTTAACTCATTGCCTCAATAAAGAATCGCATCATTACTAACAGAACAAAATTATTTTCACAAAATAAAAAGTTTCATAGGAGGTGAAGCGGCTTCCTAAGGTTTTTCCGAAGAAGCCCAATAAAATGACACAAAGATGGACCCCTTCCCTATTTAAAGATTTTCATAAACACGAACACGATGCCTGCGGAATCGTTGCTTGCCTTGAAAAAAGTAAGCGTCCTACGAGAAAAAATATTTTCGACTGTATCGATGCACTTGTAACAATGAACCATCGTGCCGGCTTCATCAATGGTGAAGGCGATGGTGTTGGTATTCATACTGATATTCCTGTTAAACTCTGGAAAGAAAAATTGCGCCAAGCAGGCCTTGACCCATTACTAGCTGAAAAAGAGGAATTTTCGGTAGGCCACGTCTTTATCAGCCAGAAAGTTAACTGGGAATCTACTAAACAAGAACTACAACAAAAACTGGAAAAATATGAATTAGAATTAATTTTCGAGACGGATGAGGTTACAGATTCATCTGCGCTTGGACCGATTGCGATTCAAGAAAATCCTGTTTTTTGGCAATTCGCCTGTCTTTCAGCCAAAAAAGGCCAAGAACTTACCAAGCTTCTATTTGAAGCACTAGTTGATATTGAAAAAAATGAGCACGTCCATGTTGCTTCATTAAGTCAAAATCATGTTGTCTATAAAGTAATGGGCGCTGGAGATATTCTTCCACGATACTATCATGACCTAGCTAATCCTCTCGTTGCTTCAACGATGACACTAGGCCATAATCGTTATTCAACGAATACTCTTTCAAGCTTTTTCCGTGTTCAGCCTTTTAGTGTACTTGGCCATAACGGTGAAATTAATACAATCGCCAAGCTTCGCGACGAAGCAAAAATGATTGATGTTCCACTTGTTAAAGACGGAAGCGACTCTCAGGATTTAAGCCGAACAATGGAAACATTGATTTGCCGGGAAGGATATTCCCTATTTGAAGCAATGGACCTCTTGTTCCCGCCAATCGTGAACGAAATTAAGGCATATTCAAGTGAGCTGCAAGATTTATATACCTATTTAAGAGAAGCATGGGGTCACTTTGCTCAAGGCCCTGCAGGAATTATCTCACGCTATGCGGATGAAGCAGTATTCAGTGTCGATGCACTTGGCTTACGTCCACTTTGGATGCTTGAAATTGAGACATCCTATCTCTTCTCCTCTGAACCTGGTATTATTCCATCTAGTGAATATGTAAATGATCCTAAGCCATTAGCGCCTGGTGAAAAGGTAGGTTTCAAATGGGATGGAGAACAATTGGAAGTTTACGAGCAAGCTCGTTATCAAAATGAAGTATACAGCCGTTTTTCAAACCGTATAAATTTAAGTGAGTCTAGATTACGTTTACAGCCGCCTGCATTGAATAAAACCGTAACGATGAATTATCCTGATAAAATTCATAACGGTCAATACAAGTCTTTTGGCTGGGAGAGGGATCACATCCAGTTGATCGAACAAATGGCTGAAAAAGGAATTGAGCCTATTCGCTCCCTTGGCCATGATGCACCACTTGCCGCACTTAATCCAGAACGCATTAATATTGCAGATTATATAAAAGAAAGCGTTGCGGTTGTAACCAACCCTGCAATTGACCGTGATCGTGAAACAGAACATTTCTCAACACGTGTCATTATTGGCAAACGCCCTACACTATTCGTAAAAGAAGAAACAGAAACGGTTGTTGAATTGACTACACCCCTTTTATTAGAGGGAAAAGCAGGTTACACTTGTTCAGAGTCCATCGGACAGCCTAGCTTTGATCAACTTGTACAACATTTCCAAGAACAGAAACTAGTTGCGTTTATCTCAACCACATTCTATAAAGACGAGGAAATCGATGAAGCTCTAGAAAGACTTTCTGCTGAAGCCGTGCAAGCTGTTCAAGCAGGAAAAACCTTACTTGTTCTTGATGATGCTAAAGCCCATCAAGAAGATTCGTACTGGATTGACCCGCATTTAGTTACTTCGGCGATTGATCAAGCATTAGTTGAAGCAGAGTTAAGAAGAGATTGTTCTTTATTGCTGCGTTCAGGAGCGATTCGTTCTCTGCATGATATTATTACTGTTTTTGGATTAGGAGCAGATTTAATCAGCCCTTATTACATGTTCTTAACGGTTTTGGATGAATCCACTACACCGTTAACCAACTTATATAGCGCATTAACGAAAGGTTTAGAAAAAGTAATCTCTACCATCGGTATTCATGAGTTAAGAGGCTATGGCCGATTATATTCAAGTATTGGCTTACATGAATCCGTTGCAAAAGTATTAAATATTGTTAACTTTTTTGGATCAGAAGAAATCAATTCTGGCTTTGATGCCATGAAGCTGGATGCTTTAAAAAGAGCAGAAGATTACAATAACGATAAAGAACGTGTTGGAAAAACGTTCCACCTCTTCCCGCGTATCTGGAAAGCAATTGGCGAGGTAGCGTCTACTGGTGACTATGGTGCTTATCGCGATAAAATCACTGAACAAGAAACGGAAAACCCAACAACAATTCGTCATTTAGTTCAGGTAAAGCAAGGTAATAAAGCAGTTTCACCAAGTGAAGTTGATATTCGTGTCGGAGAACATGATTTACCATTTATCATTTCTTCTATGTCCTTTGGATCACAAAATGAGATTGCCTTCCGAGCTTATGCTGAGGGTGCAGACCGCTTAAATATGGTCAGTCTGAATGGAGAAGGCGGAGAAATCAAGGATATGCTCGGCAAATATCCGAAGACGCGCGGTCAACAGATTGCATCCGGACGTTTTGGTGTTAACGCAGAACTGTTAAACTCATCAAATCTGTTAGAAATTAAAATTGGTCAAGGAGCGAAGCCTGGAGAAGGCGGACATTTACCTGGCTCAAAGGTAACTGCTAAAGTGGCTGCTGCCCGTAATGCCACACTAGGTTCTGACTTGATTTCACCATCAAACAACCATGACATCTATTCGATTGAAGATTTAGCACAAATGATTCAAGAATTAAAGACGGCTAACGATCAAGCAAAAATTGCTGTTAAGGTACCTGTCGTACCAAATATCGGAACCATTGCAGTCGGTATCGCCAAAGCGGGGGCGGATATTATCACGTTAAGTGGATTTGATGGAGGCACAGGAGCTGCGAGAATTCATGCGTTGCAGCACGTTGGATTACCTGTTGAAATTGGCGTGAAAGCGGCACATAATGCCCTCCTTGAGAGCGGACTACGTCACAAAGTGGAACTTTGGGCTGACGGCGGAATGAAGAGTGCCAAGGACGTTATCAAAATTATGCTTCTTGGTGCAAACCGAGTTGGTTTTGGAACATTATCGATGCTTGCAATTGGCTGTACAACTTGCCGCGGCTGTCACTTAGATACATGTCATGTTGGTATTGCCACCCAAATTGAAACGGAAGCACAAGCAAAGGATCACGGTCTGCGCCGATTTGTACCGCGACAATTAGATTTAGCGGTTCAAGGCATCATGAACCTGTTCACTGCTTTCGCTTCAGAATTAAAGGAACTCGCTGCTTCAGCTGGAATCAAAAATCTCCAAGATGCAGTCGGTCATTCCGAATTATTAGAGCAGTTTAAAGGAGAAGGTCAGCTTAACCTCTCTCATTTGCTTAAACCTTTAGAAATCAGCCAATTTGCGAAAGTGGAAGCATCCAAATCCATTTCGGAAGCGCAAATGCAAGTAGCTGTGGGTGCAGAATATCTCGATGGAAGTGTAGAACAGCTTCATTCATCTAGAGAATTCGCAAGTGTTACTTCTGAACAGCGTGTACTTGGAAGCCGTGTTTCCTGTCACCGTGTTCGCGGCAGACTTGACGGTTCTTACAAACAGCTTCCTCCTGTACAACTAAAGTATAAGGAAGGATCGATTCCTGGAAACGGACTTGGTGCTTATAACAGTGAAGGCATTGAAATCACTGTTAACGGCGGCGGTCAGGACGGGGTTGGTAAAACGTCATTTGGCGGAAATATCCATGTCCTTAAGTCTAAAGGTAAAAATGGTTATTTCTATAATGGTTCTGTTGGAAAGGGCTTTGGATATGGGGCTCAAAAAGGTCTCCTAGTTGCCCAAGGAAATGCTGATGCCCGTGCGGGAATCCGATTATCAGGTGCAGATTTAATCATTGGCGGACAAGTGAAAAAGCCGCTTCCAGAAAAAGAAGCCGGCAACATTGGGTCTAATGCTAATATTAAAGGTTTTGCCTTTGAATATATGACAAATGGCCGCGGTCTTGTATTAGGAGATCCAGGACCTTGGATTTGTGCGGGTATGACCGGTGGCGTTGTCTATTCACGACTTCAGCCTGAAATGGGTCTAACGAAAGATGCCCTCAAGAAAAGAATTGCAAAAGGTGCAAAGGTATCTGTCGCTGATTTAAATGATAATGGAATACAAGATATCACTGATTTATTAACAAAGTATACTGACCTTCTCGAGCAAAACGGTCAGCCGGAAGAAGCAAACGATCTTCGTTCTTTATTAACAAACCTGGAAGATCATTTCGTTCAGATTCTTCCAGTTAAGGAACAAGCTGATCCATCCGTATCAACCGAGTGATTTATTAGTTACCAAAAAACGCCCGCTTTTAGCCAAGCGGGTGTTTTTTTGTCACATATTTTTGGAACAATAAGTAAAAAAATTCATATAATTTCTCTTGATTAAATGCATGATTCCATGTATAGTACAGTATTGTTATTTATGAGTAAAAAAAAGATAACTACTTATTTTGAAAGGAAACTATTTATAATGAAGTTAGGTGCCCGCATTTTCAAAACGGGAATAGCTATTGTTTTATCACTATACTTAGCCCAACTATTACATTCACCTTCCCCAGTCTTTGCCGCCATTGCTGCGATATTTGCTATTCAGCCAACGATATACCGTTCCTATTTAACAATCATTGAACAGATTCAAGGTAATATTATTGGAGCTATAATGGCAGTAATTTTTGTTCTTGTGCTAGGTAATCATTATATTGTTGTCGGCCTGGCAGCGATCATCGTCATTCTACTAAATCTAAAGCTGAAACTCGAGAAAAACATTGGTCTTTCACTGGTAACATTAATTTCAATAATGGAAATACAAAGCGGAAGCTTTATTCAGTTTGCAGGAATTCGTTTCTCCACGATTATGATTGGGGTATTTTCAGCGTTCATAGTTAATCTCGTATTTATGCCGCCAAAATATGAAAATAAGCTCTATTTAAAAATAGCCGACACGACCGAAGAGATTATTCGGTGGATTCGATTAAGTACACGTCATGATTTCGATCATCAACTTCTCAAAACAGATATTGAAAAGTTAAAGGACAGTTATATTAAAATCAGTCAATTTTATTTAATGTATAAAGAAGAACGAAGCTATTTTAAAAGGATTACTTTAGAAAAGTCTCGGAAGCTTGTTATTTATCGACAAATGACTTCTGCTGCCAAAAAAGCGCTTGATACGTTAAAAAAGCTTCATCGTTTTGAAAATGATCTGTTACACCTGCCTGAAAATTTTCAGCAATCGATTCAGGAACAATTGGATTGTTTGATTTATCAGCATGAGCAGCTAATGCTAAGGTTTATTGGTAAAATCCCAACCCACCCAACCTATTCAGAAGGAAATGTTTGTTTAAACAAAAAAGAATTATTTGACTTATTTTTATCGCATCAAAAGGAATATGCCGAGGAAGATCCTCCACATATGTATCACATTATGCAAATCGTTGCATCAATCATTGACTATAGTGAACAGGTCGAACATCTTGATACTTTGATTACAAGTTTTCATTCCTATCATGAAAATGAAGTTTCCATTGAGGAACCTCATAACGAATAAAAACCGAAGTGGAATTTACTCCACTTCGGTTTCTTTATGTTCAAGAAGTTGAACTTGAAATAATTTAAAATAGTTCCCTTGCTTCGCCATTAGTTCTTCATGTGTTCCGACTTCAACAATTTGGCCATGTTCAATCAGAACAATGCGATTCGCATGAGTGATGGTCGATAACCGGTGTGCCACAATAAAGGTTGTACGGTCCTTTGCAAGCTCTTCGAGGGATTCTTGAATCGAATGTTCACTTTCTAAGTCAAGAGCCGACGTCGCTTCATCTAAAATGAGGATAGGCGGGTTTTTCAAAAATACCCGTGCAATGGCAATCCGCTGCTTTTGACCCCCCGAAAGCTTTACACCCCTTTCCCCTACCTTTGTATTATATCCTTCAACAAGATTCATGATAAATTCATGTGCATTAGCGGCTTTTGCTGCCTGGTAAACTTCTTCCTCCGTTGCCCATGGTTTTCCCAATAAAATATTATCCTTCACTGATTCACTAAATAGAATATTATCTTGAAACACAACCCCAATTTTATCCCGTAAAGTTTGAACCTTAAACTGACGAATATCTACACTATCGAGAGTAATCTTTCCTTTGGTTACGTCGTAAAAACGCGGAATTAAACTAACAAGCGTTGATTTTCCGCCGCCGCTCATTCCAACAAGTGCAATGGTTTCTCCCTTTTTTACATCAATGGTAATATCTTTAAGAACTGGTTCCTCATTTTCATTATAGGAAAAGGATACATCCTCAAAAGAAATATCACCGTGTACATTGGTACACTCTTTCGAATCCGGCTCGTCAACAATATCATATTTTTCATCCAATAATTCAAAAACACGGTCCATTGAAGCAAAGGATTGTGTAACAGTGGTTGAAGAGTTAACCAGTCTTCTTAAGGGATTATAAAGCTTATCAATATAAGCAAAAAACGCCACCATCGTACCAAGTGATAGCTGATGTTGAATAACTAAATATGCTGAATATCCTATCACAATTAATGGTGCGATATCTGTAATTGTGTTTACAGCAGAAAAGGACTTTGCGTTCCAGCTCGTGTGCTGCAAGGCTTTTTCTAAAAAGTTTTTATTTTGCTTATCAAACTGGGTTTGTTCATACTCTTCAATCGCAAAACTCTTGATGACAGGCATCCCTTGCACCCGTTCATGAAGGTAGCTTTGAACCTCCGCAAGAGCTTGCGAACGAACCCTTGTTAACCTCCGTAAATTCCCAAAAAAGTATCTAATGGAAATAGCATAGAGTGGAAACAGCAAAATCGAAATTAAAGTTAATTTAACATTCATTGAAAACATAAGAATAATGGCAATTACAATTGTTGCGATATCCAGCCACAGGTTCATCAACCCTGTCACAACAAACGTTTTCGTTTGCTCAACATCATTTATAACACGAGAAATGATTTCTCCTGCCCGGGTATTTGCATAATACTTAAAGCTAAGCTTTTGAATATGTTTATACATCGTATCACGAAGATCATATAAGATTTTACTTGATGTCCACTGGGCAAAATACTGCCGGTAATACTCAATCGGCGGCCTAAGAATCACAAAAACAACAATCATCACACCCAAAATCAGCATTAATTTATGTATTTTTTCATCAGCTGATAAGGAGTGATTTCCAATGATATCATCCACTACATATTTTATTAAAATAGGGATAATAAGTGGAATCGAGAATTTTATGACTCCAATGATGATTGTTCCGAAGATTTGCCATTTGTATGGCTTTACAAATTGAAGATATCTTTGAATACTATTCAATCTTTTGTGGCCCCCTCTCTTTTTTCGATAAGCACGTAAAAACCTGTTGATAAAATCAACAGGCACCTACGCTACCCTTAACGTCTATATGTTAAATAACGCTCATACCAAATATCAATAAAATCTGGTGCAAATGGGCCATTTCTTTGCCGAATCCATTGAATCAATTTATCAACGTTTCGCTTGAGAATTTGGTCTATCACATCCGGATAATTCATTTCGCGGCGATGCCGCTCATACTCATCTTCGTCTAGCAAATTAAACGTCATATCAGGATACACCTTTATATCAAGATCATAATCAATATATTTAAGTGCTTCACCATCAAAAATAAACGGTGAACTGATATTACAGTAATAATAAATGCCGTCTTCACGGATCATTCCAATTACATTAAACCAGTATTGTGAATGGAAGTAACAAATGGCAGGTTCCCTTGTAATCCACGTTCTACCATCTGATTCTGTTACCAATGTCCGATCATTTCCACCAATCACTAAATGCTGTGACCCTTTTAAAACGGTTGTTTCTTCCCAGACGCGATGGATGTGCCCATTGTGTTTGTAGCTATGTATTTGCATCGGTTCACCTTCGATGGGTACGCCCATGTTCTCCCCTACCTTCATTACTGAACGCTTTGTAACCTATTCTTTGAAATATAATGACAAAAGGCAACAAAGAAAATTCCTATTTTCTATTATTATAACGGTTGAGAACAGAATTTAAAACAAAAGAGCCACATTTCAAGTGGCTCTTTGTAAAAATTTGCGAATTTTTCTCTTCATTTTCATTATTATTCATTACAAGGAAGGAGTTAAGCTTGATTCCCGATATGAATTAATAACCTCTTCTGTCTGTTTTTCAAACATAGACTGAATTTCTTTCAACTCTTTTTTCATAAGTTGAATATCAGTTTGAATACTTTCAAGATCGGTTTCGTTCTGTAATGACTGCAGTTCTTCTTCAATTTGCTGACAACGTTCAAGTTCAGCCTGAAGATATAATAATTTTTCCATCGTTGCCATTTGTTCGGAAACTAATCGGTTAAAATGATTCATTTCCCTCACCGCCTTATTATTTGTACCTAATATGTATTCTGGAACAAACTTTAATTCCCTTTGACTACTTATGTAGACAAAAAGGAAGTTTTGTCGAATAGGAAAAGCAGTCCGCACAAGAAGAAGGCACTCTTTCGATTGGAAGAGTGCCTTCAAATAAAATGTTATTAGCTTTGGCCGAATTGACCAGCGTTGCCTTGACCTTTACGAGCTTGAGATTGTTGGTTTTGTGCTCTTACTTCAGCAGCATTTGTTTCACTCGCAAATTCAGTACCAAATTGGCCAGCTGCACCAGCTGCACCCGCACCAGCTTGGGATTGAGCATTTTGTTGTCTTACTTCCTGGATGTTTGTTCCAGATGAAGTTTTGTTTGGCTGTTGATTGAAGTTTGCCATTGTAATCACCTCCACGAATATTAATGTATCCCTGCTTCGTGAAGATTATCCAAAAAAAATTATTTAAAAATAATTAAACGAGTAATGAGATTCCTCCATCAACGATGATGGTTTGTCCACGAATCATACTTGAATCATCAGATAATAAGAACATTACGGTGTTTACCATATCCTCAATTTCAACCATTCTCCCAGCAGGAGTTTTTTCTTTTGCTTCTAGAAGCAACTCCTCCCGATTAGGGAAATGCTTTAATGCTTCTGTATCTACCGCACCGCCGGAAACGGCATTTACAACAATATTTTTTGGTGCCAGTTCAATCGCTAAATACCTTGTCAATGCTTCGAGGGCTGCTTTTGATACGCCTACCACAGTATAATTCTTTAGATACCGTATCGACCCTAGAGAACTTATGCTGACAATCTTCCCTCCACCATTTTTCTCCATCAATTTTGCCGCTTCCTGGCCGCAAAATAAAAGAGCTTTGCTATTGATGTTCAAGGTCCAATCCCAATGTGATTCTTCCAGCTCCATAATCGGGCGCTGCACACCGGAAGCCGCGTTATTGACAAATACATCTAAGCGGCCAAATTCCTGTTCAATTTGGGCGAACATATCTTTAATTTTGTCTACATCTCCAACATTGGCTTTGATTATTAAGGCTTTTCTGCCTAATGCCTCAACCTGTTCAGCTGTTTCTAAGGCACCCTTCTTACTTCTCGCATAATTAATGACAATATCATATCCCGCTTCAGCAAGCCGAAGGGCAGTTGCCTTTCCGATTCCTCTGCTGCTTCCAGTAATTAATGCTACTTTTTGTGTCATTTTCCTTTTCCTTTCCTCAATCAAGTATAGCTTCTATTTTAGCTTTTCCATGAATAGAAGACAATTAATAGACCAAACACTAAGGGAAAATACCATAAAGAAGGGATGAAAGTTTTATGTATGCAGGAAGGGATATGACAGAGCTTTCAATGATGGCTAAATCTGACTGGAAGGATAACGAGCTTGCTTTTTTTCATCACTCTCTGCAGCAAATTGCCCCCTATTTAAATAGCGAGGGGCAAACCATACACAGAGAAATTATCGAAGAAATTGAAAATCGCGGAGGAATCAAACACTAGAAAAAAAGAACGCCGTAACAAGGTCACGGCGTTCTTCCTATTTTTGTTCCTGATAAAGCTTTAACATTTTTTGATAGGAAACAGGAAAAGCGTATTCTTCCATTTCCGCTAACGAAACAAGCCGCCATTCATCACTTTCTACAAACTCGGAACATATTTTACCTGTATACACTTTAATATTCCAAACTAAATGTGAAAAAACATGCTCAATTTGGCCGATAATTTGATCAAGCTTGACGGATAAATTCAGAGATTGATTAAATTGAACGGCAACTTGCTCGCGATCAACCTGCAATGGATGAACAATCTCAATGTTTGGAAATTCCCATAGATTTGCAAGTAATCCTGACGAGGGCCGTTTATGAATGACAATCTTCCCATTTTCAGCTAAAAGAATAGCGGAAGCTAATTGTACATGACGTGTTTTTGTTTTTTTCGTTTTCACTGGCAGCTCACTTTGTACACCTTCATGAAACCCGTGGCAATGTTCACGAACTGGGCATAATAAACATGATGGAGAGGTTGGGGTACAAATCAATGCCCCTAATTCCATTAAAGCTTGGTTAAAGGCAGACGGATCATCATGTGATATCAATTCCCGAACCGCATTTTCAAAAATTTTTCGTGTCGATGGTTTCACAATATCTTCCCAAATAGAAAGTATTCTTGATAAAACGCGCATAACATTGCCATCAACAGCAGGTTCTGGAACTCCATAGGCAATGCTTAAAATAGCACCTGCGGTATAAGGTCCGACCCCCTTAAGTTTCGCAATTTCTTCAGGGGTGCTGGGTACTTTACTATTATAATTCTCTTTTACTTCCTTAACTGCAGACTGCAAATTCCGAACTCTTGAGTAATAACCAAGTCCTTCCCATGCTTTTAGAACTTTATCTTCTTCCGCTTCGGCTAAGTCTTCGATGGTGGGAAACCATTCGATAAAGCGATTAAAATAGGGAATGACAGTATCTACTCTTGTTTGCTGCAGCATTATTTCTGATACCCAGACCTTATATGGATCCTGATCTTTCCTCCAGGGAAGGTCCCGCTGTTCCGCCTTAAACCAAGAAATTAAATCATTTTGAAAAGCATTTATATTGATTTCTGTAATATTTTTTAGTTCAATTAACATAACTTTAAGCCCTCCGTAAAAAACTAGCAAAAAGAAAAGCATTTTCATTTTACAATAAGTTAATTTTTCTATTATGACAAGAACATTTTGAAGGAGGATATTCCGTTTGGATACTGGAACTCATGTTGTCATGGGCATTGCACTGGGTGGTCTTGCAACCCTCGATCCAGCGGTGGCCGCCAGCCATGCTGCTACAACCAGTGTTTTAATTGCAACAATAGCAGGTTCACAAATACCAGATATTGACACTGTTTTAAAACTAAGAAATAATGCCATTTATATTCGAAATCATCGCGGAGTGACCCATTCTATTCCCGCGGTCATCCTGTGGCCGCTCTTAATTGTCGCAGTCATTTACCCTTTTTTTCAGGGGGCCAATCTCCTTCATCTCTGGGCATGGACCTTTGCTGCCGTATTTATCCATGTATTCGTTGATATATTTAATGCATACGGAACTCAGGCATTAAGGCCCTTCTCCTCAAAATGGGTGGCGCTCGGTGTGATTAATACCTTTGATCCGATCATATTTGGAATTCACGTTGTTGGGATCTTCATTTGGATATTAGGAGCAAATCCAGGCTATACTTTTCTGATTATGTATGCAGTTATCATCGTCTACTATTTAAGAAGGTATCAGGCTAAAAGGAGAGTATTAGTTGAGGTAAGAACCCTGATTCCTGATGCAACGGAAATTATAATTGCTCCAACCATGAAATTTCATCAGTGGCGAATTGCTGCCATGAATAAAAGCATGTTTTTTGTTGGCAGGTCCGAAGATAAAAAAGTAGAAATTCTGGATCGTTTTAAACGTGTTCCAGTTCCACAAACACCCTTAATTGAAGCAGCGAAAAAGGATGACAATATTTCCGCTTTTCTTTCATTCTCTCCGGTCTATCGTTGGGAAATAGATGAATTCACTGATTATTATGAGGTCCGTTTTATTGATTTGCGCTATCGAAGCAATGGTCATTATCCCTTTGTAGCTGTGGTGCAATTAGATTGTAATCTAAACCGAATTACCTCTTATACAGGCTGGGTGTTCAGCGAAAAGAAATTGCGAAAAAAATTAGGGATTATCCCAAGTTAAAAAGCAAGTGGCCAATAATCACTTGCTTTTTTTAATGGAGTGTATTTTTTGCTTGCTCCAGAAAATGTTTATATTTCGGATTGGTCGCTGCAAATTCATGCAGTTTATCTCCGTAATGTTCAATCCATTGTTTAACAATTCTTTCTGTCATTTCACTGCCCATATATTCCCTGCCCGCTTTTGCGTATGTGGTTTCAAAATCCTCCCAAAGCAGCTCAACCCAAGTCCGCGCTTGCTGATAGGAAAGCTGGTCATTTTTGTCTAAAAGCAGGTTCGCTAATTTTTCATGATAATCATTCATACACACACCCCAATTGCCATTTTCTTATAACATAACCGTAAAAATTTAAGCAAATACTAACGTTACGTGGTAAGCATTGAAAGACAAGCAATGCTTTTCACGTTTTTCTCATTCCCTTTATGGAGGTACAGCATGAGAAATAAACAAACTGGGTTCCCAAATCAAAATAATAATAAGTTTGAGGGAGAACCGAGAGCAAAAGCAGAATATGCTTCAAAAAGAGCAAACGGCACTATCAATACGCATCCTCAAGAGCGTATGCGCGCTTCCGGTGAACGCGATGACGAATCACCACAATTTTAATTTGTAGTACTAAGACAAACCAGAGACTAGGTTCTCTGGTTTGTCACTTCAATTGCTTTAACAAGGATATCGGCAGTGCTTCTTCTTTACCATTACCTTTTAGCCGATAGCCCCAAGCAAATACGCCATTCATATAGTCTATTTTAAAATGCTGGCCAGGGTCTCCTTCAATTTCGTAAATTTCCCCAGATTTAAAGGATTCAGGGTTTAATAAATATGCTCTTGCCATTAAAACTTTTCTTTCAAGGACAGCAAATTCATTTACCATCCCCATTTGCTCGGTTTTTCTTGCTTTTTCTTGCAGCGCAGCAATTTCCTGCCTTAATTCATGCTCTGTCATTTCACTATACCGCTTCTCCTGTTGCATCCTTTTCCCTCCCATTTCTCTTTATTTTAGTATAGTTATTTTTGTAAAATTAATAAAGATAAAAACCATTTTGAAGGAGATAATTTAATGAAAACAATCATCGTAACTGGAGCTGGGACAGGCTTGGGAAAAGAGTTAGCATTTCTTTTTTCAAAAAAGGGGTATCATCTTTTGCTTGCTGGTAGAAATTCTGCTAAATTACTTGCTGCCAAAGATGAGATTGAATCCGGTGGCGGTACTGCTGATATCCTTGTACTAGACATTCGGAATAATGAAGAAGTTTCGGAGAAAATAAAAGATATTGGCAGTACCTGCCACATAGCTGGATTGGTGAATAATGCCGGTGTAGGACATTTTGGGCCGTTTGAAGAGATAGATGAAAAGCAAATCCTTGAAATGTTAAATACAAATGTGTTAGGAACAATTTTTATGACGAAGGCAGTATTACCGCTTCTACAGGTTAAGGGCGAAGGAAGGATTATGAATATAATTTCAACTGCGGGTTTACGCGGAAAGGTCAATGAAGCAGTTTATGCAGCGAGCAAATTTGCTGTCAGAGGCTTCACCGAAAGCCTGCAAAAGGAATATGAGGACAGTGGAATTAAAATTAATGCTGTTTACATGGGGGGCATGGCTACACCATTTTGGTCGGGCAGTGACCATATTAAAGATCCATCACGGCTAAGCTCACCTAAACAGGTGGCTGAAATGATATTTGAGCAAATTGATCAAAATGAGATTATTATTGAAAGTAAAAAATCATGACGGCTTGTCATGATTTTTTACTTTCAGCTAAGTACCTCTCGATTAAATCGATTGGAAAGCCTTTCCGATATAAAGCTTGCTTCATCTTTTGCTCATATTCGAAACCGCTGAATTGAGAGTATTTCCGATGGGCTTTTTCCCCCTGAAATTTAATGGCTTCCATTTCCTCATCAACTTCTTTATTCACTTCAGATTCATTAACAGCAATTTGAATAACCTCAAAAGGATATCCTTTTCTAAGCAGTAATTGCTCCAGCTTTTGCTTTTGAATTTTAAAAGAGTCCTTGGAATTCTTTTGGAAGAACTTATCGCTCATTTTCGTTGCTTTTCCTATCTGCTGTTCGAGCGGAAATTCCTCGAGTGCACGAAGACGAATTCCCTCCTCAATCCCTCTTTCCTTTAATTCCAGTTTGATTAAATCAGGACCTTTATCAGTCGTATTGGCCAGTGTTCGTACATAAGCAAAAGCATAATCCTCATCATTGATGTATTTCTGATTTATTAATTTATGAACAACTTCCTCGATAACAGGTTCATCTACTTCTTTTTGAATAAGATAATCCCTAATTTCTTTCGCCGACCTCATTCTCCTAGCTAAATAATTTACAGCTAGATTATATGCCTTACGAATATCATCCTGGAACTGAATTTCCATGAAGGAAAAATCATCAATTTCCATGCCTTTTTTTAACTGAAATTTTATTAATACATCACTATCAACACTAAAGGCATATTCCTCGCCTTTTCCGTAATCCATAAACACATTAAATCGGTCTTGATTTTTCTGCTGTGTGGTGATTTTCGTAATAATAGCCATTTCCTTCACCTCAAGAATACTTTACCATATTTTTCATTTGATATAGTAAAATAAAAGCAAACGGGGGTGTTTTTCATGAAAATTGCAATCGCGGGCGGAACTGGCTTTGTCGGGAAGGCACTGGTAGAAGAATTCCTAAAAAACAATCATAAAGTCGTTATTTTAACTAGAAGGTTACCTGCCATAAAAAAAAATGACCGAATTAAATATGTACAATGGCTGAGTGAAAATTCAAACCCCATATCCGAACTTCAGAATACTGATATTTTTATTAACCTTGCTGGAGAGTCGATTAATAGCGGCAGATGGACAGAAAAAAGAAAAAACAAAATATTAATCAGCCGGCTTGAGGCTGTTAATGAGCTATTAGAAATAATGAAGAAATTGGAACGTAAACCAAAGGCATTTATTAATGCCAGTGCAGTCGGTATTTATGGAACTTCATTAGACAAGGTGTTTACAGAAGAAGAGCAAATACTCGGAAATGATTTCTTAGCTGAAACCGTCAAGCAATGGGAATACGAAGCAGGTTTTGCAGCAAAATTGGGAATACGCACTACCTTTTGTAGATTCGGAATTATCCTTGACCGTAACGGGGGAGCATTGCCAAAAATTGCATTTCCATATAAGGCTTTTATTGGTGGGAATATCGGCCTTGGCCGGCAGTGGATGTCGTGGATTCATATTGAAGATATCGTCAAAGGGATTACTTTTATTATTGAAAACGAGAACATTCAAGGACCAGTTAATTTTACGGCACCAAACCCGGTTACAATGAGCGAGTTTGGAAAAACACTTGCTCTGGTATTACATCGTCCTCATTGGCTGCCGGTTCCAAGCTTTGTCCTCCGATTACTTTTGGGAGAAATGAGTACATTAGTTGTCGATGGTCAAAAGGTATTACCAAATAAATTATTGGATTCAGGTTTTAAATATAAATACTGTGATCTTCAAAAAGCCTTACAAAATATATTTACTTAAATCGGTATCATTCCTTTCCTAAAAGGTAAAAATGGAAATAAGTACATATAGTGCTTTATTTTTACCACATAGCTTGATGACGATTGACAAAAAAATGTTGAAAGGAATGAGCAAAATGGCTGAAAAGAAAAAAAAGGATAAGGATAGAGGGAAATACAGTCTTACAAGCATGCAAGAGGTATCCTATCAGAGGGAATTTAAAATGGCAGACCGTGCAGGCGGTTATTCCGACAGAAAAACGAAGCTATAGAACACCAAATTTTTAAAGAATTTTCCATTAATGGACCCCTTTTAATTTGTTAAAACTACAGTAGAGAGCATTTTTCCTCTCAACAGTTAACATTTGAAAGGGGTTTTTGCAATGGGCCGTTCACGCGGACATGGTTCACGAGATAAAAATAAGGCTTCACTTCCACAAGTGCCAAAAAACATGAAATCAGATGGACAGGATGTTGAGTTTTCGAAGGAAATGGCTGATGGAGCCGATCTTGAGGCACTGGCACGCGCTAATGCAGCCAACCAGCGCGTCCAAAATCGAAGTAAAAAATAATCCTAAAAAAAAGAAGCAGGTTTGCCCTGCTTCTTTAATTTTAATTTTTCATTGTTTTAACACTAATTCATGTTCACATTTTTTGCATGGACTTTTTGGAAATAGCCTTTGACAAATGGTACTGTAAATCGGTCAAGTCCGAAGTAGTAAGCTCCAGTACCTGCGAATAATAGAATCATCGCTGCTGTATAAAGTATTGGATTAGTGCTTGTTGTTCCCGCGAGCATAAAGTTTAAGTTCATGAATGCGCCGGCGATTAATGCGGGAATTGTTGCTAATCCCACTATTAAACCTATACCTACTAACATTTCTCCCCAAGGAATCAAGACATTAAAGATATGAACATTTGGGATCGCGAATTGTTGTAAAAAGTCAGCGTACCAGGCTTGCACTGCTGGATGTTCCCCTGTTGCATTTACCAGAGCCCCTTTAAGGAAACCACCTGCAGCAAAACCGCCTGTTAATTTATGATAACCTGCCTCAATCCATTGTAAGCCAAGCCAAACTCGTAATACTGTCCATACAACTGCAGCAAGAGGTGTTTTGTACCATCTCATCACAATCATCTCCTATTTATTTCTTGTGAAGTATTTCACAAGTTTATGAATGATTTTAACTTCCCTTTTTGTTAGGGACGAATCAGCTAGCTGTTATTGTAGTAGAAGGTTGTGAATCATTTCACTATCTTCTCTACACTTTTAATATACTCTCCTGTATATATAACCGCAACGACTTTCACAGTTTCTTAACATATTAATATTAGAAATTTGAAGAGAATGTGAACATAGCAGGTTTTATTGTGGATAGTGTGCATAACAATGTGAAATAGCTATATTCAAAGTTTTTTAATGGGGATAAATCTGTGGATTAAAAAGAGCATCCAATAAAAAAAGATGCTCTTTTTATTACCTATAATACTGATACCTTTTCCTCGAATGAGACAATTTCACTTTCAAATTCCCCAAGGATTGGAAAATAACTAATTCTTTCATCTAGCTTTGCAAGTTTATCTAAATCCTTTTTTTCAGCCTTAATAACAAATATTCCATTAGAAATTTCATCAATCCAGGAGATTGATGGTTTTAAGAGATTTTTGGAAAGACCAGTTATTAACCAGAATTCTTTCGTCTGCCCTTTTTTATGCTCTAGTTCTTCGGAGACAGTTTGATTAAAATTTCGTTTTATATGATTGTTTTGACACACGTAAGCCAAATCCTCTATAACAGCACTAGCTGTAGGAAACATCCCCGCTCCAGGACCCTGCAGTGTGATTCTGCCAACAATATCTGAATGAACACTTACAGCATTCTCGACGCCTTCTACATGATAAAAAGGATTCTCCTTCCCGACAAGAGCTGGCTTAACAGATACCTGTAATTGACTGCCTTCCTTAGAGATACTGGCAATATGTTTAAATCTCAATTCTAATTTTTCGGCAGCGTCAATTAATTCACTTGTGATAGAAGTGATTCCTTGACGTTCAACGTCCTGCCAATTCGGTTCTTCTCCAAATGCAATTCGGCTGAGAATCATTGCTTTGTAAAAGGCATCGAAGCCTTCGACATCATTGGTTGGGTCTGCTTCTGCATAGCCATTTTTTTGAGCCTGAAGCAAGGCTTCGGCAAAGGACCACTTCTTTTCTCTCATTTCGGTTAGGATGAAATTTGAGGTTCCATTTAGTATTCCTTGAATTTGTTGAACCCGGTTAATTTTTAATAATTGCCTTAATGTCTGTATGACGGGAATCCCTCCGGCTACTGTAGCTTCAAATCCAACCGAGACATTTTTTTCATTTGCCAGTGCGATCAGCTGTTTCCCGTGGTGTGCAAACATTTCCTTATTCGCTGTAATAATGTGGCTGCCCCGCTCAATTGCCTTTTGCAAAAAAGTAAAGGTTGGCTCCTTGTTTACAATGGCTTCAATTACAATATCAAGCTTTGGCAAGTTAAGTATATCTTCAAAGTCTGTAGTTACTAAAACATCTTTACGAATATTTCTTTCCCTCTGCTTATTTTTGATTAGAATAGCCGCCACTTCCACTCTTTTGCCTAAAACGGCTTCAAGGTCGTCAGCATGGGATTCAATTGTCCGGTAGACACCCTCTCCAACCGTTCCAAAACCTAAGATTGCCACCTTTATTACAGTCATTTTTTTGCACCCCTTCAATAAATAGTTAGAAAATACGAAAAACCCTCTTCATAAGAAGAGGGCACGGATTCCTCCTCTTATCTATCAGGTTTTATCAAAACCTGCAGGAATTAGCACCTTTTCAAGGATTACCTTGAAGGTTGCCGGGCTTCATCGGGCCATGTCCCTCCGCCGCTCTGGATAAGAGATATATAATTTTTCATTAAATTTCCAAGAATATAAAATGAATATTAGCTGAATCTTCAGTCAATGTCAATAGTTTTTTAAAGCGGCAATAATTCAATTGTTTCTTTATTACCGATTTTTTCAATCATATTAAGCCATTCCTGCGGTTTATTTGAAAGCACTGAATAATACGTAGTGAGAAAATCTTTTACAAGAGATGCTGGTAAACCATGGACCTCACCACTTGTCGGCATAAAGCATAAATCGAGGCCAGAAACAGCCTCACCGTTATTTTCCCATGATGGATGGACGTAAGCGAGATCCAGACGGTTATAGCCTAGATGGGATAGTACCTCCCTGCGCACATATGGATCCATCACTTTCACACCGCCGAATTCATGATGTTCTACTCTATATGGATCATAAATTTCAGCGAACATACCAAAAAGCTCTTTTTCGTTCTCTTTTGCAAGCATTTGTAAATCCTTCAAACGATTCTGTGCTAAAAATCGGCCAAGGCTTAACCCTGGCTTACTAATAATGGTGAAGTCTGTCATTGCGATATTCCAATTCGGGTAATATCGGTATTCTGTAGCTCCCACTACCTGATCACCATCAATCGCAACAAATACGCGGATACTTGGATCTTCTAGCGGTTCTTTCCATAGCTCATAATCCAATACTTCCTCAGGCGGGAATATCTTCCCCATTAAATCATGAAGCTTTTTAAAATTTGGGTCCTGAATATTTGTTATTCGTTTATACTCCATTTGTATATAAGCCCCCATTCTTTATTTGAATGGATTCCTCCATTCCATAATCGCTGCATGATTGCAGGATTCTTCATCATCTAGATAATTTGTTGAAACACCTAAGGGGACACGGCCGCAGCCTAGGAGAAAGGTAATGACAGGGTCCCTTACCTCCCCCTTAATGATGGCAGTCAAGTATTCTTCGGGCGTCATTTGATGCGCCACTTTATGATAGCCAGGCATCCTGCCCCCACCAAGCAGCCGGTCAAACCCCTTTTCAATCACAACATGATACATAGCCTGCATCATTAACTTACCAAGACCCAGTTTTCGGTACTTTGGGCGAACGCTGATATCTACAATATACAAGGAATTTCCATTCGGTTTATGGTTACGGATATACCCGTGATCAGTGATTTTATCCCATGAATGATTGATTTCTTTTGGATCAAAATCCACACATAGACCGGTGAGAGAGCCCGCTAGCACTCCATCTACCTCCACACATATAGCTCCTTCTTGAAAAAGAGTAACATGGTTAGTTAATTGCTCTTTATTCCACCATAATTCCGATGGAAAAGGAGGAGGAAAGCATTCAGCTTGGATTTCAATGAGCTGGTCAAAATCCTCTTTTGTATAATTGCGAATGATAACCGGCATTGGTTTTTCCATATCAAAAACAAAAAATTCACTTCTGTACATCCGATCACATCCTACTTTTCCCAATCAGGGTATAAATCAGTTCTGCGGTCGCGCCAGGTTGTAACAGAACCGCGTTCGCGGACTTCATACAATAGATCTAAATCAAGATCAGCTGTCACAACCATATCATCATTAATTTCCCCTTCCACTAAAATGCCGCGCGGCGGGAAAGGAATATCATTAGGAGTAATAATAACTGCCTGGCCAAAATTTGCCCTCATAAAGTCAACTGTTGGCAGTGAGCCAACTGTTCCGGTTAAAACCACATATACTTGATTTTCGATTGCCCGTGCATGACTGGTGTACCGCACCCGATGAAAGCCATGACGATCATCCGTACAGGATGGACAAAAAATAACATCAGCGCCTTTTGCTTTGGCCATACGGACAATTTCCGGAAATTCAATATCATAGCAAGTAAGAAGGGCTATTTTTCCTTTTTCTGTTTCAAAAATTTGAAACGAATCACCAGGTACCATACTCCACTCCTTTACCTCTGTGGGAGTAATATGAAGCTTTGCCTGTTCGCCAATTCTTCCGTCAGGGTAAAATAAATGGGCGGTATTGTAAAGCTTATTATCTTTTTTAATAACATGCGTACCGGCAATAATATGCATGTTGGTCTGTCTGGCAAAGTTAGAAAACAACTCTCGGTATTGTTCCGTAAAGTCTGGCAAATCGTCAATGGTTAGACTTTCCCCCTTTCCGTTGCCAATGGAAAGAAGCTGTGTGGTAAAAAACTCAGGGAACAAAACAAATTCAGCCCCGAATTCTTCAGCTGTTTTTATATAATGCTCACACTGAGCAGCGAATTCTTCAAACGAATTAATCGTATGTAAATGGTACTGCACTACTGAAACTCTATATTTCATATCTAACCTCCACACATTAGTTTGGAAATTTTCCCTAAGGAAATTATCCCCTATTTTGGATTTTCATACAAATAATTTGCCATATGAAAAGCCCGCCAATTTGAACTGCACCAAAATTGTTAGACACAAAACTAACAATGGGGGTGCAGTTTTTTTAATGGCTAAATTTACATTCGAGGACAAGTTATGGGCAGTAAAAGAATATGAAAATGGTTCCCTGTCTTATAGGGATATTGCTAAAAAGCTAGGTACTGTTCATAAAACAATTCAACTGTGGGTAAACCTTTATTTAGAACACGGAGAGGATTCCTTAAGAAAAAGTTATGCAAACTACTCCGCAGCGTTTAAAATGGAGGTACTCAAATAGATGGACGATAATTGGGCATCTCTTATTGATACAGCGGCGAAGTTTAATATTCCTAATCCTACCACTATTAATAACTGGAAAAGAGCTGTTGAAACAAAAGGAGAGGAAGCCCTATTACCAAAGAAGAAGGGGCGACCTCCCATGACAAAAGAAAGAAAAAAGAACAATTCGACCAGTCAAACCAATGAATCCCTTATCCAAGAAATCGAGCGTTTACGAATGGAGAACGCTTATCTAAAAAAGTTGAATGCCTTAGTTCAGGAAAAGGAGAAATTACAACAAAACTCAAAGCGCAAGTAATTTTTGAACTAAGGAATGAATATAAAGTCGCTGAGTTGATCAAGATTGCGGATATCAAAAGAAGTACGTATTCTTATTGGACAAAACACATGGACCGCACTGATAAATACTCAAAGGTGAAAGAAGAAATACAAGAAATATATCACCAACATAAGGGTCGTTATGGACACCGTAACATTAAAAAAGAGCTTGATAAGAAAGGCTTAATTCTTGACCCCAAGACAGTCCTCAAGCTAATGAATCAGATGGGGATCAAGTGCCAGGTTCGTATGAAGAAATATAAGTCCTATCGCGGAAATGTAGGGAAAGTTGCGCCTAACGTGCTAAATCGGGATTTCCAAGCCAACAAGGCTAATCAGAAATGGGTAACAGACGTAACAGAATTCAGCCTTTTCGGACAAAAACTCTATCTATCTCCTATTCTTGATTTGTTTAATAGTGAGGTCATCTCGTATACAGTTAAGTCTCGTCCCTCTTTTGATTTAGTAGGCGAAATGCTTGAACAAGCTTTAGAGGTTTTACATCCAGAGGATAAGTTGATTCTCCACTCAGATCAAGGATGGCATTACCAAATGCCCAAGTACCAGAAAACTCTAAAAGACCGGAATATTACACAAAGCATGTCCCGAAAGGGAAATTGTCTCGATAATGCCGTTATCGAGAACTTCTTTGGCATCCTAAAGACAGAACTCCTCTATCTCCAGGATTTTGAAAGTATTGAGCATTTTATACAGGAATTACACGATTATATTTACTACTACAACAATATACGTATAAAGAAAAAGCTAAAAGACCTGAGTCCAGTAGAATACCGGTCTCAGGTCCAACAGGTTGCTTAATAAATATATGTCTAACTTTTTTGGTTCACTTCAATTCGGCGAGCTTTATATTATTGCTGCAGCTTTCCTTCAGCAAGTTTAATTTGCGCTTTCACCTGCTCTGGTGACGTTCCTCCGAAGCTATTGCGGACAGCCACTACATGTTCCGGGGCTAATACTTCATAAATATCCTCTTCAAACAATGGGCTGAACTGCTGATATTCATCGAAGCTTAAATCCAGTAAAAATTTGCTGGATTGGATCGCATATAAAACAATTTTCCCGATAACTTCATGGGCATCACGGAACGGCAATCCTTTTCTAACTAGATAATCGGCAATATCTGTAGCATTAGAAAAATCATTGTTAATCGCTTTTCGCATGATTTCTTTATTCACGGTCATAGTTTCAATCATCGGTGCGAGGAGCATTAATGAGCCTTCCAGTGTTTCAACAGTATCAAACATACCTTCTTTATCTTCTTGTAGATCTTTATTATACGCCAGTGGCAATCCTTTAAGGACTGTTAATAAACCTATTAAATTGCCATAGGTGCGCCCTGTTTTTCCTCTAAGCAATTCTGGTACGTCAGGATTTTTCTTTTGCGGCATAATGCTTGATCCGGTACAAAAAGAATCATCAAGCTCGACAAATTGGAATTCCTGGCTGGACCAAATCACTAATTCTTCAGAAAATCTGGAGATATGCGTCATGATGATTGACCCGATTGATAGAAATTCAAGGATAAAATCACGGTCACTGACGGCATCCATGCTATTTGGATAGATGGTTTCAAATCCGAGCAGGTCGGCAACAAGTTCGCGGTTTATCGGAAAAGTCGTCCCTGCTAATGCTCCAGAACCAAGTGGAAGCCAGTTTACACGTTTCAAAGAATCTAACAATCTCTCTTTATCACGTTCAAACATCCAAAAATAAGCCATTAAATGATGGGCAAATGACACTGGCTGAGCACGCTGCAAATGTGTATAACCAGGAATCAGTGTTTCTACGTTCTCCTTGGCCTGCTTGATGATCGCCTGCTGGACATCTTCGACTAATTTAATCAACTCAGTCGTTTTTGTACGAAGATATAAATGCATGTCTGTTGCGACTTGATCGTTACGGCTGCGTCCGGTATGGAGTTTGCCGCCGACAGGTCCAATTTCTTCAATTAAAAGCTTTTCAATATTCATATGAATATCTTCATCTTCTATTAAAAATTCTACTTCGTTACGATCCACTTTCTCTTTAATCTTAAGAAGACCATTTTTTATTTTGTCAGCATCCTCCATTGGGATGATACCGCATTCCCCAAGCATTGTGACATGGGCAAGGCTTCCGGCGATATCTTCTTTTGCTAGTTTTTGATCAAAAGAGATTGAAGCAGTAAATTCTTCGACTAATTTATTCGTTTCTTTTGTAAAACGTCCGCCCCATAGCTTGGACATGTTATTTTCCCCTTTCAAACTGGGCTTTTTTAATGTTTTTTTGTTTGGAAAAAAATTTATCGGCGGATTTTGCAGGTTTATCGGCGAATCTTACCATTTTATCGGCGAATTTTTCATTTTATCGGCGAATTTTCAAATTTATCGGCGAATCGCAAAATTCCATAAGTAAAGCTCCAAAATCTGCCTTCCATTAAGAAGTTTGCCCCCGAAATTTTGGCTTCGAGGGCGCTTTAGAATTATTTTAAAACTGATTCTTTTTTGGTTACCTCAGAATAAACCTTTGTTGGCAGTCCCCATAGTTTAATGAAACCAACTGCTGCATTGTGGTCGAATGCATCACCTTTTGTATAGGTTGCTAGTTCTTCGTTATAAAGGCTGTATGGAGATTTACGTCCAACTACAGTATGACTGCCTTTATGAAGCTTCACTCGAATTGTTCCAGTAACGGTTTTTTGTGTTTCATTAATAAACGCATCAAGAGCTGGTTTAATTGGTGAATACCAAAGGCCTTCATATATAATCTTTGCCATCTGCTGCTCAACCTGTGTCTTAAATTGTGTTACCTCACGAGTCAATGTTAAAAACTCTAATTCCTTATGAGCATTAATTAAAATTAACGCAGCAGGATTTTCATAGACTTCACGAGATTTGATTCCTACTAATCTATTTTCAATGTGGTCAATTCGGCCAACACCATGTTTGCCGCCAAGAGTGTTCAAATCTTCGATTAATTGTACTAAAGGAAGTTTTTCGCCATTAAGAGCAACAGGAACACCTTGTTCAAATTCAATTTCAACATACTCCGCCTGGTCTGGAGTTAGTTCAATTGGATTCGTCCAGTCGTATGCTTCTTCAGGTGCTTCTGCCCAAGGATCTTCAAGAACTCCTGCCTCACAGGCACGTCCCCAGATGTTGGCATCAATTGAGAATGGATTATCCAAATCAACAGGGATTGGAATACCGTTTTCCTGCGCATACTTGATTTCCTCATCACGTGTCATGCCCCATTCACGAACCGGAGCGACCACTTTTAAACTTGGATTCAATGCTTGAACAGAAACCTCGAAGCGAACCTGGTCATTTCCTTTACCTGTACAGCCGTGGGCTACTGCTGCAGCACCCTCTTGTTCTGCAACCTCGACTAGTAATTTTGAAATTAATGGTCGTGAAAGGGCAGATGAAAGCGGGTATTTCCCTTCATATAAGCAATTCGCCTTTAAAGCTGGAAGAATATACTCCTTTGCTAATAATTCTTTAGCATCGATCATGATGGCTTTTATAGCGCCAACGTTTAGGGCTTTATTTTTAATTGCTTCAAGATCTTTTCCTTCACCAACATCCAGACCTAATGCAATAACATCATATCCGTATTTTTCCTGAATCCATTTAACCGAAACCGAAGTATCTAAACCGCCTGAATAGGCTAAAACAATTTTCTCTTTCGCCATTTTTAATATCTCCTTACGTTTGTGTGTATTATTATTCAATCAATAGAATTATTATACACTATTTCTCAAAAAAATAAATACTATTATGCTAGTAATAATTTTAAAATTGCTTTTTGTGCGTGTAAACGGTTTTCTGCTTCATCAAAAACAACGGAATGCGGCCCGTCAATGATTTCAGCCGTTACCTCTTCACCGCGATGTGCCGGTAAACAGTGCAAGAAGATAAAATCATCTTTGGCATACTGACAAAGCTCCTTATTAACCTGATAGGATGCAAAATCCTTAAGTCTCTTTTCTGTTTCTTCTTCCTGCCCCATGCTGGTCCATACATCTGTCACAATGACATCTGCACCCTTCACAGCTTCAACTGGATCATTAGTAATCATAACTGTACTGCCATATTGTTTCCCTGCTTTAATTGCCTTTTCGGTAATTTTTCCATTAGGCAAATATCCCGGCGGACTGGCAATGCTAATGTCCATTCCCACCTTCACAGCGCCTTCCATTAAGGAATGTGCCATATTATTGTTTCCGTCCCCAATATAACAAAGCTTTAATCCGGCCAATTTTCCTTTATGTTCAAGGATGGTTAAAAGGTCCGCCATTACTTGGGTTGGATGCTGCAAATCCGTTAAACCATTTATAACGGGGATAGAAGCATGTTCAGCTAATTCTTCAACAGATTCATGGCCAAAAGTTCGGATCATTAAGCCATCAACATAGCGCGATAATACTTTTGCCGTATCGGAAATACTTTCGCCTCTTCCAAGCTGAATATCACGTGAACTCAAGAATATCGCATGGCCCCCGAGCTGAAGCATGCCAACCTCAAAAGATACCCTTGTACGTGTCGAAGATTTTTCAAATATCATTCCCAATACTTTCCCGCTTAAGTATGGATGTGGTTTACCCTGTTTTTGCATAGCCTTCAGTTCCTGAGCCTCGTCCAGAAGATATAAGATTTCCTCTGGACTGAAATCAGAAAGCTGTAAAAAGTCTTTTCCTTTAAATTGTAATTTATTCTCGTTCAACTTAATGGCTTCTAGCATGAACAGCACCTCTTTCATTCAAATTGTAAAATTCGCTTACTGAGCGGACATCAAGATTAGTAATCGGACCTTTTTGTAAACCAATGGTCGCTTCCACCGTATCCAAATGTGTGTAAACCGGCACCTTATACCGTATCGCCTGCTCCCGAATTTGAAAACCAAATTTCAGTTTATTTCGGCCTTGGTTTGGCAGATTAATGACTGCCTTCATTTTCTGATTACGGAAAAGGTGGTTAATATCCTGATCATCCCTTACTACTTTATCAACAGGGATGCCATTTATTTCAAAAAATAATGCTGTTCCTTCTGTTGCCGCTAATTTAAACTTTTTTTCTAAAAGCTCTTTAACTATTGGAAGACTAGCCGGCTTTTCTCGATCAGAAATGGAACATAAAATATAGTTATCTTCTATTTTCCCCTCTAAAGCTGGTATTGCCTTATTAAGGGCTTCTTGATAGGTCAGACCCATTCCAAGCGCTTCACCTGTTGACTTCATCTCAGGTCCAAGTACATGGTCCACACCCTTTAATTTACTGGATGAAAAAATAGGTGCTTTCACAGCAAAATAATTTGGTTCTGGCATTAATCCTTGGTTCAGACACAAATCACTTAAGGATTCGCCTAATTGTACACTCGTCGCCCACTCAATCATCGGAGCTCCCGTTACTTTGCTGATAATAGGCACCGTTCTTGATGACCTCGGGTTTACCTCTAATACATAGACTTGATTTTCATAAATAACAAACTGAATATTCATCATTCCAACAATCGGCGTAGTCTTTGCGATCCTGCTCGCATAATCTATTAATGTTTCTTTTTGTTTTTCTGATAATGAAATTGGTGGAAAGACTGATATACTATCGCCTGAGTGAACACCTGCTTTTTCGATATGTTCAAAGATTCCAGGTACCACAATCGATTCCCCATCACTAATCACATCAATCTCGCATTCTAGTCCGGGCATAAACTTATCTACTAATAACGGCCACATTTTTTCGCTTGAGTTATTTTCAAGCTGCTTCGTGTAACCTCTTAGTTCCTCTTCTGAAAAAATGGTAAACATCGATTGTCCGCCAATCACGTAAGATGGTCTTACGAGAACTGGGTAGCCTAATTCTCCCGCTGCTTCAACCAGTTTTTCTGTGGTATCGGCGGTTTTTCCTTCAATATGAGGAATTTGTAAATCCTCTAGAAGCTGATAAAATTCTTTCCGGTCTTCTAATCGATCTACATTCTGAACTGATGTGCCTAGGATTTTTACCCCTTCTTCTTCTAAATCATGTGCAAGATTAATCGCCGTCTGCCCGCCGAACTGAATTAAGACCCCTTCAACTTTTTCCTTTTCAATGACATGCAGAACATCTTCAGCCGCAAGGGGTTCAAAATATAGTCGATCTGCAACTGAATAGTCGGTGCTGACAGTTTCTGGGTTATTATTTATTACAACAGCTTCAAAACCTTTTTTCTTTATTGCTTTTGCTGCATGAACCGAGCAGTAATCGAACTCAATCCCTTGGCCAATTCTTATTGGTCCTGAACCGATGACAAGAATCTTCTTCTTGTTGGTGATTTCCACTTCATCAAATCCATGCCAGGTAGAGTAATAGTATGGAGTAACGGCATCAAATTCAGCCGAGCATGTATCGACCATCTTATAGCCTGGTTTCCAATTCAGTTCCTTCCATTTGCTTCTCACTTGTTTTTCAGGAATATTGTAAATTTGCGATAAAAGCTTATCAGCAATATTATTTCGCTTTGCCTGCTTCAGCAGGGTAACAGGAACCTCACTCCAATGATATGAAGCTAATTCCTTTTCCAAAGAAACGATTGAATTAATTTTGTGCAAAAACCATGGATCTATCTGGGTCAGCTGTTGAATTTTTTCAAGAGAAATTCCTCGTTTGAATGCTTCAGCAATAATAAACAGACGTCGGTCATTCGCTGTTTTAAGAAGGTCGATGATAGATGATTCTGTTAATGACTTATTTGTCTCTAAGCAAAGACCATATACATTCATTTCCATCGATCTGATTGCTTTATTTAAAGCACCCTCAAAGGTCCGATCAATGGCCATGACTTCCCCAGTTGCTTTCATTTGCGTCCCTAATGTCCGATCGGCTTCAGGGAATTTGTCAAACGGAAAGCGCGGCAGTTTTACCACAATATAATCAATCGCTGGCTCAAACGAAGCAAAGGTGTTGCCTGTTATCGGATTCACAATCTCATCTAAGTGATAGCCGATCGCGCATTTTGCCGCCATCCTTGCTATTGGATAGCCGGTAGCTTTTGATGCCAAAGCAGATGAGCGGCTAACCCTCGGATTTACTTCAATGATGTAATACTGGTTAGATTCAGGATGAAGCGCAAACTGGATATTACATCCTCCGATAATTCCTAATTCACGAATGACCTTTAGGGAACAATCACGGAGCATCTGATACTGAACATCTGTTAGGGTTTGTGATGGCGCAACTACAATGGAGTCACCCGTATGGACACCAACTGGGTCCATGTTTTCCATATTACAAACAATGATGCAGGTATCATTGGCATCTCTCATGACCTCGTATTCGATTTCCTTCCAGCCTTTGATACTGCGTTCTACTAACACCTGTTGGATCGGACTTGCAGCTAAACCTTTTTTCAGAACGATTTCAAGTTCCTCAGCATTGTGGGCAAAACCGCCTCCATCCCCTCCAAGCGTATAAGCTGGGCGGATAATGACAGGAAAACCAATTTCGTTCACAAATGCTACACCTTCATCGTAGCTGTGAATGATTGCTGATTCTGGAATTGGTTCGCTGATCTGAAGCATCAAATTACGGAACTTTTCACGATCTTCCCCTTTTTTGATTGACTCTACTGAAGTTCCAAGCAATTCTACATTGTATTTTTCTAATATATTCTGTTCATATAATTGTACTGTTAAATTTAATCCAGTTTGCCCGCCAAGGGTACCGATGATTCCATCCGGCTTTTCCTTCTGGATGATTTTTTCAATCGTTTCAACATTCAATGGTTCAATATACACCTTATCGGCTACGGCTTCATCCGTCATGATAGTAGCAGGATTATTGTTAATTAAAACGACTTCTAAGCCCTCTTCCTTAAGAGCAATACAAGCTTGTGTTCCTGCATAGTCAAATTCTGCTGCCTGACCGATAACAATCGGGCCTGATCCGATTACTAGTACTTTTTTTAAGTTTTTATTTAAAGGCATAGCGAGTCTCTCCTAGTGAAGCTATCTGGCTTACGAAATCTTTTAAAATATATTCTGTATCACTTGGCCCCGGGTGGGCTTCAGGATGGAATTGAACGGTTTGGATTGGATAGCTTTGATGCATTAGTCCTTCAATTGATTGGTCATTTACATTACGGTAGGTAATATCGAATACCTGACAATCGATGCTTTCATCCACGACCACAAAGCCATGATTTTGAGCAGTCATTTTTACTTTTCCTGTTCGCAATTCTTTGACAGGATGATTGCCGCCGCGGTGGCCGTAGGCAAGTTTTGTTGTTTTCGCACCGTATGCCAAGGCGATTAACTGATGCCCCAAGCAAATTCCGAGCGTTGGGAAGTACTGACTAATCTTTTTTATTTCCGAAAAATACTTCTGGAGTGCCATCGGGTCTCCAGGACCATTTGAGAGTAAGACTCCATCCGGATTCAATGCTTTAATTTTTTCATACGAAGTATTATAAGGCACGATTGTAACGGAACAACCTTCCTCTAAAAGAGCATTCAGAATCGATTTTTTATAACCAAAATCGATTAATACAACATGCGGTCCATTGTTTTTGAAAAATTGAATCTTTTCCGTCGATACTTTTTCCACCCATAGTGGTGCTTTTTCAGTATCTAAAAATTGTGCTTCCTTCGCTGTACTTAAATATCCTTTAACGGTTCCGCGGCTTCGAATGGTTTTGACAAGAAGTCGAGTATCCACTCCGGCAATCCCTGGAACACCTGCCTGCTTTAGTTTTTCGGAAAATTTATTAATCGATTGATAATGGCTCGGCATTTCACATAAATCCCCAATTACTACTCCAGCCAAAGCTGGGGAAATGCTTTCATCATCGAGCGCATTAACACCGTAATTTCCAATTATCGGGTAACAAAATGTAATGATTTGTCCAGCATAGGAAGGATCGGTAATGATTTCTTGATAGCCGGTCATACTCGTATTAAAAACGACCTCTCCGAGAGAATCCTTTTGGGCACCAATCAGCATTCCTTCAAATACTTCTCCCGTTTCCAAAGTAAGATATCCTTGTTTCAAAACACTCACTCGCCTTTCTCCATACTTTGGAATGTTTTTTCCAACTTGATTATAAATTCATTTAATTCCTCTATTGAGGCAGTTAATGGTGGTAAAATCCGTACTACATTTGGGCCTGCTGTTAATATCAACAGTTCATTCGTTATCGCCTTTTGGACAACTTCTAGGGCGTTAATTTCAACAACCAAGCCTTTTAGGAGGCCTTTTCCGCGAATATCCTTTATAAAAGAGTACTTTTCTTTCAGATTCTGAAGCTGTGAATCTAAGTACTCTGAAGTTACTTTAACTTGATCTAATAGCTTTGTTTCAATTATTTGAGTAAGAGTTGCCAGTCCGGCGGCCGTTGCTAAAGGGTTTCCCCCAAAGGTGCTGCCATGGCTGCCCGGTTCAAAGCCTTTGGCTGCTTCTTCCTTGGCGATAATGGCCCCGATAGGAAATCCAGAGCCAAGACCTTTGGCGATACTGATTACGTCAGGCTCAATTGAGTATTGTTCATAAGCAAAAAGAGTTCCTGTTCTGCCGATGCCTGTTTGAATTTCGTCGACCATTAGAAGGATGTGATTTTCTTTGCAAATCTGTGCGAGTTTTTCAACCCATTCTTGGGATGCTGGAATTACGCCGCCTTCACCTTGGACAAGTTCTAAAAGTACTGCAGCTGGTTTAATGCTGTAAAGCTCATCAAGTGCATCAATATCATTAAAAGGCAGGTAGCTAAATCCAGGGATTAATGGTGCAAATCCGTGCTGAATTTTTTCCTGACCGGTAGCTGTTAATGTTCCTAACGTTCTGCCATGAAAGGATTGCTTGAAAGTTACAATAGTAGGTGACCCATTCCCTTTCACTTTGTTAGAGTATCTTCTGGCCAGCTTGATGGCTGCTTCGTTCGCTTCTGCGCCGCTATTGCAAAAGAAGACCTGGTCGCCACAGCTGTTTGCTGTAAGAAGTGCTGCCAGTTGCTCTTGATTTGGAATATTGTATAGATTCGAACAGTGCCAAAGATTTTGCAGCTGTTCTTCCAGTTTTTCTTTTACAGCATTGGGAACATGCCCTAAGTTACAGGTAGCAATTCCAGAAGTGAAATCTAAGAATTGGTTATCTTGATCATCCCATACGTAGCTTCCCTTCCCTTTTACAAGTGTGACAGGAAAGCGTCCGTAGGTTGCCATCACAGGCGAGATTTGGGAAACGGAAGTAGTATTCGACATTACGCAATCTCCTCATCTAACACAATTTTGGTTCCGACCTTTTTACCGTCGGTATAATCTATAAGACTATTTTTATCAAATCCGTTGATGATTCCAACTTCAGGTATGTTGTGAACAAGTCCGTCAATCGCAGCTTTTACCTTTGGAATCATGCCTCCATAAATAGTTTGATTATCAATCATTTCTTCTATTACTGCCTTTGACACTTTATCAAGCTTTGTTTTAGCACCATTTTTTTCGACTAATATTCCAGGAATATCACTGATAAAACAAAGATTTGCTCCTAGTGCCTTAGCAATTGCTGACGCTGCAATGTCACCGTTAATGTTATAGCGTTGACCGCTGGCATCTATTCCAATTGGAGATATAACCGGAATATTTCCCTGAGAAATAATTCCTTCGAGAACCTTTTTGTTAACTCCCGTAACATCGCCAACAAAACCCAGCGTTTCGGCGTTTTGCGTTGGGATTGCTTGCAGCAAGCTTCCATCAACTCCGCTGACGCCAATAGCATTTCCGCCAACTTCAATTAAATTTCTGACGACCTGTTTATTAACGGATCCGCTTAAAACCATTTCGACCACATCAAGGACCTCATGATTAGTTACTCTTAAACCATTAACAAATGTGGTTTGAACATTCAGGGATTTCAATAAGGATGTAATAAGAGGTCCGCCGCCATGTACAATTATCGGCGTCCACTCACCAGCTTCATGCATTTTAACTATATCTTCATAAAATGATCTTGGCAGATTATCTAACACACTTCCGCCGCACTTAATGACTAAGTATTTCATTTTGCCTTCCTCCCCTAAGTGCGGTAGGATGCATTGATTTTCACATAATCATATGTTAAGTCGCATCCCCAAGCGGTAGCACTGGAATCACCTTGATTTAAATCTATATATATTTTGACATTTTCTTGTTCTAGATATTGCTTCACATCTTCTTCTACAAAGGAACTTGGTAATCCATTTTCAAAAACTGTATAGGTTCCTATGGAAACCTTTAGTTTATTCGGTTCTAGAGGAACTCCGCTATAGCCTGCTGCCGTTACGATTCTGCCCCAGTTAGGATCCGTTCCATAAATTGCGGTTTTTACAAGATTGGAAGAGATAATTGATTTACCTACTGCTGAAGCTTCAGCTACGTTGAATGCTCCGTTAACTTGAACTTCAACCAGCTTTGTTGCGCCTTCACCGTCTCTGGCGATTTTCTTTGCAAGGGACTCACAAACTATTTTTAATCCTTCTTTGAAGACTTCCCAATCCGGATGGTCCTTTGTAAGCTGATTGTTTTCCGCTAGGCCATTGGCCATTACTAAAACCATATCATTCGTGCTGGTATCACCGTCTACGGTAATCATATTAAAGGTTTGGTTCGTTACATCTTTTAATGCAAATAGCAGGTCTTCGTGGGCAATGTTTGCATCTGTAGTAACAAAGCCGAGCATGGTTGCCATATTCGGGTGGATCATCCCTGACCCTTTGGCGGCTCCGGCAATTCTAATTGTTTTTTCATCGATTTGAAGTTGTACCGCAATCTGCTTTATGCAAGTATCTGTTGTAAGGATCGCTTGCTTAAAAAATAATTCATTTTCATTTTCTTTAGCGAGAATTTGCTTAATTCCCGAATTTACTTTATCCATCGGTAATAGTTCACCAATTACACCCGTTGAGGTTACTGCAACTAGGTGCTCCTGAACCCCAAGTTCAGCTGCAAATCCTTTTTGCATCTCATATGCGTCCTTTAAGCCTTGCTCACCCGTACAAGCATTGGCATTTCCGGAATTCACTATGATTGCTTGAATTTTATTTTCTTTTGCGATACTTTCCTGTGTTACTAAAAGTGGTGCAGCTTGAAAAATGTTCGTTGTATATACACCGGCAGCTACAGCTGGTTTTTCGGAAACTATGTAACCGAGGTCGAGTCTCTTACGTTTAATCCCGCAATGTATGCCGCCTGCTTTAAATCCCTGTGGAAATGTAACACTTTCTTCTTCAAGAATAACGATTTTCTTGCTTGTTAATGCCTGAGTCAATTGAACTACCCCCTTAGTTTTCCTTTTGTCCGTCTTCAAAACTAGATCACTATCAATTTATCATTCTTATTATGGATATAGTGGAATGTCAGTAAGCCCCGTCCGCTCATCCCATCCGTTCATTATATTTACGTTCTGAATCGCCTGGCCCGCTGCTCCTTTGACCAAATTGTCAATAACCGAGATGATGGTTAGGCGGTTTGTTCTTTTATCAACATGTAAACCAATATCGCAGTAATTGGACCCTTGGACTTCTTTTGTCGAAGGAATATTCCCTTGTGGTCTTACCCTTACAAAAGGTTTATTTTTATAAAATTCATCGTATATTTGCTGGATATCTTCAATAGATACGTCTTCTTTTAATTTCACATATATCGTACACATAATTCCCCGATTCATTGGCACGAGGTGGGTTGTGAAAGTAATGGTAATAGGGCTGCCCGATTCATCTTCTAAAACCTGTTCGATTTCAGGTATATGTTGATGTGCTCCGAGTTTATAAGCTTTTATATTCTCATTAATTTCAGCAAAATGAGAGGTTATCGAAAGTCCTCTTCCAGCACCTGAAACACCAGATTTTGCATCAATTACAATTGACTCGTAATCTGCTAAATTTGTTTTTACTATTGGCAATAGTCCTAAGGTGGCTGCCGTTGGATAGCATCCAGGGTTTGCGATGAGGCTGGAATGTTTTATTTTTTCAGGATAAATTTCACTTAACCCATATGTTGCTTTTTGTAAATAGTCCGGATCTGCTGGTGAATGTTTATACCATGTTTCATATTCTTCAGAAGACCTCAATCGAAAATCTCCTGATAAATCTATACATTTAATATCCCTATCAAGTAAGGCAGGCACTTGCCTGCTGCTTACACCCGAGGGAGTAGCTAAAAAAACAAATTCATTTTCACTTAAATGTTCTGGATCGAATTTATCAAGTGGCTGCTCAACGATACCAGATAAGTGGGGGTATACCTCACTAAAAGGTGTTCCCGCCTGCGAGTTAGAAACAACAGAACCAATTTCTAAATAGGGATGTTTTTGTATCAAACGAATAAGTTCAATTGATCCATATCCTGTACCACCGATTATGCCAACCTTCAATTTTTTCATCTCCTAAGTTCCTCTAATAATGAATTATTATACATACATATATATAATTATTCAATGAAAAAATTGCTCAATTTTCCGTTTTTATTGAAAATTATTACGGTTAATTTTGAAAACGCTTTCATTTTTGTTTGTAAGATTATACAACTTTTATGCAGTCGTAAACAAAAAAAGCAGGAATCTCCTGTGTTAATGGGTCCTGCTTCCGCTTCTAATATTTCCCTTATTGATTTGCACGTCTGTATTTGAATTGTTTCCATTGATAATAAATAAAACAGCCAACACAAAAACCTAGAATGGCTACAAATGCTGCTATTGCTACTAAAGCTGTAAACACATAACCTAATGTTTCCCAGCCAAGAATAAAACTAATAAAACCAATGGCTAAACATGAAATAGCAATTTTTTGATTAAATTGCTGCTGTTCCCAATCTTCAGGAATATAGGCCGATGGCTCTTTTCTGAAGAATAATTTTGCTATTTGCATAATTGGATTAAAGCCAAATAAAAGGCCAAGTAGACCTGCAACTAAAGGAATTAATAAGATCGACTCCTGCCCAGTTACCCATGCTAATACAACACTAAGTACAATGCTCCACTGGTTTGTTTTTACAAGAGGACGTGGGATTGAGCGAATATTGCTTGTCATCTAAATCCCTACCTTTCATATTGGAATTATTGACTTTATAGCAATTTTACATTCTTTATTAAGTTTTGTATAGAATGAGGTTAATTATTTTGCCCTTTATTTTTTCCCAAAAAAAGAAAGTACCAGACGGGGCACTTTCTTTCATCCTAATATTTATAAATTTGAATGCAGGATTTCCAAGAACTTGCGTAAGTCATTCACCGGTACCTGCCCAGGTGCGGATGCCTTTTTGGCAGCTCCAAATGTAATTGCGGAACCAAACACCTCACCAGCAATTCTGCTGATAACACCCTGACCAGCCATCGACATGGTAATAATCGGCGTATTGGCATAAAGTTCTTTCATTGAGTTGGTCGCATCTAATAGGGTTAACACGTCTCCTGTGTTTCTTGGCATTACCGCTATTTTCGGGATATCTCCGCCTAACTCCTGAGCTTTACGTAATCGTGACACGATTTCATCCTTGGGAGGTGTTTTTTCAAAATCATGATTGGAAATGATGACGAACACATCATTTGAGTGTGCTGTTTCAATTAAGGATTTAATAATACCTTCATCATTGAACAGCTCAACATCAATGATATCAACAAATCTGCTTTCCGCAGCTGCTTTGTTTAATTCTAAGTAGGTTTGATTACTTAATTCCTTTTCTCCACCTTCTCTTTCACTTCTAAAGGTAAAGATTAGCGGAACATTTGGCAGGATACCTCGGATTTCATTAAGAGCTTCTTTTACCTTCAAAAAATCTTCTACCTCTTCAAAAAAGTCGACCCGCCACTCAACAATATCTGCATCAATTGTTTTAATATGTAATGCTTCTTCTATTAATTCTGATACTGACCTCCCCACCATTGGCGTACAAATTTTTGGTGTCCCTTCCCCAATTGTAAGACCTTTAATAGTTATTGTTTTTTTCATTTTCACTAAGATTTGGTTTGCAATTTCATCTGGCTTTTTATTATCGGTTTGAATTTTCAAATGATGATCTGCATAAACTTTTCGCCTATTGGAAAAAAGCTCTTGCATTTCCTCAATTGATTTCCCTTGCAAAACTGGCCGGCTATCAATAATTAAGTTTAATCGTTCCTTCCAGCTCTCAAAATTTATATCTAGAAAAATTACTATGGAGGAAGATAAACAAATTTTTTTAATCTCTTCCTGTAAGAATGCTCCCCCACCAACAGATATTATTACATTCTTTTGTTGGCTCAAACTCTTAATTAAACTTTTTTCCCTGTCCCTAAATACCTTTTCTCCGAATTCTTTAAATATCTGCGATACAGGTATATTAAATTCCTTTTCAATCTCTTCATCAATATCGATAAATTCTCGATTCAGTTTTTGCGCTACAAGTTTACCTATCGTTGTTTTCCCAGCACCCATGAATCCGATAAATACAATGCTTTTTTCACGATCAATATTCAATTTTTTCGATCCCCCTACGACTAAGCAAAAAGTTGAAGTGATTTTTCTGAATTTTTTTCAATTATAAGCCTTAAAGCTGAACAATTCTACAAATTTCTGGATACTTTCTACAATTAATAAGATACATTCTACAAATTTAGGCCTACTTTCTACAAAATTGAAGGCACATTCTACAATTGCCAATGCATTCTACAAATTTACGGACACATTCTACAATTAATAAGATACATTCTACAAATTTAATAGCCTATTCTACAAACGATTCGATATCCAAAAAAGAAGAGACCCCATACGGAGTCTCAAAGTTTATTGTTTCATTTTCGGATCTAGCACATCACGGAGGCCATCGCCCATTAAGTTGAATCCAAGGACGGTCAACATAATGGCCAGACCTGGAAAAATCAATGTCCACGGCGCTTGTGTAATGTAGTTTTTTGAATCCGCCAGCATTTTCCCCCACTCTGGTGTAGGAGGCTGTGCACCTAATCCTAGAAACCCTAGGGCAGCTGCCTCGATAATAGCAGTCGCAATAGCCAGGGTCGCCTGAACGATTACTGGGGAGATACTATTCGGTAAAATATGACGGAAAAGGATCCGTGCATCTTTCATACCAACTGCACGGGCTGACATTATATACTCTTCTTGCTTTACACTTAACACCTTGGACCTAACAAGCCGGCCAAAGTTAGGAATGTTAATAACCGCAATTGCAATAAGGGCATTTTGCAAGGATGGTCCAAGGATAGACACTACCGCAATCGCCAAAAGAATACTCGGAAAAGCCAGCATGATATCAAAGATTCGAGATATGATATTATCAATCCAGCGTCCATAATATCCGGCCACAATTCCAAGAAACGTTCCGACTACTACAGATCCTAATACTGAGAAAAACCCGACCCATAAAGAAATTCTCGCACCATATACAACCCGCGAAAAAATATCCCGGCCAAAGTCATCTGTGCCGAACCAATGCTTGGATGATGGAGCCTGCATCCGCTCGGACAATACTTGACCTTTAAAGCTATACGGCGCGATCCATGGCGCGGCGATGGCTAATATGATAAAAAAGATGACAATTCCTAAGCCAATTACGGCTAATTTATTTTTATAGAAGGATTGCCACGCCTCCTTCCATGGAGGTGTCAGCTTTTCTTCGGCAGCTCTTATCGAGATATCTACAGTGTTTTTTACAAGTTCAGCCACTAGTAATCCCCCCTATTTCGTATATTTAATTCTTGGATCAACTAAAACATATAATAGATCCACGATTAAATTTATTAGGACAAAGATTGCTGCAATAATTAAAATCCCAGATTGAATAACTGGATAATCGCGATAACCAATTGCATCGTATAAATATCGCCCAATTCCCGGCCAGCCAAAGATTGTTTCTGTCAGAATCGCACCGCCTAATAGAAGTCCTGTTTGCAAACCAATGACGGTAAGTACTGGGATTACAGCATTTTTTAAAGAGTGTTTATAAACAACCCAAAACATTCTAAGACCTTTTGCTCTAGCAGTTCGTACATAATCAGATCTCATAACCTCAAGCATAGTTGCACGTGTCATTCTAGCAATAATTGCCATTGGAATGGTTGCAAGTGCAAAGCTTGGCAGGATCAGATGCTTGATAACAGTACCAAATTGGTCAAATCTTCCCTGTATGAGTGTATCTATTAAATAGAGATTGGTAATGGCCGAGACGGGATCCCTGACATCTTCTCTTCCAGTTGTCGGGAGCCAGCCTAATTCATTTGCAAATCCCCATTGCATCATTAAACCAAGCCAGAAAATCGGCAGTGAAACCCCAATTAGTGCAAGGACCATTGCGACATAATCGAACCAGGATTTCGAAAACCAAGCACTAATAATCCCTGCATTCACACCAATGATGATAGCAATTACCATGGCAACGACTGTGAGTTCGATTGTAGCCGCTAAAAATGGCCATACCTCATGGTTGATAGGTCCCCTTGTCCGAAGTGATGTCCCTAAATCGCCGTGTAATAATTTATTAATATAATCAAAATATTGTATGTACCAAGGCTTGTCTAATCCCAATTGTTTCGATAATACGGCAATGGCTTCTTTTGTTGCTCTTTGTCCAAGAATAACCTGTGCCGGATTCCCCGGGATGGCATGAATAATTCCAAAAACAACTAAAGTCATCCCGAACAGGACTGGTATTAATGAAAATAAGCGCCGGACTGTGTATGTAAACATTTCAAAATCACCTCTTTATAAAAACTGATTCGTTAATAAAAGGGGAGGCAATGCTCCCTCCCCTTTCACAAATGATTATTTAAAATCAACTTTAGTTAATGCTTCAGAGCCAGTTGGGTGTGGTAAATAGTTTACGACATCCTTTGAAGCTGCTAACAATGGTGTAGAGTGAACAAGCGGTACCCATGGAGCATCATCATGGATGATTTCTTGAGCTTGCTTGTATAAATCGTTACGTTTTGCTTGATCAGTTTCTGTCTGAGCTTTAATCAATACATCATGAAGGGCATCATTGCTGTACTGAGAGTAGTTATTGCTTCCAATGCTATCTTTATCTAGCAAAGTATATAAGAAGTTATCAGGATCTCCATTGTCACCTGTCCATCCAAGCATGAACATATCAAACTCGCCTTTTGCCGCTTTGTCTAGGTATGTTGCCCATTCAACAGATTGGATTTTTGCTTTAACACCAATCTTGCTCAAGCTTTCTTGAATAACCTCAGCAACTTTTTGAGCTTCTGGCATATATGGACGTGCTACAGGCATTGCCCATAAATCAATTGAGAAACCTTTTTCGTAGCCAGCTTCTTTCAATAATGCTTTTGCTTTTTCTAAATCATATGGGTATGGCTGAATGTCTTTGTCATATCCTTCAATGGAAGGAGGCATTGGGTTAACAGCTGGAAGTGCTTTACCGCCATAGAATGCATCAATGATCGCTTTCTTATCGATAGCATAGTTAATCGCTTGGCGAACAAGCTTGTTATCGAATGGTTTGCGAGTCGTTGTTAAACCAATATAACCAACGTTCATAGAAGGTCGTTCGATTACTTGAAGCTTGTCGTTGCCCTTAACAGTTGCTTCATCTGAATTGTTTAATCCATCCATTACGTCAATCTCACCGTTAGCAAGAGCATTTAGACGTGCAGTGTTTTCAGGAATTACACGGAAAATGACTTTGTTTAACTTAGGAAGACCTTTTTGCCAGTAGTCAGGGTTCTTTTCGAGAGTGATGGTATCATTTTGTTTCCACTCAACAAATTTGAATGGTCCTGTTCCAACCGGATGGCTTCTGAAATCGTCACCCCATTTTTTCACAGCTGTCGGGCTGGCAATTCCGAATGGAGACATCGCTAGGTTCTTTAAGAACGGAGCTTGTGGACGCTTTAACACAAATTGAACTGTGTTCGCATCAAGTGCTTTAACTTCCTTAATTACGTGGCCCTCATCTTTTTTATATCCGCCAAACATTGTGTAATAAGGGAATTTGTCAGAATCGCCGTTCATCCAGCGGTCAAAGTTAAATACTACTGCATCTGCATTAAAATCAGTTCCGTCATGGAACTTTACTCCTTGACGAAGATGGAAAGTGTAAGTTAATCCATCAGGAGAAACTTCCCACTTTTCAGCAAGTCCAGGATTAACAGTCGTATCTTGATCACCATACTGTAACAATGTTTCATAAATATTTTCGGTTACTTTGAAGGCTTCACCCTCAGTAGTTGTAATAGGGTCAAGAGAAGTGGAATCTCCACCGCGACCGTATACAAGTGTATCCTTTTTCGAGCTGTTGCCAGAAGCAGGCTCCTTCTTGCCGCCTGATTCATTATTCGTTTTGCTGCTGCAGCCAACTAAAAACATACTGATGGCTAAAAGCGAAATCAACAGCAGTTTAAAAGACTTTTTCTTCATAAGCATTTCTTACCCCCTAATTCTTTTTTATATCATGAATGCTGGCTATCACTTGTTATATAAGTGACAGGCAACATAATGACCGTTGAGATTTTGTTCTGAAGGTCTTGCCGTTTTACAAATATCCATCACTTGAGAGCATCGAGTATGGAAAGCGCAGCCTGAAGGAGGATTTGCCGGGCTTGGCAGTTCACCTTCAATTAAAATTGTTCTTTTCTTCAAATCTGGATCTGGTATTGGTACAGCCGAAAGGAGTGCCCTCGTGTAAGGATGCATTGGATTTTCATAAAGCTCTTCACTTTCAGCTAATTCTATTAATCTGCCTAAATACATTACACCTACCCGATCACTAATATGACGCACTACACCTAAATCATGGGCGATAAATATGTATGTAAGTTGGAATTCCTCTTGTATGTCCTTCATTAGATTAAGAACCTGTGCCTGGATGGAAACATCTAGAGCAGATACAGGCTCATCCGCAATTATCAACTTGGGTTTTGTCATTAATGCTTTGGCAATTCCGATCCGCTGACGCTGCCCGCCGCTGAATTGGTGCGGATATCGCTTGGCATGGTAGCTGCTTAAACCTACTACCTCGAGCATTTCTTTTACCTGTTTTTTTCGTTCTTCCTTTGTCCCGATGCCATGGACGATCAACGGCTCTTCTAAAATCTGCTCAATTGAATGCCTTGGGTTTAACGAAGCATAGGGATCTTGGAACACCATTTGAATATCCCTGCGGATTTTTCTTAAATCTGTTTTCGACATTCTTGTAATCTCTTTATCTTCAAAAACAATTCGCCCATCACTCGCTTCAATTAAGCGCATGAGCAATCGGCCGGTTGTTGATTTTCCGCAGCCGCTTTCACCAACGATGCCCAACGTTTCCCCTTTTTTAACATAGAAGGAAACATCATCAACTGCTTTAACTTCCCCTTGTTTCTTTCCAAAAACACCGCCAGTGATTGGGAAGTATTTTTTAAGTCCATTTACCTCAAGAAGTAACTCTGACATTCTGGTCTCTCCCCTCCTTCAATGTATGTAGGAAACAGCGCACTTCATGTCCGTCTTTTTCCAAATGAAATAAATCTGGTGATTCCACATGGCATCTCCCGAATTGTTCGGCACATCTTGCAGCAAATCGGCAGCCTTTATGGACAGTCCCCGGTGTCGGAACGGTTCCTGGAATACTGTAAAGACGGTCTTTTTTTCCTCGTAAGTCTGGAACTGATTTTAATAAACCTTTTGTGTAAGGGTGCTGAGGATCCTTTAATATTCTTCTGACATCACCCTGCTCCACAATTTGACCGGCATACATAACAATAACTCGTTCACAAATTTCAGCTACAACGCCTAAATCGTGGGTAATCAGAATAATGGAAGTATTTGTTTTTTTGTTCAGATCCTTCATTAATGCGAGGATTTGCGCTTGAATCGTAACATCGAGCGCCGTTGTTGGCTCGTCCGCAATCAATACCCTTGGATTACAGGCCATCGCCATGGCTATCATGACCCTTTGTCTCATTCCGCCTGACAGCTGATGCGGGTGCTCCTTTAGTATTCCTTCTGCTCTTGGAATCCCGACCAGCTTTAATAGTTCGATGCTTCGAACAATCGCTTCTCTTTTTGAAAGATCTGTATGTAATCGAATTGCTTCCATCAGTTGATTTCCAACTGTAAATAACGGATTCAAGGAAGTCATCGGCTCCTGGAAAATCATTGAAATCTGATTTCCACGGATTTTTCGCCACTCTTTTTCGGATATGTTTTTTAGGTCATTACCTTCAAAAATAATTTCACCATTTTCAATTTTACCTGGCGGGGAAGGAATTAGCCCCATTGTAGCCAAGGATGTAACACTCTTACCGCTCCCTGATTCTCCTACAATTCCAAGGATTTCTCCTTCTTTTAATTCAAAACTGATACCATCCACTGCTGGTAAAAGTTTTTTCCCAGACTGAAATGATACCTTTAAGTCTTTTATTTGAAGAATAGGTTCTTTTATCACACTGACACCTACCTAATAGTATTTTCTGATTATATGGAAATATTTTAAAATAATAAATTTTATAACTATTCAATATATGATTATTTTTGCTTTTTTATTGAAACTTGTCAATAATTAAATTTTTATCCAACTCTTTCACATATGTAAGCGCTTTAAAAAAAGCCTGACTTCATCGCATTCCGATAGGTGTCAGGCTTCATTTATTTTTTTAAAATTCTATTGTTCGATTTCTTTTAGCGCCACTTCCTGATAAGATTTGAAGAAGGAATCACAGAACGTATCCCACTCAGCCGCTGCTTCGATTGAAGCCTCGCTTACTTCTCCTAAAACAGGACTTTGCAGTAAATGCTCCAGCTGTTCAGAGAATTTCTTTATTGAATCTTGATGTGCCCCCTTTAATACACTGCTCACAAATTCTCTAGGAGAATACCAATCTGCCACTCTTTGGAGATCACGATAAATTTGCGTTAATAGTAGATTGCGCGGGCCTTCCCATTGTTCATTAACAACAACATCACGAAAAATTCGCGGCAGGGAAGAAAACTCTTCCATTACCCCATGCCCTGCAAACATTGATATGGTTTCCCTTAGTATTTCCGCACCTTCATTGGTTGCACAAATTTTTTGCAATAAAATAAGTTCTCGTAAGTTAAACAATTGTTTTCGAGTTTCAATTGGATGATCTGATTTTATGCCCGGATTAAGAGGTTTTTCTAAACGCAAAAACATATCGTAAATTGAAAAAGCACCAGCAGTTGTACGCTTTGCAGCTTTTTCAATTCGTTTCAGCTTGCTTGCAGCAAGCGGGTATTCATTTACTTTTTTACCAAAAACGGTTCGAAAATCGCTGTAAAGGCTGGCTTCTCTTGATGCCCTCAGCATAAATCCTGCACAGGCAATGCCTATCTCCAGCCGGGACAAGGTCAAAACAATGCCAACCGCGACAGCAATCCCTTTATCTTTAGGACCTATCGGATAGGCCAATGCCCCATTGTATTGAATTTCTGCAGTCGGTAATTCAGCGGTACCAAGCTTCCATTTTATCCGGTTAATCTCGTATCCATTGCGTTTTTCTTTTTCCTTATCGCCAGGGAGCCAAGCAGGAACAATGAATGTAGAGACTTTATCTGTCCCAGAGATTTTGGCAGTAACTACAGAATAATCAGCATGGGCTGCAGAGCAGAAGAACTTATTACCATATAGGCGATAATTCTTTCCATCCAGAACGGCCTCAAGAACATTGGCTGGGAGGTCCGAACCGCCTTGAATTTCTGACATAAACTGGGCGCCAATTGCAAATTCGCTGTCTACTCCTTCTTTTGTATGCTGCAAAATTTCTTGAAGCTCTGGGTATTCTTCATTTGGAAATTGCTCTAAAAGAGCTATTAATCCATGGGTACATGTTAGAGGGCAAGTAACTCCGCCTTCGCCAATTTGGTGAATCAGCATTCGTTTCACAAAGCTTTCCCAATGAGTCATTTTGCTAGAAAAAAGACCTTCCCCAAATACCCCGCGTTCTAATTGATGGACTTCCATCGGCCGGACAATGCGATCAATTCGATGATTAAACGCATCATAATGAAGCATATATGGCCTAACCTCTGGTCTGGCAATTCGTTCAGCTAATTGGTTCCATTCTGTAGAAACAGTAGGTGAGAAAGAAAGAATGTTTTCATGGAGTTTCTCAAATTGTGACCCGGTAAATTTTCTTACTGCTTTTTGCAAAAACGGTTCATCACGGTACCAGTCAAGATTTTCACGTTTTTCTACGAATTCATCAAAAGAATACGTATTTTTCCCTCTTGTTTCAGTCTCTTGGGAAGCTAGATTCATGGAATGGCTCACTCCCTTTTTTGGTTGAAATTTCATAATTTTCAGTATTCATTATAAAGGCAAAGATACGATAAATCAAAAAGCAAAAGACCCTGTAATGCTGGAATTGGACATTTACAGGGTCTTTTTATTGTCTATTTTTTCATTCCAGTATAAATATGGACGGCATCCCTTAAAAATTCTGCTGTCCCTGGCTGTTCTTTATCATAATAGGCTGTAAATCTTTCATCATCGACATACATTTGTGCAAGTCCTGCGTGGGCTTCTTTGCTGTATTCGTGCCAATAATAAGTGATCCATTTTTTATGAAGATCGGCGGCTTTTTGCGCCAGCTCCCCTGCAGGATCACCTGTTTTAAAAGCTTCCGCCAAGGTTTCCTGGACTTGTTCTGCTAGCTTTGACACTTCCGTATACTGTTCCTCTGTCATATTTTGTAGTTTCGCATTTGATTTATCGACCGTATCATTTCCGTACTTTTGGCGAATTTCTTTTCCGTACTTTATCTCATTATCATCTATCATTTTTTTCTTAAAGCCTTCAAACTTTTCTTTATTTGACATGTTTATTCTCCCTTCTGATAGTGCTATTGTTTTTTCAACATTAGCAATTAATAAATCTAATTGAATCCGCTTTTCGAGGAGTTTCTCGCGATGATCCCTGAGAGCTTTTGCACCGTCAAAGGAAGGAGCCGTAACGATTTCTTTAATGCTGTCCAAGCCTACTCCTAATTCTCGGTAGAATAGAATTTGCTGGAGTCTATCCACTTCTGCTTGCCCATAAATCCGGTATCCTGACGAATTGATTCTTGCCGGCTTAAGAATTCCAATTTCATCATAATACCTGAGCGTTCTGGTACTGACACCCGCGAGACTTGCTAGCTTTTGCACTGTATATTCCATTCGATCATCTCCTCATAGCTAACGATACACCTTAACGCAGAGTCAATGTCAATTAGTATTTTACCTAATTTTCTTTTTAAAAAAATGGTACCTGACACCACCGGTGGACAAATGTCCACGAATGGTGTCAGGCACCAAAAGGGGCACTAAAGAAAATATTTGTCGAACAGTTTTGATAATACTAGGAATTTTTCCCCTTTATAATGTTATTAGGTAAAAAATACCACGTGATTTTGGAAGGAGCAGGGTTATGGCAAAGGTTATTGTTATGTATAATCAACCAAAAGATAAAGAGGGATTTGAAAATTATTATTACAATGTACATATACCTCTAGTGCAAAAAATCCCTAATCTTAAAGGGGCTGAAATTCATCACGTTTTGCAGGCTCAAAATACGAATGAAGATTTATTTCTCATTGCAGAGCTTCATTTTGATGATCCCCAGACATTAGGGCAGGCATTGGCATCTCCTGAGGGTCGTGAAGTGCAAGGAGATGTATTAAATCTTATGCAATTCTTGAATAAGCCGCCAGTAATTGCGATAGTAGATTAGAATCGAAGGGAAGATCCTATAAAAATAGGGTCTTTTTATTTTTCCGTAATGGATTGTCCCAGTTTTGGCATACATTTATGGATAAGGGGGGATTCTCATTTATACTTCGTTTTCAACAAGCCATTTAATTCGATTTGCAGTGGCCTATGTATTTATTACATCGGGACTTATGAAATTAATGAGTGCTGAACTAGCAAGCAGTTTTCTCCGTTTAGGACTACCCTATCCTCACATAGTATTAAAGGTTGTTATTTTACTAGAAATTGTTTGCGGCCTTTTAGTATTGGTTAATAAAGCGGTTAAAATTGCAGTAATTCCTTTAATTGGAATTATGATTGCAGCTCTTTTTTTAACCAAATTGCCAACATTAAATACCGGTCTGCTGCAATTTGCTTTTAATGCGAGATTAGACATTGTGATGATAGTATTACTCTTCTATTTATATAAGAGGTATCCCAATTGAACATTCAATCCAAGTAGAAACCAGATTGTTAAAACCAATTTGGTTTTTTAGTGTGTTAAAATAACATCTATCAAGTCATTGTTTAGAGAGGGAATGCATTTGAATATTAAAGAAAAGGTAAAGAACCTGCCTCTATCACCTGGGGTTTATCTGATGAAAGATTCCCAAGGCCACATCATTTATGTTGGAAAAGCAAAAAGTCTTAAGAAAAGAGTGCAATCTTATTTTCAAGATTTAAAAGCTCATCCACAGAAAATAAAAAAGCTCATGGCAAACCTAAATGATTTTGACTATATCCTTACAGATACAGAATTTGAAGCATTCATGCTGGAATGTAAATTAATAAAAGAAATGAAGCCAATTTTTAATAGAAAGATGAAAAGTCCAAAATCATATTCCTATATCGTTATTAAAATGGAAAAAGGCCATCGGATATTAGAAGTAACAGATAAATTTATCGATAATGACACTAATCAATATTTTGGGCCCTTTATAAACAAATACACGGCAGAAAGAGCCATTCAAGGATTAACAGAAGCGTTTAAAATAAGCTGCAGTAATCCTTTTATGAAAAATGGGCCATGCTTAAACTATTCCTTAGGACTGTGTATTGGCATGTGTCTTGGAGGACAAACGTTAGTTCATTACGATAACATTATAAACAAAATAATTGATTTACTTAGCGGCACCGACTTTAGCATACTTGAGGAACTAAATCAGAGCATGATTAATGCTTCCGAACAATTTGATTTTGAAGCTGCGGCAAAATATCGAAATAGACTAGATGCGATAAACGCTATTATCTATAAGGAGAAAGTCATTGAGTTTACTGAAGAAGATAAAAATTTCGTTGTCAGGGAATCCTTAACTGAATCCACTTTTAAACTGTTTTTTATTAGGGGAAATAAAGTTTTATTTAGTGGAAAGTATCATTTAGGAAGTACAAATGAGCTTGAACTTCTTTGGAGCATTAAAGAAAAAATATTAACCTATTTTAATACGACCTCTTCCCCCACGAAAGTTAGCAAAGATGATCTTGATGAAGCACAAATCATCTATAGTTATATAAAGAGCGAAAACTGCAGCTTTAAAATTATCCCTGAAAAAGGGATTAAATCTAAAAAAACAACCTTAATAGATGAAGCCCTTTATGAACTAATTTTTCATTATAAATGAGCCCTTGGTTTTGCAAAAAAAACCAAGGGTTCTTA
>NZ_JBALPP010000011.1:0-27570 GCF_036965425.1 Neobacillus drentensis | reverse complement strand
TTTATTATTGAAGTTCTATATAAATGGGCATTTTTATAGAAAATGGAAAAAAATAAATTAAAACTTTGTTCAATTATGATTTAACATTTGTTCAAAATGTGTGATATATTATTTAGGTATTTAACGAGTGAAAGCGTTTCATGGAAAACTATCTTTTGTTAGAAATTTAGCTGGAAATTCCGTGGATAAAGTGAAGGAGGACATAATGGGTTTTGTTGGTTTATTTCTTTCAGGTGCTGTCTTATTTCTAAACAGTCTTATGCTGTTAGGGAAAGCGGATGCAAAAAGTGTAGGTATCTTTAATCTTTTCGTAGGTACTATTCAAATAATTATCCCATCCTATTTGATCATTGTTTCGAATCAAGATCATTGGGAGCTTTATAATAATGCATCAATTTTTCTATTTGGCTTAACTTATTTATATGTTGGGTTCACCGCATTAAAGGGACTTGATGGCAGTGGACTCGGTTGGTTTAGTCTCTGGGTAAGTATAATTGGTGTCGTCTATACCATTACATCTATTATTCACTTTCATGATGCTGTCAATGCACTAACATGGGGCATGTGGACATTTTTATGGTTTCTGTTCTTTTTGTCAAATGCGCTTAATAAAAAAATTGAACATTATATAGGATTGGTTGCATTTGTTCAATCCTGGGTAACGTTGACCATCCCAGCGCTCCTTTATTTTTTAGGGGTCTGGAATACACAAAATGTCTACCGAATCTGGACCTGTATATTAATTCTAGCTATTTTTTATTTTATTGTTAGTTTTTTTAGATGGAAATTTTCAAATAATAAAGGGAAAAGAAATCAAGCAATCCCTGTAATCAATGCTTTGGAGGTAAAATAATATGTCAATCATAATTGGAATCGTTGGGATCCTTGTTCTCATGGGTATAGCCTGGCTGATGTCAAACGATAAGAAAAACATAAATTATCGTGCAGTTGGTATCATGACAGCCGTTCAGTTGTTAATAGCTTGGTTTATGTTAAATACTTCAATCGGTAAAAAAGCTCTGCACAAGATCGTCGATGGGTTTAACAAAGTTCTTTCTTTCGGAAATGACGGTATCTCATTCGTATTTGGGGATCTTGCAGGAAAAAATTTATTCTTTGTAAATGTTCTAATGATGATTGTATTCGTTACAGCTATTCTAGGTATTTTAACGTATTCAAGAATATTACCATTAGCGATTAAATACATTGGTGGTGCAGTAAGTAAAATAACAGGCCTGCCAAAGGTGGAATCCTTTGTTGCGGTGAATTCTATGGTATTTGGTGATACTTCTGCTATCCTTTCTGTTAAGTCATTCATTCCTAGTCTTTCTGGTAACCGCTTGTTCGTTGTTGTTACTTCTTCTCTCGTTGCGGTCAGCTGTTCAATCTTAGGAGCGTACATGCAAATGATTCCGGCGGAGTTCGTATTGGTTGCGTTACCAATTAACGTATTCTCTGGACTTATCTTATCAACGATTGTATGTCCTGTTCGTAAAGAAGAAGAGGAAGAAATCGATATTAAGGGAATGATTCCGGAGAAATCTCTGTTCGAAGCAATCGGCAACTGGACATTGCTCGGAGGAAGGACGGCCTTAATCGTAGGTGCTATGCTTATCACTTATGTAGGATTGATTGCAGCCGTTAACTGGATTTTCACTTCAATCTTCGGCATCTCATTCACTGGCGTACTTGGATATGTATTTGCGCCAATTGCATGGATCATGGGTATTCCTGCAAATGAGATTGTTAAATCTGGCTCAGTCATGGGTACTAAGGTAGCCGCTAACGAGTTCGTTGCTATGTTAGATTTCATGAAAATGATCCCTCACATGTCTCACAAGACTGTCGGTATCGTATCAGCATTCTTAGTATCATTCGCGAACTTTTCATCGATTGGAATTATTTTAGGAACTGTACAAGCTATCAATAATGAAAAGGCAAGTGAGTTAGCTAAGGTTGGTTTAAAGGTATTGTTAGTAGCCACAATGGGATCAGTCTTAACTGGAACGATTGTAGGGTTGTTCCTTTAATAAATTTAATAAGCAACCCCTCTCATCACATTTGCATGAGAGGGGTTTTTATTTTCCTCAAAAAAAATAAAAAATCCCCTATTGAAAAACGCTTACATTGTCTTTATAATAAAAATAAATCGATTTACTAAACCGGTTTACTAAATCGATTTATTAAAATTTCAGCTTAGAAAGGATCTTTAACATGAAAAACGTGATTGTTCCGTTGAATGCTTTTGATAGATTCAAAGTGTTAGAGAATGGGCAGGAATCCTTTATCCAACTTATTGCTCAATCAGGAGCTTTTGGGGTCGAGATTCGCCGTGAATTATTGCGGGTCCAAGATCCGCAGCTAGATAAAATTCGAAATGAAATCGCCAGCGATGGACTTTTTGCCGTATACTCCGCTCCCATTGAATTATGGAAAGAGAATCATCAATTAAATAAAACAGAATTAACTGAGATTTTTAAAGAAGCGATGATGATGGGGGCAAAGTGGCTTAAGGTGTCACTCGGGCATTATAAACATGAAGCTTCAAACATAAGTGATCTCGGGCCTTACCTAAACCAATATAAAAACATTCAATTATTGGTCGAAAATGACCAGACACCCCATGGCGGGAATGTAAGCCAGTTAACATCTTTTTTTGAAAACGTTACCGAAAAAAAAGTTCCCGTTAAAATGACCTTCGATGCCGGAAACTGGTATTACTCTGGCCAAAGTGTAGAGGATGCTCTTGATAAACTCTCACCGTACGTCCTTTATCTTCATTTAAAGCAAGTGGAAGAAGGGCCAATCACCGTACCACTTCAAAGGGAAGGGAGTCATAGCTGGAAAAAAGTCATGCAGCATTTTCCAAGCACGATGTTGAAAGCGCTTGAATTCCCAATTGAGCCGATGGAGAAAACAAAGGACTATATCGATTTAATCTCGGAATTAGTAGTAGAAAGCGAGGCAATTTCATGCAACAGCTAGATGTCATTACTTTTGGTGAAGCGATGGCGATGTTTATGGCCAATCAGCCTGGTTCCTTACACCAAATCAATCAATTCACCCTCGAGCTTGCTGGTGCGGAAACCAATGTGGCCATAGGCCTTGCCCGATTGGGACTTCGGGCTGGCTGGGTCAGTAAAGTAGGAAATGATGCTTTTGGAAGGTTCATTATCGAACGGCTTAAAAATGAAAACGTCAACATTGAGCAGGTTTTAATCGATGAACAGCATCCAACAGGGTTTCAACTGAAATCGAAAGTACTGGAGGGGGATCCTGAGGTACAATATTTCCGGAAGGGGTCGGCTGCAAGCCACCTGCAAATCACTGATTTCAATAAAGCTTATTTTCAATCCGCAAAACACCTGCATTTGACCGGGATTCCGTTGGCCATTTCGGAACAGGCAAGGGCCTATGCTAAACATGCCTTATCATTTATGAAAAATAATGGCCGAACGGTCTCATTTGATCCGAATTTACGGCCATCGCTCTGGGCATCAAAAGAGGAAATGGTGGAACAAATCAATGCCGTTGCCTTCCGCGCTAACTATGTGCTGCCGGGAATTACAGAGGGTGAAATCTTGACTGGGTATAAAAAACCGCGAGATATTGCTTCTTTTTACTTAGAAAGTGGTGTCGAGCTTGTGGTGATTAAGCTTGGTGAAGAAGGCGCCTTTTATAAAACCGCTTTTGATGAAGGAACAGTTCCAGGCTTTAAAGTGAAAGAGGTTATTGATACGGTCGGGGCCGGAGATGGCTTTGCTGTTGGTGTCATTAGCGGACTCTTGGAGAAGCTTTCGATTCAGGAAACCGTTGCAAGGGGAAATGCAATTGGTTCTCTAGCTGTTCAATCACCGGGAGACAACGATGGCTATCCAACCTACTATCAACTGCAAAAATATATAGAAGAAAATTTACAGGGAGTGAAATGACATGAAACAAACGATTGCGAAACAAAGATGGCTGCGCTTAATTCCGATTGCGTTTATCACGTACAGTCTTGCCTATCTTGACCGTGCCAACTATGGCTTCGGGGCCGCTTCAGGTTTAGCCGAGGATCTTCACATTACAGCAGGTACTTCTTCCTTGCTTGGGTCACTTTTCTTCTTAGGATATTTCTTTTTCCAAGTGCCTGGTGCTGCATTTGCCGAGAAAAAGAGTGCGAAGGTCCTCATTTTCTGGTCATTGATTGCCTGGGGGTTATTAGCTTCTTTTACAGGTATGGTCTCGAATATTAAATTATTATTTGTGATTCGCTTTGCTCTTGGTGTCGTGGAAAGTGCCGTTATGCCTTCCATGCTTGTCCTTTTAAGTAACTGGTTTACGAAAGCAGAACGCTCACGTGCGAATACGTTCTTAATTTTAGGAAATCCTGCAACCGTTTTATGGATGTCGATTGTTTCTGGTTATTTAGTAAACTCTGTTGGCTGGAGATGGATGTTTATTGCTGAAGGTCTTCCTGCCGTGATTTGGGCATTTATTTGGTGGAAGGTTGTAAATGACAAACCGAGAGATGCAAAATGGTTAACCGAGCAAGAAAAGAAAGATTTTGAACAACAGTTAGCAAAAGAGCAGGAAGGGATTAAACCTGTTAAAAATTATGGTGAAGCCTTTAAATCAAAACCCGTTATTTTGTTAAGTGCGCAATATTTCCTTTGGAGCATTGGAGTTTATGGATTTGTGATGTGGCTTCCATCTATTATTAAAGCAGCGCCAAACATGGATATCGTAAAAACTGGCTGGTTGTCTTCGGTTCCTTATATTTTAGCTATTATTCTTATGCTTGTTGCTTCTTATTTCTCTGATAAAACGTTGAATCGAAACGCATTTGTTTGGCCGTTCTTATTAATTGGCGCTGTTGCATTCTATGCTTCTTATGCGATCGGAACAGACCATTTCTGGATTTCATTCATCTTATTAGTGATCGCCGGCGGGGCGATGTATGCTCCATATGGACCATTCTTTGCGATCATTCCTGAAATCCTGCCGCGAAATGTAGCCGGCGGCGCGATGGCTCTGATTAACAGTATGGGTGCATTAGGTTCTTTTGCTGGCTCGTATGCAGTTGGTTATTTGAATGGAGCAACGGGTGGATTTAGTGCTTCATATATCTTTATGGCAGGCTCGCTATTCCTATCCGCTATTTTAACTGTATGGGCAGTTAAGTCAGCGAAAAAACAAACAGAATCTGGGAATGCCAAAATAAGTGCATAAAACTGGCCGCAGCTTTAGAGTTCCACCTCTAAAGCTGTTACCATTAAAGGGAGAGATTTTGAATGGGGATTGAGGAACTAAAAAATAGAGCAGTTGTTGCAGTCATTCGTGGTGCCACTCTTGAATCGATTATTCCAATGGCAAACGCCCTTAAAGAAGGCGGGGTTACTGCTCTTGAAATCACGATGGAAACGCCAAAGGCCTTAGCGATTATTGAAAAAGCGGCAGATGTATTTGGGGATGACTTGTTAGTTGGCGCAGGGACTGTCCTTGATCCAGAAACAGCGCGGGCGGCTATTATGGCCGGATCGAAGTTTATTTTTTCGCCAACAGTAAATGTGGAAACCATCCGCATGACGAAACGGTATGGGGTGATTAGTGTACCCGGTGCCTTTACTCCAACGGAAATTCTAAATGCCTATGAACATGGTGCCGATGTGATTAAGGTTTTCCCTGCTGGAACGGTGGGGCCTGGATACTTTAAAAATATAGCCGGTCCGCTGCCACATATCCCGCTGATGCCAACAGGAGGCATTAACCTTCAAAATGCCAAGGATTATATTCGCGCTGGAGCGGTGGCTGTAGGTGTAGGAACTTCCTTGGTTGATCCTGACAGGGCTCTGACAGAGGACTATTTATTCGAGGTCACAGAAAATGCTCGGAAGTTGATGGAAGAGGTTCAGATTGCGCGGGGATGAGTGTCATTTTATTTACCGTGAGAGCTCTTTTTAAAGGCTGATGGGAATTCTCCTCCGTTCCGGCACTTTATGAAAGCTGATGGGAATTAGGAGCCTCTCCTAATGACCGTTCCGGCACTTTATGAAAGCTGATGGGAATTAGGAGCCTCTCTTAACGACCGTCACGACACTTTATGAAAGCTGATGGGAATTAGGAGCCTCGCTTAATGACCGTCACGACACTTTATGAAAGCTGATGGGAATTAGGAATCTCTCTTAATGACCGTCGCGGGCAATGAACAGCCATTTCATTTACCGTGAGAGCTCCTTTTCGTGCATCTCGGGCAATGAACGTCCATTTCATTTACCGTATGAGCAATATTTATTGCAACACGGGCAATGAACACTCAGCTCTTATCTAAAAACAATATTTACAAAACTGGAAAAACCGATGATTTATCGCTAAAATGAAGTCATTGATGCAGATTGAAAGAGTGGATTGTATGGAAAAAGTAACAATGGCCGATGTAGCGAAAGAAGCCGGTGTCTCTAAAAGTACCGTTTCACAATTTCTTAACAAACGGTTTGAATACATGGGTGAAAAAACAAAACAAAAAATTGAAGACGCGATAGAAAAGCTAGGCTATCAGCCCAATTATATTGCAAGAAGCTTAAAGCAAAAGCGGACCTCGATGGTCGGCATCATCGTGGCCAATATCATGCACTATTTATCAACGGAGATTAGCCGTGCAATTGAAGACTTCTGCCAAGATCACGATTTACACGCCATCGTATGCAACGCTGATGATAATCCGGAAAAAGAAAAGCGATATATTGAGATGCTGCGGGCTAAGCAGGTCGACGGCCTAATTATTTTTCCAACTGGACAAAATAATGATTTATATGAAAGCATGATCAAGCAAGGCTATCCAGTCGTGTTTGTCGATCGAAGGGTAGAAAATCTCGATGCATTTTCGGTGCTAACCGATAACGTGATGTCCACCTATAAGGCCATTCAATCTTTGATTGCAAAGGGCCATCAAAACATTGCCTTTGCGGTGCAGCCGTTAACGGTCAGTACGCGGCGGGATCGATTGGAAGGCTATAAAAAAGCGTTGATAGATGCTGATTTAAAGGTAACCGATGAGTTCATTATTGAATCCAGCATTAGTGAAATGCAGGGCAAATTAGAAAAACTCTTTTCCTTGAAGGAGCGGCCGACTGCTTTGTTTGCTGGAAATGACCGTGTTTTTCTAGCGGTTGTGGAATTTTTAAAAGAAAAAGGTCTTAAACTTGGCAAGGATGTTGAACTGATCGTCTTTGATAATATTCCGTTTGCTCATTTAGTCGAAACGCCGATTTCTTTTATTGTCCAGCCGGCCTCGGAAATGGGGCGGAAGGCTGCGGAATTGCTGTTTGATCAAATCAACAAAGTCGAGCGGGAACCGGAAGAGTATGTGTTCCCAAGCCAGATGGTGTAGGCGGGTGCCTGACACCATCTCATTTGCAGTTTTACTAAACCGATTTAGTAAGGAGATTATAACGATGAAATTACAACTTGCTTTGGACCGAATGACGATTGCCGAAGCCATTGAACTTACCAAACAAGTGGAGGATTCTGTTGATTGGGTGGAGGTAGGTACCTCTTTAATTAAAGAATTTGGGATGAGCAGTGTTAAAGAGCTAAAGCAAGCTTTTCCCAATAAGGTGATTGTGGCCGATTTGAAAACGATTGACAATTCCCGTTACGAATTTGAGATGGCCTTTGAAGCCGGGGCAGATATCGCCACGGTTATGGGGGTATCCCCGCTCGTAACGATTGATGCTTGCATCAAAGTTGCCCAACGTTCTAACAAATTGGTGATGTTTGATTTATTGAATACCTCAAAAGAGCAAGTATCGGATTTATTGAAGTATAACGAAGCCATTTTTTGCGCTCATGTAAGTAAGGATGAGCAAGAGGAAACCGGAGCAAAGAACTTGGGAACAAAGCACGGCGGACTTCTTACGGATCCGACTCTTAAACTGGCCGCAGCGGGCGGAATTACGTTGGATTCGTTGGAAAGTCTAAGAAAGACAATCAATCCATCAGTGGTCATTGTGGGCTCGGCGATTACAAAAGCAAACAATCCGTCAGAGGCCGCGGCAAAATTTAAACAAGCGATTGGGCAGGGGGAATAAAAGATGTCATTCATCCAAACAATTTTAAAAGAAGTAGAAACGGTTATCAGTCAGGTGGAAGAAGGGCAGCTCGAAACATTGGCGTCCGAATTGCATCATGCGAAGCGAATTTTTATTATTGGTGAAGGCCGCTCTGGCTTAATGGCGAAATCTTTTGCGATGAGATTGATGCATTTGGGGGCAACGGTGTATGTAGTGGGTGAAACGATTACCCCGTCGATTGAACAGGGGGATTTGTTGGTGGCGGTTTCGGGATCGGGGACAACGAAGAGTGTGGTTTGGACCTCTGAAAAAACAAAATCAATCGGCTGCTCGGTTATGGCGGTTACCACCAATCCTGAGTCACCACTGGCTGCGGCATCTACACATATCCTTCATGTCCCGGCAGCAACTAAATACCGGCGCGAGAATGAATTACAAACGATTCAGCCACTTGGATCTCTGTTTGACCAAAGTGTGCTTATTTTGTTTGATACAATCTGCCTGCTGTTTGGCAAGCTGAACGAAGTGGACCATTCCCAGGCGTTTGGCCGGCATAGTAATTTGGAGTAGAAATTTTAGAAAAATAAGTCGGTCTCTCATTGCAAGAGGCCGACTTATTTATTATTTAGGGAAGTATGTTGCCCGCAGCACGATAGATCGAATACCATTCTTCCCGTGTCAGTTGAATTTTGCTTGCCTTACAGCAATCTTTTAACCTGTCTAGATTCATGGTGCCAATGACTGGCTGCATTTTGGCCGGATGACGTAATAGCCACGCAATCGCAATGGTCGTGTTGCTCACTTCATATTTAGCAGCGATTTCATCAATCTTTTGATTTAACTCAGGGAACTTGTCGCTGCCAAGGAATACGCCCTCAAAAAATCCATATTGGAAGGGAGACCATGGCTGAATAGTAATATCATTCAATCTGCAAAAATCAAGCACACTTCCATCGCGATTGATGGCCGAATCATTTTCCATATTAACATTAATACCATTCGAGATCATCGTGGCGTTCGTGATGCTTAATTGCAGTTGGTTTGCCACAAGAGGCTGTTTGACAAATTTTTGTAGCAGTTGAATCTGCATCGGATTTTGGTTCGATACACCGAAATGCCGTACTTTTCCGGAACTTTCAAGAATATCAAAAGCTTCAGCGACTTCTTCAGGCTCCACAAGCGCATCCGGGCGATGCAGCAGGAGAACGTCAAGATACTCCGTCTTCAGGCGTTTTAAGATTCCGTCGACGGACTCTAAAATATACTCCTTGGAAAAGTCGAACATGCCCTTGCGAATGCCGCATTTGGATTGCAAAGTGATTTTTTCGCGAACCTCTGCATTCATATGAATGGCATCAGCAAAGATTTCCTCACATGTCCCGCCGCCATAAATATCGGCATGGTCGAAAAAGTTTGCCCCTTCTTCTAAAGCGGTTTGGACAAAGCGCTCAGCATCAGGCTTGTCCAGCGAGTTAATTCGCATACAGCCAAGGGCCAGTACCGGTACCTCTAATGAGCTGCTTCCTAGCTTTATTGTTCTCATTTCGAACTCCTCCTTTTTATGAACAATGGCACATTCTTACTTTATTGAAATACATGTCTAATGTACAGCGAACTGTTTGATATTGGGAAATTTGATTGTGTCTCTTATAGTGCCCTATATATGTGCCGTAATTTGACATTTGGCTGCATTTGGGTCACGTAGAACCTCTCTACGTGACCGTATTGACTTTTGGAACCACATTTGGGTCACGTAGCACGAGTCTACGTGACCGTAAAGGCGTTACAATCCTCCATTGGGTTACGTAGCACAAAATGAATAACGTTAAACCGGTAAAAGGCTAAAAGAAAACACGCACCGCTGATGCGTGTTTTCTTATATCTGTGAAATATAGGATTGAGGATTCGCCGATAAAATTGAATATTCGCCGATAAAGTGCATAGATTCGCCGATAAACCTCAAAAATTCGCCGATAAACTTGAAAAAGCAAACATCAAGGGCGCGGTTCTTTCCGTGCGACGCCTGTCTGATGGGCTGCTTGGACCACGGCTGCGCGGACCCGTTCTACGACCTTATCATTGAATACGCTCGGAATGATATACGATTCGCTTAGTTCCTCGTCCGACACAACGGATGCAATCGCTTTCGCTGCCGCCACCTTCATTTCTTCATTAATTTTACTCGCACGGCAGTCGAGTGCACCGCGGAAGATGCCTGGAAAACAAAGAACATTATTGATTTGATTCGGGTAATCGGAGCGGCCGGTTGCCATTACCCGCACATAAGGCTCGGCGATATCCGGATTAATTTCCGGTTCCGGGTTAGCCATGGCGAATACGATCGGATCCTTCGCCATCGTTTTAATGTCCTCAACCTTCAAGATTCCAGGAGCGGAAACGCCGATAAAAACATCAGCCCCGACAATAACCTCTGATAAGGAACCTTTTAGATTATCGGGATTGGTCATTTTAGCATAGGCATTCCAATATGGATTGTCATACTGAACATCACGGTGGATTGCCCCATGCCTGTCCACTCCAATAATGTTGCGAACCCCAGCTGAAAGGAGAATCTTTGTACACGCCATTCCTGCGGCGCCAATGCCAGTGAAGACGACTTTGATATCTTCAAGTCTTTTATTGGTAATTCTTAATGCATTTAAGAGTCCGGCTAGAAGCACAACGGCGGTTCCATGCTGATCGTCGTGAAAAACAGGGATATCGAGCTCTTGCTTTAATCTTTCTTCGATTTCAAAGCATCTTGGTGCGGAAATATCCTCTAAATTGATTCCGCCAAAGGCCGGGGCCACGGCTTTAATTGTTCGAATAATTTCTTCCGTATCTTCCGTATCGAGGCAGATAGGGAACGAATCGACATTCGCCAGTTGTTTAAAGAGCATCGCCTTACCTTCCATAACTGGCATAGCGGCATACGGTCCAATATTCCCAAGGCCAAGCACGGCAGTTCCGTCTGAGATAACCGCAATCGTGTTACGCTTAATTGTTAACGAATAAGCTTTTTCAGGTTCTTCGGCAATCGCAGTGCAGACATTTGCTACCCCTGGTGTATAAACCCTCGCCAAATCTTCCCTGTTCTTTATTCTCGTTTTGAGTGCGGTCTCAATTTTTCCTCCTAGATGCATCAGGAAGGTTCGGTCCGAAATTTGCAGGACCTTTACGCCCTTCAGCTTGGAGATTAACTCGCCTAAATGTCGGCTATGCTTCAAACCAGGGACATTGACGGTGATGTCCCGGATGGTATGAGTTTTGCTCGAGGAAATGACATCGACCCCGATAATATCGCCGCCTGCATTACTGATGCAGCTGGCAATTTCACCGAATGAAAAAACCTCTACATCTAATTGTAAACGCATGATAATATGTGTACTTGTACCTTTTCCAATTGCCATTCTGAACACTCCTTGATGGTCATTTTTATTTGTTTTCCCCTCTGATGTGATAGGGGAATGTAAGGGTAAATCTAGTTCCTTCTCCCACACTTGTAAAAAGTTCTACTTGCCCTTTAAGTCTGTCTACACTTCGTTTCACGAGAGATAATCCAATGCCCCGATCCTTGCCTTTTGTCGAAACGCCTTTAATAAAGATTTTTTCAGCCAGTTCTTCGTCCATTCCAGGACCGTTATCGGCTACTTCGATGAAAACCTCTTGATCGTAATAGTCAAAATGAACCAATACTTCTTTGTTTTCTTGGTCTGTGAAAGCCTCTAATGCATTATCAATTAAATTGCCGATTATGGTGATTAATTCATGTGTGATTTCAGGTGAAGCAGGCTCAGGCAAAACCGTTTCTGCTGTAAAGGAAAGCTCCGAACCCAGCTCTCTTGCGTAGCTCATTTTCCCGAGAATGAACCCCGCTAAGGCCGGGTCCTTTATTTTACTAACGATATAACCGACCTCGCTTTGAAGGTGATCGGAAATCTGGTTAATATAGTCGGCCAGCTTTTCATAGCGCTCGAGATGAACCAACCCAAGAATAACATGAAGCTTGTTCATAAATTCGTGGGACTGGGCCCTTAGTGCTTCCGCATAGAGTGTGACTCCCGTAAGCTCTTTTGCCAGTTTATTGATTTCCGTTTTGTTGCGGAAGGTCGTGATCGCTCCCACCATTTCATTTCCAACTTGGATGGGCACTTGATTCGTTAACAGGGTAATACCAGATAAATCAATTTCTTCATTCAGCCGGGGTTTTCCTGATTCCAGGACATTTTTTAGATGAAGCTGTGGGATATATTCGTCGACCGAGCGTCCTGCTGGATTTTCCTTAATCCCTGCCTCTTCGAATAAACGCAGTGCTTCATTATTAATAAGCGTGATCCGGGCGTCTTGGTCAACTGCCAGAATGCCTTCCTTTGTCGATTGAAGCATGGCACTTCGCTCTTCCAGTAATTTTCCGATTTCAAACGGTTCTAGTCCAAACATGCTTTTCTTAATTTTTCTAGCTAAAATAACAGCGCCGATGACGCCGATTATGACTCCAAAAATTACTGCAAGAATAATAACCTTTTTGCTGTTTCTTACATCTTGTTTGACTTTATCAAGGGAAATTCCAACCGCTACAGCGCCAATTTGTTTCCCTGAACTTGAGTAAACAGGTGTAAACGCTCTCAAAGAGTAGCCTAAGGTTCCTTTGGCCGTTGAGATATGTTCATGGCCATGAAGGACAGGCCCTTCATCCCCGCCGACAAATCGTTCACCGATTTTACTAGGATTAGGATGTGATTTCCGAATCCCCTCCATATCAAGAACGACAATAAATTCGACGGTTGTTACCTTCGCCATTTCAGTGGTATAGTCCTGGATGTCGCCTTCGCTCCGCTTATGCTCGAGTGCTTCTAGAATAAGGGGAGAATGAGCGGTCATCCTGGCAATATTCATTGCTTTTTCTGCTTGATTGTTTTTGGTAGTGTTCCCGATTTCCCGGCTAATGAGCAGGTCGGTTACAAATAATGCTAATGCCACTACTCCGCAGACGAGAAGGGTAATGGTCGTTTGCAGACGAAACAGTGGTTTTTTATGTCGCACAAGACCCCCTCTTTCTATAATCGGTACTTGTTCATAGGGCGGCCGACAGAACCATATTGAATTTCCATGAGGATATCGCCCTTTTTCTCCAGATAGTCTAAATAACGGCGTACCGTAACCCGCGCTAAACCAGTTCCAGCGGCCACTTCATCAGATGACAGAGGCTCTGTCTGCCCATCTAAAAATTGCAAAACCTGCTTCATGGTCCTGTCATTTAATCCTTTTGGCAAGGACTCTTCAGGCTCCGGCTGCTTTGTATGGACTCTTGTCATCGCATCCAAATCAGCCTGTTCCAATAGCCGGTTTTCCTTGAATTTTTTAAAGGTATTTTGGTATTGCTCCAGCGCCGATTGGAATCTATCAAACCGGAACGGCTTAACAATATAATCGACAACCCCAGCGCGGAAAATTTCCTGGACATGCTGGGGATCGCGGTTGGCTGTTAAGAGAATGACATCTAAAGGATAGTTTTCGTTTCTAATTAGCTGAAGGAGGGAAAATCCGTTCATGTCCGGCAAAAAGTAATCAAGCAGGACGAGATTAGGATGGACTTCCTTGATTAAGGACAGGGCATCTTTGCCAGAAAAGGCTTTTCCGACTAACGTAAAACCTGGCAGCTTCGATACAAATTCCGCGTTAATCTCCATGACCATCGGATCATCCTCGACAATCAAAACTCGGATCGGTTCCATGAATTCTCTCCTTTCCTTGCATTTTTGCCCATTATAGCTTACTTTTTGGCGAAAAACCAAAGAAACAGCCACGTATACCGTGGCTGAAAGTTATACATGTGTAAGCATGGTTACGCCGTTTTGTTTAAAGAGGACTTTACTGCCGCGTTCTCATCAAACTCATTTTCCATTTTGGAAACAACCACCGTAGCAACCCCGTTACCAATAAGATTTGTCAGGGCACGGGCAGTAGACATAAAGCGGTCGACCCCTAGAAGAAGGGCAATTCCTTCAACCGGAACGCTTGGGAATGCTGCGAGAGTTGCTGCCAAGGTAACAAAGCCGGAGCCTGTTACACCTGCAGCCCCTTTAGAGGTAAGCATTAATACGCCAAGCAGGGTGACTTCTTGTCCAAGGCTTAAGTCAACTCCAAAAGCCTGAGCGATAAATAGTGCGGCCATCGATAGGTAGATGGAGGTTCCATCCAAGTTAAACGAATACCCCGTCGGTACAACAAGACCGACAACGGATTTTGAACATCCGTAGTTTTCTAGCTTTTCCACCATTTTTGGAAGAGCCGATTCAGAAGAGGATGTACCTAATACTAAAAAGATTTCGTCTTTAATATAGCTGATAAATTTGAAGATATTAAAACGATAAAATTTTGCAATTCCGCCGAGAATGACAACGATAAATACTGCCATCGCCAATACCGTTAACCCGAACAATTTTCCGAGGGATAAAAGCGAACCAATCCCGAACTGGCCAATCGTATAGGAGATTGCTCCAAAAGCTGCAATCGGTGAATAATACATAATGATGTTTACAATTCGGAAGAAGGTTTCGGATAATTTTTCAAATAAATCAATGACAGACTTGCTTCTTTCGCCAAGGCCTGCTAAGGCGATGCCGAATAGGACGGCCAAGAAAAGAATCGGAAGAAGCTGACCGTTGGCTAAAGCACCAATAAAGTTTTCAGGGATGATTCCCATAATAAAGTCCATGAAGCTGTGGCTTCCTTCGGCTGCCTGCTTGGTGAATTGGCTAATGTCTGCTTTTGCGCTGTGGGCATTGACCCCTGCACCTGGCTTAAAAATCGTAGCAAACAGAATACCGATCGCCAAAGAGATGGTGGAAACGATTTCAAAATAAAGTAAAGCTTTTCCGCCAATTCGGCCGACTTTCTTCATATCCCCCATACCGGCAATACCGACGACAATGGTTAAGAAGATAATCGGTGCAATGACCATTTTGATCATTTTGACAAAAATATCGGATAATACTTTTAATTCGGAACCCATTTTCGGAAATAAGGCACCAAAGACAATCCCAAGGACAATGGCAATTACAACTTGCGTGGTAAGGCTCTTAAAATTGATTTTCATTGACAATCCCCCTAATCTATTAGGTTTAAAATAATGTAAACACTTACAAGTTAAACAAGATGAATATGATAGAAACTCGCTATCAATAAATGAAGTATAAATTTTAGTGAATTATCTGACAATATTTTGGTTATATCGTTCTTTTTGGTTATTTTGGTCTCAGCGTCATCGCTTCTTTCGTTTGTTGGACTTACCATGTTCATTCCCCTACAATAACAAATAGGAAATCAAGAATACGAGGGTGTCATTTATGAAACCATATACGCGAGTTTTTCAAGGGACTGCTTTTACAAGTCAATCTCCAAAAGAAATTCAAATTTTAAAAGACCATCTTTTTTGTATTAACGAGGATGGAATGATTGAAAAAATGATAGCGCCAGAGGATAAGGGCTATCAAGCTTTATTAGATGCTTACCAAGGCACAGAGAATTTTCAACGTTTGGATGAAGGTCAGTATTTGTTACCTGGCTTTATCGATTTACATGTGCACGCTCCGCAGTGGGCCCAGGCCGGTACGGCATTGGATATCCCGCTTTATGAATGGTTGAACACGTATACCTTTCCGATTGAGTCTAAATTTTCCGATTTAGACTTTGCGAAAAATGTGTACGAGGATGTCGTCAGTGCCTTACTAGCCAACGGGACAACGACCGCGCTTTATTTTGCAACTGTCCATAAAGAAGCGAGTTTATTGCTGGCAGAAATATGTGCCGAAAAAGGGCAGAGGGGACTAGTGGGGAAGGTCGTCATGGATAACCCCGACCAAACCCCTGAATATTATCGTGACGCTGATACTGTTTCGGCCTTGGCGGATACGGAAGAGTTTATTTTAGCTGTTCGTGAATTGACGAAGCGAACGAAACAGGGGGTTTATCCAGTCGTTACACCTCGGTTTATTCCGAGCTGTACAGACGATACATTAAAAGGCTTAGGAGAATTAGCCGCAAAGTACGATACTTACGTCCAATCGCACTGCAGTGAAAGTGACTGGGAGCATGGGTATGTCCAAGATCGTTTTCATAAAAATGATGCGTTTGCTTTAAATGATTTTGGACTATTACGTGAAAAGTCTGTTATGGCGCATTGTAATTTTCTAAATGACGACGATGCGGGGCTCTTTGCCGAAACGGGTACGGCTGTTTGTCATTGTCCTATTTCCAATGCCTACTTTGCCAATAGCGTTATTCCAATTGCTCGGTTCCATTCAAAAGGGGTAGAAATTGGATTAGGCTCGGATATTTCAGGAGGATTTTCCCCAGGTCTGTTCGATAATGTGCGACAAGCGGTGATGTCATCGAGAATGTTGGAGGATGGTGTTGATACGACTCTTTCTGCTGAAGAACGCGGAGTTCCGAATTCACGGATTACGATTAATGAAGCGTTCTATTTGGCCACCGCTGGCGGAGGGGAAAGTTTAAGTCTGCCAATCGGCCGCATTGCGGAAAAATATGTGTGGGATGTCCAACTCATCGATACTACATTAGAAACTGCCAAGCTGCCTATTTATGATGCAAATGAAGATTTAAACGATATTTTTCAAAAAATCATGTACCTGGTCCGGCCGGAAAACATTCGTGAAGTCTGGGTCCAAGGAGAACAGGTTCATTCACGAAAAGACCGTTGAGGTTATCAGTCGAATATATTTATTAGGCATTTCTAACTTTCTATTAGAACGTTGGAGATGCCTTTTTTATTTTTGTTTTAAAGAAGCGGCTGCTGTATGATTCGCCGATAAAATTGCAGAATCGCCGATAAAGTCGCAGATTCGCCGATAAAGTCGCAAAATTCGCCGATAAATTTGAAAACTTCATAATCAGAGTGAAGTTATATGCCTTATAAGAATTTTTCTTGAAAAAAATTTTAAAACCATCAAACCGCTTTTAAACATTGTCCGTTTCCTCAAATGTAAACAATTTTTGGGGAGGGACTTAAATGAAGAAGTGGATGTTTTTCTTAGTAGTTTTTTCAGTCATCTTAGTATTAGCGGCTTGTAACAGCCAGACCGATCAGACTGCGAAAAAGAAGGAGCCAAAAACCGAAACAGTAACAGCTGACAAAGGGAGTAAGTCCGAAGAGAATGGTTTACAACTATTAGATAATACGAATATTGGAAAATACTTAGCGGATTCAAAGGGAATGGCGTTGTATTGGTTTACAAAGGATCAAGTTGGAAAGAGCAATTGCAGCGGGCAATGTTTAGAAAACTGGCCGGCGTTTTCAGCGAAAGATTTCAAAGTGCCTGATGGCTTTAACCTAAGCGATTTTGGAACGATCAAGCGGGAAGATAATGGAGTAGAGCAAGTAACTTACAAAGGATATCCGCTCTATTATTGGATAAAAGACAAAGCAAAGGGCGATGTAACTGGTCAGGGAGTCGGGAATGTCTGGTTTATTGTTAATAGCCAAACCACTTTTGAAGAGGCAAACGCCAATCAATTACAATTATTAGAAGATGCCAAGATTGGCAAATACTTAGCGGATGCAAAAGGAATGACCTTGTATTATTTTACGAAGGATCAAGCTGGAAAAAGCAATTGCAGCGGACAATGTCTGGAAAACTGGCCGGCGTTTTCAGCAAAAGACTTCAAAGTGCCTGAAGGCTTTAACCCAAGTGATTTTGGCACGATCAAGCGGGAAGATAATGGAGCCGAGCAAGTAACCTATAAAGGATATCCGTTATATTATTGGATTAAAGACAAAGCCAAAGGCGATGTAACTGGCCAGGGAGTCGGGAATGTTTGGTATATTGTTAATGCGGGAACTACTTTTTAATCTAAGTAAACATATAAAAGGCTTTCTCACAGATTGTTTGTGAGGAAGCCTTTTTTCAATTTTTATCATTCACTTTAACATCGAAATTTCGGATTTCGGGGCATGACAGGCATTTTCCTATGAATGATTTCTAGTTTGAATCTTCCACTTTCTTCTCTTTTGTTAATAAGTAGTGTTCGATTCCATCCAATATCCGTTCGAGTCCAAAATCGAAGTCATCTCCAATTGTGTTTTCTTCCTTATTTTCCTCGGTATAAGCTCCGGACATTAACACGGGGTAAAGGTCTGGATAGCGTTCTTGAGTAACCAGCTTTTTTAGAGCTCCGCTGTAGTCAAGGCCGCTTATCGCACTGGGGCTTTTTCCAGCTTGAATCGCCATATTCATATCCTTCATGATGGTCCCACACCAACGTGCATAACCGCTCAATAGCAGAACTATCGACATTTTCTCAAAATCATTTAAGGGAATATTGCGAGTGGTTCGGAGCGCAAGATCAACCATTTTAAGCTGATTGGGTGTAAGCGGCACACTCGTAATCGGGATATCCGCAAACCACGGGTGAACCTGAAATACGTTAATGCTGAGTTTAACATACTGACGCATTTTGTCCCGCCAATCAACTTCAGGTTCATCAGCTGGGTAATCAATATCCGCCACTTTCTCCTGCATTAATAACAGTAAATCATCTTTACTGGGTATATATCGATAAAGTGACATGGTCGTGAAACCTAAGGTTGAAGCAACCTTGTTCATCGAAAGTGCTGCAAGTCCTTCCTTGTCGGCAATGTTGATGGCCGTTTCGACAATTTGCTCAATACTAAGTTCCCGCTTCGGCCCGCGCTGAGGTTGTCTATTTAGCCCCCAGCTGATGGCAATTCCGGAAGGCAGCCCTTCCAATTCGTAATCCTTCAGTTCTTTTTCCTTCATCGTTATTTCTCCTCTGCTTATGACGTTCATATATTTTTTTAAAATTTTTTCAAAATTATGGTTGCGACCTAATTGTATATATAATATACTGTGTATGCAATAAACTGTTTATTGTATATACAAATTAGTATCATCATAAAGGGAGGAAAACGCATGAATGAGCTTGCAATTCAAGTAAATGGACTCCAAAAGAAATTTGGCAACCAAATGGTTTTAGAAGGCATTAACTTTACTGTTCAAAAGGGTGAAATTTTTGCCTTGCTTGGGCCGAATGGTGCAGGAAAGACCACGTTGATTAATATTCTGTCTACCTTGGCAGAACCCGATGCAGGGGATGCATTGATTAACGGCTTGGATATTAAGAGTAATAAAGAAAAAGTGAAAAGTTCCATTAGCCTCACCGGACAGTTTGCTGCAGTAGATGAAATGTTAACAGGGACAGAAAATTTACAAATGATGGGTAGACTTTCCGGTCTTTCAGCTTTAGAGGCTCGCTCGCGGGGAAAAAAACTACTTCAACAATTTGATTTAACGGCGGTTGCGCAGAAAAGGGTAAAAACCTATTCAGGCGGAATGCGCCGCCGTTTGGACTTGGCCGTCAGCTTAGTGGTTCCAAGGCCAATTATCTTTTTAGATGAACCAACGACCGGACTTGATTCACGCAGCAGGCGTGAGTTGTGGGATATTATTCTTCAATTGGCACGGGAAGGCGTCACAATTTTTTTGACAACACAATATTTAGAAGAGGCAGACCAACTTGCGGATACCATTGCTGTGATTTCAAAAGGGAGGATTGTTGCTACGGGAACTCCGGAGGAAATGAAATCCCGTATTGGCAAAGAAATGGTGGAATTACGGAATGACAAGGATGAAATTATCCATGAGATTCCAACAAGCGGAAGAATAGAGGATATCAGACAGATCATTGAAGATATCGCCTCCGGGGTGCCCGAAGGAACACGAATGAGTATCCGCAGACCGAGCCTGGATGATGTATTTTTATCACTAACATCGGAAAAGGAGGGATCTTAATGTTAGAAAACCAGATGCAAAAAACATCCGCACTGATTACCACTATGGTATTTATTCGAAGAAGCGTTCTCCATAGCCTGCGAAATGTAGATGCCTTGATTATGGCAATAGCACTGCCGATTATGCTCATGCTGCTATTTACGTATGTGTTTGGCGGAGCAATCGATTCAAGCGGGCATTATGTAAATTATGTGGTCCCAGGAATCATTTTGTTATGTGCAGGATTCGGATCGTCGTCTACAGCAGTTGACGTTGCCACAGATATGATGAATGGAATTATTGACCGCTTTAGAACAATGCCCATACAAAGCATAAATGTCATCACTGGTCATGTTGTCGCAAGCCTAGCTCGCAATCTCCTTGCAACAGGAGTTGTCATCATCATTGGTCTGCTAGTAGGTTTCCATCCTAATGCCAGTATTCTTTCTTGGTGTGCAGCAGTTGGGATGATTGGATTATTTATCCTGGCCTTTACGTGGCTTTTTGCAGCCATTGGACTTGTGGCAGGAAATCCCGCAGCAGCCAGCAGCTACGGATTTGTATTATTATTTCTACCTTACCTTTCGAGTGCTTTTGTTCCCATAAATACAATGCCGAAATGGCTGCAAGGAATAGCCGAAAATCAGCCGATTACACCAGTAATTGAAACGATTCGAGCCCTCCTCATGGGGGGGGAGGTAACAAACCATATTGGTTTAGCTGTTGGGTGGTGTTTGTTAATACTGGTAGTGTCGATATATTGGTCCACTTTGACGTTTAAAAGAAAAGCTGGCCGTCGTTAATTAAAGATGAAAAAACTGCCTCTTAACAGGTGCGGTGAACCGTCATAGCTCAACTTATTAGGAGCGAATACATTCAAAAAAATAAGTCACCTACTGTCATAAGTGCCTGTTAGAGTCCATGATGATAGGTGACTTGAATTTGTTTGCCTCATTCCTTTAATATTTTTATTAAATTATCAACATGATGAATTAAGTTAACCCCATCTAATCCGTGAGGCAGCAGCATCAAACCGGAAATGACGGAGAAATAGAGCATCAAAAGCTCAGCAGGGTCGCCTTTACTAAATTCCCCTTTCTCTTGCCCCTCTTTAAAGATGGGGGCCATTTGTTCAATAAGAGAACTGGTTGGATATTGCTGGACAATATCTTTTGCCTTGTCAGGTACTTCATCGGATGTTTGTACCTGCTGTATGAGCATAAAGGAATGTCGATTGCTTTCATCCAGCATATTTATGGTAAATTCTTTGATTTTTTCTAAAGGAGATCCTTGCATGAGCCCGAATGCTGCAAATGCCTTAGCCGTTTCTTCGATCGCATCCTGAACAAGTGCAATAAAAAGCTCATCCTTGGAACTGTAATATCGATAGGATAGACCTTGGCTAATGCCCGCTTCCAGAGCGATCATGCTCATTTTCGTTCCAATTAGTCCCCGGCGGGCAAATACTTTTAGAGCAGCTTTCTTTATTTGTTCTTTCCGTTCATCACGGAGCTGGTCCAGTTGGTGATCATTTAATGGTGTCACCCTTATTCATCCTCTTCTATAAGTTTTTTTTACATGAATAAATTATAAAAATTATTTCAATGATACCCCAACTTGTTCCTCACTTATTTCCCAAAGTCTTTTGGCCAATTCTCTGTTAGCGGCCACTTCCGTCGGTTCCTTTAATTGTCTGTCAGCGCAGTATTTGCCGTTTAGCCAGGAGACATCCTTCATTTCTGCGAGCCAAACCAATGTATCCGCTCCCTCCTCCGGTGAACGGGAAAAGAGCTTCATAACAGCCATTGTCGCTTTGGCCATCCTCCCATTGTTTTGATTAAAATTCGTGGCAACGAGTCCAGGGTCGAAACAATGAACGGTAATATTTGTTCCTTCTAGCCGCTGAGCCAATTCAGATGTAAATAAAATAGTAGCGAGCTTGGTCTGAGCATACCGAAGTGTTGGACCGCCCATTAACTTTTTAACTCCCGTATAGAAATATTCACCGTTGATATTATTAAAATCAAAACCGTTTTTCACCATCTTATGCCCATGTGATGAGGTATTGATCACCCGAGCTGAATCACTTTCCTTTAGACGGATTAATAGAAGCGAAGTGAGAAGAAAAGGTGCCAAGTGGTTCAATGCCCAGGTCATTTCCACACCATCCTCCGTCATCTGAAGGGTATCGAATAAAGCTCCGGCATTGTTCACTAATAAATCAATCTGTGGACACCTTTCCAGTATTTGTTCAGCTGCTTGGCGAATGGAACTTTGAGAGGAAAGATCAGCAATGAAGATATCCACTTTTATCGGTTTACTCGTTTGCTTCTTTAATTGTATAGAAATTTCTTCTGCCCTTCTCTGATTCCTGGCAATGATTCCGATATTTGCTCCACGTGCAGCAATAGCTTTTGCTGCTGCAAGCCCGATTCCATTTGTTGCGCCTGTAATCAATACATATTTGTCCTGAAGATTCCATACTTGTTCTTTCATAATCACTAACACTCCTTTTAAGAATGAATGATTTATTCATTCATTTTATAAAATAGTGTATGTGAATATTTAGGAAAATTGCACATAAATTTGCACTTTTATTCGCTTTTTTCATAGATTGATTTTCCTATAGATTTCTTACCCAGAGGTAATATAGGAAAATGCATCTGTGTTTTGCTACCCCTGTTAAGATTGCAGGGTAGGTGAAGCCGCCACTGATATCGAATAGCACACATGCGTAAAGCAACAACAACAAGGACAATCAGAGTCAACTTGAGCGGGCTGCTCCAACCCAGCCAAATACACATAGCACATAAAATCGTTAAAATCGCATGAATTTCTTCTTTTAAAGCAAGAGGTTTTCGAGCAGCTATGATGTCACGAATCATCCCTCCTCCGACGCCGGTAAACATCGATGCCAAGATCATTACACCCAAATCATTAGAAAAAACCTCTCTGGCGGACAGTGCTCCTTGGAGAGCGAAGGAAGCAAGTCCAATGGAATCAAAAAATAAACTCCACCGTTTCCAATGATCAATCCACTTTAGCGGTAATAGTACGATGAATGTTAGTGTCATTAAAACCGTTAAAATGATGGAATGCTCCCATAGTTCAGATACAGGGACACCGATAATCAGATTTCGAACCATCCCTCCTCCGAAGGCTGTGGTTAATCCCAATGCGTACACTCCAATAAAAGAATATTCTGCTTCAAGAGCAACAAATGCACCACTTGCTGCATAAGACATGATTCCGATAAAATGTAGAACTACCCATGACATTCCTCCAAAAACCCCCTGATAAAATAAAAGTTAATTATTTTCTAATCCTTTTTCCTATTCTTTTCAGCCGGAAATGCGACTGATGGGATTCCAAACAAAAAACTCCACCACAAGAAGTCATCTAATGAGATCTTGTGGTGGAGTAATCAATTAGCAATTCCTACTAATGAATCATTCCATTGGGAATAATAAATAGAGTTCTAACAAAATGTTTTATTAGAATTCCATTCTTAAATTTGTCTAAATTATGTCTAACAGCCTTGATTATACTCCTCTCTTCAAAAAAAACAAGATAAATTTATGCCGTTTGAATTTTTTGCAGACTTTGCTGTATAGTACCAAAGTGTTAGGAGGCAAGAACATGGGGAAAAAAGAAACAGCGTTTAATGATATTGTGCGGAAAATGCGGAAAGAGATTTATGGAAAGGGACCGGAGCGAATTTTTACTCATTTCGTGGAGAATATGGCTGTCACCGTCATGTATGGTATTCTGACTTCAACCGAAAAATTTATTACACAATCCCAAGAAGGTAAAAAAGTGATTCATAGTGCCAGAACCCAAATGATACAGGACATTTATAAGGAGCAAGTCCCTGAGGGAATGGAGGAGCTTGTCGGTTCAAAGCTGCTTCATTTATTTTCGGATGCAAAGATTGAAGAGGATATGGCTGTATCTGTATTTATTTTTGAAAAAACAATTGAGTCATAACCAAGGGGATTTTTTGCAAATATACAGAAGAACTAAGTTCGTTGTAAAACGTCAAGACGTTGTAAACCGTACATCGGGCGAAATAGGAGATAAGGAAGTATCCCAATTTGGTTAACAGGGATACTTCTTTTAGTTTGAAAAGTAAATTCAAAAAATTTATTTAAACAAGTTATTCTTTGATTAATTCAGAAGTATAATGTAGAAACCGAATTAATCAATATTTATATTGATTAATTAGATTTATAGTTTCTTTTTGTCCAATGTGGACTGCTTAAAAATTGAAAAATGGAGGGGATTGTAAAGATGCTGTTCTCATCTGTTATTCTTTTTGCCATTGCGGCGCTTGGCGGTCTGGTGCTTGGGGTTTTAGGGCTTCGTCAGAAAGAGTTGCCCATGAGCATATCGCTCATCCATGGAGCCGTGGCAGCAATTGGTCTTATCACTTTAATCCTTGGGGTCGTGCAGGAAAATGCAGGCTCACTTGTTATTACCTCCTTAATTCTATTCATCATCGCCGCGCTTGGAGGATTCGTCCTCTTTTCCTTCCATTTACGCCAGAAGCCTCATCCTAAAGGTCTAATCGTCATTCATGCATTAGCTGCCGTTATCGCATATGTTCTCTTACTTATTGGAGTTTTGTAAGGGGTGGGCGTTAAATGAAACAGCGGGGCAAGTTAAGGTTTTTGGGGCATCCGGTACACCCTGCCGTTACCCATTTTCCAATGGCCTTATTACCAGTATCGTTCCTTGGTGATCTGCTTGGAATCTGGACGGATGCTTCGTTCTGGTGGAGTTTTTCAATTTATAACCTTGCCATAGGACTGGTTTTGTCCCTGCCAGCGCTTATTACTGGAATGATTGACTTTATGGCCATCCCTCAGGAGGGGAGCGCTGATCGTGTGGCAATGCGTCATATGATCATGATAATTACGGCAATCATTTTGTATACGTGCAGCTTTTTTATACGTTTTGGTGTTGATATACTTTCCGGTTGGCGGTTAATGAGTTCCGTTTCTCTCTCCTTGTTAGGGCTTATTTTTCTGCTGATTGGGGGCTGGTTTGGCGGTCAACTGGTTTACCGCTACGCTGTAGGCGGCGAACCAATCCATGATAAGTCAGAATCGGAGAAATCTTAATAAGGAAGCATCGGATTAGAAGGGAAAGGTTTGAAGCCTTTCCCTTTCTACTTTCCTTTTATAGTAACCTAGTAGTTAATTGAACCTCGATATTACCACTAGTAGCCTTAGAATATGGACAAACACCATGTGCAAGTTTTACTAATTCCTCTGCTTCTTCGAAAGAGACACCAGCTATTGCCACATTTAAGGCAGCTGCTAATTTGTATCCTCCGTCCGTGTCTTTACCTAAAGAAACTTCTACCGTTACATTAGATTCAATCCGCTTTCTTGCTTGTCGTGCCACTAAATTTAAGGCGCTATCAAAGCAGGCGGCATATCCGGCTGCAAATAATTGTTCAGGATTTGTGGCATTTTCTTTACCTTGTCCGCCAAGGGATTTTGGCATGGACAGTGCTAAATCTAGTGTGCCGTCACTGCTAGTCACCTTTCCTAGTCTTCCGCCCTCAGCGGTTGCACTTGCTGTGTATAATGCTTCCATTTGAAAAATCTCTCCCTTTAATTTTATAAAATTAAATTGTGTACAACTAAATATTACAATCAAATCATAACGGCAAACTCATTAATAGTCAACAATTAAATTTTGTACAATTGAATTATCGAAAAAAAGATGCGCCCGATTAATCATCCTTGGGAGCATCTCTTTTAACTGGCTTAGTCCGATTTTATTAAAAGGTACGAAAAATACGAGCCAATTGAATCACGTGAGATAGGCAAAAAGAATGGTTTATTTTGTGAAAAGGAGAAAACGGTCAAAAAATGTTTCAACGAGTCGAATGCTGTCATGTAAGAAATGATTCGTTGAAAGGGGGTGAGAGATTGCACTTCCGCCATTTTATTATTTCAGGCCTTATGGTTGGAGCAGCCTTGTTTTTACCACACAATGCCTTTGCAGAAAAGAACGAGCTTAGCGAGCAGCAGAATTCACAAAATACGGCTGTACATGCAGCACAAGCTGATAGCAAAAAACTGCAAGCTGACGTCCAAGCAAAGTCACCGGAAAAAACAGTACCTGCACCTGCTAATAAAAACCAGGCTGCCGTAAAACAACAGGTATCCAACTATGGTACTCAAAAAGCTGCATCACAAAAGGCAGCGGTAGCGCCGAAAAGTTTGCCGGCTCAGGCAAAAGGAAACGTCCAGTCTGTTATAAAAAAGACAGAGAAAAACGTTGAGGCACCAGGCCAACAGAAAAAAGCCATGACAAACGAAAGTAACCAAGGGTTAGGCAAGGATAAGCAGACTTCCAAGAATTTGTCTGTTTCTTCTAATCTTGGTGTAAATAATCCAGGCCAGATCAAGAACCGATTAGAGACTGAAAGGGAAGATTCCCACTTATCGGAACCGAAAAAGCTAGAACCTAATGAACCACTTGCAGCAAAACCAGTAAGTGAAAAACAGGTCCCTGACAAAAAGGATGAGATTCCTAACGCTGATCAGGCGACAAACCCAACTCAACGTTCCAATAGTTCAGGCGGGTCGTCAAATGATCGAGTGAGCCAGGGACTGAACACGATAAGTACGTTGGATAAGTGGTTTGAATGGAATAAATACTATGAGATCAAATTTGTTCAACTTTACCTTTCACGGTCTGCATTATTGACTAATCAATGGGTGAATGCGCCGCCGGCACCACCGCCACAAGAAGCTCCTTTATTAAAAATGGTTAACCGCCGCTAGATGCCACGGGACATGATAATAAAAGGAGCGAATTAAAAAAATGAAACATTACTTAAACCCTAATTCTGTTGTGAAATCTTTCGTATTGACTGGAGCCTTAACTTTTGGAGTATTTGCAGGAGGCCATTTTACTGAAGCAGCTGGTCTTGGCAAGGAAAAAGCTGAACAAAACGTACATGTAAAAAGTGAACAAAGCGTAAAGGTTCATGTAAATGCTAAGCCATCCGTTCAAGTGAAGCCTGTAGCACCTGCAGTTAAAGAACAGACCAATTCTGGAAAAGCAAGCAAATCTCAAGCAATCTACCATGCAAGCGAGAATGCAAAATTGCATGCTAATCCAAACTCTGCCGTATTAGGTAAGGTTGGAAAAACTGAAGAGGCAAAAACTGAGGAAGCTCAGGTTCAAGAACCAGCAACAGAAGAGGTTAAAAATGCACCTGCAGACGAAACAGTTGAAAATCAAGCTGCTACTTCTGCAACTACAGATGTTGAAAAAGAAGAAACTGTAAAAACCGATGATGAAGCTGTTAAAGAAGATGATGCTGCAGTTAAAGAAGATGAAAAGTCTGAAGAGGTAGATTCTGATTCAGCTGTGAAAACAGAAGACAAAGAAGATGCTGATAAGGATCAAGATTCTGATTCTAAGCAAACTGTTATTAAAACTGATGCTGTAGTCAAAACAAAAGATGAAGACGAAGCAGAAGCGGTAACTGAAGAAGATGATGAGAAAGAAGCTAAGGTTAATCCTTCTTTTGCGAACAAAGCAAAATCTCAAGCGACTCATGCAAGTGCAACTGCTTTAGAACATGCATCAAAGAACTCAGCCGTAGTAATTGCTAATGAAGCTTCAAAAGCAGCAACTGAAACTGAAGAAGCTGCAGCTACAACAGAAGCAGTAACTGA
>NZ_JBALPP010000010.1:66268-97720 GCF_036965425.1 Neobacillus drentensis | reverse complement strand
ATAGTTTTTTAAAAATTGATAAGATAATTGCCATAATGATATTGTTAAAAAAGAAATACTTATCTTAACATGGGGGTAAAACATTGACACAGATTAATTGGATGAGTGAGGTTGAAAAACGAAAAGATGCACTCATTAAAGACACCCAGGGATTATTACATATTAGAAGTCTTTTAGACGAAGAAAATACTACTCCGGAAGCGCCTCTTGGGCAGGGGGTAAAAGAAGCGCTCGATTATATGCTTCAGCTAGGTGAAAAAGATGGATTTACTCCAAAAAATGTTGGGAATTTAGCGGGACACCTGGAGTTTGGTGAAGGAAAAGAGGTGCTTGGCGTTCTCTGCCATGTGGATGTGGTTCCAGAAGGGGACGGCTGGTCAAGCAATCCGTATGGGGCAGAAATTCGTGATGGAAAAATTTATGCACGAGGTGCTTTGGATGATAAAGGCCCAACAATGGCGGCTTACTATGCAATGAAAATTGTGAAGGAACTAGGATTGCCACTTAAAAAGCGAGTCCGAATGATCATTGGGACGGACGAGGAGAGCAATTGGCGCTGTGTAGAGCATTATTTTCAGCATGAAGAAATGCCGGCACTAGGATTTGCCCCAGATGCTGATTTCCCCATTATTAATGCGGAAAAAGGAATTGCGGATTTCGATATGGTTCAGCAAAAATCGTTCAAAGACAGCGCTGAGGGAGAGGTTGAGGTCGTCAGCTTTGTTTCTGGAAAGAGGTACAATATGGTACCTGATTATGCTAAAGCCATATTACAATTAAGTGAAAATCAAGCGGGGTTACTTGAAGACTATACTTCCTTCATGAGGGAATATGACCTCGAACATAGTCATCTTGCCGAAAACGGAACATTAATTTTAGAAGTAAAAGGTATTTCCGCACATGGAATGGAACCAAAAAACGGGAAAAATGCCGGGCTGTTTTTAGCAGAATTTCTTTCAAAGCTAAATTTACAGGCGAAAGCCTCCCATTATTTCCAATTCGTATCCCGCTATTTCTTTAACGATTCAAGGGGTGTAAACCTTGGAGTAGCTTATTCTGATGATATCTCTGGAGACCTTACCATCAATCCCGGCAAACTGTCATTTTCGCCACGATCCGGCGGCAGTATTGGCATGACATGCAGGTATCCTGTTACAAATAAAATGGAGCATACGAAAGCCAAGCTGGATGCATTCCTTATAGACGAAGGCTTCGAGATTAACCATTTCTCAGACTCTAAGCCGCATCATGTGGATGAAAAAGAATTCCTCATTCAAACCTTGAAAAAGGTGTATGAAGAACAAACAGGTGAAAAGGCTGAACTAATTGCAATAGGAGGCGGAACTTATGCCCGTTCTCTTAAATCGGGTGTAGCCTTTGGACCGCTATTCCCTGGAAGACCAGATATTGCCCATCAAAAGGATGAATATATGTATATTGAAGACTTGTTAAAAGCAACAGCGATTTATGCACAGGCAATCTATGAATTGGCACAAATTGAATAAGTAAAAAAAGGGGAAATCGAAAATGAAGTTCGCAATATTAAACGGTACAATAATCGATCGATCTGAAGCAAAAGTGGATGTAGAAGACCGCGGCTATCAATTTGGTGATGGGGTATATGAGGTCATCCGGGTCTATAACGGTAAAATGTTTACTCCCGAAGAACATATGGAGAGATTTGTGAAAAGCTCTAACAGTATCGGTATTTCACTGCCAATTACTACAGAACATATAACGCAATTACTTGAAGAGCTTATTGATAAAAATAATCTTCAGCTTGGGACGATTTATATGCAAATCACAAGGGGAGTCGCAGCTCGTAATCATGCTTTCCCAACGGAAGAGACCGTCCCATCGCTGGTGGCTTATACGAAAGAGGTTGGACGACCCGCAGAAAGTTTGAAAATAGGTGTAAAAACCATTCTCACTGAAGATATCCGCTGGCTGCGCTGTGATATTAAAAGTCTTAATTTATTAGGCAACCTATTAGCAAAACAAAAAGCAGCTGAAGCAGGGGCATTTGAAGCAATCCAGCATCGTGGTCAGGATGTTACCGAAGGAAGCTCGTCAAACATCTATATTGTAAAAAATGGAACTGTCGTTACGCACCAATCAAATAACTTAATTTTAAAAGGAATCACAAAGGATGTTATTTTGGACCTTTGTTTAAAAAATAATATTCCTGTTGAGGAACGAACCTTTACCCTCGATGAATTGGCCCTGGCTGATGAAGTGTTCATGTCCAGTACAACAGCAGAGGTCATGCCGATAATCGAAATTGATGGTAAAAAAGTAAGGGCCGGCTTGCCGGGTCCAGTTACAATAAATTTACAAGAGCTATTTGTTAAAGAAATAGAAAAACAATGTGGAAATCTATAGAATTAGAAAAAGACGTGCCATTTTTAGCACGTCTTTATTTCTATTCAAACTGGAATAAATCGCCAGACAAGTATCTTTCCCCTGTATCACAAGCAATGCATACTACTACTTTATCCGGTGATAATTTCTTAGCGACTTGTAAAGCAGCAAAGCAGGCAGCACCTGAAGATGGTCCAACAAGTATACCTTCTTCACTAGCTAATCTGCGGGATACTTCATAAGCATCCTCATCCGAGATCTTTTGAATTTCGTCATATACATCTTGGTTAAGGATATCGGGAATAAATCCGGGGCTGGTTCCAACGAGCTTATGTTTGCCGGGTTTCCCGCCAGATAACACAGGTGACCCTTTTGGTTCCACGACATGGATTAATAGGTTATCATAATGTTTTCTTAAAGCTTCTCCTGTACCTGTAATGGTCCCGCCCGTTCCGGCAGTGGCTACAAAAGCCGACAACGGCTTGCCAATTTCCTCCATCGCTTCGATGATCTCAACAGCAGTAGTGAAACGGTGGGCATCAGGGTTTGCCGCATTCTCAAACTGCATTGGAATAAAACTATTTGGAATAACTTTTGCTAATTCTTGTGCTTTTTTTATCGCACCCGGCATTTTTTCCTCCCCTGGAGTAAGAACAACCTCTGCACCGTAAGCTTTTAAAATATTAATTCGTTCCTGTGTCATCGTGTCAGGCATCACGATAACCGAGCGATAGCTGCGAGCCGCTGCATTCATTGCTAAACCGATACCTGTATTACCGCTGGTCGGTTCTATGATGGTGGAGCCTTTGGTTAATTTTCCTGCTTTTTCTGCCTCGATTATCATATTAAAAGCGGCTCGATCTTTTACACTTTTACTAGGGTTAAAAAACTCAAGCTTTAAATATACAGAAGCTCCGTCTTTAGGAGCAAGGCGATTTAGTTTGACAAGTGGTGTGTCTCCGATTAGTTCGGCAATATTATTTACGACTTTCATTTGGGCCCTTCCTTTCTGTACCTGCTATCCTAATGATAAATAATTTTCTTGGCAATGTAAAAAATATCGAATAATGTTCTTCGTTAAGTAGATACAATTATGTCAAAATAGACTAAAATTTAATAAAGGATGAACGATCATGGAACATCGGAACCATTTTTTCTTTGCAGTTAAAATCCCTAATGAAACGAAATTAGTCCTAAAGGACCGGATGGAAAAATTAAAAGAACGCCTCCCTTTTAACCGCTGGGTTCATCATCAGGATTTGCATATTACCTTGGCCTTTCTAGGGGGGGCTGCTTCTGAAAAGCTGGCAGAAGCAGAAAAAAAGGTGAGAGAAGCCATAAAGGATGAAAAAGCATTTAATTTGAAAATAAACAAACTTGGAATATTTGGTAGTCAAGATTCACCCAGGATATTTTGGGCGGATACGATCGAGAGCCATGAGCTGAATGAACTAAGAGGTAAAGTTTTTTCTGCTTGTGAAAAGGCTGGCTTCCAACTAGAAACTCGGCCATTTCGCCCCCATATTACACTAGCTAGAAAATGGAATGGGGAACAAGTTTTTCAAAGAGAGCAGCTTGAAGTATGGCAAGACCATCAGCCAGAACTACTAACCTTTCAAGCTCAACAAGTAGTGCTTTACCAAACACATCTTCAAAAAACACCTAAATATGAAGCGAAAACGATATATCCTTTAAAATAACATTCAGTAAGGGTTGGCGAAATGAAACAAATATATTTTATTATCAATCCAAAAGCAGGGAACGGCCACTGCTTTAAAATTTGGAGACATATTGAAGCCTTATTAAAGGCAGAACAAATCTCCTACCTGGCATTTTTTACAGAATATCCAGGTCACGCCAAAATTCTCGCCAGCCAAATTGCTGCCAGCAACAATGACCTAAAATTAATCATAGCTGTTGGCGGAGACGGAACGATGCATGAGGTTATGAATGGAATTGTAAGTAACCATAAAATTACTTTAGGATTTATCCCTGGGGGGTCAGGAAACGATTTTTCACGAGGGTTTCAAATACCTTCAGACCCAATAGAAGCCCTAAAGGTAATAATGCGTTTGATAAAGAAGGAAGGGCACTCAATTGACACAGGAAAAATAGTGTTGGGTGATCATTCAGAGCATTATTTTATAAACAACATGGGTGCAGGATTTGATGCCCTTATTTCCTATGAAGTGAATCAATCCCCAATAAAGGCCCTATTTAACAAGCTTTTAATGGGCCGCTTGGTTTATGTGTATTTTCTCCTAAAAAAGGTTTTTACTTTTAAAACATCTACAATTGATTTATCAATTGACGGGAAAAAGCATATATTTGAACAAACATGGTTTGTCACCGTTTCCAATCAACCTTATTATGGAGGCGGAATGAAGATTGCTCCTGAAGCCGAACCAGATGATGGACTCTTCGATATAACTGTAGTTCATGAGTTATCTAGAATTAAGTTGTTATTAGTTTTTATAAGTGTTTTTTGGGGGAAACATATCTATTTTAAAGAAGTGAAAACCTTTAAAGGGAGGGTTATTTCCATTCATTCACATGACTCATTCTATGTTCATGGGGATGGAGAGCATCTTGGATTTACACCCTTGACCATTAACCTGCAACAGAAAGCCCTGTCAGTGTTAACAAGAAGGGTTCGTAAAGAAATAGTTGATTTGAAAGAGAGGGACTCGAATGATTGCCACTGAACGAAATTTTCTTGCCTACTTAGATGAGATGAAGATCATTACGATTCTTCTTCCACTTTCATATCATCATGGTTTATCCTCTTCATTCATTGTTTCCGATGACATTCAACAGTTCCCCTTGACGATTATGGAAAAGCGGCAAATAGAAAACAAGATGAAGTATATTTGCCAGCTTTCAGAGGAAATTTTGTTTGGAAGGCAGTATTGGATATTGGATGAACATGGAGGAAAAACAGATCTTCAGATAGGTGCAGTCATCCGAACGAATTCATTTGATGATAAATTTTATTATAACGGTAACGATCTAGGCGTGACTTATGGTGAAAAGCAAACTCAGCTGAAAATTTGGGCTCCGACAGCAACTGGAGTCAAATTAAAATTACGTCCTCCTGGCAGTCAATTTTCAGAAATTCTAAAAATGAAGCGGGAAGATCGTGGGATTTGGTCCGTTACAGTAAATGGAGATTTAGAATACTATCATTATAGTTTTCTTGTTCACGTTAACCTGGAATGGCGTGAGGTAGTTGATCCTTATGTGAAGGCCTTGACGGCAAATGGTGAACATGGTGTGATTGTAAACCTTGCAAAAACAAGGCGGCCCAAAATCAATCTGCCTATTATCTCAAACCCTGTTGATGCCATTATTTATGAAACACATATCAGAGATTTTACCATTCATCCAAGCAGCGGAGTAAACCATAAGGGTCTTTATCTTGGCGCTGGTGAGTTAGAAACAAAAGGAAAAGATAGCAGTCCCACGGGATTGTCCTATTTAAAAGAGTTGGGGATTACTCACATTGAATTTCTTCCTGTACATGATTTTGCAGGTGTTAATGAACTGGAACCAAACAAGGATTATAACTGGGGATATAACCCGCTCCATTTTAATGCTCCAGAAGGCAGTTATTCTACTGATCCCGCTAATCCCTATTCCAGAATTATGGAATTAAAGCACTTAATTGATCAAATTCATCGTTCTGGTCTCAGGGTCATTATGGATGTTGTTTATAATCATATTTATATTCGCGAGAATTCCTCGTTTGAAAAAGTGGTTCCTGGTTATTATTTCCGTCATAATGAGATAGGACTTCCTTCAAACGGGACTGGTGTTGGCAATGATATTGCATCTGAGCGGAAGATGGTTAGAAAGTTTATATTAGACTCGATTCAATACTGGATGGAAGAATACCATATTGATGGCTTTCGATTTGACTTAATGGGTATTTTGGATGTTGAGACAATGAATTTAGTCAAAGCTCTCTGTGACAGCATAGCAAGTGACACGATTATTCTGGGGGAGGGCTGGAACTTAAACACGCCACTTTCACAAGAGCGAAAGGCGATTATAGCGAATCAGGCAAAAATGCCGGGAATAGCCCAGTTTAATGATAGGTTTCGCGACAGCATTAAAGGCAGTACTTTTAATTTATTTGATAAAGGCTATGCTTTAGGGAATGAGCATTACCTTGAGGCAGCAATTGAGTTATTGACAGGAAGCATCGGTTTCAATAAAAAAGGACATGGATTGTTTAATGAACCATCCCAATCAATAAATTATGTTGAATGTCATGATAATCATACGATGTGGGATAAGCTTCTGGCCTGTCACAAAAATACAGATGATTCTTCCCGAATGAAATATCACCGGCTTGCGACAGGGATGGTCTTATTGGCACAAGGGATTCCTTTTCTGCATAGCGGACAGGAGTTTTTTAGAACGAAACAAGGGGATGGAAACAGTTATCGTTCACCAGATTCCATTAACCAACTCGATTGGGATCGGAAAAGCATATATAAAGAAAATGTGGAGTATATGAAGAGCCTTATTCAAATCAGAAAAACATACTCCTGCTTTCGAATGAGAACCCAAGCTGAAATTCGCTCGAATATTCGGATTTTACCGTATAACTCCCCTGTTTTAGGAATTTATTTTGAAAAGGCAAAAGTAATCTTCATCGTTAATTCGTCATCCCTAGAGCACCGGATTACCCTTCCTGAAGGGGAATGGTCTGTTTTAGCCAATCATGAATTTGCAGGGATATCTACATCTAAAGCCTTTAAGGTTGGGGAAATAATAATTGAACCAATCTCGCTAAATATTTTAGTGAAAAAATAGTTTCCCTAGATTACTTGACGAAAAAAGGCAATTGGAGATAAAATTTATTAAGATGGCTATTGTGTGCTATGGTTTCAATAGCCTTTTTTTATTTTTTAAATAAAGGTAAAAAGGCGCATGCGTTTTTATCTAAGGCTATTTTCGCATAAATTGTTTTTCGTTTACGAAAAGAGCCCTATCTAAAAGCTCCCATTAGAACGGCATAATTGAAGGTGAACAATTTTGGAACATATATTAGGACAAGAGTGGGAAATTATCCCTGCTGGAGGCGCGACAGGAGAAGCATTTTATGCAAGTTATGAAGATCAAAGGCTTTTTTTAAAGCGGAATTCTTCACCCTTCCTAGCGGTACTATCGGCAGAAGGTATCGTCCCAAAGCTTGTTTGGACGAAACGGTTGGAAAACGGAGATGTCATAACAGCACAGCAATGGCTTGAAGGCCGGGAACTGAAACCATCTGAGATGAATCAGGAGCTTGTTGCCAGGCTGTTGAAAAAAATTCACCAATCAGAGCCGATGCTGGGTATGCTTAGCCGGTTAGAAAAATCACCCTTGGATCCCGAGACCCTTTTTCAATCAGTGATAGATGACTTGGATGAACAAATCCTTGAATTTTCTGAAGTACAAAAAACATTGAACTTCCTAAAGAAGGAAGCAAAAAATGTTTATAGTGAAGAAAAAGTGGTATGTCACGGTGATGTGAATCATAACAACTGGCTGCTTGCGGAAGACAACCAGTTGTATTTAATTGACTGGGACGGGGCGATGATAGCCGACCCTGCAATTGACCTTGGCCTGCTTCTTTATTGGTATATTCCAGAAGAAAATTGGCAGGATTGGCTTAGCATGTACGGAAAAACGCTGACCGATCATTTAAGGCTTAGAATGAAGTGGTATACGGCTTTACAGACCTTATCTTCAATTCAATGGTATAAAAATAAACACCGCATCGAAGAAAGGGATAAGTGGATAAAGTTTTTAGCGGAAATCCTCTAATTAAGAAAACTGACCAATATCGTTTACCCATTGTGAAAGGTTTTCTTGGTTAGATTGGATATGTTCATCCAAATTGGACGTCCCTGCACCATACTGGCTGTATTGATAAACCTCCTGCAAAATGTTTTTAACATTCTGATCGACCTGTGTGTTTACCATGAGGGATTTCACTAATCGTTCTAGTTGTTCACATTCTGCTACAGACCCGCAGCAATCCGTTTGATGATTGTTTAATATATCCTTTAGTAAGGCAACCTGGTCATTATGACTTAAAGGCATGACAAAACACCCTTTCAAGTGGGATTTTAATAAAAAGAATTCACAGTTAGGTTGTGAATTCTTTTTTTGTTTATGCATTTTGCTTTTTTCCAATAAGATTGGCTTGCAAGTGAAAGTATCACGTGTTATGGTTTGAACGAAATTATTTTTTAGGAGTGCGAATATGAGACTTAGAAATAAACCTTGGGCAAAGGATAAAATAGAGCAGCATCCTCAATATATCGTAGCGGATCCAGAATTGTATAAAGGTAAATGGCATGAGGTATTTGGAAATGAACAACCTCTTCATATCGAGGTTGGAACTGGAAAAGGCCGATTCATTACCGAAATGGCTAAAGCGAATCCAGAAATTAATTATATGGGCATTGAATTGTATAATAGTGTCATCGTTGCGGCTTTAGACCGTTTAATTGTAGCGGATTTGCCAAACCTTAGACTACTTAATGTGAATGCTGCTGATTTAGAGAAATATTTTGCGAAAAATGATGTTGACCGAGTTTATTTAAATTTCTCAGATCCATGGCCAAAAGTACGTCATGAAAAAAGAAGATTGACCTATAAAGATTTCTTAAAACTTTATGAGGATATTATGGTTGATGGCGGGGAAATTCATTTTAAAACAGACAATCAAGGCCTGTTTGAATATTCGCTAATGAGCTTTTCAGAATACGGCTTATTATTAAAATATCTTAGCTTAGATTTCCATAAGAGTGGGTACGAAGGTAACATCATGACGGAATACGAAGAGAAATTCTCCGAATTGGGGAATCGTATCTACCGCTGTGAAGTAAAATATCAAAACTTATGATCAGAACAGTTCCATTTATGGACTGTTCTTTTTTCTTTTTCCTATATATGGGACAATGCTAAAATAGAATAAAGGGGGTTGAAAGGATGCAAACATTAAATATTGGAAACGTAACACTGACATGGTTATCAGGTGGAGTTACAAATTTAGATGGCGGTGCTATGTTTGGCGTGGTTCCCAAAGGATTATGGTCGAAGAAATATCCACCTAATGAGAAAAACCAAATCGAATTGCCAACCGACCCAATTCTAATTCAAATGAATGGTAAAAATTTATTAGTTGAATCCGGGATTGGCAATGGAAAGTTAACGGAGAAACAACTAAGAAATTATGGGGTGACAAGGGAATCTGAGGTTGACAATTCATTAGCCAATCTGGAATTAAATGCCGGGGACATCGATTATGTGTTAATGACACATTTACATTTTGACCATGCCTGTGGATTAACGAAGCTTGTAGATGGCAGGTATACATCTTCCTTCCCAAATGCGAAAATCATCACTTCAAATGTGGAATGGGAAGAGATGCGCAACCCGAATATCCGGTCCAAGAATACATATTGGAAAGAAAACTGGGAAGCCATTGAAACACAGGTCGAAACATTCGATGAATCATGGAGTTTTGGAGCGATTCGAATGATCCATACAGGCGGGCATAGCGACGGGCATTCGATCCTTATTATTGAGGATGAAGGAGAAATGTCCATCCATATGGCGGATCTCATGGCGACACATGCACATCAAAATGTTTTATGGGTTATGGCCTATGATGATTATCCAATGGACTCCATTGCTGCAAAGGAAAAATGGGTATCCTATGCAATCGAGAGAAAGGCATGGTTTACGTTTTACCATGATGCCTTTTACCGAGCTGTCAAATGGGACTTAGATGGAAAAATAGTTGAAGGCATAAAACGGATTTAAAAAAAATTTAAAGACCATTGTTCATATTTAACATTGTTGATTGGAGCGGAAGGCGCGAAGACTCCTGCGGGAGTACGGGGCAGGGGAGACCCCGGAGGCGCTGTAGCGCCGAGGAGGCTCCNNAAGCGAAGCGCCTGGAGTGCAAATCAACAACCTTTTTAACATATAAGCCCAACAAACAGCCGCATCAATGTAAGATGCGGCTGTTTGTTAATCGCTTGTTAAAGGTTGTATATCTATGATGGTACCTGTTTGGGCATCGGCGATAAACTCAAATTGTTCATTTAATCCGTTGTTGTTTTTGGAGATGCCGCCTTTGTATACCCGATATTTAATTTGCTGCTTTTCGTACGGCTCATCAGCCATGTGGATCCACGAACCACTAATAGGTCCATTTTGTTTAAATTGTTTCTTGACGTGTGCCAAAACCTTTTCAGGTGAGACAGTTGTTTTTTGGTTTAGGATTTCCTTTGCCGCATACCCGCCAATGGCACCAAAGGCAGCACCAAGAAGAAATGATTTCCAATTCAAAAAAAAGCACCCCCATCTATTCAGAAAAATCATGAGCAATCAATCCCAACTTTAGTATATCTTATTTGGATAGTAGAGGATAATATAACAGTCGAATTAGAAATAGTGGTAAGGGGTTCGGATTTTCTGTAAAATAAAAGGATACATATTAATATCTAAGAAAAACTAAAGGAGTCTGACAATGAACGAACAAACCTTAAAGCTTTTTCAAACGCTAACAGAGCTCCCTGGAGCCCCTGGAAATGAACATTTAGTTAGAAATTTCATGAGGGAACAATTATCAAAGTATTCGGACGAAATCGTTCAAGATAAATTAGGCAGCATTTTTGGTGTGAAAAAAGGTTTTGGACCTACCGTTATGGTGGCAGGACATATGGATGAAGTAGGTTTTATGGTTACTGCCATTACAGATAATGGCATGCTTCGTTTTCAGCCGCTTGGCGGATGGTGGAGTCAGGTGATATTAGCGCAGCGTGTTCAAATCATGACAAAGAATGGTCCTATTATCGGAGTGGTCGGGTCCATCCCACCCCATCTTTTAGACGAAGCGAAACGAAACAAGCCAATGGAAATTCAAAATATGCTGATTGACATCGGGGCAGATGATCGTGAAGATGCCGAAAGGATTGGAATTAAGCAAGGTCAGGTAATCCTGCCGATTTGTCCGTTTACGCCGATGGCAAATGAAAAGAAGATATTAGCAAAAGCTTGGGACAATCGCTATGGCTGTGGCCTCGCGATTGAATTGCTTCAAGAACTAAAGGATGAGAAATTGCCTAACACCCTTTATTCAGGTGCAACAGTTCAGGAGGAAGTAGGCCTGCGTGGAGCACAAACGGCTGCCAATATGATTAATCCTGACATTTTTTTCGCGCTTGATGCAAGTCCTGCTAATGATATGACCGGAAACAAATTAGAGTTTGGTCATTTAGGAAAAGGGGCATTGCTCCGTATCCTAGATAAATCGATGGTTACACATCGCGGGATGAGGGAATTTGTTCTCGATATGGCTGAAACGCACAATATTCCTTATCAATATTTTGTTTCACAAGGCGGAACAGATGCCGGTCGTGTACATCAATCCAATCAAGGTGTTCCAAGTGCAGTTATTGGTATTTGTTCACGTTATATTCATACTCACGCCTCCATCGTTCACGTCGATGATTATGCCGCTGCAAAAGAATTGTTAATTAAATTAGTGAGGTCTTGTGATCAAACGACAGTAGATACGATTAAAGCAAACAGTTAATTTTAGGGGGGCATTCTACATGCCTCCTTTTCATATGCAAAAGGAGATGTATACATGAAAATCATCATTGGATCAAAAAACTTGGCAAAAATTACAGCAGTAAAAAATTGCTTCCCTAATCAAGAGGCAGAGTTTATTGCTATGGATATTCCTTCAGGAGTAAATGCACAGCCCTTTTCAGATCAAGAAACAATTCTTGGGGCGGTTAACCGGGCAGTTGAAGCGTTAAATCAAGGCAATGGCGAAATTGGGATCGGTCTTGAAGGCGGCGTACAAGAAACAAGCCAGGGCTTGATGATTTGTAACTGGGGAGCGCTGGCATCAAAAGATATGGCACCGATTATTGCCGGTGGTGCTAGGGTTTTATTGCCTGAAGAAATAGCAGTAAGGCTTCGCGCAGGAGACGAGCTCGGACCGGTCATGGATGATTACGCAAATATGAAAAATGTCAGAAAACACGAAGGGGCAATTGGAATTTTCACAAATGGCCTCGTTAATCGAGTGGAAATGTTTACCCATGTCATGAATCTCCTTATTGGACAATATACCTATCAAAAAACACATTTAAAAGATTAATCCCTCTTTTTCGACGGTATTTTTCGACAAAAAGGCTTGTCTTTTGAATATTCTGGAATGTATGATGTAGATAGGACTATTGTCGTGTATAGGGGGAGTGCATCCTGAAACTTTTTAAAACTATTACCATATTGAGCTTATTATTTTTTGTATTAGGTGCCTGCAGCCATGCTTCACTGAAGGATGAAAGTAATAACACGATAAAAAAAGTGAAATCAACCTTTCAGGAAGCAGCGGAACAGCCAAATGAGAAGAGTGGAAAAATTCATTTCTATTTACCCGATGGTTATAAAATAAAAGATGAAAAACCCAATAACATCATTTTAAAAAATGGCTCTAAGACCTATATACTTTTCGTAAATCCACAAGAAGGCAGTTTAAGTGAAGTGGTTTATAACGGAACCGTTAAGCAATATAAGCAGCTCAATACAAATGAAAAATTCACCTCAGACAATAAATTTGGCTTTTTAACCATTAAGGAATTAGATGATGATCAAAACGAATTGACAGTCGGAATAGGCGGTACAAAAATAACGACTCAGACGGAAACCAGTGACTTGGTTGAAGATGGGAAAGCGATGATGCAAATTGTTAATTCAGTTAAGTTTGGTAAATAATAGGCAAGTCATGGGACATTTCCAAAATGCAAATCCATGGACTAATCGGCAGAATGGCTGATATGATTTAAGAAGATCAAGATAATTCAAACGGAGGCGTTGAATTTGAAACATTTAGAATCAATCGAGGAATTTGAACAGCTAAGAGATAATGGGAAAACGATTTTTATGTTTTCAGCAGTGTGGTGTGGAGATTGCCGTTTTATTGAACCAGTACTGCCTGAAATTGAAGCGAAATTTACGGAATATACCTTTATCCATATAGACCGCGATCAATTTATCGATTTATGCCAGCAAGTAGATGTGTTTGGAATTCCAAGCTTTATTGCTTATGAAAACGGGAAAGAGCTTGGCCGTTTTGTAAGTAAGGATCGCAAAACGAAAGAAGAAATTGAAGGATTTATCACGGGGTTGAAATCATAATACCAACTCGCTCCCTCTCCTTTTGAGATGGGGGTTTTTTAATGTACAATAAGGAAAATACCTTTTAAGGAGGGAAGCAGGATGAAAATGGATAGTAAAAAGATGCGTAAAGAATTAGAAGCACGGTTGGCTGCCAAGGATCGTCTTATCACTTATGACCGCGAAAAAGATCAGCTTCGCATCGAAAGTAAAGTAGTCAAGAAGGGGATTACCATTTCCTTGCCTGGGATTGTGGCCAAATGGAATGCAGAAAAAGATAAGGCTATTGATGAAGTTGTTTATTATGTTGAAGAAGGCCTGCGTGCTATGGAGGATACCGTCCAATTAACGGATCACGAAAAAAGAATTTACCCTGTCATTCGCTCCTCATCTTTTCCGAAAGAAGCAGAGGAAGGTGTTCCGTTTTTAATGGATGAACATACCGCTGAAACAAAAATTTATTATGCCTATGATATGGGTAAAACCTACCGGTTAATTGATGCACGCGTGATGGAAAAAGAGGGATGGGTCCATTCCCGAATAAAGGAGATTGCCCTATTTAATGTAAGATCGCTGACAACACAGCTAAAAGAGGATCAGGTTGCCGGTAATACCTTTTATTTTCTTAACACGAATGATGGGTATGATGCCAGCAGGATATTAAATAAAGGCTTCTTAAATGATATGGAGAAACAAATTACCGGGACAATGGTTGTTGCTGTGCCGCATCAAGATGTATTAATTATCGGGGATATCCGTAATGACCGGGGATACGATGTATTAGCGCAAATGGCTATGAGCTTTTTTGCTAATGGCCGGGTTCCGATTACAGCGTTATCCTTTTTATATGAAAATGGGGAATTAGAGCCTATTTTTATTTTAGGAAAAAATAAATAAAATAGATTTCAAAGAGATCACATTCTAGGTGGTCTTTTTTCATTCATTCGAAGATATATTTCGGCTAATTCTGTGAAATTATGTCGAAAAAATATCAATTACTGATAAAATAGAATGATAGATGAAAGAGAAAGAGTGATAGTTTTGAGTTGGATCCAAGACTTTTTTCAAAGGTTTAAAAAAGATGAGGAAGAGGAATTTAACCATTTAACGATACATAATAAAAAAATGAATGGCCATCCATTTCTGAACAATGATGATAACATTAAGGATTTAGAGATTAGAATCTCTTATCAATATCCCAAAGGTGAGTTTAAGACTTCTTTCAGTTCAATCAGCAAAAGACGGACAATTGAAGAAACTCCTGCAATAAAAAGAAGAGCGGCAGTAATTCCGGAAAAAAGGGTTAGGAAAGAGAAAACGGAAAGACAAACGGTACATAAGGAAATGCCAAAAGAAAACAATAAAGTACCACTACCAAAGAAAGAACAGCCGGAAAGAATACGCGGTCCCTTTCATCCAACAGAAATCCCTTCACCTGTTTTTGGATTTAATAGACCTAAAAAAATTGATTCGATCATCGAGCATGAATTAAGCCATTTTTTGGAAGGGGAATTTGAAAGCAATCTAGATTCAATTGCTGCAACTGCGGAAACAGTCTATGAAACAGAAGAGATTGTTTCGGTTATGGACCATAATAATGAGCAGATAGATATTAAAGAAGAAGAGATGGCCGCAGTTGTTTCTTTACCAGTTGAACCCGAGCAAAGCGAAAATCTATATGAAAATAATGATGTTTCAGAAGAGATTGTTGTTGAGAAACCAGTTGAGCAGCTGGAACCATCAAGACCTATGCGGTCAAAATTACCATTTAATGTAATGATGCTCAAACAAGATAAAGAAAAATGGGAAGCAAGAAAAAGTACTAGAAGGGAAGAACGGGAGCAAAGGCCGAAGATAGAATCAAGCAAGATTGAAAGTGTTCAAACAAGCACTCCTGAACCTGAAAAGAAGGATGAAAGCTACCAACCCCCTGCTCCTGTAGACGGGTATAGGTTTCCGGATTCCAGCTTATTAAGCCCGCCTATTTCGGAAGAAAAGGATAGTGACTGGATTTTATATCAACAGGACCTATTAAATCAAACCTTACAAAACTTTAATGTAGGGGCAAGTGTCGTCAATGTTACTCAGGGGCCTTCTGTCACTCGTTTTGAGGTCCAGCCGGAGCCAGGAGTAAAGGTAAATAAAATAACCAATTTAAGCGACGATATAAAGCTTAGTCTTGCAGCAAGGGATATTCGAATCGAAGCGCCGATCCCAGGAAAACATACGATTGGTATTGAAGTGCCAAATCAAAAATCAAGACCCGTAATGATAAACGAAATTATCGGGAACCGTGTTTTTCAAGAATCAGCTTCACCACTAACGGCTGTACTTGGGCTTGATATTGGCGGCAACCCGATTGTAACCGACCTAAAAAAAATGCCCCATGGCCTAATTGCGGGAGCAACAGGCTCAGGAAAAAGTGTTTGCATTAACACAATTTTGGTAAGTCTGTTATTTAAAGCGAGCCCTGATGATTTAAAGCTTTTGCTCATTGACCCGAAAATGGTCGAGCTTGCGCCATACAATCGGATTCCACACCTTGTGAGCCCTGTCATTACGGATGTCAAAGCAGCAACAGCAGCTTTAAAATGGGCTGTAGATGAAATGGAGAGACGCTATGAATTGTTTGCTCACACAGGTGTTCGAGACATAAGCCGATTTAATGAACTTGCGATTCAGCATAAAAGATATTCAGATAAGCTTCCGTTTATCGTTATTATCATTGATGAGCTGGCTGATTTAATGATGATGTCTCCTGCGGATGTCGAAGAAGCCGTTTGCCGGATTGCCCAAAAGGCAAGGGCTTGCGGTATTCACCTCATCGTTGCAACGCAAAGGCCTTCAGTGGATGTTATCACCGGATTAATTAAGGCAAATATTCCAACAAGAATTGCTTTTTCTGTTTCCTCACAGGTCGATTCCCGTACCATTATCGACATTAGCGGGGCGGAAAAACTGCTCGGCCGTGGTGATATGTTATTTTTAGAAAATGGCTCGTCAAAGCCAGTCCGCCTGCAGGGTACATTTGTATCTGATGAAGAAATTGATATTGTTGTGGCCCATGTCAGGGAGCAGCGGGAGCCTGATTATTTATTTGAGCAGGAGGAGCTGCTTAAAAAAGCACAAGTCACAGAGGAGGAGGATGAACTGTTTTTTGAAGCCTGTGAATTCATTGTCGATCAAGGCGGTGCATCCACTTCGAGCCTGCAGCGGCGCTTTAAGATCGGCTATAACCGCGCGGCAAGACTGATGGATATGTTGGAGCAGAATGGATATATAACAAGTGCCAATGGCAGCAAAGCGCGAGATGTACTGATTACAGAGGCTGACTTAGAGTCAATACAAGATTCTAGTAATATTGGTTAATCTATAGTATTCTTTATTAACGTGAACAAATAATATATATTGCAAATATAAACGGAATCAAAGCTTCAATGCCACAAATAGTTTTTATAAGTAAACAATGCTATAATGATGAAATGAATTTATTTAGAAAGTATTTTGGACGTTTATGTGCATAAGCACATCCACTTTTGTTGTTAGCAAATACAGACAGATGTCATATACTGTTTTACAGATAGACGTTGGTTGGAGGTTCTTCTATGACTATTTACCATTTTGTAGGTATAAAGGGGTCTGGAATGAGTGCACTGGCACAAGTTCTTCATGATATGAAATTTCAGGTGCAGGGCTCCGATGTCGAAAAGCACTTTTTTACTCAGGTCGCACTTGAAAAATCAGGGATTAAGATCCTTCCCTTTCAAAAGGAAAATATCAAGCCAGGAATGACGATTATTGCCGGGAATGCTTTTCCCGATACCCATGAAGAAATACAAAGGGCTATGGAGCTCGGACTTCCTATAGTACGTTACCATCGCTTTTTAGGCGATTTTATGCAAAATTTTACGAGTGTTGCCATTACTGGCGCACATGGGAAAACTTCAACAACAGGGCTAATGTCCCATGTTATCGCTGGTGCCAAGCCGACCTCCTTTTTAATTGGTGATGGGACCGGTAAAGGGGAGGAAGGGGCGGAATACTTTGTTTTTGAAGCTTGTGAATATAGAAGGCATTTCTTATCCTATTTCCCTGACTATGCCATCATGACCAATATTGACTTTGACCATCCTGATTATTTTGCCAATATTGATGATGTATTTTCTGCCTTTCAGGAAATGGCTGTCCAAGTAAAAAAAGGGATATTTGCTTTTGGTGATGACGAACAGCTGCAAAAAATCCAGGCAAAAGTTCCTGTTTTGTTCTATGGATTTGCAGATGAAAATGACTATCAGGCTAAAAATCTCGTGAAGACGACGAATGGGACTACCTTTGATGTCTTTATTCGAAATACCTTTTATGATACTTTTTCCATTCCAACCTTCGGTGACCACAGTGTACTAAATGCATTAGCGGTCATTGGTTTATGCCATTATGAAGAAATCAATGCTGATACAGTCAAGGAAAGATTAATGACTTTCCAAGGTGTAAAAAGAAGATTTTCTGAAAAAAATATGGGTTCCCAAATCTTAATTGATGATTATGCCCATCACCCGACTGAAATTAAAGCAACCATTGAGGCTGCTAAGCAAAAATATCCTGACCGTGAAATTGTAGCTGTATTCCAGCCCCATACGTTCACTCGGACGCAGGCATTCTTAGAGGATTTTGCGGAAAGCCTGCGAAGGGCCGACAAAGCCTTTTTGTGTGAAATTTTTGGTTCTGCCCGTGAAAAGCATGGCAAGCTGTCCATCAAGGATTTACAGGAAAAAATTCCTGGGGCTGAATTGCTTACTGAAGAAAACACATCAGTGTTAAAAGACTTTAACAACAGTGTCATTATCTTTATGGGTGCCGGAGACATTCAAAAATTCCAGGAATCCTATGAAAAACAAGTTGTACAATAAAAAAGAAAGGATGCCGTCACAAGCGGCATCCTTTCTTTTTACTTCAATTTATCAGGATTTAATAACTCTAACTCCGGAAGGACAAACAGACCATCCTTGCGGATCAGAACATCATCAAAATACATTTCCCCGCCTCCATATTCAGGCCGCTGAATATTGACCATATCCCAATGAATGTTGGAATGATTGTCATTGAAGGCATCATCATAGCATTGGCCAGGAGTAAAGTGAAAGCTGCCCGCTATTTTTTCATCAAACAAAATATCCTGCATTGGATTGAGGATAAATGGATTGACCCCAATAGCAAACTCCCCGATATAGCGGGCCCCATCATCAGTGTCAAAGATTTTATTTATCCTTGTACTATCATTTGCTTCTGCTTCAACTATTTTTCCCTCTTTAAAGGTTAGCTTCACATTTTCAAATGTAAAGCCTTGGTATGGTGATGGTGTATTATAAGTAATGACCCCGTTAACTGAATTCCGGATTGGAGCCGTGTACACTTCCCCATCTGGAATATTTAATCTTCCAGCACATTTAATGGCTGGAATATCCTTAATAGAGAAAGTCAGGTCTGTGCCAGGACCGGTTATGCGGACTTTGTCTGTACGGTTCATCAAGTCTACCAGACTATCCATAGCTTTATCCATTTTTCCGTAATCCAGGTTACAAACATCAAAATAAAAGTCTTCAAATGCTTCGGTACTCATTTTTGCTAGTTGTGCCATGTTTGAAGTCGGGTAGCGGAGGACAACCCATTTTGTTTTCGGGACACGGATATCGCGGTGTACCCTTTTGCCAATGGTATTACCATGAATTTTCATTTTGTCATCAGGCACATCGGCCTGTTCATTGATGTTGCTGCCTGAACGCAGCCCTATGTATGCATCCATTTTACTCATAACATTTGCTTCAAATTCAGCCATCATATTAAACTGTTCTTCCTGGGCACCTAATAATAAAGAACGATCAACTTGATGATCTTTGATTAAAACGAAAGGATAACCGCCAGCTTTATAGGCTTCTTTCACAAGGGCTGTGACAAGCTCCCGCTGCAGCCCAAAGTTTTCAATTAGCACTTTTTCTCCTTTTTGAAGTTGTACAGAATAATTAATTAAATTTTTAGCTAGTTTCTCAATACGAGGATCCCTCATCATAATGCCTCCTACATAAAAAATTACATACAATTATTATTGTAACCGAAAGGAAAGGAAAAGTTCATAGATAAAGTTCCAACTAATGATTTGCGGATGAATTTTTTAAAACAATTGGCAGGAAATGAGGACAAAAATATTGAAGTAGTATAAGATTATTAGCGAGGTTTATATCCATCACTGATGGGTAATACATAATGATAGAGTTAAGGCGGAGGTATTACAATGCAAATTATTTTATACTTAAGCGTAGCCTTGATCGCGATTGCGTTTCTGGTGCTCGTCATCTACTTATCGAAAACGCTTAAATCGCTTCAAGAGACACTGGCAGGCGTTTCCGGCACGTTAAAGGGCTTAGAAAAACAGCTTGATGGCGTTATGGGTGAAACTCATCTGCTGTTACAAAAAACGAATGCATTGGCGGAGGATATTCAACAAAAATCCAAAGACCTAAATAGTGTGGTTACAGCGGTAAAGGATGTTGGTACTACTATTGCTGGATTTAATGGAACACTTAAAAGCATCACAACCTCAGTAGATCAAACAGTGGAGGATAGCAAGGAAAAGGTTGCACAGATCATTCAATGGAGCAATATTCTCCTCGAATTAAAGGATAAGTGGCAGGCTAGAAAGCAAGCAAATAATGAAGTGAATTCTGAAGTTAAACCGAGAATCAGAGCACATTAAATAAATCTAGGGAGGTAATAGAAATGTCAAACAGAGATTATGAATCTCGAGAAACAAACCAATCCCGCAATGAAGGAACATCCTCCGGCTTCTTATTTGGAGCGTTAATCGGCGGGGCAGTTGGTGCTGCAGCAGCGCTGCTTCTGGCTCCGAAAACCGGGAAAGAACTGCGTATAACTTTAAGTAGTCAAGCAGGTTCCATTATGGAAAAAACAGCCGATTTACGGGAAAATGTAGTGAGTAAAAGCAATGATTTAGCATCAAAAACTTCTTCACTTTCTCAAGGTTTAATCCAGCAATCCTCTGGGATGTTAAACAAGGCGAAGAACAAAGCGTTAAATAAAGCTGAAGCTGGCGAGGAATCAAGTCCAGCTTATATTTCAATAGGGAATCCAAAACCAACTTTTCCAAATAAAACAGTTGATGAGGCAACATTAGACAGTGTTGAAATCAGGAAAAGAATAGCGGAAGCAGAAAAGGCATTGCAAGAAGAAGAAAGTAAGGTCAAGCTTTAAATCGGTTTATTTGTTATAGGTACGGTGAAGTGATAAAATTACTTCACCGTTTATTTATTTTAGGGAGGTTTTTTTATGTTAGAAAAAATTGATACAGTTGAACAATTTGAGGATTTGCTCCAAAAAGAAAGTAAATTTTATTTGTTAAAGCATAGTTTAACATGTCCTATCAGTCATGCGGCGTATAAGGAATATGAAAAATATGCAGATGAAAATCACAATATTCCAACGTATTTCCTAGCTGTTCAAGATTCACGTCCACTGTCTAATGATATTGCTGAAAAATTTCAAATTAAACATGAATCCCCACAAGCTATTCTATTTTCAAATGGAGAACCTAAGTGGAATGCTTCCCATTGGAAAATAACCAATCGCTCTTTGGCAAATGCTATGAATGAAAATCAATAAAAAATAATTTGAAATTTATTCACATTTTCAAAATAGAAAACATAAATTGATTAAATATATGAAACAAATACTTTAACGCTTAAAAGCGTCTAATCATTAAAGAAAAAAGAGATGACAAAAAAATTAATTTCCGCTATAATAAAGCCTAATTAAAAAATGTTTTAAAATTTCAAACTTTTAACCTTGTGAACCAGTAAACATTTGCGAAAGAGTAATAATACTGATTTGCAAAAGAAAGGACGGGGATGCGTAATGGGTACAAATCAATTGGATCAATTGAGAGCGCGTGTAGATGAAGTGAACTTGGAGTTGTTGAGGCTGATTAATGAAAGAGCTCACCTCGTCCAAGAGATTGGGCAGGTAAAAGGTAATCAAGGAGTATACCGTTACGATCCAGTCCGTGAAAGAAAAATGCTTGAGGTTATCAAGGAACACAATGATGGTCCGTTTGAAGATGCAACTATCGATCATATCTTCAAAGAAATCTTTAAAGCAGGGTTAAATTTACAAAAAGATGATCATGAAAAAGCATTACTTGTCTCAAGAAAGAAAAAGCCAGAAGACACTATTGTTTCCTTAAAGGGTGAAACGGTCGGCGATGGTAAACCGCATTTTGTCTTTGGACCTTGTGCTGTTGAATCCTATGAGCAAGTAGCTACTGTGGCAAAGGCTATGAAAGAGAAGGGTTTAAAGCTTCTTCGTGGTGGTGCGTATAAGCCTAGAACTTCTCCATATGATTTCCAAGGCTTAGGGGTAGAAGGATTAAAAATTTTAAAACGTGTTGCAGATGAATTTGATATGGCGGTTATTAGTGAAATCGTAAACCCTGCTGATATTGAAATGGCGATTGATTACATTGATGTCATTCAAATCGGCGCCCGTAATATGCAAAACTTTGAACTATTAAAAGCGGCTGGTGCTGTTAGGAAGCCAGTGCTACTAAAAAGAGGTATTGCAGCAACAATAGAAGAGTTTATTAATGCGGCTGAATACATTATGTCACAAGGAAATGGACAAATTATTCTTTGTGAACGAGGAATTAGAACTTATGAAAGAGCAACAAGAAATACGCTTGATATTTCAGCAGTTCCAATTTTGAAACAAGAAACGCATTTGCCGGTAATGGTCGATGTAACACATTCCACAGGAAGAAGAGACTTGCTTCTTCCTGCTGCTAAGGCTGCCCTTGCTATTGGAGCAGACGGCGTAATGGCTGAAGTACATCCAGACCCTGCTGTTGCCCTTTCAGACGCACAGCAGCAAATGAATCTTGAGCAATTTGACCAATTCTATAACGAATTGCTTGCATCAAACTTTGTCCGGATTTAATATTGCCAATCATTCAAAAAAACCTTCTGCATTTGCCTGCAGAAGGTTTTTTGTTGAAAACAATAGAAAATATGACCAATGCGATTGCAGGTTTAATCTTCTTATCGTATAGTTAAAGACATATATCAAATTGTATATTTTCTCACAAAGCGGATAGGTTTTTACTAGCTGCAGTAAAATAAGAGAAATAAGGATCGTTTTAGGAGAGTGTTTAAACGTGAATATCACCATTTATGATGTTGCCCGCGAAGCTAACGTTTCCATGGCAACGGTCTCACGCGTAGTGAATGGAAATCCAAATGTAAAACCAGTAACCCGGAAAAAAGTATTAGAAGTAATTGAACGACTTGGCTACCGTCCAAATGCGGTTGCTAGGGGATTGGCAAGTAAAAAGACTACAACAGTCGGAGTCATTATCCCTGATATCTCTAACATCTTTTTTGCTGAATTAGCACGCGGTATTGAAGATATCGCAACGATGTATAAGTACAACATTATTTTAAGTAATTCCGATCAAAATAAAGAAAAAGAATTGCACTTGCTTGGTACGATGCTTGGGAAACAAGTGGATGGGATCGTATTCATGGGTGGAAATATTACCCCTGATCATGTTGAGGAATTTGAAAAATCACCAGTCCCAATTGTCCTTGCTGGCTCAATTGAAGAATCAGACAAGATTCCTTCTGTCAACATTGATTATGAAGAAGCGGTATATGATTCTGTTAAGGAATTCATTGAAAAAGGCCATAAAAACGTTGCCTTCGTGATTGGACCTCTTCATGAACCTAAAAATGCACAAAAAAAATTAAAAGGCTATGAGCGTGCTCTTCAAGATGCAGGAATTCCTTATAATGAAGACCTCGTCGTTGAAGGTGACTATACGTACGATTCTGGTATTGAAGCGTTTGAAAAAATGCTTGAAGCCGAGATGCGCCCTACTGCTATCCTTGTCGGTTCTGATGAAATGGCCCTAGGGGTGGTACATGGCGCCGAGGACAAAGGCTACAAAATTCCGGAAGACTTTGAGGTTATCACCTCCGATAATACAAGGCTTTCTTTGATGGTCCGTCCACAGCTGACCACAATTGTCCAGCCTTTATATGATATTGGCGCTGTTGCCATGCGGCTATTAACCAAATTGATGAATAAAGAAAAAACAACCGAAAATATTGTCATCCTACCACATCGAATTGAACATCGCCAATCCACAAAATAAGCATCAAAAAACACAAGAGAAGATTCTCTTGTGTTTTTTAATTTTTTAGTCCTCTAGTGTGGAGAGGTCGCCTGCTGGTAAATTCAATTCCCAAGCCTTTAAAACGCGGCGCATAATTTTTCCGCTTCGTGTTTTTGGCAGCTTGTCACGGAAATCAATTTCTCTTGGGGCAGCATGGGCGGCAAGACCTTTTTTCACAAATTGCCTGATTTCTTCTTTCAGCTCATCTGAAGCCGTATAGCCATCCCTTAAAGCGATAAATGCTTTTATAATTTCTCCGCGGACAGGGTCTGGTTTACCAATTACGCCTGCTTCTGCAACCGCTGGATGCTCGACAAGCTTGCTTTCTACTTCAAATGGTCCTACCCGTTCACCAGATGTCATAATTACATCATCAATTCGCCCTTGGAACCAGAAATATCCATCCTCATCCATATATGCAGAGTCACCGGAGAAATACCAGCCGCTCGGCATAAAATAGGATTCATATTTCTCAGGATTATTCCAGATTGCATGCATCATGGAAGGCCATCCTTTTTTAATAGCAAGATTCCCCATGCGATATGGCGGAAGTTCATTTCCTTGATCGTCCACAATAGCAGCCTTAACCCCTGGAATTGGCTTCCCCATTGAACCTGGCTTAATCGTCATGCAAGGGTAATTGCTAATCAGCTGGGCTCCAGTTTCTGTCATCCACCAGTTATCATGGATTCGGTGATTAAATACTTTCACACCCCATTTAACGACTTCTGGATTTAATGGTTCACCCACACTTAAAACATGGCGAAGACTGCTTAGGTTGAATTTTTTTACTAATTCATCACCAGCACCCATCAACATGCGGAAGGCAGTTGGGGCACTATACCATACAGTAACGCCAAAATCTTCAATCATTTGATACCAGGATTCAGGACTAAAGCGGCCGCCGATAATGACATTTGATGTTCCAGTTAACCATGGTCCAAAAATGCCGTAGGAAGTTCCGGTAACCCAGCCAGGGTCGGCAGTACACCAGTATACATCGTCCTCTTTTAAATCAAGCACCCATTTTGCAGTTTGGTAATGCTGGATCATTGCATTATGTACATGCAATACTCCTTTAGGTTTTCCTGTAGATCCGGATGTATAATGCAGGATTAGACCATCTGTTCTTTCTACCCATTCAATTTTAAGTTCTTTGCTTGCAGATTCAAATTCTTCTAAAAAGTTAATATATGACCCTTGTTCCACTACATTATTGCCCACAAGGAAAATATGCTTTAACGCAGGCAATTCGCTGACAGGGACTCTGTCTAATAACTCAGGTGTTGTAACCAAAACCTTTGCCTCACTGTCCTGCAGGCGATCCTTGACTGCACCTTCCATAAATGCTTCAAATAAAGGGCCGACAATGGCACCAAGTTTAATCGCACCTAAAACAGTAAAGTAAAGCTCAGGAGAGCGAGGCATAAAAATGAATACACGGTCGCCTTTTTCAACATCACCGTAATTCTTTAGAACGTTCCCAGCTTTATTGGAAAGCTCCTTCATCTCTTTAAAGGTATACTTTTCATTCCTTGACCCGTCACGATAATAAAGGGCAACCTTATTTTTTCGGAAGGTTTCTACATGGCGGTCAATCGCTTCATAGGCCAAATTCACAAGACCTGTTTCACTCCAAGAGAATTGCTTTTCCGTTTCTTTCCAGTCAAAATTCTTATACTTTTCCTCATAATTTTGTAAATTATGATCTCCTTGAACAACTGGTAACGCTTCCACTTTCATTTAATCTCCCCCTTGTTGTGTATTTTAAGATAATTATAGTACAAAAAGNNTACTAATAGTATTTGTCAACCTGTTTTATAAATCTGAAAATTTTGTTAAGTCGACTTTACTTACTAGATTTTATGTATAATAGATTTGAACAACGAATGATTTTTTTAGGTAGGTGACCGTATGGAACATAAAAAAACATATAATGCTAAACAACTCAAAACACCTCATGGGACCCTGATTATTGAAGGGCCTATTTCTTCCAATAAACTAGCAGGGCTTGATTTTCATGAAGACCTGATTGCTTTTCGCCCGCCAGAACAGCAGCATAAGGCTTTAATTGGGATTGCTGACCTTTCAGAAGGCAGAATTATTATTGCCAGGTATCGAAATACCATTGTTGGTTATGTCACCTTCCTTTATCCAGATCCGCTTGAAAGATGGTCAGAAGGAAAAATGGATAATTTAATTGAGCTTGGTGCCATTGAGGTCATTCCCCAATTTAGAGGCAGTCAGGTCGGTAAAAACCTTCTGATTGTTTCGATGATGGATGATGCAATGGAAGACTATTTAACCATTACAACCGAGTATTATTGGCACTGGGATTTAAAAGGAACAAAATTGAATGTGTGGGAATATCGAAAAATAATGGAAAAGATGATGAATGCCGGCGGCCTTGAATGGTATGCAACAGATGACCCAGAAATCTGTTCCCATCCCGCCAACTGCCTTATGGCGAGAATTGGAAAACGTATTGATAGTGAAACAGTCCAAAAGTTTGACCGCCTGCGCTTTATGAATAGATTTATGTATTAAATTTTTGCTGATATTGCCTGCACTAGAGGGGGAATTGTTTATGATCATTGAAGAAATCATGAAAACAGATGTCGCTACACTATATCCAGATAATACAATTGCCGATGCAATGGATTTAATGGAATTAAGAAAAATTCGCCATATTCCTATTATCACTTCAGAAAAACAATTGGTTGGTCTTGTTACCATTGCCGAAATTAGGGAGGCAACACCCTCCATTTTTCATGCGAATGAGCATCCGGAGGATTTAAAAAAGCCGCTTGAGACAATCATGGAAAAAAACGTTATTACTGGTCATCCTCTCGACTTTGTGGAAGAAGTGGCCGGCCTCTTCTATGAGCATAAAATAAGCTGTATTCCCATCATAAATGATCAAAAGTTGGTTGGCATTGTTACCGAAACTGATTTACTGCGAACCATGGTTGAGTTGACAGGTGCCCATCAGCCCGGATCCCAAATTGAAATAAAGGTTCCTAATTTAGCAGGCAAACTTAGTGAAATTACTACTGTTATTAAAAACCGGAAAGCAAATATTCTTAGTGTCCTAGTATATCCTGACAAATCGGATGATCAATATAAAATTCTCGTCATCAGGGTGCAAACGATGAACCCAACGGCGCTTATTCAAGATCTTAAAGAAGCTGGCCATCAAGTTTTATGGCCTAATCTGCCGGGGATTTCCCTATGAAAGATCAATGCTCCTTTGTTTTCTCAGAGGAACTGCTAAATTATAAATTTAGCAGTCATCATCCGTTTAACCAATTCCGGCTTAAATTAACAGTAGATCTATTAAATAAAATGAATGCCTTAAATCCTGAACACATCATCCCTCCAAGAATGGCTACCGACGAAGAATTAGCGCTTATCCATGATCAAAGCTACATAGAGGCAGTGAAAAAAGCTGGATATGGGCAGCTTCCGAACGAAATCGCTGAAAATTATGGACTTGGTACAGAAGATACACCTATTTTTCCTAATATGCATGAAGCAAGTGCCTTACTAGTTGGCGGTACTTTAACGGCTGTAGACGAAGTAATGTCCGGCCGAGCCTGTCATGCAGTAAATCTAGGAGGAGGATTGCATCATGGCTTCCGTGGCAAAGCCTCTGGATTTTGTATTTACAATGATAGTTCAGTAGCCATTAAATATCTTCAGGAGAAGTATAATGCCCGGGTATTGTACGTTGATACAGATGCCCACCATGGGGACGGAGTCCAGTGGTCCTTTTATGATGATCCGAAAGTGTGCACCCTTTCGATTCATGAAACAGGAAGATATTTATTTCCTGGTACAGGGAATATCAATGAAAGAGGACAAGGTTCAGGCTATGGTTATTCCTTTAATATCCCAGTGGATGCCTTTACTGAAGATGAGTCATGGCTGCATGCCTATTCTCAAGCAATTAAAGAAGTGGCTGCCTTTTTTAAACCAGATGTAATTCTGACGCAAAATGGGGCTGATTCCCATTATTATGATCCTTTGACACATCTATCAGCAACAATGAAAATCTACCGGGAAATTCCAAAGCTTGCCCATGAAATTGCTCATCAATATTGCAATGGAAGATGGATTGCAGTAGGAGGAGGCGGCTATGATATTTGGCGCGTGGTGCCGAGAGCCTGGGCGCACATATGGCTCGAAATGACTGAAAACTCAAATAGTTATGGCAGCTTGCCTGAGGAGTGGGTGGAGCACTGGCAAAAAGAGGCCCCTGTCCAATTGCCAAGGGAATGGGATGACCCAGAAAATTTATATACACCGATCCCAAGAAAAGCAGAGATTACCGAAAAAAATATACTTACACTCGAAAAGGCACTGTATCCGATTCGGAATCATCAAAAAAGTGAATCTGTATAATTTAACGTAAAAAAACACAAGAGATGTTAGTCTCTTGTGTTTTCTATTACGGTGCAGGAGTTGTTGCAGCACCAACAGTAACTTGATTAGATGGGGCAGATTCTTTACCAGCAATATCAACAGCCGTTACATAGTAATTCCCGTTGCCTGCCGTATAAGACCTAGAGCCGCTATTGACGCTGGCAACTATAATGCCGTCTTGATAAACTCTGTACCCGACAACATCATTATCACCAGGGGATGACCATGTTATTGTACTGCCAGAAACCGATAACCCTACGCTGTTAGGAGTTTTTCCGTTATCAACCATTTTTGCACTTGAAACAAGCACTTTGCCCCAACGGTCCTTATTTGGAATGAGCTGGCTATAATTTTTAAAGTTCTTTCCTACCATCCGAGTAATAAAGTCCGGATTTAGGATTAAACCAAACTGGGCAAACTCTTTTGGGGTAGAATCAAGGGCTAAATATCGTTTGTCGCCTATGGTGACAAATTTACCTTCAATTAAGCTATCATCAACTTTAGAAGGAACGTTATTAACATTAAAGTAATCACTCTCAATTAATCCCGCTTTGGTACATGCACTAGATGGAAGCATTCCGGAAACAGCACAATAAGAGCGTTTTACAATTCCTTCTGGCATTTGAAACGATTCTTTAGGATCAATTAAATCCGGTTTAAGGTTATAGGCAGAATTGATTAATTCAGCCCACAGATTATTCGTCCGCTGGCTGTATGACATCCCTCTAGACTGCAATGATTTAGGCGTATCATAACCGGTCCAAATACCAAAAGTGACATTTGGGTTGGTTGCAACGAACCAAGAATCAACATATTCATTACCAGTACCTGTTTTTCCTGCCCAATCGGCTCGGAATTTTAATTTACTGTTAATCCCTGCTGCAGTCCCCATTTTGATAACATCTCGCATCATGTCGAGCGTTAAATAGGCAGTCTGCGGTTTGAAGACGTCTACAGGCTTCACCTCGTGTTGATAGATAACTTTGCCGCTTTTATCAACAATTTTATCAATCATATAGGCATCGATAAATTTCCCGCCGTTCGCAAAAGTACTGAACGCATTTGTGTTTTCTTCTACAGTTACCCCCGTTATGGAACCAATGGCAGCTGAAAGGTTTGTATGATCCTCTTTACTAAGCGAGGTAAATCCCATCTTTTCCAAATACTTGGCGGGCTGCTGATTGACGATTTCAGAGTAAAGTTTCACTGCCGGAACGTTATAAGATTTTGCAAGTGCATATCTTGCTGAAACTAAGCCGCTATAGCGGTAATCGTAGTTTTGCGGCCATGGCTTGCTTCTGCCAGGAATAAAATTTAAGGCAACATTAGGAAGCGGTGTGCCAGGAGATGCTTTTCCCAACTCTATTGCAGGGCCGTATACAAGAAGCGGTTTCATTGTGGAAGCGTTTGGACGAAGCGAACTAGTTGCGTGATTCATCTGTTGTTTATCATAATCTCTTCCGCCAACAAAGCTGATAATTTTCCCAGTCTTGTTTTCAATTAGCTCTGCCCCGACTTCCACGGGTTCCATCACAGTTTTCTTTTCACCTGTTTCAGGATCCTTTTTCTCCTGGGGTTTATCTGGGCCGTAATATTTGTAATTATCCTTTACCTTTTGCATCGCGTCGTAAATATCTTGGTCGATGGTGGTATGGATTTGGTAACCATTTTGATGTAAAGCATGGTTGGCCATTGTTTGATATTTATAGTAAAGATTATCATCATTTTTTAAATCTTTGTCTGTATAGCCATCTTTTTCGGCGAAAACTGTTGTTAGAATCCCAACGGCTCGCTTTTCAATTTCTGTAGGCAGTCCTGGGTATTTTTCACTTGGAGTACTGATCGGCTTAATAAAATCTTTCGTAATATCGTAGGAAGATGCTTCTGCATATTGCGTTTGATTGATATAACCGCCATCGAACATCCGTTTTAAAACTGTTTTCATCCGTGTGAGTCCTGGTTCAAGATTGTTCTTGACTGTGCCTTCTCTGGTAAAAGGCGTATACCCAAATGGACTCTGAGGCAATCCTGCGATAAATGCTGCCTGCGGAAGTGTTAATTCACTAGCTTTTTTTCCAAATATACCTTTTGCGGCTGCTTCAACTCCAGCAATATTTCGGCCTGATGAATTTCTGCCAAAGGTGGATACGTTTAAGTAAGCTTCGAGGATTTCTTTTTTATCGAAGAATTTCTCTAAACGAAGAGCAAGTAAAATTTCATTGGCTTTCCTTTGAAAGGAAACCTCATTGGTTAAGAGCTGGTTTTTAATTAATTGCTGTGTTAGTGTACTGCCGCCAGATTGGACAGAAGAATTGGTCACTTCTTGAAAGAGGGCGCGGAAAACTGCCTTTGGCACTACGCCATGATGCTTATAAAAATATTCGTCCTCAGTAGCAACCACTGCATTGACTAGGTAGTCTGAAACTTGATCCAGCCTTACTTCTTCACGTTCAAGATCGGAGCGCATTTTTCCTAAATAAACATTGTTAGCAAAATATAATTCCGATGGTTCTGTATAATTATAAATATCTTTTTTCATACTTTCATATGAGCGGACAGGTTCGTCCTTTACTAGTGAGGCAAAATAACCAGCTCCAACCCCTGTAGCAAATGAACCACCAAGGATGATAACTGTTAAAACCAACAGGAATAGGTTCCAAAATACAGAATAGGTAATTCGGGCCCCTTTTACAGCCTTTTTATGGGTTATTAAGTTAAGCACGGATTTTGTTTTTTCTAGCCATGCTTGAATTTTTTCATTCATTAATAGCATCACCTCATCTAAAATCACATACATTATAGCATATAGAAGGTATAAAAACTGACAACGTTCTACATTTTTCTGAAATTTCCATTTCGAGTTTGACATAAGCAGAAAGATATGGTAAAAATGCTATAAGTTAAATTTCATAAACAAGCATTGAAGGGAACCAATTGTAGTTCTTCTATCCCTGTAAATTAGAGAGTCAGCGGCCGGTGAAAGCTGTCACAAATAGAAGAATGAATTACATCCTCGAGCTTTCTCTGTGAAAAGGTAAGTAGCAGAGAACGGTGAAACCGTTATATTTTTCGAGTTGGAGGAATATTCCTCAAGCTGGGTGGTACCGCGATTATTTCGTCCCTGCATTAATGCAGGGGCGTTTTTATTTTTTTTACCGGTTCATTGCCCGAAAAGGGAAAAAATAAGCTGTTTGGGTAAATGAAACCCCGGTTCATTGCCCGAAAAG
>NZ_JBALPP010000010.1:0-66130 GCF_036965425.1 Neobacillus drentensis | reverse complement strand
GTTTGGGTAAATGAAACCCCGGTTCATTGCCCGAAAAGAGAAAAAGTAAGCTGTTGGGGTAAATGAAATCCAAGGCAGCAAAAAAAGATGGAGGGATAACGAATGGATTTATTACAGGATTTAGCGTGGAGAGGGATAATTTATCAGCAAACGGATGAAGAAGGTTTAAATGATACAGTTAGCAAGGAAAAAATTTCATTATACTGCGGGGTCGATCCTACTGCAGACAGTATGCATATTGGACATCTGCTTCCATTTTTAACTCTTAGAAGATTCCAGCAGCATGGCCACCGTCCTATCGTGTTAGTCGGTGGTGCAACAGGGCTTATCGGAGATCCAAGCGGGAAAAGTGAAGAAAGAAAGCTTCTAACTCTCGAAACAGTACAAAACAATGTCAACGGAATCAAAAAACAATTACAGTCCATTTTTGAATTTGAAGGGGAAAATGGCGCCATAATGGTAAACAACTATGACTGGGCCGGCTCAATGGACGTGGTAACTTTTTTACGTGACATTGGTAAACATATCGGCGTAAACTACATGCTGGCGAAGGACACAATTGCCTCTCGCCTTGAAACTGGCATTTCGTTTACTGAATTTACGTACACCATTTTACAAGCAATGGATTTCCTTCATTTATACCAGAATCATAATTGTAAATTACAAATTGGCGGCAGCGACCAATGGGGGAACATTACATCTGGTCTCGAACTAATCCGCAAAATCGAGTCGGAAGGCTCTAAGGCATATGGTTTAACTATTCCTCTCGTTACAAAAGCAGATGGAACAAAATTCGGAAAAACAGAAAGCGGTGCAGTCTGGCTTGATCCGGAAAAAACTACTCCATATGAGTTCTACCAATTCTGGATTAACACTGCTGATGCTGATGTAGTGAAATATCTAAAGATTTTCACGTTCCTTCCCCATGAGGAAATTGAACAATTAGAAAAAGCTGTCCAGGAAGAGCCGCATCTTCGTAAAGCTCAAAAGGTTTTGGCTGAAGAATTGACACGCCTCATTCATGGTGATACTGCCTTAGAACAGGCGATAAAGATTTCTCAGGCTTTGTTTAGCGGCGATGTGAGAAGCTTAACGGCTGCCGAGATTGCACAAGGCTTTAAGGATGTCCCTGCCTATGAGTCAGCTAATGAGGAAAATTTAGTTGATCTATTGGTAGCAGCGAAGATTTCACCTTCTAAGCGACAGGCTCGCGAAGATATTTCCAATGGAGCCGTTACTGTTAATGGTGAAAAAATAACCGATACTGCTTATGCCCTCCAGGAAACAGATCGGATCGAAGGACAGTTTACGATAATTAGAAGAGGCAAAAAGAAATACACACTAATCAATTATTAAGAAAAGTAAGGAGAGGCCTTGGTGAATCCAAGGTCCTTTTTTTTCGTCTATATAAATAAGAAGAAAAAATGGGGGTGAAGTAAGTGAAATATATATTGCATGCATTCTTTATCATTCTCATTGCACTGGTCACATTTTTCGGGCTTGGGCCTGTATTATTCGCTGATGGAGCAGCTCGTGAAAGGGTATTAACCTCAATTGTACTTGTATTAATCTATGCACTACTTGGATTTGGATATTGGATGTCCATTAAATTAATCAATAGAAAATAACACTGAAACCTAGTGGCTTGGGGCTTAGTTATTAACGGGAGTTATGCGAGGACCGACCCAAGTGAAAAATCTTGACTTGGAAGAAATTTAAGTCGCATATGAGATTTTGTTCATTTAACAATAAAGGCACCTCGTTCAAAGGCGCCTTTATTTATGCCAAAATCAAGAGACGTGGTTTTCATTTTCATGGGAATCTACTGTACCTTGAACCTTTTTCGTTTTTGCTTTTTGGACAAAGTATCCGATTGAAACGATCATCACCCAAGGAACGCCTACTTTCCAAGCATCTACCCATTCCGGATAAAAGAGCATCGTAATCAAAATGGCGCTCAATAAAAGCACACCCGCCCATTGAAGTACAGGGAACATCGGCGCCTTCACAGGAAGCTTCCCCTCATAATGAAGATGAACCGTTTTCCGGAAGCGGAGGTGGGTGATAAGGACCATTAGCCAGACCAGGATTCCCCCGAAGATCGCAATCCCAAACAGCTTGTTGAACGTATCCGGGTAGTACATCGAGAGAACCGTCGCGATCAACACTCCGACGCTTGAGGTCAGGATGGCTATGATCGGCGTGCCGTTCTTCGACAACGTCCCAAGCGATTTCGGCGCATAGTTTCCTCTTGATAAGGAGAACAGCATCCTGCTTGTCAAATAGAGGTTTGCATTCATGCTCGATAGGGCTGCTGTGAGCACCACGAAGTTCATGATGCCTGCCGCAAAGCGGATTCCCGACCCTTCAAAGATCTTGACGAACGGAGAACCGGATACCTCATGGGCTCCCGCCTGTGTCCAAGGCACAACTGCCACGATGATCGCAAGGGATAGGATATAGAATAAGAACAAACGTAATACCATCGTTTTCATGGCCTTTGGCACCGATTTTTGCGGGTCTTTCGATTCGCCAGCTGTGACCGCGACGATCTCGACCCCGTAGAACGAGAAGATCGCCATCAATACTGCCATCCATACCCCGTGGATACCGTTCGGTATAAACCCTTTTTGGTCGGTATAGTGGCTAAATCCGATAGCTTCTGAGTGGCCAATCCCAAGCACCATCGAAACGCCGAAAATGATGAAAAAAACGATCGCAATGACCTTGATCATCGCAAACCAATATTCAAGAGACCCAAAATTTTTCACCGAACGGGTGTTGATGAATACGATGATGAACCCGAATCCAAGCGTCCAGAGCCAGACCGGAATACCTGGGAACCAGTATTGCATATAGAGCCCGACGGCTACCGCTTCCCCCCCTATGGCGATTACCTGAGCAGCCCAGTAGGTGTAGCGGATCAAAAACCCGGCCCAAGGGTTCAGATACATTTCGGCATAGGTCCCGAACGAACCTGCCGTCGGATGGACCACTGCCATCTCCGATAAGCTGAACATCATGATCACAGCAATAAAGGCAGCGATGATGTAGCTGATGAGGACGCCCGGCCCTGCGTAGCCGATGGCGATCCCGCTTCCCATGAACAGGCCGGTTCCGATGGCTCCTCCAATCCCGATCATCGTCAATTGGCCGCTTGTGAGCGAGCGATTTAATCCTTCTTCGCGATTTATCAAATTTTCATTCGCCATTGATTTCCCCACCATTCCCCAAGGTTTTTGTATATGAAAGCACCGCATCCACACTCTTGCCCGCGAGAAACATGCTAGCTAGTGTGTAAAAGGCTTTCTCGAATCCTTCGCTTAGGAAGGAGCATAACAAGACGAAGCCATTCACCGCAACCATCGTTTTTCCGATGGAAAAGCGCGGTGAAATCCGGCTGATGACGACACTTACGATATCCAGTCCTCCGGTCGTTCCGCCTGCTTTGATTACCACACCGATGCCGATGCCGGAAAGAATCCCGCTCAGGATGCATCCGACAAGAGGCATGTGAAGGCCGGGCATACCCTTAAAAAGCCCTAGGCAAATGGAGAGGCTGCTCATTCCGATGAGGCTGAAGACCGCAAACAAGGCCCCGACTGAACGGTACCCGATCAAAAAGAGCGGTATGTTCAGCGCAAAATAGATGACGCCAAGTGAAAACGGAATCCATTTGGAAAGGACCATTGCAATACCTCCAAGCCCCGGGGCGACAATACCGTTCGGCTCTTGCAGCCCGTAATAGGAGGCAGCCACGACCATCGTCCCAATCACAACGAGGGCGGATTTCTTTAGGAACACACCATTAGTGATGCTTGATGGCATGCAGGATCTCCTCAATGGCTCTTTCGACTTCTTCGGCTGTATTGTAAAAGTGCGGCGCCACCCGGAGGACATCGTTCCTTGCGGAGACGACGATCTTCTTCGTTTTCAAGAATTGCTCGAGCGCTGTTGCGTTCTGGACCCGGATCGCAGTGTTGCTTCCCTTCCGGGTGACATCCAGCGGGCTCGCTACCTCGAGCCCGAGCCGTTGGGCAGTCTCGATGGCTACTGTGGACAACTCCATCAGATAGGGGCGGATTGTTTGGACGCCGATTTCGTTTAACAGCGTGATACCGGCATGGGCCGCGTAGGCATTAATCATCATCGGGGTACCGGTGTCAAAACGCAATGTTCCCTCCGCATAATTCAAGGTCTTCGGATCGAAGGCAAACGGATTGACGCGGCTAAACCATCCCGTCGTTTTCGGCTCGAGTGTTTCCGCGAGTTCCTTTTTCACATACAAGAAGGCGATTCCCGGAATACCGAGTAGATACTTCTGTGCCCCTGAAGCAAGCGCGTCGATCCCCATTTCCTTGACGTCGATTGGAACGCCTCCAGCGGACTGATAGGCGTCCACAAACAATAGGGAACCGTTCGCATGAGCGATTTCTGAAATGGCTTTCACATCCTGGATGAACCCGTTATAATAGGAGACATGTGAGATGGAGGTGACAAGCGTCCTCCCGTCGATCGCTTCCACGTATTGGTCGAGCGCGATCTGGTGATTCTGTTCCGTCAAGAAGACGACTTCAGCACCGCGGTGCTCCTGGGAGAGCCAGACATGGCCGATGCAAGGGAAATCGATCTCGGTGGTCACGACTTTGTTCCGTTGACCCGAGAAATCAAGCGAACCGGCAAAGCTGGATGCCGCATCCGATACGCTTGAAAGGACCGCGATTTCATCTGGGGATGCATTGATGAGATGGGCAAAGGCCGCTTTCGCTTCCGATACTTTCTTCATCCAGCCGTTCCAGTCCATCCCCTCATCATTCCAGCTTGTGAGGTAGGCATCGACCCCTTCCTTCACCGGAGCGGAGATCGCGCTTTGGGAACAGCTTGAAAGATGAATCGTTTTTCCGAGTGTGGGGAACAGTTGTCGTTGTTGTTTAAAGGGGTGAGTCATATCCATCATCCTTTTCTCTTTTTTTGTGAACGTTTACATTTTTTCTTTCATCAAGAGGTGAACATATGAACCAGTCATTATGGCTTGAGCGAGGCGATTGGGCGCATTCTCATTTTTCCGGACAAGGGAAACTCTTGACCTTCCCCCGTGAAACTCTTTTGTTCCAGCAGGATACTGTCCATCCGTACGTGTACCTTGTGTTGGAAGGACGTGTTCGCGTCTTTTTGCTGTCGCCAATGGGTGCGGAGCGCCATCTCTATATCGTCGGATCCGGCCACCTTCTCGGTGAATCGGCCGCATGGACGGAAGACCAGTCTGAATATTGCGCAACCGCCTCTTCGGACGTCCAATTGCTGCAAATCACGAAACATGATTTTTTTTCAATCATCCTGAACGACCTGGCATTGACCAAAAGAGTCCTCTCTTCCCTGTGCCAGAAACAGTCGGCCCTTTTACTTCAGGCGAAGCTCATGAGCTTTTCGGATGTGGAACAGCGCGTTCTGACCATGCTCCAGCAATTAGCCGCCTCTTACGGCATCAAGACATCGATTGGCCTGACCATCACCATCCCGTTCACGCACCAGGAGCTCGCCTATGTCGTCGGCTCTTCTCGCGTTAGCGTCTCCTATGTCATGAACAGCTTGCAGGAAAAAGGCGAGATCGTGAAACAAAACGGACTGTATACACTTCTTACGTCCAGGGAACAGACCGTTTGATTCGGTTAGATTCATCATAGTGAAATGAACCGGTTCAGTCTGTCAACTAGTTGACAAAATCGTGTCTTTTTTTTATTTTTCATACTTTTTTGAAAAAACTCTACGTAATGAATGTAGGTTTAATGGAAAACACAGCGATGGCGGTCATTCCTTCAAACCATGTTAGCGATAGCAGAAATGGAAAGAAATTTGATTGTTGAACGGATCCAGAAAGGGAAAGCTTAAGCAATGCAGCGTGAGGATTTTAAAGAGGGCCGACCAATACATGATTCTACAAAGCAGACAAAAATAAAAAACCCTAGAAGTTGAGTAATATCAACGTTTCTAGGGTTTTCCTGTTTACAGTTTACAACTCGAATTAATTAACGAGAGTAGAACTCAACGATAAGAGCTTCGTTAATTTCAGCTGGAAGTTCAGAACGCTCAGGTAAGCGAGTGAATGTACCTTCAAGCTTGTCTGCATCAAAAGTTAAGAAGTCAGGTACGAAGTTATTTACTTCAACTGCTTCTTTAACTACATCAAGATTACGTGATTTTTCGCGAAGGCTGATAGTTTGACCAGCTGTTACGCGGAATGATGGGATATCAACGCGTGAACCGTTAACTAGGATGTGACCGTGGTTAACTAATTGGCGAGCTGCACGACGAGTGCGAGCTAAACCTAAACGGTATACAACGTTGTCAAGACGTGATTCTAAAAGAACCATGAAGTTTTCACCGTGTTTACCAGTAAGCTTGCCAGCTTTGTCAAATAGGTTGCGGAATTGACGCTCATTGATTCCGTACATGTGACGAAGCTTTTGCTTCTCTTGTAATTGCAATCCGTATTCAGAAAGCTTTTTGCGTTGGTTTGGACCATGTTGTCCAGGAGCGTAAGGACGCTTTTCTAATTCTTTACCTGTGCCGCTTAGAGAGATTCCAAGACGACGGGATAATTTCCAGCTTGGGCCGGTATAACGAGCCATGAATGACTCCTCCTCTGTGTTTTTATTTTGGTAAAATAAAAACCGTTATGAAACATCATTAAAGCCATTTTGTTTTCATGCACCTTCGCCCTTGCAGCTAAGGGTTACAAGATGCACCTTCGTAAGGCAGTTGCCTTATGAGGAACAAAATGAATCAAATAAAGTTGTTCACATAGGCTGCAATATTTTACACAAAGAGTATTATATAGTTTTTATTCATCCCAAGTCAAGTATATTTTTTACCTGTTAGCAAATGGAACAATAATGAGGTGAAAAAAATTTATATATTATTCAAATTAATATTCCAAAAATACACAATTATTATCTATAATTAGGTTACGATGTATATTTTTGGAATTAAAAACGGATGGAAAATTAGGTGGAGATGGAATGGATATTCTCGAAAGAGAGTTAATCTTGCAATCAGATAGATATAAGAAGTTATTTCGTATTTCCGAAAAACTGCATTCCACGTTTGATATCAATTTACTTTTGGGAGAATTATTCGTAATCCTTCAAGAGGTTTATCCTGATTTCTCGTATAACCTGCTAATGTCCCAGGATACATATATCCATAATGAACTTCCAATCTTGGAATTGGAATATGATAATGAAAATATTGCGGTGATAGAAGCTTATGAAACGGGTGAAAAACAATATGAGCAATCAAACAGCCATACCATTATTTACGAGCCAATTAAAGGGATTCAAGGGATTTATGGAGTCTTACAGGTATTTGTGCCAAATGAATGTGAATTTCTAAAAACAGAGGTGGAATTCATAACATTATTAGCAGGAAGTGTTGGGCAGTCATTAGAAAATGCCCTTCTTTATCAGCAGTCAAGACGCAGAATTTCCAATTTGAAATTAATAAACGAAACCTCACATCGCTTAAATTCTAATCTAGGTTTGGCAGAAACGATTGGTTATATAACAGAGCAAATTAAGTCTTCCTTTAATGCGCAAGAAGTTGGTTTTTTTATTCTCTCCGAAGAACACGTAAAAGTGAAAGTACTCCCTGGTTCAACTCCCTACTTTTTTACAAAACAATCAAGAAACTATGTCGAATATATTAAAGAAAGAATTCAAATGGAAAAAGAGTCTCTCTTTATAGGGGATATGAGTCTCCCTAAAATTCAAACCATCTCAAATTTTCATTCGGTTATGGCAGTACCGATGATTCAAGCTGAGAATTTAAAAGGATTCACTATTGTTATGCACCAAAAACCCTACTTCTTTTCTTTTGAGACCTTTAAGCTGCTGCAATCATTAATTCATCATTCTTCGCTAGCACTTACGAATTCTTTGCTTCGAGAAGAATTAGAAAAATTGGTCATCACTGACCACCTTACAAAGCTCCATTCCAGAAAATATTTGGATGAACAAATTCAATGGTCGATGAAGGAAGATGAGGAAGGAACTTTTATTCTCATAGACATTGATAACTTTAAAGAAATCAATGATTCACATGGTCATCAGGTTGGAGATGAAGTTCTCATCCAAGTAGCAGATGTAATAATGAGTAATATTCGCGGAAATGATATTGGAGCCCGTTGGGGTGGTGAGGAACTCGCCATTTATCTGCCGAAGGTCGCACTTGAAGCAGGTGTACGTATCGCCAAAAGATTGGTTGAGAAGGTGGCGGAATGCACCACTCCACACATTACCGTGTCATGCGGTGTTTCCTATTGGCATAAGGAGCGGCTTGATACCTATAATCATTTATTTAGACGAGCCGATGAAGCTCTTTACCATGCGAAAGGAACGGGTAAGAATAAGGTTGTATCGCAAAATGATAATATGAAGGTTAGTTAGGCACGGATTTCAATCCGTGCCTTTTATTAAATATACTCTAACAAAACTGCAGAAAATTCTTCCAGTTTTTGTTGATCAAGTTCATCAAACCGATTTTTTTCAGGTGAATCGATATCTAATACCCCAATAAGCTGTTCCTCTTTTAAAAGTGGAATGACAATCTCTGATTGGGATGCAGCATCGCAGGCGATATGGCCAGGAAATTGGTGCACATCCTCGATTCGTAAGGTTTCTCTTTTCAAAGCGGAAGTCCCGCAAACTCCTTTGCCAAGCGGAATGCGGACACAGGCCGGCAAACCTTGGAAGGGGCCTAATACAAGCTCGCCGTTTGTGTCTAAGAGATAAAAACCGACCCAGTTGATCCGGTCAAGAAATTGGTTTAATAAAGCAGAAGCGTTGCTGAGATTTGCAATTTGATTTTTTTCATCGTGCAGAAGTGCCTGCAATTGTTTTATCACGAGATCATAATTTTCTTCGCGACTTCCTCTATACATTTCGACGTTAAACATGAAATTTCACCTTTTTCTTATAAAATTTATAACTTATTTTATCAAAACAAGAAGAAAATGAGCAGACTTTGTCGATATTTTCATAAAGGAATCTATTATGACATAAAGAATCTTTATGTAAGGGGATATTCGGTGTTTTAATTGGGGGGAAAGCTGATGAAGAAAAATTCAAAAGAAGCGATCGTTAAAGCCGCCGTATTATTGTTTAATTCCAAAGGGTACACTGGGACGTCAATCAGGGATATTGCTCATTCAGCAAAAGTAAATTCGGCAACGATTGCTTATTATTTTGAAAATAAAGCTGGATTGTTAGAATATTGCTTTACGCATTTTTTTGAACAATATATCAGCAAAATGGAAGAAGCTTACCTCTCAATTGAACGAGGTGCTGAAGTCTGTTTAAAGCGAATGGTCGCCGATTTAATTCACTTTCAATGCGAAAATCTGCAGCTGGCATGCTTTGTATATCGTGAAATGTCAATCGATTCACAAGTTGTCAGAGAAATTATGTCGACGTATTCATTAAAAGAAAAATATTACTTTCAAAAAATCTTTGAAAGAGGGTTTGAATGGGGAGAGTTCCGCCCTCATTCCATTCCATATTTAATCATACAACTTAAGGGGTTGATCATGATGCCCTTTATGAACAATCATTATATGAGAGAAGTATTATATGTTTTTCCAAATGAGCAATTTTTTGAGCAGAAATATTTAAAAGATATCAATCAATGGATTGAAAAAACATTATGCTCAGATGTGCCAATTAAAAAAGGAGCAATGCTAAAATAGCGGCAATCGCTATTTTTTTTTATTTTACAAAAAAATTGAATTTAATAGTCAAAAAATGTCGTTTACATGGTATCATAATAGCATTGAATAAAACATTAAGTGATCTTTTTATATAGACGAAAAAATTCTTTTAATAGAATCAGTGTGTTGAGCTAGGAGGCTTTCATGTGAAGTATTTCATTGGTTTATTCTTCCTATTACTAGCCCTATTTGTAGTAGGATATTTAATAAAGAAAAAATATTTTAAAGAAATGGATCGATTGGAAGCATGGAAAATTGATCTAATGAATCGTCCGATACTGGATGAAATGTCGAAAGTGAAACAGCTTAATATGACCGGACAGACCGAGGAGCTTTTTGAACATTGGCGGAGTCAATGGGATGATGTCGTAACCGTAAAGCTTCCAGACTTAGAAGAAATGCTGTTTGATGCAGAAGAGTACATAGACAAGTACCGATTCAAGAAGTCAAAGGAAGTTCAACAAAAGATTGCTGAAAAACTGCAGGAGACAGAAGACCAAATTAAAAGTATTTTGGAAGAGCTTCATGAACTAGTTGGCAGTGAGGAGAAAAACAGAGTAGAGATCGAGGAATTAAAAGAGCTTTATCGGGAATCGAAAAAAATGCTTTTAGCCCACCGTCATAGCTTTGGGAATGCTGAAAAATACTTAGAGGTGCAGCTCAGTGAAGTGACGCAAAAATTTCATGAATATGATGAAAAAACGGAAAACGGCAATTACCTTGAAGCACGAGAAGTGGTCTTACTAATTCATAGCACACTTGACTCAATCAAAAGCAATATGAATGTAATCCCTCAGTACTTAATTGAGTGTCAGTCATTGCTTCCAAATCAGCTTGCTGATATTTACGATGGATACCGGGAAATGACGGGTCAAGGATATTATTTAGAGCACATAAATGTGGAAAAAGAAAAGATTCGCTTGGAAGAAAAGCTCACTGAGATTGTAATGCAAATTGAGAAAACAGAAATAGAGCAAGCTGAAGAAGGAATAAAAGAAGTGAAGGAAAGAGTCGATATTCTTTTTGACCTTTTGGAAAAGGAAGTTCATGCCAAGCATTTCGTGCTGAAGAATGAAAAGGTAACCAGTGGTCTTCTTATTTCAGCTGAGGAAGAAAATAGAAATCTTTCAAATGAAGTATTTAATATTCAAGAAAGATATCAGTTATCAGATGATGATTTTGAGACACAGCGGAATTTAGATAAAGAACTTACGGCAGTATTTAAACATTATGATATTTTATTGGAAAAATTAAAACTAAACGAAACAGCTCAATCTGTTCTAAGTGAGGAATTAAGTGAACTAAAAGAACAATTAGAAATCATCCTCGATGGACAGCATGCATTTGCTTATAAGCTGCAAGCACTAAGAAAAGATGAAATTGAGGCAAGAGATAAACTAAAGGAACTAACGAAAAAGGTTGGAGAGACTGTCCGCCTTGTTGCAAAGAGCAATGTTCCAGGCTTACCTGATGACTACAAGTACCTATATGAAGATACTAACGATAGTATTCAAAATGTCAGATACCAGCTGGAGGAAAAGCCGCTTAACATTTCTGCCCTTAATCAATATTTAGAAATTGCCGTTTTAACCGTTGATAAACTTGTTTCTTCGACTATTGAATTAATTGAGAATGCTACGCTTGCGGAAAAAGCCATCCAATATGGAAACCGATACCGACGCCAGTATCCTTCTGTTGCAAAAGGCCTATCGGATGCAGAACTCGCCTTTAGGCTCTATGATTATCAAGATGCTTTAGAGCAAGTAGCGGCTTCCTTGGAAGGTATTGACCCTGAAGCATTAAAGAAAATAAAAGCTTCGGCTGTCATGGAATAAAAAACCGATTCTGCTGAATCGGTTTTTTTCTTTTCTTTTTCAAAAAGATAGGTTTATGATAAGATTTATTTTTGACGGAGGATAAAACGATGATTTATTTTGATAATAGTGCAACAACAAAACCATATAAAGAGGTTTTAGATTCTTTTGTAACAGTATCCAGCGAATATTTTGGCAACCCCTCTTCTTTGCACAGTTTGGGCGGGCAGGCGGAAAAGCTTTTATCACAGGCTAGAGAACAGGTTGCCGGTCTTTTAAAGGTAAAAGCAAATGAGATTTATTTTACCTCTGGCGGGACCGAAAGCAACAACATCGCCATTAAAGGTGCTGCTTTATTAAATCGACATAAGGGTAGGCATTTGATTACTACGAGTGTAGAGCATGCATCAGTCCGAGCAGCAATGGAGCAACTTGAGCAGGAGGGATTTGAGATCACCCGCTTGCCAGTTGATGAGTACGGACGGATTACAGTAGAAGATTTAGAAAAGTCCATTCGAAAAGAAACAATCTTAATCTCAATCATGCAGGTAAATAATGAGGTTGGAACCATCCAGCCTATTGAAGAAATAGGTAGTATTCTAAAAAAATACCCATCCATCCTTTTTCATGTGGATGCCGTACAAAGTGTTGGAAAAGTACCACTTTCTTTATATAAAAATAATGTAGATCTTTGTTCACTATCAGGCCATAAATTTCATGGCTTAAAAGGCACTGGTGTACTATTTATACGGGAGGGAGCAAGACTGACCCCGTTATTTTCAGGCGGAAATCAAGAGCGGAGGATGCGTAGCGGTACCGAAAATGTGGCAGGATTTGTCGCAATGGCAAAGGCGCTCAGGATGACAATGATGAAAAGTGATGCAGGAATTGCAGGACTGGCGGAAATTCAACATTTGCTGCGAAAAAGCTTAACCAAGATTGAAGATATTCAGATTCACACACCCGTTCAACATGCTGCACCACATATTTTAAATTTTTCTTTGAAAGGGATAAAATCAGAAGTTTTTATCCATGCCCTTGAGCAAAATGGGATTTTTGTGTCTACGACAAGTGCTTGTTCATCAAAGAAGAAATCACCCAGCAATACATTGCTCGCGATGGGAGTCCCAGAAAGCCTTGCAGAGAGTGCTATAAGAATAAGCTTATCTTTTGATAATACAGAAGCAGAAGCCTTAAAAGTCCTCTCAGTAATTGAAAAAACAGTAAACCAACTACGAAAGGTTATGAAATAGATGAATTATGATCGTATTCTAATACGCTATGGAGAGATATCCACCAAAGGAAGAAATCGCAATAAATTTATTGATAAATTGAAAAAGAGTGTTCGAATCGCCTTAGCCCCATTTCCAAAAGTAAAAATTGAAGCAAGCCGTGACAGGATGTATGTATTACTAAATGGTGAAAACGGATTGGAAATTATCGGGAAATTAAAGAATATATTTGGGATTCAGTCCTATAGTCCTGCAATAAAAGTTGAAAAAGATGTGGAGGCTTTGAAACAGGCCTCATATGAATTAGTTAACTCTCAATTTAAAGAGGGACAAACCTTTAAAATTACCGCTAAAAGATCTGACAAAACCTTTGAGTTAAATACAGACGGAATCAATCAAACGATTGGGGCGCATCTGTTAAAAAATATTCCAGGAATGAAAGTGGACGTAAGGAATCCGGACATTAATTTACGCGTTGAGGTTAGACCGGATGCCATCTACCTTTCTTCTGAAACTATTCAAGGTGCTGGCGGGCTTCCAATTGGTTCGAGTGGGAAAGCGATGCTCATGCTTTCAGGTGGAATTGATAGCCCTGTGGCCGGATATTTATCGATGAAGCGGGGAGTAGAAATTGAAGCCGTTCATTTTTTCAGTCCGCCTTTTACTAGTGAGCGATCGAAAGAGAAGGTGATTGATCTTTCCAAAAAACTTGCCGGAATTTTTGGCTCGTTAACACTCCATATCGTACACTTTACAGATATTCAGCAAGCCATCCGTGAGCAGGTCCCGGAAAATTATTCGATGACATCTACGCGGAGAATGATGTTACGGATTACAGATGAAATTAGAAAAAAACAAGAGGGCCTTGCGATTATTACTGGTGAGAGTCTTGGGCAGGTAGCAAGCCAAACGCTTGAGAGTATGTATGCGATTAACGAAGTGACGAACACCCCAATTTTACGTCCCTTGATTTCAATGGACAAAACGGATATTATTAAAATCGCTGAGGAAATTGATACCCTCGATATTTCGATTCGTCCTTTTGAAGATTGCTGTACTATTTTTGTGCCGTCATCTCCAAAGACAAAACCGAAACGAGAAAAAGTTAACCAGTATGAAAGTTATTTTGATTTTGAACCTTTAATTCAAGAGGCTGTTCAAGAGGTTGAAACGATTATTATCAAACCTGATAGCGAACATCGCTCGGAATTCAATGAGTTATTTTAAAATGTATTTGTGAATTTTTTGTGAATAATTACCAATTGATATTTAGAATGAACCTTGTGAGTTCTACACATTCTATACTCACAAGGAGGTGATTATCACATGGCTAGAAGTAACAACTCTAATCAACTATTAGTTCCTGGTGTTGAACAAGCTCTTGACCAAATGAAATATGAAATTGCTTCTGAATTTGGTGTACAACTTGGTGCAGACACTACTTCACGTGCCAACGGTTCTGTTGGTGGTGAAATCACAAAGCGTCTAGTTCAAATGGCTGAACAGCAATTAGGCGGCGGATTTGCTCGTTAATCAAATTTAATACGATGGCTACAGAGAGTGAGGCACTTGCCTCGCTCTCTTTTTATTTTAAATAATATTAAAAAATTAATAATAATTTAAAATTTTAGAATAATTTTGTATAATAAATTTGAGGGAATTTTATTATCTAATATTGAGGGGGAGAAGAATGAAACGCGAGGATTTAATTGCACCAGAAAAGTATAATCTTGTATCTGAAGTTGAGCGATTTGCTAAAGACCCAAACAAAGTGGCTTTAAAATGGGAAAGTGAATCTGGTGAAACAAAACAGGTTACATATGAGCAATTATTAAAACAAGTTAACCAAGCTGCAAATGTTTTTGCTCAAAATGGTTTGGAAAAAGGCGATGTCGTTCTCGTAATTATTCCACGCCTAATTGAAGCATATGTTGTTTACTTAGCCGCCTTAAAATCAGGGATGGTAGTCATTCCAAGCTCGGAAATGTTAAGGGAAAAGGACTTGCAGTATAGAATTTCACATGGTGATGTGAAAGCAGTTATCAGCTATTATCCTTACGTAGACCAATTTGAAAATATTAAATCAACGCAGCCACTCGTTAAGTTTACGATTGGGGCAAAGGAGAATGACTGGATTCATCTAGATGAAGAAATGAAAGCGGCTTCAGAGGAGTTCCCACTAGCTGACACACTCCGGGATGATATGGCCTTTTTATCCTATACATCAGGAACAACAGGAAATCCAAAAGGGGTAGTCCATACACACGGATGGGCATTTGCTCATTTAAAGACTGCTGCAGCAAAATGGCTTTGCATCGAAGAAGGTGATACAGTATGGGCAACAGCAGGTCCAGGCTGGCAAAAGTGGATTTGGAGTCCTTTCCTTTCCGTTCTTGGCTCAGGAGGAACAGGATTAGTCTATAATGGCAAATTTGAGCCGAAAAAGTATTTAACTCTTTTGCAAAAATATGATGTGAATGTTCTATGCTGTACACCCACAGAATACCGCTTAATGGCAAAGGTAGATAATTTAGCTGAATACCAGCTGTCCAATCTTCATAGTGCTGTTTCAGCAGGAGAGCCGTTAAATCGTGAGGTCATTGATACATTTAGAAAATATTTTAATGTGGACGTTCGCGATGGATATGGTCAAACAGAGAATACATTACTAGTTGGTGTGACCAAAGGGATGGAATTAAAACCGGGTTCAATGGGCAAGCCTACTCCAGGGAACAGAGTTGAAATTATCAATGAAGATGGCCAGGTTTGCGCTGTTGGGGAAGTTGGCGATATCGCTGTACACGTAGAAACACCGGCGTTATTTAAAAATTATTATAAGGATCCGGAAAGAACAGCCATGCAGTTCCGCGGCGATTATTATGTCACGGGTGATAAAGCGAAAATGGACGAGGAAGGTTATTTCTGGTTTGAAGGCCGCGGGGATGATATCATTATCAGTTCCGGATACACAATTGGGCCTTTTGAAGTTGAGGATGCCCTTGTTAAACATCCAGCTGTAAAAGAATGTGCGGTTGTTGCAAGTCCTGATGAAATTCGTGGATTTATTGTTAAGGCATTTGTAGTCTTACAAGAAAATGTTGAACTGAATGAGCCTGAATTAACCAAAAATCTTCAAGAGCATGTAAAAACACTGACAGCTCCATATAAGTATCCAAGAAAAATTGAGTATTTGACAGAGCTTCCGAAAACAACTTCTGGTAAAATTCGCCGGATAGAACTGCGCCAAAAAGAAATGGAAGCTGTTAAGGAAAATTAATTTCACAATCAAAAAGCAGGCTGGGAGTTTCCATCCTGCTTTTTTTATGGAATGAATTAGTAAGCAAAAAAATCCCCAATTAAGGTTGTTTCACGTTATAATATAAAATATTTCGAAACTAGAAAGAATAGGGGCTCGAGAGATATATGAAAAAGAGTGAAACACAGCTAGGGGTCATCCATGCCGGATTTTCCTATCTTCTTTGGGGATTATTGCCGATTTACTGGAAGCTTTTAGATAATGTAAATGCAAAAGAAATTCTTGCAAACCGCATTTTTTGGTCATTTATTTTTATGGTAGTTGTTCTTATCTTCACAAAAAAATGGGGATTATTCATTAGGACTTTTAAGGGCTTTGCCCAAAATAAAAAACAGATGTATGCCTTAATCATAGCTTCACTTCTTATCAGTTTAAATTGGTTTATTTATATTTGGGCAGTAAATAGTGGTCATATGATTGAAGCAAGTCTTGGCTATTATATTAATCCTTTAGTGAGTATTTTATTGGGAATGGTTGTCTTAAAGGAAAAATTATCGGTGCCACAATATGTATCCTTCGTGTTGGCTGGGGTTGGGGTTGCGATTATCACAGCATCGCATGGGAATTTTCCCTGGATCGCCATCGGTCTTGCAGTTTCCTTCGGACTTTACGGATTGGCTAAAAAATTGATTAATGTCGACTCTGCCGTTGGGTTAACATTAGAAACTTTAGTAGTGGCGCCAATTGCTGCGATATATATGGCTTTTCTTTTTGTAAAAGATTCAAATGCATTTTTAACGGCAGGTATTGGCACTGATTTGCTCTTAATTGGTGCTGGGGTCGCGACAGCAGTTCCTTTGCTTTATTTTGCAAAAGGGGCACAAAAAATTCCCCTATCCTTACTCGGCATCCTGCAATATATCGCACCAACAATCACACTGCTGCTTGGTGTATTTGTTTATCAAGAACATTTTTCAAAAATACAGCTGCTTTCGTTCTTATTCATTTGGTCCGCATTAACCATTTTTTCTCTTTCAAAAACCAAACTGTTTTCCCAGAGTGGATTAAAGGTGCGGGGAGAAAAAAGAACATAAAAGTAAAACCTTATCCTGTTTTTTAAGGATAAGGTTTTTATATTAAGAACAACAATCCTTGCGAGAATAGCCTTTATTAAAGAAATGTCCGCTTTACCTTTTGCCAAAAGGAGTTGTCCTTTAATTTAAGGGTTTTTATTTTTTTGTCACTTAATGTAATTTGGATTTTGTCCACATGGCGAATACTTAATGCCTCGTTGTCCATACCCATTGTCGGGTGGTCGTTGCCTTCCTGGATAACCTTTAGTGTTAGTGTTCGGTCACTGCTTAAAATAAACGAAGAACCGAGGGTACGGTACCGATTATTATTAACGGAAGCAACCTCACTTACTTGCATACAGGAGAGTAAGGGGTCAACAATGGAACCGTCAACGGATTTGTTATAAGCGGTGCTTCCGGTTGGCGTGGCAACAATCAGGCCGTCACCGCGGAATGTTTCCAAATGAAGGTCATCGACAAACACATCCACTACGAGCGTTTTAATAATGGAAGAGCGGATGGAGAATTCGTTTAAGCATGGAAAGGTTCCTTGTCCATCAACAGAAACTTCAATCAGCGGATAGCGGCGAACCTCTAACTTTTCATTAAGCATTGCTAAAATCATGGATGGGACGTCTTCAATTTTAAAATCACAATACATATTTAAACTGTTTTTTATCGAAATCCCCATATAAAGGCAATCATCTCGAAAACCTGTTTTTCTAACTGCTTGGAGAAAGGCTCCGTCATCTCCGATACTGGCAATTATATTTGCTTTTCGATAATCATTCACGATGGTAAATCCATAACGTTCACTTGCTTCAAAAAGAGGAGCGGCTTTTGCAAGCACTTCAGGATCTCGCTTGTAATCATAATAAATATTACGTCTTTCTGTCATGGCAGGGCCCCCTTAGTTGAGAACTGAAATATAGAATTCCCCTATATTCAATTAATCATTGGTAAATTAATGTTTTAATGCATTTAGTTTAGCATGTTTAAGAAACAATATGAATGAATGAACGTAAAAGTTCAGAGTTTTGACAAAAGGGGGAAATACATTGACTGGAAAACGCTGGGCCGCACTTGGAATTGCAGCCGTTTTATTTATTGGATCAGTCATCATTAATCTATTATCATCCTTTGCTTTTAAAGGAATTGAAACAGATATAAATGACTTGATGAATTCTGATAAGCCATATTCAGAGGAAGTGGTTCAAAACGGAAGCGAATTAAAGAAAATCGTCATCCTTGATGTAAATGGAGTAATCCAGGACACAGGGGATTCAGAATCGATTTTACAAAGCCCAGGTTATAACCACCAGGAGTTTATGAAGAAGCTAAATTATATTAAAAAGGATGATACAGTTAAAGGAATCATTATTAAAGTAAATTCTCCTGGAGGCGGGGTGGTAGAAAGCGCAGAAATTCATGATAGATTAATGGAAATCCAAAGGGATACGAAAAAACCAGTATATATATCGATGGGCTCCATGGCAGCATCGGGAGGATATTATATTTCAACGGCAGCGAAGAAAATCTATGCCAGCCCTGAAACTCTTACGGGCAGCCTTGGGGTAATCATGGAAGGTATCAATTATCAAGGACTGGCAAATAAATACGGTGTGGATTTTGTAACGATAAAAAGCGGCAAATATAAGGATATCATGAGCCCAACTAGAAAAATGACGGATGAAGAACGGCAAATTTTACAACGAATGATTGAAAATTCATATGATGGCTTTGTCAAAGTAATTTCTGAAGGGCGTCATATGACTGAAGAGCAAGTTAAAAAGATTGCAGATGGCCGAGTCTATGATGGCCGGCAGGCGAAGGATTTAAATCTTATCGATGGATTCGGCTATTTAGATGATGTCATCTCGGAGATGAAAAGAAATGAAAAGCTTAAAGGTGTCAAGGTGGTGCGTTATACAGATGACCTCGGAATAGGTTCCTTATTCAATTTAACAGCAAAAAAATGGATGGGTGATCGCGTTGAAATGACAGGTCTTTTAAAATTACTTTCCAGGCCTAATTCGCCGCGTCTCATGTATCTTTATTCTGAATAGGGGGTCTATAAATGGAATCGAATGATTACTTTGCCGGCGAGCATGTAGTTTTAGAGAGAATGAATAGGCAGGTTCGCTATGCTGGCTTTTGGATGCGATTCTGGGCCTATCTCCTTGATTTAATCGTTATCGGCAGTATCGGGCGCATTTTAATCAAGCCAGTCTTTCGCGGTCTTGATCTATCGTTATCCGAATTGAATATGTTTGCCCCCATTTCTATTGCATCTGCTGTCATCTTTTATTTGTATTTCGTGCTGATGACAAAATACTTCAATCAAACGCTCGGGAAAATGGTGTTTGGACTTAAAGTAATTGAATTAAATAAAGAAAAATTAACATGGGGAACCATACTGTTTCGTGAATGGATTGGCCGGTTTATTTCAGCAACAACAATCCTTGGATACCTCATTGTCGCTTTTTTACCTAAAAAACAAGGAATACATGATCTTTTCACTGACACTACAGTCATTCATGCCGATCGCTAAAAATAGAACTATCAACTACAATGTTGATAGTTTTTTTTGTGAATAGGAAATACTAACAGTCGGAAAGGTTGTGAATATTTTGTTTTGGCTGCTGCTTGCCCTGTCTATCTTGTTGCTCTTATTTATCCTTATCATATTTTCTAAATTAACGATTCTTGTAAATTATTATCACCATAACGACAATGATGATTTAAAGGTAGAGTTAAGGATTTGGTTCGGATTAATTAAATATAAAAAACATATTCCATTAATCAAGGTGGATGATAACTCCCCAAGCATCGTCGTAGAAGACAATTCATCCGATAAAAATGTAAAACAAATTACTCCGAATGATATGCTTACGAATCTACAAAATACGAAAGAAATGCTGAAGCATGTTTTTGGAATGCATGTGATCGTGAGGAAGTTCTTTCGGAAAGTCACGATAAAAAAATTCGAGTGGCACTCGATGATTGGGGTTGGCGATGCTGCACATACGGGAATGGCGACAGGTGCGTTATGGGCGGTAAAAGGGGGTATTATTGGACTGCTGAGCCATTTTTTAAAGCTAAAAGAAATGCCACAATTGACGGTTACCCCGCATTTTCAAGCAGTTGTTATTCACACCCAGTTAACATGTATTTTTCAGTTTCGAATCGGGCAAGCTATTCTAGCAGGATTAAAACTGATTAAATTCTGGAAGGGCGGGAAACCGCACTTCAAAAGCAAAGCAAATATTTCAGATGAAAAAGTGAAATCTATTTGAACGAGGAGGATACCTTCATGTCCGATCACCCAATTCAAGGCTTAATGACAACGGCAATGGAAAGTTTGAAAGAAATGATTGATGTAAATACGATTATAGGGGATCCAGTAGAAACCCCAGACGGAAGTGTCATTTTAACAGTTTCAAAGGTTGGATTTGGATTTGCTGCCGGGGGCAGTGAGTTTAAAATGGATAGTTCCCAGTCCGGAGGCCAAAAACAAGAACAAGGGCAAAGTCAGGGGCAAGCCAAGCTGCCATTTGGCGGCGGTAGCGGCGGCGGCGTATCCATTACACCAATCGCCTTTTTAATTGTTAACTCGCATGGAGTCAAAATGCTTCACTTAGACGAAAGTACCCATTTATATGAAAAGATTTTAGAAGTCGCACCGCAGGCGGTCGATAAAATTCAGCAAATGTTCTCAAAAAGAGATGATGGAAGGCAACAAACTAACCATCAGACTAAACATGATTTAGATTTATAATGAGAAAGGTTAATCTTCCAACGAACGAGGAAGATTAACTTTTTTCATGAAATGAGCTATCACAAAGCTTTATAATTGCAAAAATAATTCTGAAAAGATATATTTACACTGTACATAATCAAAGGAGGATGTTAGTATGGCAAATGTTACTTTCAAGGGGAACCCGGTTACATTACTTGGTAATGAAGTAAAAGTAGGAGACAAAGCTCCAAATTTCTCCGTGCTTGCAAATGACTTATCTGCTGTTACTTTAGACAATACAAAGGGGCAGGTTCGTTTAATCAGCTCAGTACCTTCACTGGATACTGGTGTATGTGATGCAGAAACTCGCCGTTTTAATGAAGAAGCTAATTCTTTAGGAGACGTTAAAATCTTAACCATCAGCAATGATCTTCCGTTTGCACAAAAGCGCTGGTGTGCAGCAGCTGGAATCGAAAATGTACAAACATTATCAGATCACCGTGACCTTTCATTTGGTGAAGCATATGGCGTCGCAATCCAAGAATTAAGATTATTAACTCGTGCCATTTTTGTTGTGGACTCAAGCGACACAGTTACATATGTAGAATATGTAAGTGAAGCTACCAACCACCCTAACTATGAAGCAGCACTTGAAGCAGCAAAAGCTGCAAAATAAATCTAAATTAATGGCTGTGTTAAAGCACATTTTTGATTTTGAAACTCGTTGATTGGAGTGGAGGGCGCGAGACTCCTGCGGGAGTACGGGGCCGAGGAGGCTCCCCGGCACGCCCTAAGGTGCGCGAAGTGCCCGGAGCGCAAATCAACAGCTAAGTTTAACAAAGCCAAGAAAATTAAGGTCTCGTCAATTGGCGGGGCCTTTTTAGTTGTTTAAATTTTTATTTTTCGTTTAAAATGAGTAAGGAAATTTATAAATGGGGAGTATCAAAAATGAAAATAACTCCAACAGAACAGTTATTTACTTTATTCAATGAAACAGCTCTTATTCTGCAAGAAGAATTAGATTGTACCTACCTAGAAGCCCTGGCTGAAACAGGGGAGAATTTATTTCAAGGAGCTATTCTTCAGGAGGAACTAAGTGAATTAACCATTAAAAGGTTGAAGAAGCAATATGAAGAAATTCATTTACAAAAGTTTTCGAATGAGGAAATCCGCAAAGCCTATCAGCTGGTTATTCTAAAAGGGATGAAGGAAAATGTTCAGCCCAATCATCAAATGACCCCTGATACTGTCGGAATGCTTGTAGGCTATCTTGTTGATAGATTTTTGAAACAATCAAGCTTCCGATTGCTGGATCCGGCTGTTGGTACCGGAAATTTATTAACGACAGTTCTAAATCAGCTAAATAAAAATGTAGCCTCCATTGGTGTTGAGATTGACGATCTTTTAATTAAGCTTGCCTATGTCAATGCTAATTTACAGGAACATCCAGTCCAGCTTTTTAATCAAGACAGCCTTGAGCCGTTATTCATTGATCCTGTTGAAGCCGTCATCGCGGACTTGCCAGTTGGATTTTATCCAAATGATGTAAGAGCAGCAGAATATCAACTAAAAGCAGAAGAAGGCCATTCTTTTGCCCATCATTTATTTATTGAGCAAAGTGTCCGGCACACAAAGCCTGGAGGCTATTTATTCTTCATCATTCCGAATGGACTGTTTGAAAGTGAACAAGCTGCCCAGCTGCGGGAATATTTTAAAGATCAGGTTATCATCCAGGGATTGCTTCAACTGCCGACAAGTATGTTTAAAAATAAAAATGCGGCAAAGAGCATCTTAATTTTGCAGAAAAAAGGAGAAGACGTCCAACCGCCAAAGCAAGCGCTTCTTGTTGATCTGCCAAGTTTGTCATCGGCAGCAGAAATGGATAAAATTTTAACAAAAATGGAAAAATGGTTTCAAGAAAATAAAGGATAAAATCGGTAAAAACAGCCGGTTTTATCCTTTTTGATTATTCGATTAATTTGAATATAATTATATTTTTGCTGAAAACGTTCCCAGCTAAATTATTTCTTGAAATGTGAATTATACAGTGATTTAATGAGGACTTGAGAGAAAGAAACAAGGTCGGTTTGCACAAAATAAAGTTGTATTAATTTCGTATTCTTCATCCGATGTTGTTATATAAAAGGAGCGTCAGCAAAATGGCAAAAGTTATTGCAATTAATGCAGGAAGTTCGTCCTTAAAGTTTCAATTGTTTGAAATGCCAAGTGAAAATGTAATTACAAAGGGTCTTATTGAACGTATTGGTTTAAAAGATTCTATTTTTAATATCACAGTAAACGGTGAAAAAGTACAAGAAACTATTGATATACCAGATCATGAAGTGGCTGTAAAAATGATTTTGGATAAACTAACTACCCTTGGTATTATTGCTTCACTTAATGAAATTGAAGGAATTGGCCACCGTGTCGTACATGGTGGAGAGGAATTTAATGATTCGATTCTAATCACGGATGAAGTCATGGGAAAAATTGAAGAATTATCCGAGTTAGCGCCTTTGCATAATCCAGCAAATATCACAGGAATCCAGGCTTTTAAGCGTGTGCTTCCAGATGTTCCAGCTGTTGCGGTGTTTGACACAGCCTTCCATCAAACAATGCCAGAGAGTTCATTCCTTTACAGTCTTCCATATGAATACTACGAAAAATTTGGAATTCGAAAATACGGTTTTCATGGAACATCACATAAATATGTATCCCAGCGTGCTGCTGAACTATTAGGTCGTCCTGTAGAACAGCTTCGATTAATTTCGTGTCACCTAGGAAACGGGGCAAGTATTGCAGCGATTGAGGGCGGAAAGTCGATTGATACATCCATGGGCTTTACACCTCTTGCAGGAGTAACAATGGGAACTCGTTCCGGAAATATTGACCCTGCGCTTATTCCATATATTATGGAAAAAACCGGGCAATCAGTTGAAGAAGTACTTGATGTATTAAATAAAAAGAGTGGTATGTTAGGTGTAACAGGCTTCTCGAGCGATTTAAGGGATATTGAAATCCAGGCAAAGCAAGGAAATAACCGGGCACAGCTTGCCCTGGATGTGTTTGCAAATCGCATTCATAAATATATCGGTTCATACGCTTCACGTATGTATGGCGTTGACGCGATAATTTTTACAGCAGGTATTGGCGAAAACAGTGATGTCATTAGAGAAAATGTCTTAAAAGGTCTTGAATTTATGGGTGTTTATTGGGACCCTGCTCTAAATAAAGTCAGAGGTGAGGAAGCTTTTATTAATTACCCTCACTCTCCAGTTAAGGTCATCATCATTCCAACAAATGAAGAAGTTATGATCGCAAGAGACGTTGTTCGTTTAGCGGCCATTTAATCATCAAAAAGGCAAAGGCAGATAACTGCTTTTGCCTTTCTTTGTGCTATACTGATGGTAAAAGATATAAAAAAGGAGGAACCTAAACATGCAGCTGACTGACCGCGAGAGCAGAGTCTTGAATGATATTCGCGAATGGGAAAAGAAAATACTTAACTATGAAGCAAGCGATTTTCGTTTAACATATGAAAAATATTTAGAACGTTCCTTTTCCTTACTGCCTGAGGATGTTCAAAGACAGTTTTTTTCGGTCATAGATAGCTGGTTGTTTTATTTACATGGAATTATCCAGGGTTCCCAGCTTCAAATGGATGCGAAGAACAGAATTCTTTCTTCGGGGAGAACTTTTCGGAAGGGTATCGAAAAAATAGAAGATTTAAAACAATTAGAGATTGATCAATTGCAATACATAGCTGACCAGCAAATAGCGAGGCACCGTTTGTATTCGTTTGTCCAAGGGGGATTTGCAGGTACTGGTGGTCCGCTCCTATTGGGAACCGATATTCCCGCAATGGCGGTGATTAATTTAAGAGCGGTTCAATTAATTGCGTGTGTCTACGGGTTTGAAGTGAATTCCCCATACGAAATGATGTCATCACTTAAGGTTTTTCATACGGCAACATTGCCCTCGAGAATTCAAAAAGACGGGTGGTCCTCCTTGATGGAGGACATAGAAGCTAATGGTGATCCTTATTTTTATGAAGGCAAGGAAGAAATCACCGATATCACCTGGCTTGAGCAGCCTGTCCAACAATTATTAAAAGCGATGGTGATTGCCTTGTTTCGCAAAAAACTGATCCAAGGGGTTCCACTAATCAGCATGGCCATTGGTGCTGGTGCAAATTATCAATTAACAAAAAATGTAACAGATTTGGCCCATAAATATTATCAACTTCGCTATCTAATGGAAAAAGAGGAGTTTTTTGAATGAGCACTAACGAGCATAAACAAGAAGCGCCTAAAACAGTAAATTGCAAGGTCATCACGGTCAGCGATACAAGAGAGAAGGATACAGATAAAAGCGGAAAGCTGATGATCGACTTACTTGAACAAGCAGGGCATAAGATTGTAGACTATGTGATTGTAAAAGACGAAACGGCGCCTATTGAAACGGAAATCCTCAAAGGCTGCAGTCGTGATGACATCGATGTCATTTTAACGAATGGCGGAACTGGAATCGCCAAGCGCGATGTTACAATTGAAACAGTTCAAAATCTTATAGAGAAGGAAATTGTCGGCTTCGGTGAATTGTTCCGGATGCTAAGTTATCAAGAGGATATTGGAGCCTCAGCCATCCTTTCAAGAGCGATTGCCGGAGTGGTCCAAAATAAAGCTGTATTCTCGACGCCAGGCTCAACAGGTGCTGTTAAGTTAGCAATGAATAAATTAATTCTGCCTGAACTTGGCCATGTGGTGAGAGAAATAAAGAAAGATTTATAAAATGAGAAAACTCCCTGTTTCGGGAGTTTTTTTAGTGATGGGATTTAGCAGATAAACTTTGGTTTGCACGGAACCATAACCATAAATCATTAATAATTGAGGCCAAATCTGCTATTTCCGTATTTAATTGACATGAACGCTTGAAGTCACTTTCATCGGAAAGCTGTGCTTGTTTATGATTGATATCGTTTTCGAGATCGGCAATCCGGTCAGGAATGGAGCCGCGGATTTGTTCCCAATTAAATAAAATGTCTTGCTGGGTTTCTTTACTATATTCATCCCATTCATTTGTTAAATCAGGCAAGTAAATACCAAGACGTTCATCGAAAGAAAAATGCTCTTTCATTTTTTGCCTCCAAGATTGAGTAGTTATATTAATTGTACTACACATCTATTATTCATTCACGATAAAACTATTAAAAAAGCACGAAACCCGATTTGTTTCGTGCCTTTTTGTTATTAACTTTCTTTTTCTGTACGGACAACAAGAACGTCACATGGAGCATACCGGGTAATATGTTCTGAGACACTTCCGATAAAGAACCTTTCTACAACATTCATTCCAGTCGCACCACAAAGGATTAAATCAACCTTGTGCTTTCTAGCTAATTCTCTAGGGATTCTAACCTTAGGAGAGCCAAAATCAATTTCATATTGAACTTCTGGTAAACCAGCATCCATTGCCTGTTGTTGATAGTTTTCAAGCATATCCTTGGCCAGCTTTTCTGCCCGATCACCAATGACAGTATCGTAGGCTTCTACTAATGCAAATGATCTTGTGTCGATTACATGAACTAAAAGTAGTTTGGCATTATTTCTTTTGGCAATTTCAATTCCTTTTTTATATGCCCAATCAGCTTCCTTCGAACCATCGACTGCGACTAAAATATTTTGATATCTAAGTCCCATGATCATCATCTCCTCACCTTTATTATACAAAATTTAACAACGTATAACTGTTGCAATTTTTCGAACAATAATTAGGAATCTTACATTGAAAGGAAGAATTATTTGATGGTTAATCGTGACCCTAATAAGCAGTTTTCATTTGAGTTTGATGAACAAGGGGCAAATGAAGTTAGTGAGCAAATTTTTGATTCATACAATACGGGTTTTATAGATCAAGGAACTGCGCTAGCTGATAGTGAGGATTTTACGTCAGTTGAAGAATAAGCACGAAAAAGAAAGAGACTGTCCTGAATTGGATAGTCTTTTTTACTGGACAAATGTCTTGGGAATTTCGTATTAGAAGGGCATTTACCCAAGAATTTGGTTTAGCAGTTGCATATTCTTTAGTGTGCAATTTATAAATAAAATGAGGAGGAAAAAAATGACTACAGGAATGCCCATTGATGCGAATTACGATATGGTGAATCCAGGAGACGAGAGGATACGTCCATTTGGCTTCGGATTTGGCCGTCCATTTGGCTTTGGATTCGGTAGACCGTTTGGCTTTGGATTCGGTAGACCGTTTGGCTTCGGGTTTGGCCGTCCATTTGGCTTTGGCTTTGGACCATGGGGATTTGGTTTACCATTCTTAGGTGGATTAGCTGCTGGAGCTCTTTTAGCAGGCCCTTGGGGATACGGATATCCATACGGTTACGGATACGGATATCCATACGGTTACGGATACGGATATCCATACGATTACGGATACGGATATCCATACTGGTATTAAGCAAATATAAAAGCTTTGCCTTCTTGGCGAGGCTTTTGTTTCCTGTATCTTTCTTATCACTGCTTGTTGTTACATCTTACTAATGAAAAGGGTTATAATAAAATAGTCTTGGTTTATTTTAGAAATGATAACATTATTTGGAGGTAATCACATGCGGATTGGAGTACCTAAAGAAGTAAAAAACAATGAAAACCGTGTAGCCATGACACCTGCAGGAGTCGTGAATCTTGTGAAATTTGGTCATGAAGTAATGATCGAAAAAGGCGCTGGATTCGGCTCTGGCTTTACAGATGAAGATTATAGTTCCGCTGGTGCGAAATTGGTAGAAACAGCTGAAGAAGCATGGTCGATGGAAATGGTAATGAAGGTTAAGGAGCCGCTTCCAAGTGAATATAAATACTTTCGTGAAGGATTAATACTATTTACATATTTACATCTAGCACCTGAACCAGAATTGACGAAAGCGTTAATTGAAAAAAAAGTCGTCGGGATTGCCTATGAAACGGTTCAGCTAGCAAACCGCAGTCTTCCGTTATTGACGCCGATGAGTGAAGTAGCAGGGAGAATGGCTGCCCAGATTGGTGCTCAATTTTTAGAAAAGGTTTATGGAGGTAAGGGAATTCTTCTCTCCGGTGTTCCTGGTGTTCAAAGGGGAACTGTAACGATAATTGGCGGAGGAGTAGCTGGCACAAATGCCGCTAAAATGGCGATAGGATTAGGAGCTAAGGTAACAATTATTGATTTAAATCCTGACCGACTACGCCAACTAGATGATATTTTTGGTTCAGATGTAACAACATTAATGTCTAACCCTTATAATATTGCCGAAGCGGTAAAGGAATCTGATTTAGTTATTGGTGCGGTTCTCATCCCTGGGGCGAAGGCACCCAAGCTTGTAACACAGGATATGATTAAATCAATGAAGCCAGGCAGTGTGGTCGTAGATATCGCAATTGACCAAGGAGGCATTTTTGAAACAACAGACCGAATTACGACGCATGATAATCCAACCTATGAGAGACATGGAGTTGTCCATTATGCGGTGGCCAATATGCCTGGCGCGGTACCTAGAACCTCAACTATTGCCTTAACAAACGTAACTGTTCCATATGCCGTAGAAATTGCCAATAAAGGCTATCAGAAGGCATGTCTAAATAATGAAGCATTGCTAAAAGGAATCAACACACTTGGTGGGTTTGTTACCTATGAGGCAGTCGCAGAGGCACACGGACTTGAATTCAAAGATACGAGAACATTGCTGGAAAAATAAATAATAATAGAAAAACCAGTTCCAAAATGGAACTGGTTTTATGTTTAAAACATATGTAGCCGCCTTTGCCGTATCTATATAAGAAAGTTTTAAACCACCACTCCTCAAAGTGGGTGTTCTCAGAAGCTTTTCTGCGTGTCCTCCATGTCTTATAGACAGAGGCTTGTCATTCCGGCTTCGATGTTTAAACTCCCTATTACAGCTTATAAGGTTAAAACTTTATTATTATTACGTACAACGCAGCTTGTATTTGTATAATACACCATTTAGCCGTACAATTCAATGTAAAACAAATCCAATTACTTAATAATCTGAAGCTCTTTCGGGAATTTCGTTAAAACTTTAGCGCCATCTGCTCCAATGAACAAATCATCTTCAATCCGGACACCGGCAACATTTGGAACATATATCCCAGGTTCAATGGTATAAACCATGCCCTCTTCAATAATTAGCTGATTAGTCTCCGTTAATGACGGATATTCATGAACGCTGATTCCTAGTCCATGTCCCAAGCGGTGTGGAAAATACTCGCCATAACCTGCATTCGCAATAATCCTGCGTGCCGTTAAATCGACTTCAGCTGCCGACACACCAGGCTTACTTGCTTCAACCGCAGCAAGCTGTGCTTTTAACACGGTATCATAAATTTCCTTTTGCTTATCGTTTATATCACCAAATGCAACCGTTCTAGTTATATCAGAACAATAGCGATCAACGACGACACCTAAATCAAATAAAACTAAATCCCCTTTTTGGATTTTCGTTGTCCCAGGATTGCCGTGAGGGGAAGCTGCATTTGCGCCAGTCAAAACCATCGTTGAGAAGGACATTTCGGTCACGCCTTTTTGCTTAAGAGCATACTCAACCGCATTTAGTACTTCTAGCTCTGTCCGGCCCTCTTTAATTTCACTTACACCGACTTCAATGGCATAATCCGCTAAGGCACACGCTTCTTCGATAATCTTTAATTCCTTAGCATCTTTAACCATTCGAAGAATTCTTAATTTTTCTTCCGCAGAAACATATGCTGCACCAGGGAATAGTCTTGAAAGATGTTCATATCGCTCTACATTCATATGCTCTTTTTCAATTGCAACCTTTGCAACAGCATTAATCCGCTTATTGATAGCATTTAACACCATTTCCCACGGATTTTCGATATCGCTGAAGCCAATGATCTCATGCTCCCAGCCGGAACGTCTAGCATCATGGACTTCCATAGCCGGACAGACAAGAAACGGCTCTTGCTCTTGAAAAATAACAAGCGCAAGCAAGCGTTCATGTGGGTTAGTATAATAACCGCTTAAATAAAATACGTTTTCAGAAGAGGTTAGGAAGCTAACTTCAATATCATTTTCCTTCATCCATGTCTGAAGTTTTTCTAAACGTTGATTCATTATTTGGAGCCCCCCTAAAAATTTCAAATCCACTATGAGATTATCAATATTAAAAGTAATTGTAAACTATCTGACCTTAGCATGTGCTAAAAGAGGACAGTTGTGGATATAAATGAGGAAGGAAATCCAAACTTTTTATGGAAGTACATAATAGACCAATTTTGAAAGGGGATTAAAAATGAAAATTTCTTATCATGGCCACTCAGTTGTACAAATTAATTCGAATGGGAAAACAATTATTATCGATCCATTCATTTCAGGAAACTCATTGACAGATTTAAAAGTAGAGGATGTAAAACCAGATGTTATCATTTTATCACATGGCCACGGTGACCATGTCGGCGATACCGTGCAATTAGCCAAAAAACATAATGCCCTTGTCATCGCTAACGCTGAGCTTTCTGAATTTTTAAGCTGGCAAGGAGTAAATACCCATGCCATGCACATTGGCGGTGCTTATCAGTTTGATTTTGGGAAAGTGAAGCTGACGCAGGCGTTTCATGGTTCGAGCTATACGCTAGAAAACAAACAAATCGTCTATTGTGGCATGCCTGCTGGAATTCTGTTTATGAATGAAGGCAAAACGGTTTACCACGCCGGTGACACCGGCTTATTCTCTGATATGAAATTAATAGGAGAACGTCACCCAATTGACCTCGCCTTCTTGCCAATCGGTGATAATTTTACAATGGGGCCTGAAGATGCTGCATTTGCAGCAAAACTATTGAATGCAAAAACAGTTGTTCCAATGCACTATAATACCTTCCCGCCAATCAAACAGGATCCATATCAATTTATTGAAATGCTGGATTCAAAAAATGGCAGAGTGTTAAATCCTGGAGAAGCAATAGAATTATAAAGTTCCTAGGCTTTCGCATACTTTTTTTCCTCCCCAATGCATAAAAATGAAACAAGCACTTATGAAGGAGGAAGAAAGTTGAAGAAAAATAGATATTTACTATGCCTGTTGCTCTGCGGATTTATGCTTTATTTTGCTGTACCGCGATTATCGCTTCATGCTGAGGGGATAGAGGGTGCTTTTTCTATTGTCTGGCTGGCCTTTGCATTAATTGTAATGTCAGGGAATTTAACAGGGATCTTATATAGCCCTAAGAAAACTGTTCAAAAAATCCAATCTCAGAAATTAAAGAAAAAATCTCGCTCTTTTCATTAATCAGTGAGAAACCGCATTGAATCAAGGCTTTTTAAACTTTATAATAAAATTTATACGTAATTTGCTAATCTTGACAGAATAGATTGGAATTTGATTATAAAGGGTGAAGGTCTTGGCTACTAAGCATGAACAAATATTACAATATATTGATGGACTTCCAATCGGTGAAAAAATATCAGTGCGGCAAATCGCCAAGGCGATGACGGTAAGTGAAGGAACAGCCTATCGTGCAATTAAAGAAGCAGAAAATAAAGGCTATGTCAGCACGATTGAACGAGTTGGAACGATTAGAATTGAACGAAAAAAGAAGGAAAATATTGAAAAGCTTACATTTGCCGAAGTGGTAAACATTGTTGACGGTCAGGTTCTAGGCGGACGAGCAGGATTGCATAAAACCCTTAATAAATTTGTTATTGGTGCAATGAAATTAGAGGCTATGATGCGCTACACTGAGGCTGGCAATCTGTTAATTGTCGGGAACCGGACACAGGCCCATGAACTTGCCATAAAGGCTGGTGCAGCTGTCCTTATTACAGGTGGATTTGATACGGAGGACCATGTTAAAAAATTAGCCGATAAACTGGAACTGCCGGTCATCTCCACCAGTTATGATACGTTTACGGTTGCCACAATGATAAACCGGGCTATTTATGACCAGTTAATCAAAAAAGAAATTATTTTGGTGGAAGATATTTTAACTCCTATTTCTGAAACCTTCTTTTTAAAAACCTCTGATAAAGTGTCGAAATGGCATGAATTAAATCAGCAAACGACACATAGCCGTTATCCTGTAGTCGACCAAAACATGAAGATTCAAGGAATGGTGACGAGTAAGGATGTGTTAGGTCAAGATGCAGATACTTCTATCGATAAGATTATGACCAAACATCCAATGACTGTAAATGGGAAGACGAGTGTTGCTTCCACTGCCCATATGATGGTGTGGGAAGGAATTGAGGTTCTTCCAGTTGCGGATGACTCCAACCGTTTAGAAGGCTTGATCAGCAGGCAGGATGTCTTAAAAGCACTTCAAATGAACCAAAGACAGCCTCAAGTAGGAGAAACGATTGATGATATCGTAACCAATCAGATGGTGTTAATGCAGGGAAGGGCAAAAGGGGAAGATGTATTTTCTTGCGAAGTAACCCCGCAAATGACGAACCATCTTGGGACGATTTCCTATGGTGTGTTCACGACCATTGTTTCGGATGCTGCGAATCGAGTGCTTAGAAGCTACAAAAAAGGGGACCTCGTAGTAGAGAACATGACCATCTACTTTATTAAACCCGTTCAAATGGAAAGCAGGCTGGAAATTTTCCCAAAAATACTGGAAGTAGGCCGTAAGTTCGGGAAAGTGGATGTAGAGGTGTTCAATGAAGGCGTCTTAGTTGGAAAAGCGATGATGATGTGCCAGCTAATAGATAGAACTTAATAATATTGACCAAATAAAAGCCGCTTCCTATGAACGAAGCGGCTTTTATCTTTTATTTTTGCATATCAAGCTCTTTTGCTTCCTCAATGGCAAAAGGCAGGTAATGTTTGTATTTTTTGTATCCTATCCAGCTGAATAAAGCTCCATAGATAATAAAAATTGCGGCAACAATGTAAGTGCCTGTTGACTGAGATACAAATAAGGAATTTATCCCAAAAAAGAAAACGAAAAGCCCTAGGGCAATATTTGATTTAGCAGAAAGCCATTTCTTTTCGACTAAACGGTTGCTTCGAATGTATTTTGTTTTATAAAATAAATAAAAAGCAAATAATATGACGATTAAAAAGGCAAAAACTAGCATGATCTGTTCCTCCATGTTTAAAATCATCTATTATTGTAACTTTTATTTTTAAAAAACGCCATATTTCGTTGTAAAAAGGAGATCGTATGAAAGAGAAAATTTTGGAAACGATTGAACAATATGAAACGATTATTGTCCATCGTCATGTGCGCCCCGACCCAGATGCCTATGGCTCCCAAGGTGGATTAGTTGCTATTCTGCAAGCATCCTATCCGGAGAAAAAGATTTATGCAATTGGCCAAGAAGAACCGACCCTGCACTATATGCGCCGGCTTGATGTGATTGAGGATGAGGTCTATAAAGGCGCTTTAGTCATTGTTTGTGATACAGCCAACCAAGAAAGAATCTGTGATAAGCGCTATACTTTAGGAGATAAGCTCATTAAAATTGACCATCATCCAAATGAAGACCCGTATGGTGACTTATTATGGGTCGAAACGAGCGCAAGTTCATGCAGTGAAATGATTTATGAATTTTATCTGTATGGAAAAGATAAAGGTTTGAAAATGAATGATGAAGCGGCACGGCTGTTGTTTGCTGGAATTGTCGGGGATACAGGAAGATTTCTGTTTCCTAGTTCAACAGAAAAGACATTCACCTATGCTGGGGAATTAATTCATTACAATTTCTCACGGACTGAGCTATTTGATAAAATGTACGAATTGGATGCCAATATAATTAAGCTAAAAGGGTACATATTACAAAACTTCGGGTTACATGAGAACGGCGTAGCCTCTGTGAAGTTAACAAAAGAATTATTAGCCGAATACGATGCAAGGCCGGCTGAGGCATCTCTTCTTGTTGGGATTTTAGGAGATGTAAAAGGGATTAAAGCATGGGTTTTCTTTATTGAAGAAAATGACCAAATTCGCGTGCGTTTACGCTCAAAGGGCCCTGTCATTAATACGGTTGCCAGAAAGTTTAAAGGTGGCGGCCATCCGCTTGCAGCCGGTGCGTCCATCTATTCATGGGATGAGGTAAGCCAAGTCCTCAAAGAATTAGAAGAAGTATGTAAGGGTTAATTCAAATAAAAAATCGGTCCCCTTCAATGGACCGATTTTTTTATTCGTCGAATTGCAGCTCTACTTGAATAGAGAGGGTGGTATAAATGACCATTTCCTTAACCTTGAGCTTATATCTCTTTTCATTGATTTTCAATGGCTTGTTTTCAATGATTTTTTTCAAGAGGTCCTTGCTTTTGTATACAGTGTCTAAGTCCTTGGCCAGCATGATACTTAATTCATCCCTAACAGCCTCTTCTGTTTGAAAGATACTAAAATAATCAAGCTTATACTTTTCATAATTTGTGATTTTAATGTTTATTTTTTGAACTGTGATTTTTTCTAAGTTCCGCTTGTTTAACTCCTTATATTCTTCCTGCCAAATTTTCTTTTCTTTATTTAAATCAGAAATATTATCCTGGAGACTAAGGATTTGTTTTGAATACTTCTCCTGCCAAACTCCATGTATATATAAAAAAATGCACCAGCTAATCGCGCCGCCAATCACCATTCCAGAAAAAAATCGCTGCCAGGAGGGCCTCCGGTAATAGGGAGGGATTCTCATGATGAAATATGCTCCTGAGTCAGCCAATTGATGATAAGCGCACCAGTCTGAGCGCCGCCTAATGCCGAAAGAATAAGTAAAAATTGTTTAAAAAGATCTCTTGTTTCTGCATTAAGGATTCCTCTCTCAAAGCTATACACGGTATCAAAGGTTCCACCAATCGCCGCGACGATCGCCCAGATTCGTAGTGCAGAAGATAAGCGATAAACCGTAGTTAAGGGAGGTTGTCCAGTTAAAAAAGAAGCAATCCCTCCAATCAATGCTCCTCCAAGAATGACTCCTAAGGCAATAAAATAGCTTTCAATAAACGCAGGAAAAAAACCAATTTCTTTCATTCCTTCATCCGCCCCTATAAAAATAGTCCTTATATTCATCTATATGGACAAACCTTTGTGATTATGTTATTTCTTAAAAAAATGAGAACATATTTTCCTTTTTTAGTATGAAGTCCTATAATAGATAGTGAGATAATTTATAAGGGTGTGACGTTTATGTCTTTTATTCACCTTCATGTATATAGTGCGTATAGTTTGTTGACAAGTACGGCTTCTGTCCCGGAATTAATCAAAAACGCCCAATCAAAGGGATTTCGGGCACTTGCCTTAACCGACAGAAATGTGATGTATGGCACCATTGAATTTTATAAGCTCTGTAAAAAGCATAATATAAAACCGATTATCGGCTTAACCGTGGATGTTGCTAGTGAGATAAATGAAAACGAAGCATATCCGCTCGTGCTACTTGCCGAAAATGAACGTGGTTTTAAAAATCTTTTAAAAATATCCAGTGCTGTTCAAACAAAAGTAGAAAATGGGATACCGCTAAAATGGCTAAAGCATTATTCTGATGGGCTGATTGCCATTACACCGGGACTTGAGGGCGAAATCGAACAGCTTTTATTAAAGGGCAGCGAGGATTCGGCACGTGCATTAATTAGAAAATTAACCGCTATTTTCGGCAGCGGCAACTTTTTCTTATCGCTCCAAAATCATCAGCTTGAGCAAGAGTTAACTATCCGGAATCAGCTTCAGTCCATTTCGCGAGAAATGAATTTCCCCGTGGTTGCCTCCAATCGTGTCCATTATTTAGAAAAAGAAGATACCTTTGCTCACGAATGTTTGCTGGCGATTAAGAATGGTGATAAATTGCAGGATGATCATAGGGAGAAATTGGGAAGTGATCAATTCTATTTAAAAACCACAGCAGAAATGATAGATGCTTTCTCAGAGGTTCCAGAAGCTTTAGAAAATGCTTTGAATATTGCCGATAGATGTCAGGTAAATATTGAATTAAATAAAACCTATTTACCGACTTATCCGACGGAAAATGGGATACCCGCAGAGGAATACCTTGAAATGCTTTGTAAAAAAGGCCTTCTCGAACGCTTTTCCTCTTCTAACGAAGAGTACTATAACCGGTTATCCTATGAATTAGAAGTAATTAAACGAATGAAGTTTAGCAATTATTTTTTAATTGTCTGGGATTTTATGAAATATGCCCGTGAAAATGGAATATTAACAGGCCCTGGAAGGGGGTCTGCTGCAGGATCTCTAGTTGCATATGTTTTATATATTACCGATGTCGATCCATTAACACATAATTTGTTATTTGAACGATTTTTAAATCCAGAGCGGATTTCTATGCCCGATATAGATATCGATTTTCCAGACCATCGCCGTGATGAGGTAATTGAATATGTTGCAAAGAAATACGGAGAACTTCATGTCGCGCAAATTGTTACATTTGGGACACTTGCTGCCAAGGCAGCATTAAGAGATGTCGGCAGAGTATTCGGCTTGAATTCAAAAGAGCTCGAGCAATTATCGAGGTTTATCCCTTCTCGGTTAGGAATTAATATCCAATCTGCCTACAATGAATCAGAGGGTTTCCAGCGGTTTGTCCAGGAATCTTCGATCAATCGAAAACTTTTTGAAACAGCATTAAAGCTGGAAGGGTTGCCCCGCCATACTTCGACGCATGCCGCAGGGGTGGTTATAAGTGAAAAGCAGCTCATAGAGTTAGTTCCGATTCAAAAGGGCTCTAACAATGTCTATCTAACCCAATATTCAATGGAACATTTAGAAGAGATTGGTTTGCTAAAGATGGATTTTTTAGGACTTCGGAATCTATCGCTTATAGAATCCATTTTATCTTCTATATCACGTCATACAGGAACGAATCTGGATATCAGGTCGATTCCATTAGAGGATCCAACTGTCTTCGACCTATTGTCTAAAGGGGAAACGACAGGAATTTTCCAGCTGGAATCAGAAGGGATGAGAAAGGTTTTAACACGGTTAAAGCCATCAAGATTTGAAGATATTGTTGCAGTTAATGCACTTTATCGGCCAGGCCCAATGGAGAATATCCCGCTGTTTATTGACAGGAAACATGGAAGGCAGTCAGTCGAATACCCGCATCCAGATCTCCAGCCAATTCTTGAGAATACATATGGCGTCATTGTTTACCAAGAACAAATCATGCAAATTGCTTCGAAAATGGCTGGGTTCTCACTTGGGGAAGCCGATTTGTTAAGAAGGGCTGTCGGGAAAAAGCAAAAAGAGGTACTGGACAAAGAGCGACATCATTTTGTTCAGGGAGCACTTAAAAAAGGATACAATCTGTCACTCGCCAATGACATTTATGATTTAATTGTTCGATTTGCCAATTATGGATTCAACAGAAGCCATGCTGTAGCCTATAGTATGATTGCGTATCAGCTTGCCTATTTAAAAGCAAATTTTCCAGTGTATTTCATGGCTGGATTACTGACATCTGCTATTGGAAATGAGGTGAAAATCGCGCAATACATAATGGAAACGAAGCAGAAGGATATCGTCATTCTGCCCCCGTCCATTAATCAGAGCGGTTATTCCTTTTTAGTTGAAAAAGGGGCCATCCGCTATAGCCTTGCAGCGATTAAAAGCGTTGGCGGCACCGCTTTAAAAGAAATTTTTCAAATAAGAAAAACAAAGAAGTTTCTGGACTTATTTGATTTTTGTATTCGTGTTTCCTCGAAAGCAATAAATCGGAAAACACTGGAGTCTCTCGTTCATTCCGGAAGCTTCGATGAATTTGGCGAGGATCGTGCCATACTGCTTGCCAGTTTGGATGTTGCCATAGAACATGCCCAAATATTCAAACCAGATGATTCTAATCAATTTGATTTATTTGAGGAAGAATTTAATCTTAAGCCGAAATATGTTGAGGTCGATCCTATCACTCAGGAAAATAAACTATACTTTGAAAAAGAAGCACTTGGACTCTACCTGTCAGATCATCCGATTTCTATTTTCGAAAAGAATTTAAAAAAGATGGGTGCGCAGGTGCTGTTTCATCTTAAAACTGATCAGCGAAGAGTGGGTGTAGGAGTCTATATTTCCTCATTGAAGTCCATTCGTACAAGAAAAGGGGATTCGATGGCATTTTTAATGGTGAGTGATGGCAGCGGAGAAATGGAGGCAGTCGCATTCCCCAATGTGTATAAAAAAGCTTCGCTATTATTAGGGCAGGGGAAATTTGCCTGGCTGGAGGGGAAAATAGAAGAACGGGACGGAAAACGGCAGTTTATCATTCAACAAGTATATGATTTAGAACAGTGGCTAGAAACCAAAATAGGTAACCAATCCGTTTTGTATTTGAAAATTGTCAGTGGAAAACAGGATGAAACTTCGCTTAAGCAAATTAATCATGTCTTAAAGGAAAATAAAGGGGAAACATCAGTTGTATTGCATTATGAAACAACCCGTAAAACCATTAAATTAGGATCAGAAAATAATGTTAATCCAACCTCAATTTTATTAGATCAATTAAGGACTATTCTCGGTTCAGATAATGTTGTGCTAAAAGATTAATTCTTTACAACCATCGTAGATATGTTATAGTGATAAATAGACAAGTGTGGTCTGACCACCAATATAACAGGATGTTCTAATCATTTTTTTGTAACTATTCGAGGGGTGACATGTCTTGACTTTACGTGAAGAAGCATTACATATGCATCGGATTAACAAGGGCAAATTAGAATCAAAATCAAAAGTGCAAGTTCGGAATGCGAATGATTTAAGCCTAGCTTATTCACCAGGTGTAGCCGAACCATGTAAAGAGATTTATGAAAAACCAGAAACCGTATACGACTATACCATGAAAGGAAACATGGTTGCCGTAGTATCTGATGGCACAGCGGTTCTTGGACTTGGAAATATTGGTCCGGAAGCGGCTCTCCCAGTAATGGAGGGAAAAGCAGTGTTATTTAAAAGCTTTGCCGGAGTCGATGCTTTTCCAATTTGCTTAAACACTACAGATGTTGATAAAATTGTTGAAACTGTTAAGTTACTTGAGCCAACCTTTGGCGGCGTAAATCTTGAAGACATTGCAGCTCCAAATTGTTTTGTAATTGAGGAAAGACTGAAAAAAGAAGCCAATATCCCAATCTTTCATGATGACCAGCATGGTACTGCAATTGTAACCGTTGCAGGTCTAGTCAATGCCTTAAAGCTTGTTGGCAAGAAAATGACAGAAATTAAAGTCGTTGCAAATGGTGCAGGGGCTGCTGGGATTGCTATTATTAAATTATTATATAGCTATGGTGTAAGAGATATCATTATGTGTGATACGAAGGGTGCCATCTACGAGGGCCGCCCTCAAGGCATGAACAATGTAAAAGCAGAAGTAGCAAAATATACAAATCGCGACAATCTATCTGGCAGCCTTGCAGATGTTATTAAAGGTGCCGATGTCTTTATTGGAGTATCCGTTGCTGGGGCTCTAACGAAAGAAATGGTAGCATCCATGAATCCAGACTCAATCATTTTTGCGATGGCTAATCCAGTTCCAGAAATTATGCCTGTTGATGCAAAAGAAGCTGGAGCGAAAGTAGTAGGAACTGGCCGCTCTGATTTCCCAAATCAAGTAAACAATGTACTTGCCTTCCCAGGAATTTTCCGCGGTGCCCTTGATGTTCGTGCTACACATATTAACGAAAAAATGAAAGTGGCGGCAGTGGAAGCGATCGCTGAATTAATCCATGAAGATGAGCTAAATGCAGATTATGTTATTCCAGCTCCATTTGATCCAAGGGTTGCTCCAAATGTCGCAGCAGCAGTCGCAAAAGCTGCGATGGAAACAGGTGTCGCCCGCATAAAAGTAGACCCGGAAGAAGTGAAAGAAAAAACACAAAGGCTCGCTTTGATTGGCAAAAGTGAGTGATTCCATTAGTGACAAGCTCAAAGGTTTATTTAGAGATTGTAAAGCAATTACGAGAAATGATTACAATTGATGGACTGAAACCAGGAGATAAAATCCCTTCAGAACGAGAATTGTCAGAGCGCCTGAATTTCGGGCGCTCTTCAGTTCGGGAAGCATTAAGAGCATTAGAATTACTTGGCTTAATTGAAACACGCCGCGGTGAAGGAACATTTATCAGAGACTTTCGCGGTCATCAGCTGGTCCAGCTTCTCGGCACATTTATTTTACAGGATGAAAAAGCCAAACGGGATGTGTTCGAAACTAAAAACTATATCGAGATGGATTGTCTTCGTTTGGTCCTTCAAAGGATGGACGATCATCATTTAGCCATTTTGCATGATTGGATTAATAAAGAAGAACATTTTACAGATGATGAGTTCTTTTACCGAATCATCGAAATGTCTGACAATCACCTCTTCTTGAGGATTTGGTTAATCTTAAAAGAGTATTATTATTCTTTAAACCCCATTCAGGGTACCTATAAGTTTGAAGACTATATACTTTTGCTAAATGGATTAGCTGATAAAGATGAAGCAAAAACACTTTCTGCATACTTCAACTTAAGAAATTTGTCTTCATTCTAACGACAAGAATTAACAAATTTTGAACTCTTTTTATTTTATAGTGAATTCTGTACAAGCCCAATTTTTTAAGGGAATTTTAAATCATCTAGTGGTCTGACCACTTTTGTGAATATAAACGTATGAAGTTTAAATAAGATAGAAAGACTTCTGAATAGAATATAGTGGGGAATCGTCCCATAATGCAGAAGCGAACCAGGGAGGTTTAATTTTGGCGCTTAAAGATCTTTTTACAAAAAACCAAACAAAAAAGAAAAAATATGCAACGATACCGACAGAAGCAGCGAAAAGTGATGTTCCAGAAGGAATAATGACGAAGTGTCCTACATGTAAGAAAATCATGTACTCAAAGGAACTTTCCAAAAATTTAATGGTTTGTTTACATTGTGGACATCATTTTCCGATGAATGCGAAAGAACGAATCGATAGCTTTATTGATGAGGGAAGCTTTGAAGAAATTAATGAAAATATGATTTCCAAAAATCCACTTAATTTTCCTGATTATTTGGAAAAGCTTGAAAAGGACCGGCAAAAAAGTCAATTAAATGAAGCGGTTGTTACGGGAATAGGGTCAGTTGGCGGACATAAATTAGTCGTAGCCATCATGGATTCATCCTTCCGAATGGGTAGTATGGGATCAGTTGTTGGTGAGAAAATTACACTTGCAATTGAAAAAGCAGATGAACTTGGTGTACCTTTTGTCATTTTTACAGCTTCTGGCGGTGCTAGAATGCAAGAGGGTGCTTTAAGCTTGATGCAAATGGCAAAGACGAGTGTTGCTTTAAAAAAATTCAGCGACAACGGCGGCTTAATTATTTCCATTATGACCCATCCGACAACAGGCGGCGTTTCGGCAAGCTTTGCCTCATTAGGGGATTACAACCTCGCTGAACCAGGCGCGTTAATTGCATTTGCCGGACGGCGAGTCATAGAGCAATCAATCCGTGAAGAATTACCTGAGGATTTTCAAACAGCAGAGTTTCTATTAAAGCATGGTCAGCTGGATGCAATTATTTCAAGGCTTGACATGGTAGAGAAAATCTCAACCATTCTAGATATTCATCAACCAGGGGGTGAACTGGCATGATCGGAGAATTGGAATTTGAACGCCCGGTAGTGGAGCTAAGGAAGAAGATCAGTGAATTAAAGGAATTCACAAAAAACGCTGATGTGGATTTAAGCTCTGAAATTAAAAAATTAGAGGGACGTTTAGAAAAGCTTGAACAGGATATTTACGAGAATATTAAACCTTGGGATAGGGTCCAAATCGCTCGTCTCGCGAATAGACCGACAACCCTGGATTATATTTCCTTCCTGTTTGAAGATTTCTTTGAATGTCATGGTGATCGCACTTTTGCTGATGATGAAGCGATTGTGGGCGGAATAGCAAAATTTAATGGTCTTCCGGTTACCGTCATTGGCCATCAGCGGGGAAAAGACACAAAGGAAAACATTCGCCGGAACTTTGGGATGCCACATCCTGAGGGCTATAGAAAAGCCCTTCGCTTAATGAAGCAGGCAGATAAATTTAATCGGCCAATTATTTGCTTTATTGATACAAAAGGTGCCTATCCAGGGAAAGCTGCAGAAGAACGGGGCCAAAGTGAAGCGATTGCTCGCAATCTGTTTGAGATGGCTGGTTTAAAGGTACCCGTTATTTGTATTGTTATAGGAGAAGGCGGCAGCGGCGGGGCCTTGGCTCTTGGAGTAGGGAACCGCATTTATATGCTTGAAAACTCTACCTACTCGGTTATTTCCCCAGAGGGGGCAGCCGCAATTTTATGGAAGGATGCCTCTTTCGCTAAAAATGCCGCAGAGACGATGAAAATTACCGCTCCTGACTTGAAAGAGCTCGGTGTAATTGATGCTATCATCCCTGAAGTAAAGGGCGGTGCTCATAAGGATGTTCAAAAGCAGGCGGAAGAAATTGAAAAGATTCTTAGCGCCTCATTAAAGCAACTGTTAAAATTATCTGAGGATGAATTAATTTCCGATCGGTACAATCGATTCCGCTCAATCGGTGAATTTGCTTTAATCAATGATCTTATTGGAGTTAAGTAAAAAATCGTGCTCATTGGGGCACGATTTTTTTTCACCAGTTCAATAAAAAAACATGAAAATTTCAAGGAAAAGACAATGATGACGCTTACACTTAAGTATAAAACGTTTCCAGTTTACTAACTATTCTGTCTATTGTAATTACTAATACGATTGGGTTGTTATGGCTATTTCTTCATGTTATTTTATTAATATTCAAGGGTTTTATGTGAATAATAAAAGAAGGTATTTTGGCATATTCTGTGTTTCTTTCAATGAATGATTACATAATTTTTTTATTTTGATAATGAGGTGATATCCATGAAAAAAATTGGGGTACTTACGAGCGGTGGAGATTCCCCAGGGATGAATCCAGCCATCCGCGCAGTTGTTCGAAAAGCAATATATCATAACGTTGATGTTTATGGTATTTATGGCGGGTATTCCGGATTAATCTGTGGAAATATTAAAAAATTAGAGCTTGGTTCTGTTGGGGACATTATTCATCGTGGTGGTACAATGCTGCATTCAGCACGGTGTCCGGAATTTAAAACAAAAGATATCCAGCTAAAAGGGATTGAGCAGCTGAATGTCCATGGGATTGAAGGCCTTGTTGTTATTGGCGGTGATGGTTCATACCGTGGGGCGAAGGCATTGACAGAGCTTGGCTATCCATGTGTCGGTGTTCCTGGAACGATTGATAATGATATTCCTGGAACAGAACTTACAATTGGTTTTGATACGGCATTAAATACAGTTATAGATGCAGTCGATAAAATTCGTGACACTGCTACATCCCATGAAAGAACTTTTGTCATTGAAGTAATGGGCCGGGACGCAGGGGATATTGCTCTATGGGCAGGATTAGCCGGTGGTGCAGAAACCATTCTTATTCCTGAAGAGAATTATGACATGAATGAAGTAGCAGACAGGCTCCGTAAAGGACAAGAACGTGGGAAAAAGCATAGTATCATCATTGTTGCTGAAGGTGTCTGCAGCGGCGTGGAATTTGCCAAGGAGCTTCAAGAATTAACGAACTTTGATACTCGGGTTTCAGTGTTGGGGCATATGCAGCGCGGCGGGTCCCCGACAGCTGCTGACAGAGTATTAGCGAGCAGATTGGGAGCAAGAGCAGTTGAGCTCCTTATTGAAGGAAAAGGCGGCCGGGCCGTAGGAATCGAAAATAATCAGCTTGTTGATTATGACATTGTTGAAGCATTAGGCCGGAAGCATGTATTAGATCTTGAGTTGTATAAGCTATCAAAAGAATTATCTATTTAACTATTTTGTAGTATCGGAGGATAACAAGGATGTTACGTAAAACAAAAATCGTTTGTACGATTGGTCCTGCAAGTGAAAGTGTTGAAAAATTAACCCAATTAATAAATTCAGGAATGAATGTGGCCCGGTTGAATTTCTCCCATGGGAATTTCGAAGAACATGGCGGACGGATTCGAAATATCCGCGAAGCAGCAGAGCTGACTGGAAAAACCGTTGCCATTTTACTTGATACAAAAGGCCCGGAAATTCGGACAAACAATATGGTAAACGGCGCGATTGAGTTAAAGGCCGGAGAAAATATTGTTGTTTCAATGACAGAAGTCGAAGGAACAGTTGAAAAATTCTCTATTACATATCCTGGCCTGATAGAAGATGTGCATATCGGTTCAAAAATCCTGCTAGATGATGGATTGATTGGACTTGAAGTTATCAAAATAGATAAAGCCGAAAATGAAATTCATACTAAAATTTTAAACAGCGGCACATTAAAAAATAAAAAAGGTGTCAATGTTCCGGGTGTGTCGGTTAAACTGCCGGGCATTACAGAAAAGGATCGACAAGATATCCTTTTTGGAATCGAACAAGGGATTGATTTTATTGCCGCTTCATTTGTTCGTACGTCTAAAGACGTGTTAGAGATCCGTCAGCTGTTAGAAGAGAATAATGCTGCACATATTCATATTATCCCTAAGATTGAAAACCATGAGGGCGTCGATAATATCGATGAAATTCTAGAGATTTCTGACGGTTTGATGGTAGCCCGTGGAGACCTTGGCGTCGAAATTCCAGCAGAAGAGGTACCGCTTGTTCAAAAAATGCTTATAAAGAAATGTAATGCTCAAGGAAAGCCTGTCATTACAGCTACACAAATGCTCGACTCAATGCAGCGAAATCCAAGACCAACAAGAGCGGAAGCAAGCGATGTAGCTAATGCTATTTTTGATGGAACAGATGCCATTATGCTATCGGGAGAAACTGCTGCAGGACTTTATCCGGTGGAAGCAGTTCAAACCATGCACAATATTGCTTCTAGAGCAGAACAGGCTTTGGATCATAAAGAAATTCTCTCAAGCCGCAGTAAAGATACTGAACACAATCTTACCGATGCCATTGGCCAGTCTGTGGCTCATACAGCATTAAATTTAGATGTAAATGCGATTATTACTCCGACAGAAAGCGGACATACTGCAAGAATGATTTCTAAATATCGTCCCAAAGCTCCAATTGTTGCGGTAGCTGCTAATGATTCTGTTTCCCGCCGTTTATCTCTTGTTTGGGGTGTATATCCGCGTGTTGGAACAATGTGCGCAACAACTGATGAAATGCTTGATATTGCTGTTCAAGAAAGTTTAAACAGCGGGATCGTTAAGAGTGGTGATTTAGTAGTCATTACTGCAGGTGTACCAGTCGGTGAAGCTGGAACCACGAATCTGATGAAAATTCATGTTGTTGGCGATATTATCACAAAAGCTCAAGGAATTGGCCGAAAGTCTGCATTCGGTAAAGTGGTTATAGCTCATAATGCACAGGAAGCTTTAGAAAAAGTAAAGCCGGGCTCTATTCTTGTGACAATTGGTTCAGATCGTGATATGGTTCCTGCGATTGAAAAATGTGCCGCTCTCATTACCCAAGAAGGCGGATTAACAAGCCATGCTGCAGTGGTTGGATTAAACCTAGGCATCCCAGTAATAGTGGGCGTAGACAATGTGATGGAATTATTGAAGGATGGCCAAGAAATAACCGTCGATGCAACAAGAGGAGTTATTTATAACGGGCATGCAAGCGTCTTATAATAAAAAAGTCAGCTTCCTGATTGGAGCTGACTTTTTTATGCTATACTTGCTTTCCTTTTATAAAGGACCAAACATCATGAAAGACATTGGCTCGATATAGCGTGCTAATGATAACTAGGGTAACCGGCCCGACAATCAAGCCTAAAAAACCAATTAATTTAAAACCAACAAAAAGTGCAATTAAAGTGGCTAATGGGTCGAGGCCAATACTGGAAGAAAGAATTTTCGGCTCCATGATTTGCCTTTGAACTAAGACGATGATATAGAGGACGCCAAGTCCAATTGCAATCCCCATATCACCGCCGATTGCTTCATAAATAATCCACGGAACAAATACTGCACCTGTTCCAAGGTATGGGATGATGTCAACAATTCCTGTAACCAAAGCAATCGTAATCGCATAATCAACCCTTAAGACAAGAAGACCAATTAGAATAATAACTGTTGTAATGGAGATAAGTGTCAATTGTGCTTTAATAAAGCCAAATAAGGCCCTCTTTAAGTCAACGAAAACGGTTCTACCGCTCCTTTTTGCTTTTTCAGGTAAAAGTCTTCCTCCCATGGCCGATAAACGATACCAATCTTTGCTGATAAAGAAAGTAGCCAAAAGCGAAAAAATGAGCACGGTTGCCACATTTGGAAACCATGAAATGATATTTGGAATTTTTAAAAATAAATTTTGAATAAATGATCCAACAGTAGAACCGATTTTCTGCCCAACATTTTGGATGTTGGAAATGATTGTATCCTGCTGTCCGGTTTCAAGCTTATTAAATACACTCGTTAATTGATTGTAAAGCGGGAGAATTTGGCCTGTAAAATAATCCTCAAGATAATTAATGAGTGTATCAAGATGTTCTGGTACCACCTTAGCTAAATAAGTGGCACCTGATACAATCTCAGCTACTAATAGTGTAATTAACCCGGCAAATAAGGCAAATATAATAATAAGGGCAAGGAAAACTGAAAGTACCCGCGGCATTTTTGCCTTTTTTTCAAAAATATTGACAAGCGGGTTAATCATAAGAGCGATTATAAGGCCGATAATAAAAGGATATGCAACCTTTGAAACAAAATAAAAAGAAAAGAGTGCTAAAACGACAACACCAATGACAAGTAAAAATCTTAACGTTTGATATATGTATTTAGGATTCAAGCGTAGACCTCCTATTCAATACGGAATATTGGTTTTAGTTTACCATTTTATAAGCGTTTGTGTATAATTTTCCAAATCCTAAGCATTAATACGAAAGTAATGAATAAAAGTTTCAAAATATTAGAGAACAAAAATACCCTATCAATTCAGAATTCTGACCTTTTTTAAATGTTATGGTACAATAATTTGTATGTAGAAATGATGTGACAAAATGATAAGCCAGCCTGTTTTATTCCTCATTTTATTATTGATCATTGGATTTCTTGCTAAAAATAGTTCATTAATGATGGCTATAGCAGTCCTGCTCTTTTTAAAGCTAATCGGCATGGATACTAAATCCTTCTCGTTTCTGCAAGCGAAGGGGATTAATTGGGGAGTTACCGTGATTACCATCGCTGTACTAGCACCGATTGCAACGGGTGAAATTGGCTTTCGGGACTTAACAGGCGCCTTTAAAACTCCTTATGCATGGATTGCACTTGTCTCAGGGATGCTCGTGGCATTACTGGCGAAAGGCGGCGTAACCTTATTAGCAAATGATCCACAGATTACAACAGCCTTGGTTTTAGGAACTATTCTTTCTGTATCCATCTTTAAAGGTGTGGCGGTTGGCCCGTTGATTGGCGCTGGGATTGCCTATGCCTCCATGAAAATCTTTAGTTTTTTTACTTAGATTTTTTGTGAAATAATATTTTTTTTAACAAATTCAGGCCCTTTTCATTCACAAAGTTCTGATAATTGTTTATAATAGGCTTGTAAGCGTCACCTTTTTTACATAAATCATATATGTATACTGTATTACTTGTAAAAAAAATTTTTACCAATGTGAATGAAAAGGCATTCAATTTTTTTATTTCTTATCCTGAGCAGTCGCTCAATGAAATTTTTTTGTTAACAAAATGGGTAATGGGGAAAATTATTATGTGAAGGAGAGATTAACTATGTCAGTAACACGTGGTCTTGAAGGGGTAGTGGCAACAACTTCCTCCATTAGTTCAATTATTGATGACACGCTAACATATGTTGGCTATGACATTGATGATTTAGCTAAAAATGCTAGCTTTGAAGAAGTTATTTATTTATTATGGCACCGCAAGCTTCCTAATGCCGAACAATTGGCTGAATTAAAGCAGCAGCTTGCTGAAAACGCTGCACTTCCAAAAGAAGTTATCGAGCATTTTAAAATGTACCCAATTCAAAAAGTACATCCAATGGCAGCACTTCGTTCAGCGGTATCTTTATTAGGCTTATACGATGAGGAAGCAGATGTTATGGACACAGAAGCGAATTATCGAAAAGCTGTCCGCCTTCAAGCAAAAATGCCAGCAATTGTAACTACGTTTGCCCGCGTTCGAAAGGGTCTTGACCCAATCGCTCCAAGACAAGATTTAAGCTTTGCTGCAAATTTCCTTTATATGTTAACAGGCAATGTACCAGAGGCAATTGCGGTAGAAGCAATTGACAAAGCATTGGTATTACATGCTGACCATGAATTAAACGCATCTACATTCACAGCTCGTGTATGTGTTGCTACATTATCGGACGTTTATTCAGGTGTAACCGCAGCCATTGGTGCTTTAAAAGGCCCTCTTCACGGTGGCGCGAATGAAGCCGTAATGAAAATGCTTACAGAAATCGGGACATTGGAAAATGTTGAGCCATATGTACGTGGTAAGCTTGAAAACAAAGAAAAGATCATGGGCTTTGGCCATAGAGTATATCGTCAAGGCGATCCACGTGCCAAGCACTTAAAAGAAATGTCAAAGAAATTAACAGAGTTAACAGGCGAACCTCATTGGTACGATATGTCTGTTAAAATTGAAGGCATCGTTACTGGGGAAAAGAAACTTCCGCCTAACGTTGACTTCTATTCTGCATCTGTATATCACAGCTTAGGAATTGATCATGACTTAATGACACCAATCTTTGCCGTTAGTCGTGTTTCAGGCTGGCTTGCACACATTTTAGAGCAATATGAAAACAATCGACTTATCCGTCCTCGTGCTGAATACACAGGTCCTGGAATGCAGAAATATATTCCAATTGAACAAAGAGGATAATATTTTTCATTTTTTTAAAAATTGTTGTAAAATAGGAGAGTATGAAAAGGTTAGGGACCTTGGTTCTCTAACCTTTGATTCAGTCCAACATTTTTAGTTTTCATACATAATAGGAGGGAGAACATCTATGCAAGGCGAAAAAATTACGGTAACAAATGGAGTATTAAATGTACCAAACAATCCAATTATCCCATTTATTGAGGGAGACGGTATTGGTCCTGATATCTGGGCTGCTTCCGAAAGAGTTTTAAATGCAGCTGTAGAAAAAGCCTATAAAGGCGAGCGCAAATTGGTATGGAAAGAAGTTCTAGCTGGAGAAAAAGCATTCAATCAAACTGGCGAATGGCTTCCACAAGAAACTTTAGATTTAATTAATGAATACCTAATTGCTATCAAAGGACCACTTACAACTCCAGTTGGCGGAGGCATTCGTTCGTTAAACGTTGCTTTACGTCAAGAGCTTGATTTGTTTGTGTGCTTACGTCCTGTAAGATGGTTTGAAGGCGTTCCTTCTCCAGTTAAGCGTCCACAAGATACGGATATGGTAATCTTCCGTGAAAACACAGAAGATATTTATGCTGGTATCGAGTATGAAAAAGGAACTGAAGCAGTTAAAAAGGTAATCGATTTCCTTCAAAACGAAATGGGTGTAAATAAAATCAGATTCCCAGAAACTTCTGGTATCGGTATTAAACCTGTTTCTGAACAAGGTACATCTCGCCTTGTTCGTGCTGCTATTAACTATGCTATTAAAGAAGGCCGTAAATCCGTTACACTCGTGCATAAAGGCAATATCATGAAATTCACTGAAGGCGCGTTTAAAAACTGGGGTTATGAGCTAGCTGAAAAAGAATTCGGCGATAAGGTATTTACATGGGCTCAATATGATCGCATTAAAGCTGAGCAAGGTTCAGATGCAGCTAACAAGGCGCAAGCTGATGCTGAAGCTGCAGGCAAAATCATTGTTAAAGATGCGATTGCTGATATCTTCTTACAACAAATCCTAACTCGTCCTCGTGAGTTCGATGTTGTTGCAACAATGAACCTAAACGGTGACTTCATTTCTGATGCTCTTGCAGCACAAGTTGGTGGAATCGGTATTGCTCCTGGAGCTAACATCAACTATGAAACAGGACATGCCATTTTTGAAGCAACTCACGGTACTGCTCCAAAATACGCAGGCCTTGATAAAGTAAATCCTTCATCAGTTATTTTATCTGGTGTATTATTGCTTGAGCACTTGGGCTGGAACGAAGCGGCTACAATGGTCATTAAATCAGTAGAAAAAACCATTGCATCCAAAGTTGTAACTTATGACTTTGCCCGCTTAATGGACGGTGCAACTGAAGTGAAAACTTCTGAGTTTGCTAATGAGCTAATCAAAAACATGGAGTAATATTTTAAAGGGCTGTTTTTAACAGCCCTTTGATTAAATTTTTTAACGGAAAAAGGGGAGAGCTAATATGTCATTAAAGCGTAAAAAGGTTTCTGTAATCGGTGGCGGATTTACTGGTGCAACTACTGCATTTTTACTTGCACAAAAAGAACTTGCTGACGTTGTTTTAGTTGATATCCCGCAAATGGAAAACCCAACAAAAGGTAAAGCATTAGATATGCTTGAAGCTAGTCCAGTTCAAGGCTTTGATGCAAATATCACAGGTACTTCCAACTATGAAGATACAAAGGATTCTGATATCGTTGTTATCACAGCAGGGATTGCCCGTAAACCCGGCATGAGCCGTGACGATTTAGTCCAAACCAACCAAAAAGTCATGAAAAGTGTAACACAGGAGATTGCAAAGTACTCTCCAAACTGCACAATTCTTGTATTAACAAACCCGGTTGATGCCATGACGTATACCGTTTTCAAAGAATCTGGCTTCCCTAAGAACCGTGTAATCGGTCAATCAGGTGTTCTTGACACAGCTCGCTTCCGTACATTTATATCACAAGAATTAAACCTTTCCGTAAAAGATATTACCGGCTTCGTTTTAGGCGGACATGGTGACGACATGGTTCCTCTTGTTCGTTACTCTTATGCAGGCGGCATCCCGCTCGAAACTTTAATTCCGAAAGATCGTCTTGACTCAATCGTTGAGCGCACTCGCAAAGGCGGCGGCGAAATCGTAAACCTTCTTGGAAACGGAAGCGCTTACTATGCTCCAGCAGCCTCCTTAGTGGAAATGTGTGAAGCGATTCTTAAAGACCAACGCCGCGTTCTTCCTTCAATCGCTTACCTTGAAGGCGAATATGGTTACGATGGAATTTACCTTGGTGTTCCAACGATCCTAGGAGCTAACGGTATTGAAAAGATAATCGAGCTTGAGTTAACTGCAGACGAGAAAGCAGCATTAGACAAATCTGTTGATTCTGTTCGCAACGTAATGAACGTATTAGCTTAATAGATTGTTTTTAAATTCGGGGTTATGGGGACCCCGAATTTTCTCTATATTTTTTTGCAATCGCTTACAAAGGGGCGTGTTTTTTAGATGCTGTTAGGAAAAAAAAGAAAACTAGGGAGAAGAATTGAAGAAATAACCGTTGGGGAAAAGTTAACTTTAACTGAGAAGATTGAGGATAAAGATCTGCTTCTCTATTTAGGCTTAACAGATGATGCCAACCCGCTTTATATTCAACATGACTACGCATCGCAAACACCATTTGAAAAACCAATTGTACCAAGTATTATGCTGACTGGCATGATTACTTCGGCCATTTCAAAATATTTACCGGGGCCGGGGAGCCATATTTTAGGCCAAAATCTTGAGTTCCCAAAGCCTGTTTATCATTACGGAACCGTCGAGTTTTTATTCGAGATTATTAATGTGGACAGTGATGACCATACTGTTTTAATTCAGGTGGCAGCTGTCAACGAAAAAAATGAAACCGTCATAAATGGCACGGTGAAAGTATGCCCACCACATCGGTTGCAGGAAATTCATGGGACGGCGTTGGATAATTTTTAAGAAATAATTACTTGTTATATATTCATTGCCCGCAACTGGTGAAAAAGGGTCGTCAAGGGAAATGAAAGAGCAATTCATTGCCCGCGACCGGTGAAAAAGGGTCTTCACGGTAAATGAAAGAGGAGTTCATTGCCCGCAACCGGTGAAAAGAGTTCCACAAGGTAAATGAAAAAAGCAGTTCATTGCCCGTATCCCTTTAGAAAGAGATCTTACGGGCAATGAATGTACAATAATTACAGCTTAACAATCACAACTTTATCAAAAAATTTTATATTTACTCAAAGTAACGATCTTTTTTCTCACCCAAAGCCTTAAAATTCCTCTTGAGTATTCGCCTAATTACCTTCTTTGAAACTCCTCCCCCACACCACTCAAAAACACAATTCGTTGTAATTCTTTTAACCGGAAACAAAAGTTTTATTTCCTCGACAAACCGTAAAATCGCAGTTTCAACCTCTTCCTCGGATCCACAATCATGACAGGCCATTTTCCCGCCTGAAACTGAAATTGAAACCTTAAATGAATTGCAAATTCCACAAGTAAGCCCCTTCCGCATTTTTTCAAAAGAATATGCGGGCAGCACTGTATACGGGGATTCAACCTGATGCAAAGAAACCAGTTTCTCCGCCAGCATTTTATGCTTGTTAGATAGTTTTGACGGCTGGGAATTTAATTTTTTCATGAACTTTTTTAATTGTGTTGGATGAATAATAGGCTCGTTAGGAGGTGATTGATATAAGGTGAACTCGGGGTTGATAAATACAACGTAGCCCTTAATGGGGATATTATATCCCATATTTTGGAGTAATTGACGAAGCAGTAAAGTATTCTTATTCAGCTGATCTAGTGGATTCTGATATTCCTTCCCAGAAAATGATTCCAACCTGTTAGTTTTGAAAATAAGATCGTATTCATAATTTTTTACCACAAATAGATGGAGTGTTTCTTGAAAAAGCATTACTGTATCATTTTGGAAACTAGTATTACCTGCCTTAAGCAGCAAATCATTTAAAATATAGCATTCATTCTGGAGCTGCTCTGTTAATAAATCAAACTGAACTTCCCCTTCATAGCCTTTCTTAAGGTTGAAATAGTGCTTTTTTTCATCTGCGGTTAATTCCATTCGTGTGTTTAAAATTCTTAATATTTTTAACTCCTTTGATTCAATGCGAGATTTAAAAGCCACAATCCACTTCCTTTCTAGTTTCAACCTTAATTTTACAAAAAAATATATCTGCGACCGAGCGACAAAAACGACTAATTTGTTAACTTTTCTACTTGGATTATTTTCTCAAATAATAGGAAAGATAAAAACAAATCATGGAAGGAAATGGTGAGTATGTGGAAAGCTTTAGTCGATTATCTTCCTGACTGGAAAGTTTTTATTCAAGCCTTCATTACCTTCCTTATCCCATTTACAACTTCACGATTGTTTAGATGGATACGTTCTTCTAAGGAGAGGTATTAAATTGAAACGACGGAAGATCGAGATAAAGCTGTCCAAACAGCAACAACAGACCAGGCAAATTGAAAAGCAGCCCGAGACTGCTGCAGTTCCATTTTCAGGTAATATCACTATTGATTTAGACCAAATCAGGAAAGAACTCGGTCATAACTCTGATGTGGGATTTCGCGAGTTTTATTTAGGAAACACAGGAATTCGAGCGGCCATTATTTTCCTTTATGGGCTAACAGACAAAGAGCTCATCAATAAATACATTTTAAAATCACTTATGGTCAATTTTTCAGAAAGACATGAACACCGTGAAGTCAGTCTAAAAGAATTTATTACTAATCAAGCTCTTTCTATTAGTGACTTAACAGAAGTTAATAATTTGCATGATACGGTATCTAAAATATTAACAGGTAATACAGCACTTTTAGTCGATGGCATACGGGAAATCATCATTCTCGGCACGACAAAAGAAAAAGCGCGCAATATCGAAGAACCTGTTTCAGAGGCTTTAGTTCGAGGACCAAGGATTGGGTTTACAGAAACGTTAAGCGATAATACGGCCATTTTACGACAGCAAGGATGTAATCACAATTTATCTATTATTCAAATTCAAGTTGGTGAAAGATCTAAAAAGGAACTTGTTATTGCTTTTATAAATGACATTGCAGACCCAGCATTGGTGGACGAGGTTATAAAAAGAATTAAGACAATTAATATCGATGATCTGCCTGAATCAGGCTATGTGGAGCAGTTAATCGAGGATAATTACCTCAGCCCATTTCCTCAGGTACAGAATACGGAGCGTCCAGACAGGGTTTTCAGTGCTTTGATGGAAGGGAGAATCGCAATTTTATTAGATGGATCACCTTTTGCTTTGATTGTCCCAGTAACCTTTAGCATGCTGCTACAATCACCAGAGGACTATTATGAACGCTGGATTCCTGGCTCACTAATCCGCCTCTTACGCTTTTTAGCTGCCTTTTTATCTCTTTTTGCACCTTCGATGTATATTGCTTTCATCTCGTTTCATCCAGGATTAATACCGACCAAGTTAGCATTGTCTATTATTTCATCAAGGGAAGGCGTCCCTTTTCCAGCGTTGATAGAGGCACTAATTATGGAAATATCGATTGAAATATTGCGGGAAGCAGGTCTCCGCTTGCCAAAACCGATTGGACCTGCAATGGGGATTGTCGGGGGATTAATCATTGGGGAAGCAGCAGTACAAGCTGGGATTATAAGTCCCATTATGGTAATTGTGGTGTCCTTAACCGCCATCTCCTCCTTTGCAATCCCACAATATAGTGCCGGGATCACGTTAAGAATTCTTCGTTTTGTGGCGATGTTCTGTGCTGCAATGTTTGGTTTGTATGGAATTATTTTGTTTTTCCTCATACTTTGCAGTCACTTGGTGAAATTGAAAAGCTTTGGAGTACCATATGTCAGTCCAGCCGTTCCTTATCGAATAAGTGACTGGAAAGATTTTATCTTAAGAATGCCGCTATTTATGATGAAACGCCGTCCGAAAATGCTAGACACAAAAGATTCCATTCGTAAAGGGTAGCTGACTTTAAAAAAGGGGATGAACCAGCGATGAAAGTAAGTCATAAGGACCGTATTACAACGCCTCAAGCAGTAATTGTCCTGATCAATTATATTCTTGCAGCTGGAATCCTCACCCTTCCACGAACTTCTGTAGAAAAGGTGAAAACACCTGATGTCTGGTTGTCAGTCATCATTGGCGGTTTGATCGCAATAATTGCAGGTATAATCATGGTCAAATTAAGCCAGCAATTTCCTGAAAAGACCATCTATCAATACAGTCAAGTGTTGGTGGGAAAATGGTTAGGAGGCCTGCTCAGCTTGCTAATAGTAGGTTACTTCTTTACCCTTGCCGCCTATGAAGTTAGAACGCTGGCTGAGGTAACCGGTTTTTTTTTGCTGGAAGGCACCCCGATCTGGGCCATCATCATGCCGTTTATGTGGGTGGGACTCTATTTGGTTTTGGACGGTATAAACCCGATTGCCCGTCTGTTTGAAATCATTTTTCCAATCACAGTAGTTATCTTTTTGCTTGTAACCTTTATGGGATTCGAAATATTTGAGATAGATAATTTACGTCCTGTCTTAGGGTTAGGGCTATTTCCGGTGTTAAAAGGTATTAAAACAACGGTTCTAGCATTTTTAGGACCGGAAATTATGTTGCTCCTAACAGCATTTATGCAAAAACCGCATAAAGCCACCAAGGTTATTCTCGTTGGAATTGGTATTCCTATGATTTTTTACATCATAACCGTTATTATGGTCATCGGAGCTTTATCAATTGATGGAGTGGTTTTGAGAACATGGCCCACCCTTGACCTCATAAGGAGCTTTGAAATCCAAGGATTGATTTTTGAACGCTTTGAATCAATGTTACTAGTTATTTGGATTATGCAAATATTTTCCACCTTTACGATCACGTATTATGCTGCTTCCCTGGGTTTGTCCCAAATTTTTAAAATGAAGATGAATCCAATTTTGTATGGTTTATTATTCATTATTTATGTCATAGCTTTAATTCCTAAAAATATAAACGACCTTTTTAAATTTGGAGACTTAATTGGAAATGCTGCTTTGGTGTTATTTGGTGTATTGCCGTTGCTATTATTGGTAATTTCGAAAATAAAGGGTGGGAAAACATGAAACGAAGAAATTTTTTTCGGCTTCTTAAATGTTCCCTAGTCCTTCTGCTCCTGCTGCCGCTTTCGGGATGCTGGAGTAGTAAAGAAATTGAAGAATTGGGTCTTGTTGCAGGTACAGCACTGGATTTAGAAAAAAAGACAGACTTAAGTGAAGAAATAGAGGGACAGGAGGATAGGTATCCTAATAGAGTGATGATTACGATAACAAACCAATTAATAACTTCCCAGACAACGGAGAGTGGAAAAAAAACAGGTGCCCCGCAGCAAAAATCTTTCAAAAATGTATCGGAAACAGGAGATTCCATTCTTCCTATATTACGTAAAATGATATTGAAAATTGATAAACGTGCATTTGCTCAACATTCAAAAGTGATTGTCATTGGAGAGGATCTTACACGTACTTTGAATCTGCAACAGATTTTGGATTTTTTTCTTAGAGAACAAGAGATGCGGTTAAGCGGTCTAATACTTATCGCAAAGAACAACGCTAAAAAAACTTTGGAATCGCAAGAAACCACCGTTATTCCAGCCTTTCACCTTTTTCAGATTACAAAAAGTCAAGAAAGAACCACGAAGATTTTGCCTCCCTTATCATTGGCTAAAGTAATGGGTAAGTTGCATTCTGGATCCAGTTTTCTTGTACAGACTGTGGTCTCAGAGAAGAGTGAAGTCAAATTTGCAGGAGCGGCGGTAATAAAAGGTAAGACCAAAAAACTGCTCGGATTTTTGAATGAAAAAGAATTAGAAGGCATAGTATGGCTAACTGGTAAAGGAAAAGGCGGGGTTGTGAAGAGCTTTGATAAAGAGACCGGTCAGCCGATTATTTACGAGATTAAATCAATGAAAAGTAAAATTCAGCCTCGGGTTGTAAACAATAACATTTCATTTGATGTAAAGATCGAATCTGAAGGAAGTATTGCCGAGCATTGGGTTCCTTCAGGCCAACCCTTTGAAAATGAATTTTTAAAAAAAGCGGAAAAATCGACTGAAAAAGAAGTGGAGCGTTTAGTTAAAAATATATTAGTCAAAACCCAACAAAACTATCAGGTTGACATAGCAGGGTTTGGAAACAGATTGAGAATTGAATATCCACGAGTTTGGGAGAAGGTTAAAAAAGATTGGGATCATACTTTTAGTAAGATTCCTATCAAGTACAATGTAAATCTAACCGTAAAGGATTATGGGACAAGTGGGTCAAATTAGCTTTTCATTAATAACATAATAATTAAAAGAAGCCTAATTTTTCCTTTATCGACAAATTAGGCTTTGTTAAGTTTTTGTAAAGATAATCACAATTAAAATCTTTAACCAAAGACCAGACCTAGGTTTTTAACGATTTTTTTTGCGTCAGCCATACTAATTTAGTTCAGCCCGTAAAACTAGATAATACGCATAAATTATTATTATAATGAAGTTAACTTATATAGGCGGGGGATATGATGAAAAATAAAATACTTGTAGTCGATGATGAACAGTCAATAGTCACCCTGCTTCAATATAATTTGGAGCAGGCTGGGTTTGAAGTTATTACAGCGATGGATGGGGAAAAAGGAAAACAATTAGCTGAAATTGAGTCGCCAGATATTATCGTTCTCGATTTAATGCTTCCAAAGCTGGATGGGATGGAGGTATGTAAACAGCTTCGCCAGGAAAAAATCATGACGCCTATCTTAATGCTGACTGCCAAAGATGATGAACTCGATAAAATATTGGGCCTCGAGCTTGGTGCAGATGATTACATGGTCAAACCATTCAGCCCAAGAGAAGTGATAGCAAGAGTAAAAGCCATCTTAAGAAGAACGCAGGTTCAACAAGATACTTCTGAAGAAAGCGGTAAAGAGGAATCACAAATTTTGATTGGAAATTTATTGATTCATCCAGAAAAATATGAGGCCTACTTTAAAGAGAATCTTATTGAGTTAACTTTAAAAGAATTTGAACTGCTCCTGTATCTCGCACAAAATAAGGGACGAGTATTAACCCGTGATCAATTACTTAGTGCTGTTTGGAATTATGACTTTGCTGGCGATACTAGAATCGTGGATGTCCATATCTCACATTTAAGGGAAAAAATTGAGGAAGACACAAAAAAGCCAGCCTATATTAAAACCATTCGCGGCCTTGGCTATAAACTGGAGGAGCCAAAAGGAGAATGATGAAATTTCGGTCCAGAATGATCATTGCTCTAATCACCTTAATTATTTTTGTATTAGTTGGTATAGGATTATTGCTTGGTCAGTTATTTAAAAGTTATTTATTAGACTCACTAGATGATCACTCAAAAATAGTCATTTGGTGGAGCATCTCTTTATTTCTGGGGCTTGCTTTAATTGTCATCATCATTCTTGGATTAAGAATAACGTCGAGGTATACAAAGCCAATTGTCGAAGCGACCCACGTTGCGATTGAGCTGACAAAAGGAAATTACCGGGCGAGAACAAGAGTCGATCGGCTCGATGAAACCGGTATGCTGGGCTCAGCGATAAATAGGCTGGCTCAAAACCTCCAAGAGCTTGTGAAAACACAAGAAATGCAGCATGATCGTTTGAAGGCATTGATTGAAAATATGGGTGCCGGTCTAGTTTTTATTGATAGCCGCGGGTACATCAATTTAATCAATAAAGGCTTTATTGATATTTTCCAAGTCAGCCCGTCTGATTACTTAAATAAACTTTATTATGAAGTCATAGAAGAAGAAGAAATTAGTGGTTTAATTGCAGAAGTATTTCGAACTGAGAAAAAGGTTAATAAACAAATATTAATTCCTTTATTTATTGAACGAAAGTATTTTGTCGTATATGGTGTGCCGATTATTGGAAGTAACAATGTTTGGAAAGGGGTTTTGCTCGTTTTTCATGATATTACCGAACTGAAAAAGCTCGAGCAAATGCGAAAGGATTTTGTGGCGAATGTTTCCCACGAATTAAAAACTCCTGTTACTTCTATAAAAGGATTTGCGGAAACACTCCTTGATGGAGCGATGAACAATAAAGAGACTTTGGAAGCCTTCCTTTCTATTATTTTAAAAGAAAGTGACCGGCTGCAAACGCTCATTCAGGAATTATTAGATCTTTCAAAAATAGAGCAGCAGGGCTTTCAATTGGCCATTCAGGATTTAGATTTACATACATTACTTGAAGAAGTTATTGCACTCCTTAATGGAAAGGCACGAACAAAGGGAATTCACCTGGAACTTATAAGTAAACAGCAGCAAGTATTCTTAAAAGGGGATATCGATAGACTAAAACAGGTATTTATCAATTTAATTGCCAATGCCATTACATACACACCGGCTGGAGGAGAGGTAAAAGTTATTCTGCTTGAGCAAGGTGAAAATGTTCGAATACATGTGAGGGACTCAGGTGTTGGAATTAAAAAAGAAGAAATTCCCCGTATTTTTGAGCGCTTTTATCGGGTCGACCGTGCTAGGAGCAGAAATTCGGGCGGAACGGGTCTAGGACTTGCCATTGTTAAACATTTAATCGAAGCTCATCATGGTCAAATCAGTGTTAGAAGTGAGCTTGGTGAAGGAAGCGAATTTATCATTGAACTTAAAAAATAATAGAGGGTGAAATTGTTGGAGAAGAAAAAGCTTGTGCTGATTGACGGCAATAGTATTGCCTATCGTGCTTTTTTTGCACTGCCGCTGCTTAATAATGACAAGGGGATTCACACCAATGCGGTATACGGCTTTACGATGATGCTTATGAAAATACTCGAAGATGAAAAGCCGACACATATGCTTGTTGCTTTTGATGCCGGTAAAACGACCTTTCGCCATAAAACCTTTGGAGAATATAAAGGCGGAAGACAAAAAACCCCGCCTGAATTATCGGAACAATTTCCGTTCATTCGTGAATTACTCGATGCCTATGGAATTTCGAGGTACGAACTGGAAAATTATGAGGCGGACGATATAATTGGAACGCTTTCGTTGTCAGCGGAAAAAGATGGCTATGAAGTGAAGGTTATTTCAGGGGACAAGGATTTAACACAGCTTTCCTCCGCTCATACTACTGTTGGAATCACACGAAAAGGGATTACCGATATTGAAGAATATACTCCGGACCACGTTGCAGAAAAATATGGACTGATTCCAGAGCAAATTATTGATATGAAGGGATTAATGGGTGATACCTCCGATAATATTCCTGGTGTTCCGGGGGTTGGAGAAAAGACCGCGATAAAGCTGCTTAAGGAATTTACAACCTTAGAAAATTTGTTAAACTCGATCGACCAAGTCAGCGGGAACAAATTGAAGGAAAAGCTCGAGGAATTTAAAGACCAGGCCTTGATGAGTAAAGAACTTGCGACGATTGAAAGACAGGCACCTGTAGAAATAGATCTAGAAAGCATCCAATACGAAGGTTTTATTCGTGAAAAACTAGTACCTTTCTTTAAAGAATTAGGTTTTAATTCATTACTGGACAAACTTGGTGAGGATACAACCGTAACCGAAGAGAAGGAGCTGGAGGATGTTGAAGTCAATATCCCGTCGGAAATAACCCCTGAGATTTTTGCAGACAACAATTATTTTTACGTTGAAATGCTTGATGATAATTATCATTATGCAGATATAATCGGTTTTTCCATCGTTAATAAAAATGGACAATTTTACTTGCCAACGGAATTAGCCCTGCATTCGGAAGCTTTTAAAAATTGGGCTGAGGATGAAAGCAAGAAAAAAACGGTTTATGATGTCAAACGTTCCGAGGTTTCATTAAGGAGGCATGACATCCATTTAAAAGGAGCCGATTTTGATATTTTGATGGCTTCCTATATCATAAATCCTTCTGAAAACATCGAAGATCTTGCCGCGATTGCGAAACGGTATGACTTACATAATATCCAATCAGATGAATCGTTTTATGGGAAAGGGGCAAAACGTAAAGTTCCGGAAGCAGTCAAGCTTGCGGAACATCTTGTTCGCAAAAGCCTGGCTATGTCCGATTTGAAGGAAAAATTGGAAGATGAATTAAGAAGCAATGAACAGTTTGAATTGTTTACAGAGCTTGAAATGCCATTATCGCTTATTTTAGCGGATATGGAATCTTGCGGTATCAAAGTAGAGCGGGAGCGACTTGAAACGATGGGCAGGGAACTAAATGAACGGTTAATTGATATTGAGGAGAAAATTTGTGAATTAGCCGGTGAAAAATTTAATATCAATTCAACCAAACAGCTAGGTGTAATTTTATTTGAAAAGCTAGGTCTCTATTCATTTAAGAAAACGAAAACGGGCTATTCTACATCCGCAGATGTCTTAGAAAAATTAGCAGGGGACCATGAAATTATTGAGCATATCTTGCTTTACAGGCAATTAGGAAAGCTTCAGTCAACCTATATCGAAGGGCTGCTTAAATTTATTAATCCAAATACTGAAAAGGTACATACACGATATCAACAAACGTTAACAGCAACTGGTCGATTAAGCTCGATCGATCCTAATCTGCAAAATATTCCAATCCGACTTGAAGAGGGCCGCAGGATTCGACAGGCGTTTGTTCCGTCTGAACCAGGCTGGGTTATTTTTGCGGCCGATTATTCACAAATTGAGCTCCGTGTTTTGGCTGATATTGCTGGTGATGAAAAACTGATACAAGCCTTTAAAGAAGACCTGGATATCCATACTAAAACAGCGATGGAGGTCTTCCATGTCGGCAAAGATGAGGTAACCTCAAATATGCGACGGCAGGCAAAGGCAGTGAACTTTGGTATTGTCTATGGAATAAGCGATTACGGTTTGTCTCAATCGTTAGGAATCACAAGGAAGGAAGCGGGAGAATTTATTGAGCGCTACCTTGAAACCTATCCTGGTGTAAAGGAATACATGGATGACATTATCCATTCAGCAAGACAGAAGGGGTATGTTACCACATTGTTGCATAGAAGAAGATACCTTCCTGAAATAACAGCCCGTAATTTTAATCTTAGAAGTTTTGCAGAGAGAACAGCGATGAATACACCAATCCAGGGAACTGCTGCAGATATTATTAAAAAAGCAATGATTGATATGGCAGAAGCCTTAAAGGATAAAGGCTTAAAAACCCGTCTATTACTTCAGGTGCACGATGAATTAATTTTTGAGGCTCCTGAAGAGGAAATAGAAATTCTAAAAAGTTTAGTGCCGCTAGTTATGGAAAATGCGCTCGAATTAAAAGTACCATTAAAAGTCGATTATGCTTATGGTCCAACTTGGTTTGACGCGAAATAAAAAGGGGGCAAACGAAGTGCCAGAGCTTCCAGAAGTAGAAACAGTCAGGAAAACCTTAAAAAAACTAGTACTCCATAAAACAATCGAAAGCATTTCAGTTTTCTGGCCCAAAATCATAAAGAATCCTGTCGAAGTGGAGCAGTTTACCGATGCTCTAAAAGGTGAAACGATTTTGGATGTCGGCAGACGAGGGAAATTTTTAATTCTGTATACGAACCAATTCGCCATGGTATCTCATTTACGGATGGAAGGAAAATATGGTCTACACCCTAAAGACGAGCCTTTTGATAAGCATACACATGTAATTTTTCATTTTACAGATGGGACTGAATTAAGGTACCGCGATGTCCGCAAATTTGGAACGATGCATCTTTATAAAAAAGGCGAGGAATTCCTCAAGCCGCCGTTAATTGAACTGGGTCCTGAACCCTTTTCCAAGGAGTTTACAGAAGAGTATTTAGCTGAGAAATTGAAAAAAACGAACCGTAAAATAAAACCGGCTTTATTAGATCAGAAGCTCTTTGTTGGCCTTGGAAATATCTATGTGGATGAAGCCCTTTTTCGTTCAGGGATCCATCCTGAAAGGATTGCCAACACACTAAACAAGAAAGAAATATCCATTCTTCACCGTGAAATTGTCGGGACCTTAAGTGAGGCGGTCAAAAAGGGCGGCAGCACCATCCGATCGTATGTGAATTCTCAAGGTGAAATTGGTATGTTTCAGCTCGAACTATATGCATACGGACGAAAGGGCGAAGAATGTAAACGTTGCGGGACACCCCTAGAAAAAACAACGGTAGGAGGCAGAGGCACCCACTTTTGCCCAAGCTGTCAAAAACTTTAAGTTTGTAAGAGTGGAGGATAATTGAATAACATCGGATAGGCTCCTGCCATATACTATCTTAGTGATTTTGGAGGAAGGAGTCCTAGACGTCATGGTTCAGTTGTTCTCACTTCTTATTCTGGCATTTGCCCTCAGCCTTGACAGCTTTAGTGTAGGTTTTACCTATGGACTGAGGAAAATGGTAATGCCGTTAAAATCAATTCTTATTATTGCAACATGTTCGGCGGTTTCTTTATTAATTGCCATAACAATCGGACATGGTCTTGAAAGGGTTTTGTCCCCGAAGATCACCGCAAGCCTGGGAGGCTTCATTCTGATTGCTCTTGGCGCTGGGGTGCTCTATCAATATTTCCGGCCTGAGAAAGAAAAAGAAGTCCTTAAACATGAAAAAACTATAGTGAATTTTGAAATACGCTCACTAGGAATAGCCATTAATATTTTGAAAAAACCAATGTCAGCCGACTTTGACCAATCCGGTACCATTACTGGAATAGAAGCGTTAATGCTTGGTTTAGCCCTGTCACTTGACTCTTTTGGAGCAGGAATTGGGGCAGCGATGCTTGGTTTCTCTCCGTTAATTTTATCCTTTACCGTAGCGACAATGAGTTCCCTCTTTGTTCTATTTGGGATAAAAAGCGGAACCTTTTTTCATAAATTTGAATGGATTCAAAAGTTTACATTCATTCCTGGTATCTTATTAATTATAATTGGAATATGGAAATTATAAGAAACGAGAAAGGATAAGAGCATGTCACTAATTATCGGTTTAACAGGCGGAATTGCCAGTGGAAAAAGTACCGTATCAAATATGTTCAAGGAAATGGATATTACAGTTGTCGATGCAGACGTTGAAGCACGCCTCGCTGTCATGAAGGGAGAATCTGCTTACAATCAAATTGTTGAAGAATTTGGTAAGGAGATTTTACTTGAGGATGGTGAAATCGATAGGCCGAAATTGGGCTCAATTATTTTTCACCAAGCTGAAAAAAGAAATCAATTAAATCAAATTGTTCATCCGGAAGTACGGAAAAGAATGAACTCAAAAGTTGAAGATGCTAAAAATCGTAAGGAACAAGTTGTGGTTCTAGATATTCCATTATTATTTGAAAGCAAGCAAACTTATTTGGTGGAGAAAACCATCCTCGTTTATGTAGACCAACAAACTCAATTAAATCGATTAATCGAGAGAAATAATCTTTCAATAGAGGATGCGGAAGCAAGAATTCATTCGCAAATGCCACTCTCTGATAAAGTCAAATTAGCCGATGCCGTAATTGACAATAATGGATCAATTGCAGATTCAAAAAAACAGCTCATTGAAATATTATCGAGCTGGGGAATCAAGCAGAAATAGATTAAGAAGGAGCCGATCCTTCTTATTTTTTTTGCCTAAAGAGTCAGAATAATAAAACATTAAAAAATCCGCTTTTTATTCATCACAATTAAGTTTAAATATGTTATACTAATTACATCAAGGTAACTAAAAAGTATAACATTAATGTGGAAGGGGTCATACAATGAAGGCAAGAGTAGCAATTAATGGATTTGGGAGAATCGGAAGGATGGTTTTTAGAAAAGCGATTCTTGAAAATAAACTTGATATTGTAGCAATCAATGCAAGCTATCCGGCCGAAACATTAGCTCATTTATTGAAATATGATACAAACCATGGGCCTTTCCAAGGAGACGTCATTTCTTTAGATAATGAACTAATTGTGAATGGAAAAAGAATTAAACTGTTAAGTAACCGTAATCCTGAAGAACTTCCTTGGAGAGAACTAGGGATTGATATTGTTATTGAAGCTACAGGGAAATTTAATGATAGAGAAAAGGCTGCGCTTCATCTACAAGCAGGAGCCAAAAAAGTAATCTTAACTGCACCAGGTAAAAATGAAGATGTAACGATTGTTATGGGTGTTAATGATGAAATGCTCGACATCACACAACATGATATTATTTCAAATGCGTCTTGTACAACAAACTGCCTTGCACCTGTTGCAAAGGTATTAGATGATAAATTTGGAATTGAAAGCGGTTTGATGACAACCATTCATGCCTATACAAATGATCAAAATAATATTGATAACCCGCATAAAGATCTAAGAAGAGCCCGTGGATGTGGACAATCTATCATTCCAACTACAACGGGAGCTGCGAAGGCTTTATCCCTAGTGTTGCCTCAGTTAAAGGGGAAATTGCATGGAATGGCACTAAGAGTTCCAACACCAAATGTGTCATTAGTGGACTTAGTAGTTGATTTGAAACAAGATGTAACTGTTGATGATATAAATAGAGCGTTTACTGAAGCAGCTGATGATGCATTAAAAGGCATTTTAGATTTGACAATGGAACCGCTGGTATCCGTGGATTTTAATACAAACGAACATTCCGCTATCATTGATGGTCTTTCCACCATGGTAATGGGAACAAGAAAAGTAAAAGTACTTGCTTGGTATGATAATGAATGGGGCTATTCTTCACGGGTAATCGATCTTACATTATATGTTGCAGAGGAAATTGCTAATATGCCAAAGGTTAAGGTTGGGTAAAAAAGCTGTCGACTGACAGCTTTTTTTGTTGTGATTTTACCTAATTTGAAAATCATTACATGGAATTATTTAATACTTGCAAAAATTTCATTTTGATAGGTTGCAAAAAAAATATAAACAAAGTATACTAGTCATCGTGAACTTCTTGAAATTGGGAGTGAATAATTACTTAAAGGGTTAGGACCTCTCTGGACTAACTTTCCCCCGTGGTAATTGTTCTGTACCGTCAATAACAGAATTTCAAGAACGGATCTGAAAAAGGTTAGAGGGGGAATTGAATATGGAAACAATGGGACGTCACGTAATCTCTGAATTATGGGGATGCGACTTTGAAAAACTAAATAATATTGATTTTATTGAACAAACCTTTGTAGAAGCGGCTCTTAAGTCAGGTGCAGAAATTCGCGAAGTAGCTTTTCATAAATTCGCTCCACAGGGTGTCAGCGGGGTAGTCATTATTTCTGAATCACATCTAACCATTCACAGCTTCCCTGAGCACGGCTATGCAAGCATTGATGTATATACTTGCGGTGATTTAAATCCAAATATTGCAGCGGATTATATTGCTGAAGCGTTAAATGCTGAAACACGCGAGAACATTGAAATTCCACGTGGAATGGGCCCTGTTCAAGTTAAACAAGCAAGAATTCTTTAAAATTTAAATAAAACAAAAAATGTTAGAGGTGTACTCAGTACACCTCTCAGAGTGTAGACAAA
>NZ_JBALPP010000009.1:52778-57305 GCF_036965425.1 Neobacillus drentensis | reverse complement strand
CCGTCCGCCGCTAACCACCAGGAGCAAGCTCCTAGTGATTCGCTCGACTTGCATGTATTAGGCACGCCGCCAGCGTTCGTCCTGAGCCAGGATCAAACTCTCCAAGAAAGTTGATTAGCTCATAAAATAAAACGTTGGCTCGTTTCAAAAAGAAACGAATATTATTGTTTGTTGACGTTTTTGTTTGTTTAGTTTTCAAAGAACAATTATATAAGGTAATTTGGAGCGGGTGATGAGAATCGAACTCACAACATCAGCTTGGAAGGCTGAGGTTTTACCACTAAACTACACCCGCATATAAATTTTCGAATGGTCGGGAAGACAGGATTCGAACCTGCGACCCCTTGGTCCCAAACCAAGTGCTCTACCAAGCTGAGCTACTTCCCGTAATAATGGCGCGCCCGAAAGGAGTCGAACCCATAACCTTCTGATCCGTAGTCAGACGCTCTATCCAATTGAGCTACGGGCGCATCTTGTTAAAACCAACTTTTAAAGTTTATCACACATGATTCGGTTTGTCAAATCTTTTTTTGGTGCGGCCGAGAGGACTTGAACCTCCACGGGGTTGCCCCCACTAGGCCCTCAACCTAGCGCGTCTGCCATTCCGCCACGACCGCATTAAATCAGCGACAAAAATAATCATATCACATGATCAATTGCTTTTCAAGAGGAAATAAATGGTGCGGGTGAAGGGAGTCGAACCCCCACGCCTTGCGGCGCCAGATCCTAAGTCTGGTGCGTCTGCCAATTCCGCCACACCCGCATAATGTTGTCTAAAGGTGAGCCATGAAGGACTCGAACCTTCGACCCTCTGATTAAAAGTCAGATGCTCTACCGACTGAGCTAATGGCTCATTTCATGTTCATGAGCTAATGGCTCAATAAAAGAAATGGCTGGGCTAGCTGGATTCGAACCAACGCATGACGGAGTCAAAGTCCGTTGCCTTACCGCTTGGCTATAGCCCAAAAATAAGAAAAAATTAAATGGCGGTCTGGACGGGACTCGAACCCGCGACCTCCTGCGTGACAGGCAGGCATTCTAACCAACTGAACTACCAGACCAATTAATTAAGAAATAGAAAATGAGCTTCAGCTCATTCTCCATTTCTGATGACCCCTACGGGATTCGAACCCGTGTTACCGCCGTGAAAGGGCGGTGTCTTAACCGCTTGACCAAGGGGCCAAAAATTTATGGCGGAGAAGGAGGGATTTGAACCCTCGCGCCGGTTACCCGACCTACACCCTTAGCAGGGGCGCCTCTTCAGCCTCTTGAGTACTTCCCCAATATGGCTCCGCAGGTAGGACTCGAACCTACGACCGATCGGTTAACAGCCGATAGCTCTACCACTGAGCTACTGCGGAATATTTTAACTTTGCCGACACCGTTAGGCGATTGCCCTGTCGACTCTTTACATTATAATGACGAACTAACATAAAGTCAATATGATTTTTCAATAAGATTTTTTTCAAATCTTATGTTACTCAAATATCAACTCTTGGATCTTCGCCAATTTCCCTTTGCATTTTCCGCACACATATCTGTTTGTATTAATGGTTCTTTTTCTTTGATAGGATTGCCTGCATTTCGTGCATTGATAGACAAGTATTTTTTTCAGAGTACGCTTTACTTTCCGTTCTGGGAGTTGATTGCAAAACCGGGGTGCCCCAACCTTTTTTAGAAGAACTTTAAAGTCTTGATCGCGGTGCTGATATCCTTTTCCTTCAAGATGAAGATGGTAATGGCATAGTTCGTGTTTAATAATCCCGATTAATTCTTTTTCCCCCAGCTGGTCTAAATACTTTTTATTGATTTCAATATTATGTGTGTTTAAAAGATATCTGCCGCCGGTTGATTTTAACCTTTGATTAAAGGAAGCACGATGTTTAAATGTTTTTCCAAATGATTCAAATGATATTTTTTCTACCAATAACTGAAGACTTGAATCATCCATTTAAACTCCCCTCCCTTTCTTTTCGAACGTGACAACCTATTATAGCATATATTGTTTATACCTTTATTGAAGAATGCTTTTCGGGAGGTTTTAATTATGCCGACTTGGTTTCAAAACCAAATGAAAAGAGCTTTCTATGAAAAGAACCGCTACCAGATCAAGATGTTAAACCAGTGCTGGTTTTTTTACAGAAAAAAACACTGCTCTTAAAAGCAGTGTTTTCTCTTGAATTAAGATGGCTGCAGCATGGTTAGGGCAACCCGGCCTTTTTTCATATCAACGGAATCTACCCAAACTGTAACCACATCGCCAACAGATACAATATCTAATGGATGTTTTATAAATCGGTTGCTCAGTTTTGAAATATGAACAAGACCGTCTTGTTTAACGCCAATATCGACAAATGCCCCGAAATCAACAACATTCCGTACGGTGCCTTGCAACTCCATACCGGCTTTCAAGTCCTCTAGTTTTAATACATCTTTTTTCAAGAGTGGACGAGGCAAGTCATCGCGCGGGTCTCTCTCAGGTCTCACCAAAGCATCAACGATATCTTTTAACGTTAATTCACCAATCGCCAATTCTTCAGAAACAGACTTTAGGTCAAGACCGCTTAATGCAGCTTTTAACTCTTCGGAACCTAAAGAGTCCGTAGTAAAGCCCAGTTTTGCTAATAGTTTTTTTACTTCATCATAGTTTTCTGGATGAATTCCTGTCCGGTCTAACGGCTGTTTCCCATCTAATACCCGCAGGAAACCAATAGCCTGTTCATAGGTTTTCGCACCAAGGCGGGGCACTTTCTTTAACTGAACCCTGCTAGTGAATTTTCCTGTCTCTTCTCGCATTTTGACAATATTGTTTGCGGCTGTTTTGTTTAAACCCGCAACATATTGTAAAAGAGAGGATGAAGCGGTATTTACATTTACGCCTACCCGGTTAACCGCTGTTTCTACGACAAAATGCAGAGATTCTGAAAGTCTTTTTTGTGAAACATCATGCTGGTATTGGCCTACGCCGACTGATTTCGGGTCGATTTTTACCAATTCAGCTAATGGATCCTGCAAACGTCTTGCTATGGAAACCGCGCTTCTTTCTTCAACCTGGAAATTCGGAAATTCTTCCCTTGCCAGATCAGAGGCGGAATACACGCTGGCGCCAGCTTCATTGACAATCAAATAGAAGATTTCTTCATCCATTTCTTTTAAAATATCAGCGACGAACTGCTCTGTTTCCCTTGATGCGGTCCCGTTCCCGACTGCTGCCATTTCTACCTTATATTCACGTAGGATGTTAATAAATTTTTCTCGCGCTTCTTTTGCTTTAAAATCTGAAAGATGTGGATAAATCACATCAATTTTCAGCACTTTACCCGTTTCATCGACAACGGCTAATTTACAGCCTGTCCGGTAAGCCGGATCGACACCAATGACGACTTTTCCCTTCAATGGCGGCTGCAACAATAAATTACGCAGATTCTCAGAAAAAATATGAATCGCTTGTTCCTCTGCTTTTTCTGTTAACTCAGAACGGATTTCACGCTCAATTGATGGTTGAATTAAGCGTTTGTAGCTGTCTTCTACCGCTTCTAACACGATTGGCGCTGCAGATGAGTTTGTCTTATGGATCCATTTTTTAGATAGATAAGAAAGAATTAAGTCAGTATTCATTTTTACAGAGACTCGAAGAATGTCCTCTTTTTCGCCGCGATTTAAAGCTAAAATTCGGTGGGGAACGATTTTGTTTACAGGTTCTTCGTACTCATAGTACATTTCATAAACGTTTTTCTCGTCCTTTTCTGCTTCTTTTACCGTAGAAGCAACTGTACCGGATTTGGTTGTTTCTTTACGAATCCATTTACGGCCTTCCGCATCATCAGATACCATTTCAGCGATGATGTCTTTCGCACCTGCGATAGCCTCTTCAATCGTTCGGACTTCTTTTTCCTCGGATAAAAATTCTTTTGCTTTCTCTTCGATACTCTGGTTCGAAAAGGTTAGAAGCCATTCTGCCAATGGCTCGAGACCTTTTTCTTTCGCAATAGTGGCCTTGGTTCGTCTTTTTTGTTTGTATGGACGATACAAGTCTTCTACCTCTTGAAGTTTTTCAGCCTTTGTTATATTTTGCTGGAGTTCATCCGTTAATTTGCCCTGTTCAGAGATGATACGGATAACTTCTTCTTTTCTTTGTTCAAGGTTTTGTATGTATTGCCAGCGTTCTAGGATATTGCGGATTTGTACTTCATCAAGAGCGCCGGTCATTTCTTTTCGGTAGCGCGCAATAAATGGAACTGTATTTCCTTCATTTAATAGAGAGATAACATTTTTAACTTGCTTATAGGGAATAGCGAGTTCAGTGGCAATCTTCCCTAACAACTGATCTTCTTTTACCATCGTTTCAGTCACAAGAATAATCCTCCAATCTTTTTTCTTATTGTATCAAATTAGCAGGGTCGTTTCATTAAACGAGTGTTGCCCATTTTTTCATGACCGTCTTTTTCATGGTCGCGGGTAATTGAAAGTACTCTTATCGACCGTCTCATCTCTTTTCTCTTGCTTATGGGCTTTATGAACCGCTCT
>NZ_JBALPP010000009.1:0-52662 GCF_036965425.1 Neobacillus drentensis | reverse complement strand
TGAACCGCTCTTATCGACCGCCGCTTCTCTTTTTTCTTGCTCACGGGCTTTATGAGTGACCGCTACCTTTCTTTTTTTCTTTCTCAGGCACTGTGATCCACTCAGAGTGACCGATTCCCTTCTTTTTTCTCCTTCCCGGGCACTATTAGGCCCACTTAAATTTTTATAAAAAAAAAGCAAGCCATGAAAGCTTGCTTCTAAGCAGTTTATTTATAAGGGCAGAATATGTATGAAAAAACGCTCTTTTAAAAAGAGCGTTCATTTAACTAGAATTCGATGAGACCTAAGCTGACTTGCAAGGCTTCATCCACTTTTTCCATCATTTCGTCATCGAGATGGGTAATTTTATCGGTTAACCGCTGCTTATCAATTGTACGAATTTGCTCTAACAGAATGACCGAATCCCGTTCAAATCCGTAGCGCTTCGCATCAATTTCTACATGAGTTGGGAGCTTCGCTTTTTGAATTTGAGCTGTAATCGCTGCAACAATCACTGTGGGACTAAACCGATTCCCGATGTCGTTTTGGATGACAAGTACAGGACGGACGCCGCCTTGTTCAGAACCAACAACTGGGGATAGGTCCGCGAAATAAACGTCACCACGCTTGACAATCAAAGGTTTATCCTCCGCTTACAAGACGTTCAACTGTATGTTCTGCCTCATATTCTGCTTGAAATGCTTCAGATGCAATTCGAAGATTAATCTTTGCCATTTCCATGTATCCACGTCTCATGGACTCGCGAATTTGTCTCTTTTTACGTTCGCGTAAATACATTTTTGTTGCCTGGTAGATAAACTCGCTTCGGTTTACATTTTCCTGCTTTACGAAACCATCTAACTCAGTTAATAAGTGTTGCGGTAACTTCACTAAGATTTCCGTAGTTGCGCCAGTTTCAGACACAAACATACACCTCCACCATCACTACACACCATTTTTTATCTGTACCATATTTTATAATAACACTAAACGAGCCCAATTCATAGACTAAATATAATTCTACTGTATTATAAGCCAATAAAAGCCTCTTTTATGCACAAACAACCGCAATATCATAAATATGTTAAAATTTCTTTTTTTAACCCTGTTATTCATCGAGCAAATAATTTTTTATCTCGACAATTTTACCGCCCTTTTTGTAAAGCCGCGGAACACGCCCTGCTACCATACAAGGGATTTCATAATTGATCGTCTCCAATTTGGCAGCAATATCATTGATTGATATCGTTTGGTTACCGTCTGACCCGATCAACGTTACTGTTTTGCCAACCGCAACCTCATAAGGAAGGCGAATCATGCATTGATCCATACATATTCTGCCGACAATCGGCACCCGCTTCCCATCCACCAGCACTTCTTGGCCGGACAGCTTACGTATCCATCCGTCAGCATAACCAATGGGAATCGTTCCAATCCATTCATCCTTCCCTGTTTCATACGTTGCCCCATAACTCACTTTATCGCCTTTTAGCATCTTTTTCACATGGACAAGCCGCGCTTTTAAGGAAAAGGCCTCTTTTAAGGAAAAAGGAATTTCTTTTTCCATCTCAAGCGATGGCGTTAAGCCGTACATCGCAATCCCAAGACGTACTGCATTAAAGTAAGCTTTCGGAAAACGAATGGCAGCGGCACTATTGCTGGAGTGAACATATTTCGGCCGTTTCGTTAACTCCGTCAGCAGGTTTTCAAATGCAGCTAATTGCTGCTGAAAATAGGTTTGATCCAGTTCATCAGCTGTCGCAAAGTGGGTATAGATTCCTTCAAAAAGGAACCTTGCTTCATTCGCCATCATTTGCTCCAATTCTTTTAACTCTTTGCTGCTGCGAATGCCAAGTCTACCCATGCCCGTATCAACCTTTATATGAACGGTTAGCTTCTCACCAGCTTGCAAATGTTTTTTGGCTTCCTCAAGCCAATCTTTTTGGAAAACGGTGAGAGTGATTTGATTTTTTGCAGCCATATGCACATCTTGAGGACGCGAGGCACCTAATACCAGGATGGGAGCTTGAATGCCTTTTTTCCGTAAGGCTATAGCTTCATCCATAAAAGCAACAGCTAAATAAGCAGCCCCTGCGGCCAAGGCAGTTTCAGCCACCTTAGCATCCCCATGTCCGTAAGCATTGGCTTTCACAACCGCGATGATTTCGACCTCTTTAGGGAGATGATTTTTCACGGAGGTTATATTCTCTTCTATACGATCTAAATCCACTTCAGCCCAGGTATCTCGGTAAAAATGATCAAGACTTTCCATAATTCCACTTCCTATAAGAGTTATCACATTATTATATTTTACCATAAAAAAACAGGCTCTAGGAAAGAGCCTGTAGTAAAGCGTTTATTTCACCGCATCGCCTTGAACTGATTGTGCAACATCAATTAACTCTTCTTTGGTTAGGTTTTTCGAGGCAATCATGTAATCGACGCCATCGTGAGACCAGGAGATGGAATGATCAGTTACTGCTCCGATGGTCAATCCTAGATCAACAATATCCCCTTCAACGTATGTTGGAGCCGTTGCTTCTTTAACCGTAACTTTCTCCTGAACTAGAGTAAATGACTTTTTGCCATCATAGGTTAATACAACTCGTTTTCCATTTTTGATCTTCACTTCTTTTTCCCCAATTAACTTTGTTCCTTTCAACTCAGCCGTAGGATACTTAACCGTAAAGGCCTTGTCGCCGCCCTCTGCCATGGCCGGTAAATGAAGCTGAGCGCGAGTCATGTTCTTCTTCATATCGAAAGCGTCCTTGTCGAAGCTGGCGTTAAATTTCACCTTGGAGAACTCCACTGTTACCAGGGCATTTCGATCAGGATCCATCACTTTGACAACAGCTGGTGATAAATCTTTTTTATTCAGTTTAATTTCCTGGAATGGAAGCATACTATTGTTTTGATAACGGGTTTTCGTTTCAAATACGTAGTAATCCTTTGTTGTCGAGAATTTAGCACTTTTATCTGCGACAATATCCTTGATCAATGATTCATACAAGTAAGCTTGGCTGCTGTTTTGCGGCCAATCGCTTTGGAAGCGGAAGCTCTTATTTAGCGCAGGCGTTAAGACAAATACCCCTTGTTCATTACGCAATATCATTTGGCTTTGATCCTTTTCGGCATTTTTCAAATTTACCCGATAAAAGGTAGGATCTTTATGCCAGATTTCAACGTTATAAACTTGAGAATCTGAACCCATTTTCAGTGTCATCTTTGCATTTACTTTATAACCAGACAGATCTCCGAGTTTACCATTTAACTCCTTCACCACATCATCTTGCGATTTAGAGCCACAGGCAGCAAGCATGAAGATGACCATCAGTCCCGTCATGAGCAGCAACAACTTTTTCCTCATTCCTTCAACCCCTTCTTGTCTCATTTCATATGATTTTAAGAAGAGAAAGGCAGGGAATGCCCATAGCTGACCTTGTCTCTCCTATTTCCCTATGAATATATGAGACAACCTTTGGGTTTATGATAAGGAGATTGCCAAGCTGTTTAAAAAATATATCCTTATTCTTCGATTACCACTTGAGCAACTGCATAATCACGACTGTGTGAAATAGATAAATGCGCACTAACCTCTGGTTTAACGATAATGGGCTTTCCAAATGAATCTGAGGCAATTTCAATATCCAAAAAGGATAACTCCTTGCCAATTCCAGTGCCAAAGGCTTTTGAAAAAGCCTCTTTTGCAGCAAATCTTCCTGCTAGAAACTCTACTTTGCGGCGTTCGGAAAGGGTTGCAAGCGAATCTTTTTCACGGGCAGTTAAAATCCTCTCCGCAAATTTCCCCTGTCTATTTAGCAATTCCTGAATCCTGGAAAGTTCAATAATATCAATGCCAATCCCTTTAATCATCGTTTATCTTCCTTCTATTTAAATTCTTTCTAGCATATTAGTGTACAAGATAGCAATTCTGTTTATGATGGTAATGAGAGGAGGTCAATAATGTTTACTCGAACCGAAAGCTTTCGTGAATTTATCCGCTTTTATCCGATTATTTCTATTATTATTGCCATTCATGCAGCATTATATCTTTTAACTATTTTACCAATGTTTCCAAACGATTGGTTCTTCGAAAACCTTTCCGGCGTCAATCTTTATATTATGGAAGGGGAATTTTGGAGGCTGATTACGCCGACATTCATGCACGGCAGTTTTTCACATATGCTGTTTAATAGTTTTTCTCTTGTGTTATTTGGACCGGCCCTTGAGCGTATGCTAGGGTCCGGAAAATTTATTTTCGTTTATCTCGCCAGCGGACTCATCGCTAATCTTGCAACGCTGCTTCTTGAGCCGTTAACATATACGCATGTTGGCTCAAGCGGCGCGATATTTGGACTGTTTGGATATTACATTGCGATTATTATTTTTCGGAAACATATGCTAACAAAGCAAAATTCCCAAATTATTATTACACTCTCCGTAGTTAGTCTAATTATGACCTATATACAGCCAAATATAAATATAACAGCCCACCTGTTTGGGTTACTTGGCGGTTTTTTACTAGGCGCCATCCCTTATTTTAATAAAAAAGATTTAGCGGATTCCATTCAAGTAACGACAAGCTGGGCTGGGAGCCAAAGAAAAAATTTGTCCTTTCAACCTCCACTAAAACTAATTATTTGGGGTGTTGTCATAATCATTGCCGTTATCGGATTCTTATCACAGCGGTAAAAGGTTCAGAAAGAAGCTAAAAAGAGCATGGACGGAATGTCCATGCTCTTTTCTATTAATGGTTAAAGCTTCTTGGCTTCGAAGATCTTCCGCCAGTTTTTTTCTCACCGCTTCTTGGCTTGACCGGTGCTTTTTTTCGGCGGTCGGAATTGTAGCCTCCACGTGAATCGTCCTTACGACGGCGGTCACGATCATTATACGGCTTTCTTTCCCGTTTTTGCGGAAGAGGTGCTTCTTCTGTTAATTTAACTGGAGTTGTATCCGGTTCTTTTGTTAACATCTTCAATACAGCGGCTACTACTGTTGTAGCATCATTTGCTTCTAGCAATTCATCTGCTGCTGCTTTGTAATAATGAAGATTGTTGGACTCAATTGTTTGCGTGATTTTATCAACAACTGCACGCTGTTGGCCTTCTAACGCTTCATCGAGGGTCGGTGCCTTCATTCTTTCCATTTTGCGCTTCGTAGTTTTTTCAACCACAGCAAGGTAAGACTTTTCACGTGGTGTAATGAAGGTCATTGCAACGCCTGTTTTTCCAGCACGGCCAGTACGTCCAATACGGTGAACATAACTTTCTGGATCTTGCGGAATATCGAAATTGTATACATGGGTAACGCCAGAGATATCAAGACCACGTGCTGCTACGTCTGTTGCGACAAGAACATCAATTGTTCCTTCTTTAAATTTACGAAGAACTTGCAGACGCTTTGCTTGGCTTAGATCGCCATGAATACCTTCTGCTGTATAACCTCTAAGATTCAATGCCTCAGATAATTCATCGACACGGCGTTTCGTACGGCCAAAAACAATCGCCAGCTCCGGTGATTGAATATCCAATAGTCTTGTTAACACATCAAATTTATTTTTCTCTTGGGTTTCAAGATAGTATTGTTCAATTAAAGGAACCGTCATTTCTTTCGTTTTCACACGAACAATCTGAGGGTCCTTCATGAATTTCTCAGCCATTCTCTGAATTGGTCCAGGCATTGTAGCTGAGAAAAGTAATGTTTGGCGCTCAGTTGGTGTTGACGCAAGAATAGATTCAATATCTTCAATGAATCCCATATTTAACATTTCATCTGCTTCATCAAGAATAACCGTGTTAACAGTATCTAAGCGCATTGTTTTTCTGTTAATATGGTCTAACACACGTCCAGGGGTACCAACGATAATGTGAGGAGCTTTCTTTAATGAACGAATTTGGCGTCCAATATCCTGACCTCCATAAATCGGAAGTACTCGAACTCTTTTACCTGATCCGATTTTATAAAGTTCCTCTGATACTTGAATCGCTAATTCGCGTGTAGGCGCAATAATAATCCCTTGGATTGCTTCGATACTTGTATCAACTTTTTCAACCAATGGAATTCCAAATGCAGCGGTTTTACCAGTTCCTGTTTGAGCTTGGCCGATCAAGTCTTTATTTTCTAGGCTCAATGGAATCGTTTCTGCTTGGATAGGTGTCGCTTCCTCAAAACCCATTTTGAGAACAGCCTTTAAAGTAGCCTGGCTTAGGCCTAATTCTTGAAACTTCGTCAATGTTTTCATTCTCCTTCATCTTTTTGAAAATATTTAATATAGTGCTGAATATATTCTCACTTTACGCATCAAAATGCGGTAATAGGTGCTTCTTTATTTTACCAAAAAAAAGACATTCTCCAAAGGAGTATGCCCTATTTTCATCGTTCTTTAGACACGTTGATGATAATCATACCATTATCATTAGTATAATGCAATAAAGACAAATTCTATACATCCTTACTGCTCCATCAAAAAATCCAATACTTGGGAAAATAGGGCCTCTTTTTCCTCACAGTGACAAATATGATGTTTCGACTGTTTAATATAGGTGAGTTTTTTTTGATTAGCACCAATCGTCTGATATAAGTATTCAGCACTTTTCGGCGGCACAATTCCGTCACACTCTCCTTGTGCGATTAAAGTCGGCGTCTGTACCTGATGCAGCATAGGTTTGATAAAGGAAACAAGCCGACGGAATTGCAAGGTGGCCGCGAATGGGGTTTCTGTTATTTTTCTTTTATAGCGCTGAAATAATTCATTCTTCTGTAAGTTTCCAGTTACTGAATCCTTCAGGACAGAGAAAATATCCGCTGCCATTTGTTTAGGATTCACATAAAAGGCTGCCGCACTTAATAATACAAGCTTGTCCACACGATATTGGGCTGCCAGAAAGCTGGCAATCATGCCGCCCATGGAAAAGCCAATCACGTACACGGTATCACAAACTTCGATAAGGCTTTTCAATTCTTCCTCGGCATGATGAATCCACTCATCAAAGTGGATCCCTTTTAACGAACCCGACTCACCATGACCAGGCAGTGTTGGGACACTGAATATCCAATCTGTTCTCTCTTTCAGGTATTCAACAAGCGGTTCTACTTCATAGGGCGCTCCCGTAAAACCATGAATACATAAACAGCCAATCATAAAGCTCACCCGCCATTTAAACCATTATTTACCTTGAAGAGCTGTGACGATTTCCTCTAATCTCATCCCTCTGGATGCCTTAACCAGCACCAATGTTTTTTCGTTTACATATTGCTCCAATTCTTGAAGGAGCTCGCGCTTTTCAGTAAAAGCAAAAACTCGATCTTCGCCAAGTTTTCGGCTTGCTCCTTTGGCGATATGTCTGCCTAAATTTCCAAAGGTAAACAGAAAATCAATTTTTTCGCTGCTTAAGCGTTCTCCAATTTGAGAATGATACTGCTCCTCTTCAGGCCCAAGCTCTAGCATGTCGCCAAGAACAAGGACTTTTTGCTCATAGCCTTGAAGGTTTGACACGAGTTCAATTGCTGCGAGCATTGAGGTGGGACTTGCATTGTAAGCATCATTGATAATTTTTTCTCCGTGACTGCCTTCGACTAACTCCATGCGCATATTTGTCAGTTTAATCCCTTTTAGCCCCTCGTTTATTTTTTCAAAAGGGACGGAAAAATAACGGGCAATCAGCATCGATGCTAGGGCATTTAAAATATTATGAGTTCCTAACACAGGCAGTTCAAACCATTCATTTGCAGCATTAATGGTGAAGCGGTTTCCCTGCTCCATTTGAATAATTTCGGTTGGATAGAAATCATTCTCATCCGTTCTGCCAAACGTTTGAACTTGAATATTTCCTTTATATTGTTGAATCCGTTCCATGAGCAGCGGCTCATCACCATGCAGGACGGCAATACCACCATCTTGCAGGCCTTGGAGAATTTCAAGCTTTGCTTCGGCAATACCTTCACGGGAGCCAAGGTCCAAAAGATGTGATTCCCCGATGTTTGTAATCACGACAGCATCAGGGCAGGCGAGCTTTGTTAAAAATTCAATTTCTCCCCGTCCGCTCATTCCCATTTCCAAAACGGCAATTTCCGTGTCCTCATCCAAGCCTAATACAGTTAACGGGAGGCCAATATGGTTATTATAATTCCCTTCCGTTTTTTGAACTTTATATTGTGTTGATAATATTCCCGCTGTCATATCTTTTGTGGTCGTTTTTCCGTTACTTCCCGTGATCCCGACGACCTTCACGGCTAGCTCTCGTCGGTACTTACGCGCCAATTCCTGTAAAGCTTCCAGGCAATCCTCGACAATCAGGATGGGCAGATGGGCAGGAGGATTTGGTACATCACTCTGCCAAAGGGCAGCAGCCGCGCCCTTACGGATAGCATCCTCTACATATTTATGTCCATCAGCATGTTCTCCTTTAAACGGAACGAACAGGTTCCCTGCTCCTATTTTGCGGGAATCAATTGAAACACCAGAAATCATCGTTTTAGCAAATGAAGTGATATCATTTTTAGCAGAAACCATTTTAGCAACTTGCTGTAAAGAACGTTTTATCATTGTTGATACCCTCCTTTATTTTTAAATGTAAATGGACACGGCAATTCAGCCGTGTCACCTGTTATTTTGATTAGAACGTGTATTTAATATTTTGTTTCTCGGCATGTCTTTCTTTAGCAAGACTTACGAGACGTTCGATTAACTGCGGATACTCGACCCCGGTGTGTTTCCACAGTAGCGGGAACATACTGAATGGCGTGAAACCTGGCATTGTATTTACCTCATTAATGAGAACCTTGCCTTCCTTCGTTAAAAAGAAATCGGCGCGCACAAGACCGGAACAATCCAATGCTTTAAAGGCCCCGATAGCCATTTCCTTAATCTCAGCGTATTCCTTATCAGTTATATCGGCAGGAATAATTAAGGCTGTATCGCCATCTTCATACTTTGCCTTATAATCATAAAAGTCTGTTTTCGGCACAATTTCACCAGCAACAGAGACTTCCGGCTCATCATTGCCGAGAACGCCTACTTCTATCTCACGGGCAATAACACCCTCTTCAATAATGACTTTGCGGTCAAATTGGAAAGCTTCAACGAACGCAGCCTCTAACTCAGTGCGGTTTCGGCATTTACTGATACCGACACTTGAGCCAAGATTTGCCGGCTTCACAAAGCAAGGATAGCCAAGCTCTAACTCCACCTTCGCATAAGACTCATCCTTCGCTTTCGCCCATTCACTTTTAATAAAAGCAACATAGTTTACTTGCGAAAGTCCGGCTTGCGCAAACACATTTTTCATCGTTACCTTATCCATTCCAGCGGCTGAAGCAAGAACCCCATTTCCGACGTACGGCAAGTTTAATAACTCTAACAAGCCTTGCACGGTTCCATCTTCACCGTTAGGTCCATGCAGCAATGGAAAAATGACATCCAATGGTTCTCTTTCTTGTTTCTCGGCTTGGAAAAGGGATGGTGCCAAGGATAATGGCGACAATTGATTTCCTTGAGAGAATTCAAGTGCTTTGACATTTGCCGGCGGCTCACTTAACTGCGGTCCTTTAATCCATTGTCCGCTTGTGTTTATGTAAATAGGATGAATATCAAATTTTTCAAGGTCTAATGCTTTAATTACCGCTAATGCCGTTTGCAGGGATACCTGATGTTCGGCGGACTTTCCTCCATATAACAAACCTAGTTTTGTTTTCATACGAAACAAACCTCCATATTCTCATTCACGTATTATTTTAACACTTTATTAATTAAGAAAGGAAATGTGTAATAGCCCATTTTAAATGTTTTTCTCTATTGATTAGTTTATGAACAATACTGCTTGCTTAAAAACAAATCTATCGGAATTTTGTCATCCATATCTCATGAAAAATAGCCCCAAGGCGGGACTATTTTTTTTAGATGACATTCAGCTTCCATTCCTTCGTTTTTTTGTCAAAGATGAGTTTGGCGTGGAATGGCTTATTTGAGATGTCCTGATATTCCTCATACATATCGTCCATATTGGCAAAATCGCCGATGACCCAAATTGGAATTTCAATCTTTGTGCGCTGATGGTCTGCATCCCTTAAGGAAATACAAATTCCTTCTTTTATGAAGGGTGTTAACGAAAGGAGGATTTCTTTCGCCACCGGAGGATATGATCGTTTTTTTCTAAGGCCTAGAAGGGATTTTTCAGGTTTAAGCTCCCCAAGCTTTGCTGCCAGGGCGACGCTTAATAAGTGAAAAAAGTCCTTGAAACTGCGGTAATAGATTTTGTTATACCAGCCGTCATCCTGCGCCAAATAAACAAAACGGTTACCCAGTTTATTATAAAAAGGCAATTTTAAATGATGCTTATGGTGTCCTAAGTATAAAAGTTCGGCCATCTCCTGCCCTGTCAGCTCATTCAGCCCATCTTCCTCAATAAAATCAATCCAGCAAAAATTCCCATAACTATAGACATCTTCTGCAGCCAATTTGTTAATTCTATCTTCCGGACAATATTCGAGCAGTGTGTGCATATTAAAATCAGCATCATCAAAACGGTGCGCTAGTAGCAGCAAATGGTTTAATGAACCTGAAAAAGCAGCCGTAAATTCATCGAATTCAATACCGTAAGACATTACATACTGGTCTGTTTGATTTAAATGGACATATATGAGATCCCGTATGTCTTGATGATGCTTCCTCAAAGCCAAACTCCTCCGTTCAAACACAATATATTTATATTAACTTTCCTTTTCCAATAAACTGCCAAATACCCTTTTCCATACTTCCTCATTTTATCAAATAATAGGCCAAATAGCTTATTTCAATTCTTTTACAAAAAATTTTTTTTGATTAATACCTTTACATCATAGCAATTTTATTATTGGTGCCTGACACCCTAAAAAATACATATACTATGTATAAGTTATTATTGGTTTTTAAAGTGAGGTTAATCAGCATGATTAAAGATATGTCACAGGATGAGTTAAGTTTATATGTAATTAAGACGTTAAAAGAAAATAAAAAAGTTGATTTTGAGGCGATTTTAGAGGAGCTTCAGCCCTATGATATTGCGAAAATCTATGTGGATTTACCGGAGAAGCATAAAGCACGGTTTCTTCTCTTTTTAAATTTCGACGTCCTTGCCGACCTTATGGAGGAGCTTGAGACGACAGAACAGCTCGATTTGTTGAATAAGCTCGGCATTGAGAAATCCAGTAAAGTCCTCGATTTAATGGATAACGATGACTTGGCTTTATTGTTACATGATTTGTCTCCGGAGAAAAAGGATTCCCTCCTATCTGGGATGAACACAGAGGAGTCCAAGGCTGTTAAAGATATCATGAAATATCCGCCGGAAACCGCAGGCAGGATCATGACGAACCGTTTTATCTGGATTCGCAGCTATTATACAGTTCGGGAAGCAGTCGATAAGTTTAAAAGCTTTGCGGAGTTTGCTGAATCAATGAATTATTTGTATGTGACCGATGAGGACCGAAAACTGGTCGGAGTTGTATCTTACCGGGACTTACTGTTAGCTGGGCTGGAGGAAAAAATCGAGGCCATCATGTATGAGCGGGTGATTTCTGTATCGGTTATGACTGACCAGGAATTAGTCGCACAAACAGCCGAGCGTTATGACTTCCTAGCAGTTCCTGTTGTCGATGAGGAAAATGTCCTTGTTGGGATTGTCACCGTAGATGATATTATCGATGTTGTTATCAAAGAGGCCAATGAAGACATTGAAAAATTATCGGCAACAGGGAAATCGATTGACTTTGAAACAAAAACATTCATAGCTGCCGCCAGAAGGCTGCCGTGGCTCATTCTTCTTTTATTTATCGGTCTTATTTCTGGAAGGATCATCAGCAGTTTCGAAGATACCCTTAAGCAGGTTGTCGCCCTCGCCTTTTTTATGCCGATGATTGCCGGCATGACCGGGAACACCGGCACGCAATCCCTCGCAGTAGTCGTGAGAGGTCTCATCTCATATGATATCGACAAAGGCGTGGTTGTCCGTTTGGTCACCCGCGAGCTTGGGGTAGGCATCACGATCGGGATCACCTGTGCCGTCCTGATTTCAATTATTGCCTATATTTGGCAGGGGAATCTAATTTTAGGAGCAGTAGTGGGCTGCTCGCTATTTTTTACGCTGATTATTGGGACACTTGCGGGTACTATCATACCGCTTATTTTGTACCGTTTTAAAATCGACCCGGCTGTTGCCTCAGGGCCGCTTATTACGACCTTAAATGATATCTTTTCGCTCCTGACCTATTTTGGGATTGCTACCATGTTTTTAAAGCATTTAATGTAAAAAATGAAACCTTTCATCTCCATAATCGTTATATATGTTAAAGGAATGTAATATATTTCCTAAAGGGTGTGGGAGGGCAAAGCTAATCTCTTTCAGCAACACCTCCTTAATCGCGGATAAAATGGGTGTGACGAATGGAAAGATACGTAAAAAAAGCAGACCGATTTGATTGGACGTTAACATTATTATTGATTCTTTTTTTCCTGATAAGTTGTGCGGCCATCTATAGTGCACAAACCTCTGCCCAGTACGATGAAAATTTTTTAGTCAAACAAGTTTTCTGGTATGCCGTTGGGGCTGGAATTATCTTAGTATCCATCTTTATCGATAGCTATCAGTACAAGCGTCTCTCCTGGTATTTATATGGATTGGGTCTTTTATTGCTGCTGGCTGTTTATCTTGCCCCGGAGTCCATTGCTCCCCATCGAAATGGGGCAAAAAGCTGGTTCATCATTCCCAAACTAGGCTCAATCCAGCCTTCCGAATTTGTTAAAACCTTTTTAATTTTAGCTCTTAGCCGTGTCATTATCATCCATCAAGAAAAGCATTTGGAGAAATCGCTGAAAACGGATTTTCTTTTACTATGTAAATTGGGGATTACCACGGCAGTTCCGCTCGGATTAATTATGCTGCAGCCTGACTTGGGAACAGCACTCGTTATTCTCTCTATTCTAACAGGGATGATTTTAGTGTCTGGGATCACATGGAAAATCATTTTACCAATTTACAGCTTCTTTGCTTCCCTTGCAGGCCTAATTTTTTATCTCGTTTTGCAAAAGCCTGAATTTCTTGAAAAATACCTTCATGTTCAAACCTATCAATTTAACCGGATTTATGCCTGGCTTGATCCGAATAATCATTCCACCAGTTCCAGCTACCACTTATTAAAATCATTAAGTGCCATTGGTTCCGGTCTCATTTCCGGAAAGGGTTTTAGCCAACGCGAAGTGTATATTCCTGAAGCCCATACCGATTTTATCTTTGCCGTCATCGGTGAGGAGTATGGATTTGTCGGCGGCAGTATTGTTATCGGCCTTTTCTTTATGCTTATCTACCATTTAATTAAGACTTCCTTAGAGACTACCGATCCATTTAATACATATGTCTGCACGGGAATTATCAGTGTATTGACCTTCCATGTCTTTCAAAATGTTGGCATGACGATTCAGGTACTTCCGATAACCGGCATTCCTTTGCCGTTTATCAGCTATGGCGGCAGCTCGCTGATGGGCAATATGTTTGCTATGGGTCTGGTGTACAGCATCCGCTATCACCATCGAACCTATATGTTCTCTTCTGAAAAATCATTTAGTTCATGAAAACGATAAATATTTCTTTATTAGATAAACTGTTATAAAATAAATCATGTTAAAAATATATATATTTCTTAAGTGAAGGTGAACTATGGCACACTATATTAACTCTATTTTGGAGTTCTTATCGCAATTAGGTTATTTAGGCATTGCCTTAGGATTGATGATAGAAATTATCCCAAGTGAGATTGTTTTAGGCTATGGCGGTTATATGATTTCTCAAGGTCATCTCAGTTTTCCTGGTGCCGTCATTGCCGGTACGATCGGCGGCACAATTGCCCAATTGTTTTTATATTGGGCAGGATATTATGGAGGCCGGCCTTTTTTAGAGAAATACGGAAAATATGTCCTGATAAAAAAGAGCCATATCGATATTGCTGAAAATTGGTTTAATAAATACGGAGCCGGCGTTATATTTTCGGCACGATTTATTCCGGTCGTCCGACACGCTATATCTATTCCAGCCGGTATTGCCAAAATGTCAGCTGCTAAATTTACTCTCTATACCGTGGCAGCAGTCATTCCGTGGACCATCCTTTTCCTTTATTTAGGTCAAACCTTGGGCAGCAACTGGTCCCATATTAAAGAAAAAGCCCATCCATTTGTCGTGCCATTTATTATTGCCGCCCTTGTGATTGGAGCCATTTACTTTTTAATCAAAAAAACAAAGAAAACCACCGACTAAGCGCGGTGGTTTTCTTCGTTTTTAGAAAATTTCCTTTGAGCCCAGGCATCCAGTTTTTTCACATGCTGCTTGCCGATGGTCAGTCCGTAAATAATGAGCAGGACAATAATCAAAGTAAATAAATCTAATTTCCCCGTTGAAATAAAGTTTATTATTCCCATTAACACTTGTGGAATTACTCCTGTAATGATCACCAAGAAAGTTGCGATCTTAAACCAAAAATCCGATTTTAATCCATAGCGGGCATATAACAGAAAAAAGGTGGATGACCACGCAAGTACCTCAAGACTGACTAATATGGCCCATTTATTTTCAACTAAAAAATCCATCATGTTCTCCCTCCTCAAAATAAAAAGCCTAGAAGAAATATCGTTCATCGATAATTCTCCCAGGCTTTTATCCTTCCGTGTCACAGAAAAGCTTCTCTGTGCGTTTTCTCTCGGACCAGACTGACCTCAAAAGCCACGGAACCCTAGAAAACTTTTTTATATTTATTTAATAAAGTCATTCTATCACAAAAAACCGTGTACGGCATTGCCAGTTTTTACTTTTTAAAATGAAACGGCAATGTCGAGACAATAACTTTCTTTTTAAAAATCAGATACGCTCGAATTAAAAAACTGGATTGATTGTGCAGGATATTATGCCAGCTTTTCTTTGTAATAAATTGCGGAATCAACACGGTGACCCGGTAATTGTTCTCGCTTGCTTTATGTTCAACCGTATCAATAAATTTCGAAAGTGGCTGAAGAACACTGCGGTAATGGGAATGCAAAGTGACAAGCCGGACATCTGGCTGCCATTTCTCCCATTTTTCCTCGAAGCGCTTTTCGTCCTCTCGATCAAACGAAACATACACTGCAAAAATTTGATCCGTTAATGATTTGGCATAATTAATCGAGTTTTCTACTACCTTTGTTACTCCTGCAACTGGAACAATTATCACATTTCCATCGATTTTAAGGGCTGGTTTTTCCGGATCAATCCTTAATTGTTCGCCAACCGCTTCATAATGCACTTTAACTCTCAGGAATGCAAAAACAATTAAAGGCAGGAAAATAAACACAAACCACACTTGGCCTAATTTTGTGACAAAGAAGATAATTAAAACCGTTAAGGTAATAAGGGCACCTATTAAATTGGCAGTAAGCTTTGCTACCCATCCTGCCGGCTTTTCTCGAAGCCACTTAATAATCATCCCCGTTTGAGACAAGGTAAACGGAATAAATACCCCAACCGCATAAAGAGGGATTAAATGCTCTGTCTTCCCTTTAAATGCAATAATAAGCAGGATTGAGGCGATGCCTAAGGAAACAATCCCGTTCGAATAGCCAAGCCGGTCTCCCCTGATAGTAAACATCCTAGGCATATATTTATCCTTTGCAAGAGCAAAGGCCAACAATGGAAACGCAGAATAGCCGGTATTGGCGGCCAGCACCAGAATAAGGGCAGTCGTTCCTTGGACAAAGAAGTAAAGATAATTTCGTCCAAAGGTTTCTTTGGCAATTTGTGATACAACTGTTTCCTCTGCTTTTGGAGCAATTCCGTAGTAATAAGCAAGGAAAGTAATCCCCGTAAATAAAAGAGCAAGGAGTGACCCCATTAATATGAGCGTTTTTGCTGCATTTTTTGGTGCCGGGTTTTTAAAATTGGGTATCGCATTCGATATTGCCTCAACCCCCGTTAATGCCGAGCATCCTGAAGCAAACGCGCGCAGGAGCAAAAATAACGTTATTCCCTGAACTGGAGCCCCAATGGCTACATGATGTGTCGCCGATACTTGACCAGTGAAGATCTTAAAAATCCCCACCCCAATCATAATAAACAGAGCAACAACAAATAAATAAACCGGATAGGCCAGAATCGAAGCAGACTCTGTAAGACCGCGGAGATTTAAAATCGTAATGAAAATAACTAACACACAAGCAATAGAGACAGTGTGTGCATGTAAAGATGGAAACGCAGAGGTGATGGCATCTGTACCCGCTGATACACTAACAGCCACCGTCAATATGTAATCAACTAATAATGAACCACCTGCAATTAAACCAGCCTTCTCGCCAATGTTCTCCTTTGAAACAACATAGGCACCACCGCCATGCGGATAAGAATAAATGATTTGCCGATAAGATAAAATTAAAGCTGCTAAGAGAACTAGTATCCCTACTGCAATGGGAATCGAATACCAAAACGCAATCACGCTAATTGTTGCAAGCACAATCAGGATTTGTTCCGTCCCGTATGCCACAGAGGATAAGGCATCCGAAGACAAAATCGCTAATGCCTTGAAAATATTTAATTTTTGTTCGCCTAAAGCCGTTGATTTTAACGGCCGTCCGATTAATAATCTCTTAACAGAAGAGAGCAAGTGTTTCACCCACCGTTTTTGAAGTAGAATTACCGATTGATTTTATCACAAGATATGGGATTATTTGAAGTGTTTTATTTTTGACAAAGGTTCTTATTGTTATTCTTTACGAAACTCCTTCGTTTATGAGGCAAAAAAACATGGAGATATGAGATTCTCCATGCACTCGGTTCTATTCAAAATGGCTGTTTATTTCGCAGCATTGACCTCAGCGTCTAGGAGCATTTTTTGAATCGGTGTATGGCTGCCGGCATATCCAACCAAATTACCATTTTTCCCAATCACACGGTGGCAAGGAATAATAATGGGTATTTTATTATTCCGATTTGCCTGGCCGACCGCTCTGACTGCTTTTGGATTGCCAATCATTTCAGCCACATCCGCATAGCTTCTTACTTCACCGTAAGGAATTGTTTGAAGGGCACTCCAAACCTTCTTCCGAAAATCGGTTCCTTCTGCGGCAAGCGGTAAATCAAACTCTTTTCGCTTGCCGCTGAAGTATTCATCTAATTGACGAATGGCTTCCCCGCAAAGCTCCATATCTTCTTGAATGTCTGGATGTTCTGTTAAGTACTTTTCCCAGTCTTCTTCAAATAGCTCGACTCGTTTTATCCCTGTTTTATCTGCAATGACTCTTATTTTTCCAAAGGGGGCCTGATAAGCGGCAAACCCTATTCTCATAAAAACCTCTCCTAATCTTGAAACCATTTATCCTTGCTGGGCAAGACTCCGACGCTCTTTATAAATAAAAAAGAAATAAAGCAGCATCGAAATAAAGACCGATAGCGCTGCCGCTTTGTAGATACTGCTGTATCCAAGCAGGTGCCCGATTTGTCCGAATACAATCGCCCCGAAACCGATGCCTAAGTCAAAAAAAGAAAAGAAGGTGGCATTAGCCATCCCACGGCGATTTAGAGGCGTTTTTTCAATCGACCATGCCTGCAGCGCTGGCTGCACCGTTCCAAAACCAAGCCCATATAGAATAGCAGCCAGATATAAGACAAGACTGTTTGGCAGCCAGGCAAGCAGCACCATTGCCAGCATGATTAATAAGGTGCCCGGAATATAGACTGCTTGATGGCCTTTTCGATCATACAGCTGTCCTGAGAAGGTTCTTGTGACCATTAAGGCAGCCGCATAAAGCAAGAAGTACCATTGTAGTCCTTCGATATGTTTTTCAGCCGTATATAACGGAAGAAAAGTAGCAATCCCGCCAAATGTTACAGTTAGAAAGAACATTAGCATGGAAGGCTTTAAAGCACTTTTTTCATAAAGATTCAGCTTTGCTGGTGCCTGGACTCGTTCCACCTTTTTATAGCGGATTTTTGAGGATAACAGCAAAGCCACCAGACCTAAACCCGCGCAAATAAGGAAAAATTGCTTAAAAGAAATGATGCTCGTCAGTGCAAGCCCTAGCGATGGACCAAAAGCCAAGGCCAAATTCCCCGAGAGTCCATAATAGCCCATTCCCTCGCCCCTTCTGGCAGCAGGAATTAAATCGGTCGCAATGGTTCCGGATGCTGTAGTGGAAAATCCCCAGCCTACTCCTTGTACTACCCGCACCATAAATAAGAAGGTAATGCTCGTCATGAACCCAAAGGAGCCCACTGAAATAACAAAAATGGCTAATCCCATTAAAAACACATAGCCTCTTCCCCGTGTCTCCAGCGTTTTTCCTGCATAGGGACGCAGCAACAAGGATGAGAAGGTAAAAATGCCCACCACAATCCCTATTAATTGATCGTTCCCCCCTAATTCCTCAACGAATAAGGGAATGGTCGGAAGGGTCATTTGAAATCCAATAAATACAAAAAAGTTCGCCAATACAATCAGAACAAAATCCCTTGTCCAAATCCTTTCCTTTGGTCTGTCTTTCATCTGTTGGTTAGCCATAAACTTAAAATTACTTCCTCTCTTGAAAATGAAAAATCGTTTCTACCAATTGGTAGAAACGAACTTTCATTTATCATTTGTTATTTTTCCTGAGCTGATTCAATCACGCGTTTCATCGCTTGGATTTGCCCTAAATGAGCCGCCTCGTGGAAGATTCCAAAATGTGCGACTTCCCCGAAGGTTTCTAACCCGAGAAACGGTGTTTTCAGCTTTTCATTGAAACTCTCTGCAGGAATTTCTTTCATTCTTTGGATTTGCTCTTTTAACTGTACTGATAATTCCTTTACGGATGGAACATCACCGTTCCAATCAGCCGGTTTTGTGCCAGTTGCAAACAGTTCCATATAATTTGCTGGTAAGTTGGTTGATTTTTTTGGAAAGCCAAATAAGAATTGCTCCGCCACCGTTAACACATGGCCCACATGCCAGCGGATTGTGTTGTTAAAGCCTGCCGGCTGAACATCCACAATGGACTCATCAAGAGCATCAACATTTTTTAAAAAATAGTTCCTTGCGAATTCAAAGCTTTTAAAAAGTAATTCACTCACCTATTTAGCCCCCCCTAACGTTTTCATCACTATTTTATACCATAATCAACCAATTTTGAAGTAAAATGAATTTACATTTCCTCGGGGGCTTGAATGCCTAACAATCTCAATCCTTCTTTCAGGACAACTGTTACCGAGTACACAAGTGCTAAACGTGCTCCTTGCTCTTCACTTTCTTCTAGCACCTTTACCTCCGCATAATATTTATTGAAGGCTTGTGCCAGGTCTACCACATATTTTGCCACCTGCGAAGGATCGAAGTTCTCACTTGCACGTTTAATGGCATGAGAGAATTCCATTAACATGCTGATAACCTTCCATTCTTTTTCCCATGAAGTGCTGTAGGCATAGTCCGAAGCATTCGCCTCCCATTTTCCTTTTCGTAAAATCGAACAGGCTCGGGCGTAAGTGTATTGGACATATGGTCCTGTTTCCCCTTCAAACCGGAGCATCTCCTCTAAAGAAAATTCAATATCGTTCATACGGTTATTTTTTAAATCATGGAAAATAACGGCCCCGACGCCCACCTGTTTCGCTACTTCATCCTTGTTGGACAGGTTTGGATTTTTCTCCTCGATATTATGTCGAGCCATTGCAATCGATTCATTTAACACTTCTTCTAGTAAAACAACCTTGCCCTTACGAGTTGACATTTTCTTTCCGTCCTTCAGCATCATGCCAAACGGAACATGGACCATTTTCTCAGCCCAGTCATAACCCATTTTCGTTAACACAGCGATTAACTGTTTAAAGTGAAGACTTTGCTCATGCCCCACCACATAAAGAGACTTGGCAAAGTTATAGTTTTCCTTACGATAAAGGGCGGCTGCTAAATCACGGGTCGCATAAAGCGTGGCTCCGTCAGATTTTTTAATCAGGCACGGCGGCAGCTCTTCTTCTATGAGCTCCACGACCTGTGCCTGATCGGATTCGACCAGCAACTGCTTCTCTTCGAGCAGTTGGACAACCCGGTCCATTTTATCATTATAAAAAGCTTCTCCTGCGTAAGAATCAAATTCGACGTTCATTAACTGATAAATTTTTGAAAACTCTTTTAATGACTCATCGCGGAACCATAGCCATAGTGTTAATGCTTCTTCATTGCCATCTTCTAGCTTTTTAAACCAGGCACGTCCGTCATCTTCAAGTGATGGGCTGGATTCAGCTTCCTCATGGAACTTGATATAAAGCGCCAAAAGTTCTTTGATTGGGTTCTCTTTAACCTTCTCTTCGTCTCCCCAGAGCTTATAGGCAGTAATCAATTTACCAAACTGCGTTCCCCAGTCACCGAGATGATTAATCTTAATCGGCTTATAGCCGCATTTTTCCATAATTAGAGCGATGGCATTCCCAATAACCGTGGAACGGAGATGTCCCATTGAAAATGGCTTGGCAATATTAGGTGACGACATGTCGATTGTGACATTACCTCCATTGCCAATGTTTTGTGATGCGAATTGATCCTTTTCGTTGATGATTGCATTGACGACCTTTTCCGAAACAAGCTTTTTGTTTAAAAATAAATTCAGATACGCGCCGACCACTTCTACTTTTTCAAAGATCGGTGATTGGATCTGTTCACTGAGTTCCTGCGCAATCACATTTGGCGATTTACGTTTTATTTTTGCGAGGCGAAAAACTGGAAAAGCCAAGTCACCGTGCGCTTGGTTTTTCGGTTTTTCAATCAACAGTTCAAGATCATGGAGCGAGATTGCCCCCTCTAGCACCTTAAAAAGTATTTCAGCGAGTTCCTTCTTAAAATTCATCGTTTTTGACCTCCTTTTTTCTATATAAACAAAAAACCCCCGCCTCTTATAAAAAGAGACGAGAGTTTGAATATCCCGCGGTACCACTCTAATTGTTCAATATGAACCAGCTTTCCCTTTGTAACGGAGGATTCTCCGGCGTACCTTACTCAGTTTCAGGCAAGCATCTCAAAAGTGCGTTTCATTATCTGCTCCGTATCAGGCTCCCACCGTCCCTGACTCGCTATCACTTCCTAGATAACTACTCTCTTTTTCATTGATTTTTCCGAATTGATTATCAATTATTATACTGGATAAATTAGGATTTATCCATAGGCCGCTGATTATTTTTTTCACAATGGAAATCCTAAGGGATAAGGAGGGATTTTTATGGCCAGAAGGAATAAAATTCTTGTTCCAGATGCTAGAAGAGGATTGGATGAGTTAAAAGCGAAGGTCGCACAGGCCAGCAGGCCCGAGGATGCAAAATTTGAAGCTGCAGAAGAGGTAGGCGTCCCGCTCCAAAAAGGATACAACGGCCAGCTCACCTCCGAGCAGGCTGGAAAAGTTGGCGGCAGGCTTGGCGGCAGCATGGTCCGCGAACTCGTGAAAATGGCACAGCAGAATTTAGCAAAAAAATAATATGGAAATGGGGCCAGTTTTGCTGGCTTCATTTTTTTGCAATAGGAAGTTTCAAAAAAGTTTGACGATTTTGTGACAAAAAGTTTGACAATTCTGTGACAATTGGTAGAATATTCAGTAAAGGGGAGTGAATCGTGATGCAAATCAAACATTTAAAAAGCTTATTTACCTTCAAAAAGATTGCTATTTATGGCAGTGGATTAGGGATTATTCTTATATTGCTCGGACAATTTGGAAGCGGTTTCAATTCATTTTTCTTTACTGCGCTAGGATTCGGCATCCTATTAGGCGCTGTGGTGAATTACCTTTTCGGAACCTTTATAAGTTTAATGGAAGAATATACTATTAAAAGTAAAGAGGAACCACAATTTGCGGTGTCCTCGCGGAATTTTTATCATTAAAAAAAAGACTTGTGTTCTTGCACAAGTCTTTTTTTGTATTGTCTATTTTTTAAGGTCCATTGTCTCTTTTTTTGGTCGGTTTGTCTATTTTTCTTAGTACTTTGTCCATTTTTTCTGCTGGTTTGTCTATTTTTTTGTGCTCTTTGTCCATTTAAACATTTTTTACCAGAATTACACTAGTCCTTTTAATAAAAATACCTTCATCACTTCGGCGATTTGTTCTGAGCTTAGCGGTTCATGGTTCCTTTCCCAGTCTGAAACCAGTGCGATATACATTTTTAATAGCAGAAAGCTTGTGATTTCGGTGTCTGCTGCCGGAATCGCTCCCTTCGTTATCGCGCCTTCAATTTTCCTCTTCAGATACTCGATTATTTCATTTTCGACATGCTGGAGCTTTTCCGAAACAGCTAATGTTCCCATTTCCTTCTCTTCTTGAACAAGCTTAATCATCAACTGGTGCTGAGAGCGGAATTCTAAGAGGCGATAGAGCGCCCGGTGAACATTTTCTGTAAACGGCAAATCCGGTTGAATCACAAACTCCGCCTCCGCAATCATCTCCTTCACCAATGAAGAAATGATCTCTTCAAACAATTCTTCTTTATTTTTAAAAAACGTATAAATGGTTCCTTTCCCAACATTCGCGAGCTTTGCGACTTGGTCCATGGTCGTTGCCTTATAGCCAAACAACGAAAAAGATTTCGTTGCTGCTTCGACAATCATTTTTCTCCGATCGAGCGCCATTTTCAAACCCCCGCCCCTTTGACTAATTTAGTTTTTCAGTCACTTATATATTTCCACTATAACATAGCTGAATTTGGGATTCAATTGGAAGAAAAAAACATGGCCCATCGCCATGGTTAAAAAGCTTACAAGTTTGTAAGTAAGTGTAATCTTATTCCATAGCAGCGGGGCCTCGGCTCTTTTTACAATAAATGTATCAAGAATATGGAGGTTTGTTATGTCATTTTCCAAAATAAATATTGATGTCTTTCGCTCGATCAATGATTTGGGTTCACAATTTTCCGCCTTGAACACTATGGTGATTTTTATGGCAGAATATATGTTGTATTTTTTATGCTTAATTATTGTCCTATTTTGGTTCTCAAGAAAAACCAAAAATCGAAGGATGGTTATCCAGTCACTTTTTGCCTGTACACTTGCTGAAATCCTTGGAAAAGCTGCGGGCCAGTTTTATTCGCATCACCAGCCCTTTGCCGTACTGCCGCATGTTAATAAACTAGTGGAACATGCTGTTGATAATTCCTTTCCCAGTGACCATACTATCTTATTCTTTTCCATTTTTATCTCCTTTTGGATGGTTCGAAAAAAAGGCTGGTGGTTATGGCTTGTTATCCCATTCTGCGTTGGTGTATCCCGAATCTGGGTTGGTGTTCATTACCCTGTCGATGTGGCTGCTGGTGCTCTTTTAGGAATTATATCCGCACTATTGGTCTACTGGATCATGCCTAAACTTTCCATCATAAATAGATTTCTAGTACTTTATGAGGATATCGAACAGCGCCTTTTACCTTTTAAGAATAAGTCCAAAAGTTTATAAAACCCACAGAGCCTGTGGGTTTTTCTCTTAATTCTGTCCCCATGATATTACGATCCTGTTGAACGATAGTGTCTTACACCAATTTGCCATACGAGCAAACATGGAAGTAAAAACAAGCTTCCCAGCACTGGTGTGAGCATATACAGAAGTTCATTACCGTCAGTTCTTCCCAAAATATAAAGTAGTGGCAAATAGTTCACGGTTCCAAATGGAATGACATAGGTAAAAAAACGGGTCACCCATTTTTGATAGATGTTTAATGGATATTGGGCCATTTCCCGGCCGCCATCGGTAAAAATATTAGCCACTTCAAGGCCCTGCACGGTCCAAAAACACATGGTAGCTGCAAGCATATAGATTCCTGTAAAAATAAAAACACCGCTTGTTACCATTAGCACAAGGGTAATAGCTTTAATCAGGGTCCAATCAATGGGAAGATTGCTCAAGGCCCAGATTAATACAAGGGCGCTTTGAAGCAGCCGCCCAGCTTTCGTAAACTCAAATTTTGATCCAAGCACCTGGATAAATGTACTTCTCGGACGTACTAGAATCCGGTCAAAATCCCCTCTGACGACAAGGCTCGAAAACATATCATACCCTCTAGCAAAGCATTCACTCAAACTGAAGGACATATGAATGACGGCGAAGCAAAGCGCCACCTCAAAAAACTGCCAGCCTTTTATTTGTCCGAACCGGTCAAACAAGAGGTAAAGCCCGGCAAAGACGGTAAAAGGAATAAAAAACTGGCCGGCCGTGAGGAGCCAAAAGGATGTGCGGTATTGCATCTGTGATTTAAAGAGAATTTGAAGGTACTTGAAATATAATTTCATATTGGTTACCCTCCTTGGACGACGACTTTTCGTAAAACACGATTCATGCTGATTCTTCCCAGCCAAACAAGAACTAGCAAATACACCAGTTGAATGGCAATGCCGATGAGGGCTTCTTTTTGCGGAATATGCCCTGAGTAAACTCTGAACGGAAAATCAGCCGTCCAGCGGAACGGAAGCACATTAGCTATATTCTGCAGCCACGATGGCATTAATGGAACCGGAATAATTAAACCTGCAAAAAATTCACCGAGGATACCAAATATCAGCAGCGACCCCATAGGGGACATGGTTATAAAGACGGATATGTACAGAAACATGGAGATGGCTACTAGAAGCAGTAACCCTAGCATTAGGGCGCTTAAGAATAATAGAAAAGCAGATAAACTTGGTGGAAAAGTCATGTTGTAGGGCTTTGGCAAAAAGAACGAAACGATTAAGATCGGGAAACAACGCAGTATGGCGCTTGATAACCGCTGCGCCAACAGTTTGGCAAACCAAAAGCCATAGAGCTCACACGGACGGCAAAGCTCGTAAGCGATATTGCCGCTCGTGATTAAATCAAACAGCTCACTATCGCGAAACCACACGGTAACGAATACCAGAAATGCTTGCTGCAGCCATATGTAGGTGATTAGTTCTTTTAAGGAAATCGGTTGAGTAGCCGCGGCGTTTTCGTAAAATGCTTGAAATACCATAATGGTAATGAATCCCCAGAAAAATTGGGTGGCTACACCGGCGAGTGCAGCTGCCCGGTACTGCATGCCATTAAGGAGACGAAGCTTCAACACGGATAGATATACCCTCATATTTGATACTCCTTATAAAGCTGCACGATGATATCCTCAATAGGCTGTGTTTCGATTGTGACATCTACCAGGTCTACTTGGGTGGTTAAATGAGTGATAATATCCGATGTTTTAAAGTTGGCTGTGTCTACACTTAATACTGCGCGCCCTGGTGACCATGAAAGAACTGATGCTCCTGGTATTTGAATCGGATCTGCCCTTTGTTTATATTCCGCTGTAATTGTTTTTTGGGTGCCAAACCTCTTTCTTAATTCTCCCAATTGGCCGTCGTACAAAAGGCTCCCTTTTCCGATTAGGATTACCCTTTCTGCAAGCGCCTCTATGTCATTCATATCGTGGGTGGTGAGGATCACGGTTACTCCTTTTTCTTGATTGATCGTTTTGATGAATTGGCGGACGGCGATTTTCGAAACAGCATCCAGCCCAATGGTTGGTTCGTCTAAAAATAGGATGTTTGGATTATGTATGAGGGAAGCCGCAATTTCACAGCGCATCCTCTGCCCAAGGCTTAATTGGCGGACGGGTGAATAGATGACTTCTTGTAGTTCAAGCGTTTCTATAAGCAGGTCTGTGGTAGTTTTATATTCTTGCTGCGGAACTTTATAAATATCTTTAAGGAGTTCAAACGAGTCTATTACCGGAACGTCCCACCATAGCTGAGATCGCTGACCGAAGACGACGCCGATATTTTTTACATATTTGGATCTATCTTTCCAAGGAGTGTACCCCATTATCGTGCAGGTCCCGGTTTCAGGCACCAATATCCCGCTCATGATTTTGATGGTTGTTGATTTGCCTGCCCCATTTGGACCGATATAGCCGACGATTTCACCCGTGTTTATGGTAAATGAGACGTTTTTAAGCGCTTCGACAATGGTGTGTTCCCGGTGGAAAAGGGCTTTCGCCGCCTGCCAGAGTCCCGTTTGGCGCTTAGCGACTTTATAGGACTTGCTTATGCCTTTTAATTCGATCAACTTTGGATTCGCCTCCTTGTATTTTGCCGAGGAGGAAAATAATAACATTCGGTTCTTGTTCATGTCAAGAATTTTCTAAATTGTAGTAAAACGTTCATGTTTTTGGACGATGTATGGTGGTATTTTTTTATAAAATGTTTTTGAAAGGATGTGGCATATGGTTAAAAAGCCCCTTACGAAAACAGCTGAATTAATCGCTCTAGGCATTTTAAACACAAGAATGGATTTATCAAAAGATGACAAGCAAAATTATTTAAGCCTGAAAAAAGGTTATGAAGGTGAGGTAAAGTTTAATTCTTTTACAGAAAGGCTTGGGTGCGAATGTTTGATTTTAAATGGGCTGCTGTTAGAGGTCAACAATACTAAATTCCAAATTGATTCATTGGTTATTTCGCAGCCAAAGATTTTCATGAACGAAGTTAAAAACCTTGAAGGTGAATACTATTATGAAAATGGAAGGTTTTATTACATAAACGGAAGCGAACGAAAAGATCCACTAATCCAGTTGCAACGAAGCTCATCTTTACTTCGCCAATTACTCCAAAATCTTGGGCTTTACATGCCTATCAAACCATGGGTTGTTCATATCAATCCCGAGTTTACCCTATATCAAGCCTCTCGACACGATCCCATTATTTTACCGACAAAGGTCAATAGCTATATGAGAAAATTGGATATGATGCCATCAAAATTAAATGGCAAACATGAGAAGCTGGCTGACAAATTGATATCACTGCATATTGAAGAACCTCCTTATCCAAGGCTGCCGCCCTATCAATATAATCAGATGCGAAGAGGTGTTACTTGTGCATTGTGCCATTCCTTTTCGATTTTTGTGTGTGGCCATAAATGTGTGTGTGGTGAGTGTGGCCACGAAGAGCTGGTTGAGGCCGCGGTATTGAGATGTGTGGAGGAGTTGAGGCTTCTTTTTCCGAAGATGAAAATAACCACTAGCGTGGTTTTAGATTGGTGCCTAGTTTTTGAGTCAAGGAAACGAATAAGCAGAATACTAGGGAAAAACTTTAAAATTATTGGGGATCGCCGATGGGTTCTATATGAATAAAGAGCATTATGGCATTGTATAGGACACTTTAGTCAAGGCCTTTGCATGCTTTAGTCCCATAGAGGCCTCCTATGGGACATTTCACTTGAACTTCGTTTCTATTTTGTCCTATAGAGTTCGCCCATGGGTCATTTCACTTGGACTTCGTTTCTATTTTGTCCTATAGAGTTCGCCCATGGGACATTTCACTTGGACTTCGTTTCTATTTTGTCCTATAGAGTTCGCCCATGGGTCATTTCACTTGGATTTCAATTCTGTTTTGTCCCAAAGTGCTTCTCTATTAAAATTTTCCACTCCAATTTTCACAAAAACCACTTTTAATCTTTTATTCATATTCCATTCACAATCAAAGCTTAAGCTGTAATCAAATCTTGAATGGGAGTTGAATAGGATGATGAATCCGTTACAAAGTTTAGTGAAATTTTCAAGCAGTAAACGCGGGGCCAAAGTGGTTCTTTTCATCTGGGTTGCCGCTGTTTTATTATTAAGCACACTCGCACCGTCCTCAAAACAGTATTCCGTAAGCAGCAAGGAAGGAAGCGTGAAGAACGATACTCCTTCCGCTATTGCCAACCAAATAATAAAACAACAATTTCCGTCTAAGGAAGGGCTAACTGGGGTACTAGTCTTTCATCGCGCCGAAAAACTAACTGATAAAGATCGACAAAAGATAAACGAAGTCAGCCAATGGCTTAGTTCCACCAAAAAACCCCCAAAAATAGAAAGCTCGCTGCCCTTTCACCAGTTCCCTAAACCGGTGCAGGATCAAATGTTTTCTAAGGATGGAACAACCTTGCTCCTCAATTTCACTTTAAAAGAGGGCACGGATTCCAAGGATGCCAATGAAACAATTAAGGTCATGAATGACCAACTGAAACAATTAAAATTAGGATCCCTACAGACAGAAATCACTGGACCTGCTGGTATTTCTTCAGATACCATTTCTATTTTTAAAAACGCCGACTTTGTTTTAATGATGGGAACCATTATATTGATCTTTGTTTTATTATTAATCATTTACCGCTCTCCCTTATTAGCCCTAACTCCATTAATCATTGCGGCTATTGTGTACCAGGCTGTGGACCGGGTATTAGGATTTGCAGGAAAACATGATTGGTTTGTTCTTGATAGTTCAGCTATATCCATCATGCTGGTTCTCTTGTTTGCAGTGTTAACCGATTACAGTTTGTTTATTTTCTCCCGTTATCGTGAAGAGCTAAAAAACTACTCCTCCAAATATAGCGCCATGGGGGAGGCGATTCACCATGTTTCAGAACCCATATTATTTAGTGGCGGCACAGTCCTTTTATCAGTGTTAACTCTATTCGCCACTGTGTTTATGCCATATAATCACTTTGCTCCTGTTTTTTCAGTAGCAATAGTCTTTATTCTCATTGCTGGATTAACCTTAATACCAAGTATCTTTGCTTTAATGGGGCGAAAAGCCTTTTGGCCCTTTATTCCGAGTGCAGATGAAAAAACGAAAGCAGGCTTTTGGAATAAGGTTAGCAAACAGGTCATGAAACATCCCGCCGTCATAACTGCGATCTTGTTAATCGTACTGCTTGGCGGCGCGCTCAATACCACATCGATTCAATACTCTTTTAATATTATGAAGTCGTTTCCGGAGGAGCTTTCCTCACGCCAGGGCTTTGAATTATTGGAAAAACACTACCCGGCAGGGCAATTAGCCCCCGTAACGGTTGTTTTAACAAGCGATGAAAGCATCGTATTAGATGAGAAATTTTTAAAAAGTGTCAAAACGCTTGAGGAGAACTTAAAAGCGGTCAAAGGGGTGGATTCCATCAGCCAAGGACCGACAGATGCAAATCTTAAGGACCAGACAAAGCTGCCAGACGGGTTTAGTGGGGAAAATAAAAGGACCTTTAAATGGCAGTTGATTTTAAAAGATAATCCATATGATAAAGGTGCACTAAAAACCGTTCAAAAACTCCGTAATCAAACAGGGAAAATCCTTAGCGAAAGCGGCCTTGCTACAAACAGCTATCATTTACACTTTGCCGGCCAAACAGCAGAACAATTGGATATTCGGGCGATGAATCAACGGGATACGATTATTCTCTTTTCCCTTGTTACCGTGTTAATAACATTCATGCTAGCGCTGCAAACCCGTTCCATCCTCTTGCCGCTGCTAATGATGGCTACCATTCTATTGTCGTTTGCAGCGACCCTTGGCTTCGGCTGGATTTTCTTCCACAATATCCTGGGGTTTGATTCGATCAGTTATCGATTGCCGGTCTACACCTTTGTCTTTATGGTCGCACTCGGCGTGGATTACAATATCATGCTGGTGTCGCGTATTAAGGAAGAAGCACTAAAGTCTTCTTGGAAGCAAGCAGTTGGAAACGGAGTAGCCTTAACAGGAGGCGTTATTTCTTCAGCCGGGATCATCCTCGCTGCAACCTTCGCCGTGTTAATGACACAGCCGCTGCAAGAGCTATTCTTGTTTGGGGTGACGATGGCTTTAGGTGTGTTAATGGATACGTTCTTAGTGCGCGGCATGCTGCTGCCTTCCATTTTGCTTTTAGTAAAAAAACAGGGTAAACCTCAAGAAATAACTATAAATTTTGATTAAATGAATACAAATACACCGTTCAGGAAATCTGAACGGTGTATTTGCTAAACCAACGTTTTCTTTAAGTTTCGTAAATAACGGAAACGAATTAATAAGAAATAAATGAATTGTGCGATTAAGAAACTTGCTAGGACAATGACAATCTCTTTTGCAATCGATAAGGAGAATAAGCTTTGCAGGGCCATGAATGCAAAGACACTATGCACGAAGGCTACTAAAATAGGAACAAAAAACAGCAGTGAAAGCTGACGGGTTACAATTTTGTTCAGCTCCTGATCTGTCAAGCCAACCTTCGTAATCGTTAAATAATGGCGTCTGTCGTAATCCAAATCCGCATACAAGCGGAAGTATAAAAAGCTTCCTGCCGCAATAAAGAAGACAGCCCCAATCAGTAACGCAACGAACAGCATCATCTTGTACATACTCATTTGATTTTCATAAATCGTTCCGCTGACTGTCATCGAGTAAGGGCCCTTATCAGAATAATACTTCATGCCATGCTCGACGAGATTCTCACCAATGCCGGATGTTTTCTTAAGGTCACTAGTGTAAAAGCCAGTATATATTTTAGTCCTTTCAGGAGTTACTTTTTCAAAAAGTTCATCACTAATAACGAGACCCTCAGAAAAAATTAACTGCATCGGAAGGACAACATATTTGGACATCTTGCTTTGACGAAGCTTCATATGGTCTTGTTTTAATGTATACGTCACTTCTTCCGGGTTACTAAAGGATCCCGTCCGCATTCCTAGCACTTCTTTTCCGGCAAGACGCTTTTCTTCAACAGCATATCCAGCCCAAGACATTATTTTCTTATAGTCTGAGAAGGAAACAACTGGTATTTCCTTTGGTGTAAATCGATCGGTAGACGATGCAACAGCAATATATTTTATCAGAACTTGATGGGATGTATATTCCAGCTTTCTTTCCTTTAGTTCCTTTTCAATTTGCAATAAATTCTGCTGTTGAACGGGTTGATCATTATTAGCTAGATAACTGATTTCTGCCGGAAAGTCCTGTTTCACCTGCCTGTTCATTACATTCATGGAAGCGAGTGTCCCAACGGCACAGAAGGCTACGGTCGATACGATGGTCACCATGAAAAACATTCTGGCATTATCTTTTAAGCGATATGCAAGAGAGGAAATCGTAATAATATTTGTTTTTTTCCAAAACAGTCCGCGGTTTTTCTGTAGTAATTTGGTAATGAACACGGATAGCTGGGTGTAAAAGAAATACGTTCCGACAATGGTCATTCCAATTACGGGAAACATCCGGAAAATCAATGTCTGCAGGGTAGTAGTGGCAGACAAATAATAACTGGCAATAAGCAAGACGGCTGAGAGCAATGATAAGAACGGTGATACCTTTGGCTCTGTTTTAGGCTTCTCCCCCGCTTGGAATAAATCGATTAATTTGTTTACTCTCACAAGTGCTGTTGTGAATAACGAAATACAGAAGAATAGAATGATAAAGGCACAGGTTGTCAGCAGCAATGCTTTTTCAGAAAAATAGAATCTTAGTGGACCGATGCCAATCATCTTCGCCCCTATCATTAAAAATAGTTTTCCAGTGATTACCCCCAGACCAATCCCAACCACAATTGCTCCAAGTCCAATCAGCATATTTTCTAAAAACACCATAAGGTTCAATTGGTTCCTTGTCATTCCATGCATCATGAGAATACCGAATTCTCGTTTCCGAGATTTGAGAAACGTGCTGACAGAATAGAGAACAAAGAGGAAGGAAAAAACATACATAATCACTTCCGCAGCTGTCATTAATTGGATGGCCGCAGTTTTCGTCACACCCTGTTTAATATCTGGATGAAAAATAAATAGTGCGTATACAAAGAAAATCAATACGGAAAAGGCGCTGCTTAAAAAATAAGCGGCATAGGTCCGTTTATTACGGACGACATTTCTATAAACGAACTGCGGAAAGGTCACGGCTTTCTCCTCCTAACAAGGCAAGCATGTCCATGATTTTTTGGAAAAAGGCTTGGCGGTTCTCCCCGCGGTAGATTTCGTTATAGAGCTTTCCGTCTTTAATAAAAATGACGCGGTGGCAATAGCTGGCAGCAAACGGATCGTGTGTTACCATTAAAGCTGTTGCTTTTTCCTCTTTATTAATAGCTGTAAATGTCTCCATAACATCCTTAGAGGCCTTTGAATCCAGGTTCCCCGTCGGTTCATCGGCCAAAATGAGGGAAGGGCTGTGAATGATGGAGCGCGCAATCGCAGTTCGCTGCATTTGTCCGCCGGAGATTTCATAGGTTCTCTTTTTTAAAATGGAATCAATTCCTAGTTTTTTCGTCACATATTGCAGTTTTTTATCCATCTCTTTTACGCTTTCGCCATCAAGGGTTAGCGGCAGGACAATGTTTTCCTCAACCGTTAGCGTATCCAGCAGGTTAAAATGTTGAAAAACAAAGCCAAGCTCATGCCGTCTGAATAACGCCGTTTCTTTTCGATTTAACACATGCGGATTTTTCCCATTGATAAATATTTCACCGGCGGTTGGCCGGTCGATCGTTGCAATTAAGTTTAAAAGAGTCGTTTTCCCACTGCCCGAAGGTCCCATAATCCCAACAAATTCCCCTTTTTCAATCGAAAAATTGATATTGTCTAAAGCCTTATGGGCGACTTTCCCCTCATATATCTTTTCTAAATGTCTCACTTCCAAGATGGACATGAACTCACTCCCTGTATTATTGATAACCCAATTGTAGCGAGAACCCCACCCATCTCCCATTTCCTTAACTTACAGTTACCTTACAATTTAGTAAGAAAACAGTACTGTCCATCCCAGGAGGACATATGTGCACGAATGGTGCCTGACACCTATATTATGATACGCACTATTGTCCCTTCGTTTAGGGTGGATTCTATTTCGATGCGGTGGCCTAGTTTTTCGCATATTTGTTTGACGAGGTAGAGGCCCATTCCCGTTGATTCTTGGAAGTTGCGGCCATTTTGGCCTGTGAAATAGGGGTCAAAGATACGTGGTAAATCGCTTGAAGGGATCCCCACACCTTCATCCCGAACTTCTAGAACTACATTGATTCCCCGTTGATACCCATGGAAATAAATTTTCCGTCCCTCTTCGACTGTATAACGAACCGCATTTGTTATCAGCTGTGTCAACACAAAGGACAGCCATTTCTCATCAGTGGCCACACTTAAATTCCCCTCAAATTGAAAGTTTGGAAATACTCGGCTGCGAATAAATAATCGTTTTTGGCTTGAGGTGACCGTTCGGACAACCTTTTGTAAATCAAGGGTCTCAACATAAAAATCCCTATCGAATGTATCGAGGCGGGCAGTATAAAGAACCATCTCGAGCCCTTTTTTCAACCGATCAAGTTCATCACCAATAGCCGTAAAGCGCGGGTCGTCCTCGTCCTGAATCATTAAATGGATAACGGACAATGGTGTCTTCATTTGATGAACCCATTGATTGATAAACTGGATATGGCCTTCGAGCTTGTACTTATAATTATGTAAATCTGTTTTATAAAGGCGGAATTGGCTTTTTAGAAGCCGCTGTAAGCCCTCTGCCAGGGGCGATGGCTGCAGATCACCTGAAAAGTCCTCCATTGATGTGAGCGGTTTTTCCAACCGTTGATAAAAGGAGCGATTCGTCATGTAGCGAATGAAGAGATACCCTATCAGTAGGAAGCCACTAAGGAAAGCAGCATATAAACTTATCATCAAATTTCGATAACCATCCAGCCAATAAATGAACGAGATGACCAATAATTGAAGAAGATAAAAAATAATTAGAAGAATTTGCTCGCGGAAAAAAAGCTTCATTATTTATTATCCTCCCAGATCGGAAGGAGCCGATATCCCTGGCCGCGAATCGTTTGAAGTGCTTCCGTAATCTCTAAAGAAGCCAACTTTTTCCTCACCCGCGTAATATATACATTCAAAGTATTATCATCAACAAATGCCTGGTCGTCCCAGATTTTTTCTAACAGCCGGTCACGGCTCACCACCCGCTCTGCTCTTTTCATCAATTCATCCAAAATTTTTGCTTCCGTATGGCTTAGCTCAATTTCCTGTCCGCTAAAAGTAAGACTCATTCGTTCAACGTCAAGCGTTAGTCCTGCAACAGTGGTGGTCCGTCCATTTTGTGAACTGGCATAGGTCCCATATGCCCGTCTGAGCTGACTATTAATTTTGGCGGTGACGATCTCATAATCAAAAGGCTTCGTGATATAATCATCCGCCCCATTTTCAAGAGCCATCACTTGGTCCATTTTTCCTTCACGAGCCGAAATAAACAGAATCGGGCACGTGGAAATACTGCGGATTTGCCGGCACCAATAGTAGCCATCAAACTTCGGCAGGTTGACATCCAATAAAACGAGATGTGGATCATATTCTTCAAATTGGGTGCGGACAGCTGCAAAATCATCGACAGATTTTGTGTCATACCCAAATTTATATAAATGCTCTTTCAGCAAGCTGACCAGTTGTTTGTCATCTTCAATTATTAAAATCTTAAACATCCTCATTCTCCTTTTGCCTATCATACTCATGATTGTAACAAAAATAAGGGAAACAATGGAAACAACAAAACATCTCCCATTTTTATGAGAGATGTTCAATTTCATTTATTTTCACTTTCAGTTTCCCTAAGCTGAATAAATTGCCTCAAGCCAACAGGAAATTCATTAAATGCATCGTATTGCAATTGATAAAACACATAATAGCTTTCGCGCCTGGATGTAATTAGCCCCGCATCCTGCAGCTGCTTTAAATGTTTCGAAACCGCTCCTTCAGTAACGCCTATTAGTGCTGCCAACTCCCGCGTTGACCGAGGCTTTTCAGCCAAAAATTGCACCATCTGAAGTCTGGTCAAATCCCCCATTGCACGGAAAAATTTCAAAATGTTCTCTGGCGGCATTGGTTTTATGGCTTCCTGCTGGTTTTCCATGATTGAGTAGTTAATTCCAACCGGGTTACGGCGATTCACAAATAAGTGCGGCCAAACAAAGTAAGAAGGTGTTAATAATAAAACCTCTTCTTCCTCAAAAAAGATGTCTGCTTTAGAAATCCTCCTAATTACAGCCTTTTTTCTCTTGTAATCAATCGCAATCTCCGGCGATAGACTTTCTAACAACGGCAAGGGCCCTTCATACATTAGTTTTTTCCCTCGGAAGGTAATATCTTTTAAAATTAGTTCCTCTATTCTTGGCCATTCCTCCCTCAGACAAGTATCCCAAAAGGCCTTCAATAAATGAGTAAATCGTCGCCGGACTTCAACAGGGTTTTCCAACAATCCCAATAAAACATTTCGGGATTTTGGATACCTCTCAATGACTTTTTCAAAAAATTCGTGTTGAAGGTCCGAATGGCTCCTAATAGTATCAACAATTTTTTGATAGAATTTCTCGATCGGTATTTCCAAAAATTCCTGCAATTCCTCTTCAAAGGAGCGGAAGGTAGTACCTTGATGGCCCCAATAGCTAATAATAGGCCGTTGATAAAAGAGACTGAAGGCATCAATTTCTTCTTTTAGACCGGGACTAGCCTTTTTACGGGCATTAATCACCCAAGGAATGTGCAGCGGATGATGTTTGCAGTCATAAAAAACATGCAGGGCCAATATGGTTTCGTGCGCAGGAGAATAACTAAAGGCTATTTGCTCTGATGAAAGATTTGCAAGGTGCATGGAAAAAGACATACTAATGCCCTCCAACTTATTTACTCTTTACTCAATAAGTAGTTTGGTTTATTACTAACATCATATAATTAATGACATAAAAAACAAAGGAGTGAAAAGCGTTGAACATTTCTAAATATTTTTCTCTTCAACAATTGTCGGAGGGAGTTTATGCCGCCATCTCTACTCCAGGGACTGGCTCCTGGGCGAACGCAGGAATCATCGATATCGGAGGGCAAACAATTATATTTGATACCTTCGCCACTCCAAGCGCAGCTAGAGATTTCCGCAGCGCTGCCGAGGAGCTGACTGGCCGAAAAGCTTCTTTCGTCATTAATAGTCATGAACACATAGACCATGTACATGGCAACCAGGTATTTTCAGATGCATCGATCATTAGTACCTATCAAACAAGGCAGCAGATAGCGGTCCGACAGCCGAATTTCATTGACATGGTGAAAAAAAACACCCATTACCTCGATCAAATGAGGAATGAAATGAAGCAGGAAACAAACCTTGCTAAACGTCAAGAAACCGAAACTTTATTAGGTGAATATACAGCAATTACCAATGACGCTGATCGCTCCACTCTCACTTTACCGAGCATTACTTTTATAGAGAAAATGATATTCCATGGAACACGCCGTTCTGCTGAACTAATTACCTGCGGCAGGTGTCATTCATCCAGCGATTCGTTTCTATATCTGCCTGAAGACAAGATTCTTTTTCTAGCAGATTTGATGCATATCGGCTGCCATGCAGATTTCAGGCAGGGAGATATCGATAATTGGATCAACTCGCTTGATAAAATAAAATTGTTGGATGCTAGAGTTGTTGTTGCAGGGCATGGAATCGTTGGAACTGCGGAGGAATTGACGGTTATGCAAAATTATCTGTTAGACCTTAAAAAGCTTGCTTATGATTGGTCGCAAAAAGATGGAACGACGGAAAATGTTCATGAACTCGACATTCCCGGGGCGTATAAAGATTACCTGGTACCCTCCGTTTTTTACAGTAATCTGCGCTTTCTGTTGGAAAAATAGAGTAATACAAATGGAATAACACCTCCTTGGACAACCTGCCAATGAGGTGTTTTCATTTTTTTATCTCAATTCTTTAGCAATCGCCCGGCCGGCTGCTCTTCCTGAAAACAGACAGCCTCCTACAAAGGTCCCTTCCAGGGAACGGTAACCATGTACACCCCCGCCGCCAAAGCCTGATGCTTCTCCTGCAGCATACAATCCCGGGATGGCTTCTCCCGCTGCGTTTAGGATCCTTCCGGATAAATCGGTTTGTAATCCGCCTAATGTTTTTCGGCTTAAGATATGCAGGCGGACCGCAATCAAAGGTCCATTCTTTGGATCCAGAATTTTATGCGGTGTGGCGACACGGATTAATTTATCCCCAAGATAATTACGCGCACCACGGATGGCTGTTATTTGCAGATCCTTCGAAAAGGTATTATCCAATTCCCGGTCCCGCGCCTTTATTTGCCGCTCGATTTCTGCAAGCTCCAACAGATTGTCACCCGTTAGTTTATTCATACCAGCTACCAAATCAGCCAAATTATCCGCAATAATAAAATCCTCGCCCTTATCCATAAAAGCCTTTACCGGTCCAGGTGCACCAGGTAAAGCTCTTCCCAATACCTTGCGAATACTTTTTCCGGTTATATCCGGATTTTGCTCTGATCCGGATAGGGCGAATTCTTTTTCAATAATTTTTTGAGTTAAAATAAACCAAGAATAATCGTAACCTGTCTTTTGAATGGCCTCGAGTGTACCTAATGTATCGAAGCCTGGGAAATTAGGTGCGGAGAAGCGCCGGCCGCGAGCATCCAGCCATATAGAGGATGGCCCTGGAAGAATGCGGATACCATGATTGGTCCAGACCGGATTCCAATTTTGGATCCCTTCAGTGTAGTGCCACATACGATCCCGATTGACAATTCTCCCCCCTGCCTCCTCGGTGATGGAGAGCATCCGGCCATCGACATGTGCGGGCACGCCAGAAATCATATGTTTTGGAGGCTCTCCCAACCGGCTCGGCCAATTTTTACGAACAAGATCATGGTTTCCGCCTATCCCGCCACTAGAGACTAACACCGATTGCGCACGATATTCAAAGTCTCCTATTACGTCTCTGTTGCTATCCTCCCCGCGGGCAGCAGAACTCGGAGCAAGAACAGAACCGCTCACACCAACAATTGCCCCATTACTATTAATTAGACCATCAACGCGATGACGAGGGCGGAATTCCACTAATCCCTTTTTCACGTGCTCCCTAACCCTTCGTTCAAATGGAGCAACAATGCCGGGACCTGTTCCCCAGACAACATGGAAGCGTGGGACTGAGTTTCCATGTCCATCAGCTAGATATCCGCCACGTTCCGCCCAGCCTACTACTGGAAAAAAACGCACTCCCATGTCGTACAGCCAGGCACGTTTTTCTCCTGCAGCAAAATCCACATAAGCCTCTGCCCATTTTAGCGCCCAGTAATCCTCGTTATTTTCCCGGTCGAAGCCAGCCGTTCCTAACCAGTCCTGCCATGCTAACTCTTTAGAATCCTTTATTCCCATCCGGCGCTGCTCCGGCGTATCAACCAAGAATAAGCCGCCAAAAGACCACCATGCTTGTCCCCCCAACGAGGCTTCTGATTCTTGGTCTAAAAGCAGCACTTTTTTACCTGCATCAGCAATCTCTCCCGCTGCTACTAAACCAGCGAGTCCTGCCCCTACTACTATTACGTCAAAATGCATGAATTCATCCCCCCTGCCATCTATTCTTCAGTTTAACGATAATACATAATTTTCAGATATTTATATTGTATTGCTAGTATAAAATTGGAATCTAATAACAGTCAATATACTCATTTAGAAAATGTTATTTTCCATTGGTTCCTTCATTGTTTATAATAGGCTTGGGGTGAAAAAATGGCACGTGAACGCAAATTTTCTAAAGATGATTTATTTCAAGCCACAGAACAGCTTCTTCTCACGCATGGCTATGAGGGATTTACAATTAGTCTTCTTGCTGATGATTTAGACGTATCACGGGGAGCACTTTATAAGTACTATGAAAATAAAGAAGAGTTAATTACCGACTATATGCTTTATGAAATGGAGCATTTTCTTACCAAGTTAAAAGAAATAGAATTAATAGATGGATTTGAGGCGCAGTTCGACTTTCTTTTAAATCTTATTTTCAGTTATTCCGACATTCAAAAAATGTTTAAGATTGGCCAGCAGATTCCCGTAATGGCTAACAATAAAGTGAAAGAAAATAAGGATCAATTAGACAAGTTTCATTTAGAAATGTATCAATGTTTACAGAACTTCCTTAAGCATGGGAAGGAAGAAAAGAAACTAAATCCGTGTATACAGGAAGCGGTCATTTTGGGATATATTTTTCAATCTGTCGCCATTCCGAATCATTTTAATATCCCCCATTCCGTTTGGGTTGGTTCGATTAAAGAAATGATTTGCCACGGAATGTTCNNATATGTTACTTTGAAAGATAATAATAGTGACATTAGTGTCAATTTATTTTTTCACTAAAGTGACAGATGTGTCACTTTAAACAAAATAAAAAAAGGGGGTAACGGCAAAAACATGAAATTACTCTTACAAGCTATTACCGATTATGTTTCAACCAAAAAAGGAATGTGGATCACCCTTGCAGCCTGGTTCATCATTACTATGGTATTGGCTGTGTTTGCTCCAAATGCAAAGGATTACGAGGTATCGAGAATCGATTCCCTCCCTGAGGACGTCCAATCGGCCATTGCACAAAAAAAGATGGATCAGTATTTTCCTAATAATGAAGGAACCCCTGCCATATTAGTCTTCCAATCTGGGGATGGTCAGATCATATCCGCAAAGCTTGCAGAGGTTTTAGCAAAAATTGAAAACGAAAATATTAACGGGATCGCCCAAATCATCCCTTTAGCATCCCTGCCACCACAAGCAGCCGCCAGTTTCTTTTCAGAAGACAAGACGACGGCCATTATCCCTTTAACCATTGATTCTTCTTTAGAAACAAAGGAAATGAAGCAGTCTTTAGCACAAATCAAGAAAGTCGCCGCTGAATCATCAGATTTTAAGCTGTATGTTACCGGACCAGCAGGAATTGCCACAGATTCTCTTGATCTTTTTTCGCGTGCAGATGTTGTCCTGATTTTATCAACAGTAGGATTAATCCTTATTTTATTGATTGTGATTTATCGTTCACCGTTATTGGCTTTGATTCCGCTCCTAGCTGCCGTTTTTGTCTATGAAGTGGTCATGCAGGTACTTGGGTTAATGGGTAAAGCAGGCCTGGCTTTGAGCAATCAAACCATTTCCATTATGTCAATTTTGTTATTTGCTGCGATGATTGATTATTCCTTATTTGTGTTTTCCCGCTATCGGGAAGAGCTCACCCGTCATGAAAGCAAGTTTGATGCCATGAAAGAGGCGATGAGAGAAACTGGAATGCCAGTCTTCTTTTCTGGGGGAACTGTTTTAGCCGCGATGCTTGTATTGTTTTTTGCTCAATTAGGAGACATTAAAAGCTTTGCCCCAACCTTTGCCATAACCATGGTTGTGATTATGATTGCATCCGTTACACTCGTTCCAGCTTTGTTTACCCTTTTCGGCAGGAAATCCTTCTGGCCTAGAATTCCGCGTGTTGGGGGTCAATCGGCCAAAAAACATTTTCTTTGGGGTACAATCGGCCGCTTCGTTGTAAGGAAGCCCGGACTTTCCGTTCTTGTAATAAGTCTTTTCCTGCTGTTATCTGCTAGTAATCTATTTAATCTGAAATATGAGTTCGATACGATGAAATCGTTTCCTAAAGATATGCCTTCCCGCCAGGGCTATGAAATCTTAGCTGAGAAATTTGAAAGGGGCGAACTTGCCCCTACATCCGTCGTGTTTGAATCATCAAAATCAATCACTGCCGAGGAACTGGAAACATTACGTAGTACACTAGCCAAGCAGCCAAGTGTTAGTAAGGTCCGATTATCTGGAACTGGCAAAGACAAAACAGTAATTCAATATAGTTTAACGTTTCAAGGAAATCCATATTCTTCAAGGACCTTGGATGCCTTAGAGAAAATCATAAGCCATGAAAAACAAATCGTTACAGACAGTCACCTTAATGGGAAGCTTTATTTTGCAGGGGAAACCGCTGTGAAAGTCGACGATCGTTCTACTAATAATAGGGATGTCCTTGTCATTGTTTTGATGGAAACGATTCTAATTTTTGCAATGTTAATCGTGTTAACGCGATCAGTTAAAATGCCGATTTACATGATGGGGACGATATTAATCTCGTTCTTTGCTGCATTGGGATTGGGAATGTTTTTAAGCAACCTTTTCTTTGGTATCGACACGATCAGTAACCGCGTTCCTCTTTATGCTTTTGTTTTCTTGGTAGCGCTCGGAATTGATTACAATATTATGCTTATTTCAAGGTTCCAAGAAGAACGAGCCAAGCATTCTGTTAAAAAAGCAGTAGAAATTGCTGTTGCTAACACAGGCGGGGTCATCTCCTCTGCAGGAATTATTCTCGCTGCAACCTTTGCTGTTTTGATGACACAGCCCATCCAACTACTGTTTATTTTTGGCTTCATTGTCGCCGTGGGTATTTTGCTGGACACCTTCTTAATTAGGGGGATTTTATTACCAGGTCTAATTGTTTTATTAGAGAAGGACAAAACCACTAGCGAGAGTAATTAGATTCACGACATGAAAAAACGGGCTTGTTCGATTCTCCTAAACAAGCTCGTTTTTTATGTCCTGATTATTGTTCTAACGGTTCTTCAATTTTAGATTTGTTCAAAATACTTATATAATCTAGATTTATATCGCCATTGGTAAAGCTGCTGCCATTCACGGAGTTCATGATACCTGCCTCTTGATTTGATTGATCAAATGAAATAAACCCAAAATAAAAATTATTATTATTTGGCAACACACTATCAATAAGTCTATCAGAAATATTTGGATTTCCTGCTTGCTGCAAGGATTTCATGATTGCTAACCAATCAGCGGGCATGGATAATACGCCATAGGACTTATTCATTAGGGTTACCTTTTTCTCTAGCTGGATTTTGGGGTTATAAGTTTCAATTCCATCATGGCCTTGAGATCCTCTGTCACGAATAAAATAGAATTTCATATAGCTCACTTTGTCACCAGGATGAGAATTCCACACTATGTAAAACGTTGAAGGGTCATTACTATTAATCTTCCAAAGACGCGGCTCCCCAGCATTATTAATATAAAGCAACTTCCATTTATTCTTCTTCCACTCCCAATAACTTACCCCATACCGGCCCTCTTCCGAAACAAACGGGACGAACACATGCCTCTCATCAACTTGAACATGTTCCTGGATGCTCTTCACAGCCGCTGTTGGAAGAACCTTATTCATCTTCTCCATCAATTGTTCATTAGCCGGAAAGGAAGCTGGTTTGGAAAAATCAAACCAATAAAACCAGGCTGCTGCCGCCAAAACAATGACAACACCTACTAAACCAATAGAGACCCATCTCTTGTTCAGCATGCTTTTATTCCTCTCCTTTCAGCAAGGACTCATCGGAGCGAAAATATAGCTGCTTTTGAGGGGCTGTTACTAATATTCCTTTTCCATCGGCTTCTAGGTAAATAATCGGGTACAGGCCGCTTCCCCATTTTGATGATGTTCCGAAAAGCTGATAGGGAAACCGTTCATTCCTTTTGATCGATTGCTCACTTCTAATTTCTTTTTCTTGATACCACTGAATACCCTGAATTTTTTCTTGACTCATATTATGTAATTGTTTTAGCAAAGTATCTGTATCTAAAACGCTTTTTTCCCCAGAGGGATGGATACTCCTGATCGATGCATTCTCGACGGTAGACATATAGGTAGACAGCTCATTTTTAGGATATGTGGCATTTTGAATGGGTACTGCAATTAGAGCAGCTACTAGAAAAATAAAATTAGCCCAAAACCCGAGCCACGCGAAACGCCTATAGGTCACCCAGCACCCTTCCTTTCTTTTTAAAAAGGCATACAAAATCCAAACACCAAGCGGCAGGATGGATATCTTAATCGGCGTATCCCATAACGACGGAAAATTAATCGAGAAAGAAAAAAGACCGACCAGCACACAAACGAGGGCTTTCCAGGTCTTTGGTTTCACCTGCAATTTTTTCATCATTCGATAGGCAATAATTGCAATAACACACCATGCTAAAATAAGTGAAATAATGGGAATAAGTTGAAACGAAAAAGCAAAATTATAATTTATGGTCATTGTCCACCTCCTAATTTACATAATTCACCAATCACCTACATATTCCTTTATTATGTTTTAACAAAATAAAAAAGAACCGAGAAAACGCACATAAAGTACGTTTCCCGATTCTTAAGAACAAATTACTCAACCGTTACAGACTTTGCCAGATTACGCGGTTTATCTACGTCGCAATCACGGTGCAGAGCTGCGTAGTAGGCAAGTATTTGTAATGGTATAACAGAGATAAGTGGTGTTAATAATTCATTTACTTCAGGAATGACGAAGCTGTCTTCGTCCATATTTAATCCCTTCATCGAGATGATGCATGGGTTGGCACCGCGGGCTACAACTTCCTTCACATTACCACGGATGCTTAAGTTTACACTTTCTTGAGTAGCAAGAGCAATAACTGGAGTACCTTCTTCGATTAAAGCGATTGTACCATGCTTTAATTCCCCACCGGCAAATCCTTCAGCTTGAATATAAGAAATTTCTTTCAGTTTCAGTGCACCCTCTAGGCCAACGTAAAAGTCGATTCCGCGGCCGATGAAAAAGGCATTACGTGTTACAGATAAGAATTCTCTTGTGATTACTTCAAGCAATTCTTTAGAGTCACAAAGAACTTCCATTGCATTTGCCACCAAACCAAGCTCTTGAATCAAGTCAAAGCCAATTTCTAAACCGCGGCTCTTGGCTGTTACTTCAGCCATAATTGCAAGGACAGCTAATTGAGCTGTATATGCCTTAGTTGACGCAACCGCAATTTCAGGGCCTGCATGCAGCAGCAATGTATAGTCTGCTTCACGAGAAAGCGTAGAACCAGGAACATTGGTGATGGTTAATGCAGGGTAACCCATTTCTTTGACATTAACAAGAACGGCACGGCTGTCAGCAGTCTCACCGCTTTGTGAAATGAAGATGAACAATGGTTTTTCCGATAGCAGCGGCATATTATAGCCAAATTCACTTGAGATATGAACCTCTACAGGGATTTTCGCCATTTTTTCAATGAACTGCTTTCCAACAAGACCAGCATGATAAGAAGTACCTGCCGCAATAATATAAAGGCGGTCAGCAGCATTCAATGCATCCACGATTTTCTCGTCAATCGTTAATTCACCGTTCTCATTTTGATAGGTTTGGATGATCTTACGCATCACAAGCGGCTGTTCATCAATTTCTTTTAGCATGTAATGAGGATAGGTACCTTTTTCAATGTCGCTGGCATCAAGTTCAGCCTGATATGGTGCACGTTTAATAACTTCACCATGAAGATTTTGAATCGTCACGTTATCCTTTGTAACAATAACAATTTCTTTATCCATTAATTCCACATATTGATCCGTTACTTGCAGCATCGCCATGGCATCACTTGCTACAACATTGAAGCCGCTGCCTAGTCCAACCAATAGCGGGCTTTTATTTTTTGCTACATAGATGGTTTCATTATCTTCCGCATCTAAAAGGGCTAAAGCGTAAGATCCATGTAAAAGTGTCAAAGTTTTGCGGAATGCCTCTAAAACCTCTAAGCCTTCACTCGCAAAACGTTCAACCAACTGAACAATAACTTCTGTATCAGTTTCACTAACGAATGTAACATCTGTTAGATATTCACGCTTTAAAAGATCATAGTTTTCGATTACACCATTATGCACTAGCGTAAAACGTCCAGATGCACTTTGATGCGGGTGGGAATTCACCTTGCTTGGAACGCCGTGGGTAGCCCAGCGAGTATGTCCAATACCGATTTTAGCCCAAACATTCTCATCGACAATCGCACGCAAATCAGCAATTCGGCCCTTTTCTTTAAAAACATGAATTCCGTTCTCATTTTTCACAGCAATACCCGCTGAGTCATATCCTCTATATTCAAGCTTTTCTAAACCTTTTAGTAAAATCTCTTTCGAGTCATTATTTCCAATATAACCAACAATTCCACACATTTTTCTTTATCCTCCCTGATACAGGGGGCAAGAACGCTTTGGAGGCCCACCTTGCCCCCTTATCTCTGTTTTTGTCGGGTATCTGTCTATACCCTTTTAAACATTATTTTTAGTATGCGCATTTCCTTCTCTTTGTGCACAAAGTTGCCTATGTGTTTTAAAGAAGAAATTTCGGCCCTGCGTCTCAGCCGGGAGGTATCCGCCGAAGTTTCGATAAACCTCCTCCTCGTCAACTAATCAACGTCTCTAGATTAGTTCAGGCGCTTTAGAAAAACAATTTTTCCAACTGCCCACCTTTCTTTTTAAAAAATGGTAAAAAAAGCTTTGAATAAACAAAGCAAGTTAATACTACATGATTAAGGACACCCCGTCAACTAATTACACAAAATAATATTTTTTCCATTTTCTATAACACCATACATAATAAAATATGCATAAGAGACTTGGAGAGTTCCCTTATGCATATTAGACGTTTCATCTATTCTTTTAGTTCCATTTCATCTTTTACAACTGTGACAATGCGATCGACATACGATTCACAAAGCTCCTTTGTTGGTGCCTCCGCCATAACACGGACTAATGGTTCAGTTCCGGAAGGCCTAACAAGAATTCTTCCGTTTCCAGACATCTCTTCTTCAACCTGTTCAATGATCTCTTTAACCTTTACATTATCGGTCACATGATGTTTGTCTGTCACTCTAACGTTTACAAGCTTTTGCGGGAATTTCTTCATTTCACCAGCCAGCTCTGACAATGGCTTCCCGGTTGCTTTCATGATATTCACTAATTGAAGCCCTGATAATAAACCATCGCCGGTTGTGTTATAGTCCAAGAAAATAATGTGGCCAGATTGTTCCCCACCAAGATTAAATCCGCTCTTCTTCATTTCTTCGACTACATAACGGTCGCCAACGGCGGTCGGAACGCTATGAATGCCATGAGTTTCAAGCGCTTTATAAAAGCCAAGATTACTCATAACGGTGGATACAATCGTTCCATGCTTTAGGCGTCCCTGCTCTTTCAGATATTTGCCGCAAATGTACATGATTTGATCGCCATCGACGATTTCTCCCTTTTCATCAATCGCAATCAAGCGGTCCCCATCACCATCAAAGGAAAGACCCACATCGGCCCCTTTTTCCTTCACTAAGGCTGCGAGTGCTTCAGGGTGTGTTGAGCCAACACCGGCATTAATATTTAATCCGTTTGGTGCAGCCCCCATCGTAGACAAATCTGCATCCAGATCAGCAAACAAGTGTGTCGCTAAAGAAGAAGTTGCACCGTTTGCACAGTCCAGTGCAATATGAATACCGGAGAAATCTTCATCCACGGAATTCTTTAAGTATTGAAGGTACTTTTGTCCTCCTTCAAAATAATCCATGACCAAGCCCAAATCACCACCTACAGGTCTAGGCAGCTGATCGTCCGGCATATCAATAAGCTCTTCAATTTCTAATTCCTGGTCATCAGAAAGCTTAAAGCCATCAGGGCCGAAAAATTTAATTCCATTATCGGCTACTGGATTATGAGAAGCTGAAATCATGACCCCAGCCTGTGCTCCTAATGCTTTCGTTAAATAAGCTACTCCCGGAGTAGAAATTACGCCAAGACGCATAACCTCCGCTCCAATGGAAAGTAAACCTGCCACAAGAGCACCCTCAAGCATATGACCTGAAATACGAGTATCACGGCCAATTAAAACCTTTGGACGATCTTTATCCTTTGTTAAAACATATCCGCCAAACCGGCCTAGTTTAAAGGCCAATTCCGGTGTCAATTCGCTATTTGCTACTCCGCGTACCCCATCGGTACCAAAATATTTTCCCATTTTAAAAAATCGCTCCTTCAACAATTATTGCTAGGTATTAGGCATTTTTCGTAATTGTAATTTTCGCAGTCGCTTTATTAGGCTTCCAGTTTATATTGGCAGGGCCATCCACGTGGATATTCACTTCATGACTGCCTTCATCCAAATTGGATAAATCAATATATACATTAAAGTCCTCAGGCTTTAATCCATCTACAAGCGAGCTTGGTCCGTTTACGATCAGATTGATGATCTTATTATCAGGATCATTAATCTCCGCTATGTACGTATCAGATAACCCTTGGATTTTTAAAGGTATTCCTGATACGGTTTTTTCCTCTTCCTTTTTCACCAAGACCGTTGCTTTTACCATTTGCGGCGTGACCTTCGTAATCCCATTTGAAATGATCACCGGAAGATTAAGGGTGGTGTTTTCCGTAATTTTACTGACATCTACTTCCACGCGGACATTTTCAGTCCCTTTCAGGATATCTTCCGGTCCAATAATCGTGGCTTCTTTCACATCCAGATCAATGGAATCAATCGTAATACCATCCTGCGGCGTTCCTTTTTTAATAATACTAATTGGAACAGTTTTACTATTATTTTTTATTGGTATCGTCACTTTTACGGTTTCTGGCGCGACCACTGCGTCTAATTTATTCAAGTCTTTGTCAAGAACCTGTACGTGGGCCTCTCTGGTAATCGTCTCTTTCAGTTTAGACTTTTCCTCAAGTGTTGCTTTGACATAGGCAATTCGATCAATCACGCTTTTTGCACCGGTGATTTTTACTTTGTTTGGTTCGACAACCGGCTGTCCGGCAGAATAACCTTCCTCCACTTGACTTGCATTAAATTCAGCTTCCACTTTAAATTCCTTGGTGATCTTTTCTTGAACATTCACGGTGACAGAAGCAGGATTAATAGTGGCCTTTAGTTTATCAGATAAATCTTTCACTTTAAGCTTTACTTTTTGTTTCCCTATCTTAGCTTCTGTCAAATCCACATACACTTCAAAGTTTTTTAAGGCTTTTGTGGATTGGACGTGGGTAATAGGCCCTTTAATTGTGATAGCCACCGTGTTTGGAATCCCCGAAACCACTAAATTCTCGGTATCATAGTAGACATTTACGGGCATATCTTTAATCGTCGCAGAAGTCGATTGACTTGGAACGTTAACTGTTAATTTATTTTCTTTGTTCGATACAGTTGAATAAAGCAAAATGGCTAAAAGTAATGCGAGAATTTTGATAAACCAGCGATTATCCATCAGCTTATCCATTATTTTTCCCCCTCCAGTTCCAACGAGCTGAAGAAGCTTGTTTAGGCTTATTCGGTAACATCAATTCACTCGTGAGGAGTTCCTTAAATTCTTCTGCCTTTAAGTCACGATGAAGTTCACCATTTTTCGTCAGTGAGATACTACCCGTCTCTTCTGAAACAACCACGGTAATACTATCGGTTACCTCGCTGATTCCTAATGCCGCCCGGTGCCGCGTTCCAAGCTCCTTTGAAATAAACGGACTTTCCGATAAAGGAAGATAGCATGCCGCTGCGGCAACATTATTTCGTTGGATGATAACGGCCCCATCATGGAGCGGTGTATTTGGAATGAAGATGTTAATCAAGAGTTCAGATGAAATCTTAGAATTTAGCTGAATACCTGTTTCTATGTAATCACCCATACCTGTTTCTCTTTCAATCGAAATTAAAGCCCCAATTCGGCGCTTGGCCATGTAGTCAGTTGCCTTAATGATTGCCTGAACAGCTTTTTCCTGATCATCATCATCAGGGCTTGAGCTTCTTGAGAAAAATTTCCCCCTTCCCAATTGCTCAAGGGCTCTGCGGAGTTCTGGCTGAAAAATAATAATAATCGCAAGAAACCCGTATGTTATGACTTGCTGCATCATCCAGCTTAAAGTGGATAAGCCAAAAAAATCACTGACTACTTTTACAAGAAGAATAACAAAAATCCCTTTTAGTAACTGAACCGCTTTGGTTCCTCTTATAATGTTAATCAGTTTGTATATGACATACCATACGAGGAGAATATCAACAATACTAGCTAAATACTTCCATATAGTAAAATCGGCAAACGGCATTGTTTTTCCTCCGTAATTTTCTTAAAAACGTATATATTGGAATACAACTACATTATTATAGCATAAATCAAGCTTGTACTTATTATATGTATCTCATTAAAAAAACAAATCACTCATAAACGAGTGATTTGTTTTTTATTCGGTTTCAGAATGGTCAAAGATTTCGATGGTCTCTTGGACCGTTCTTTTCATATGATACCAAATCCAATCGAACACTTCGTTCACTTCATCAATTTGTCCTGTCACATGACCGGCAAATGCCAGGTACTTTTCACCATTTATGACGGTAACGTCTCCCTGCACTTCCCCTTCAATTTTCAAAGTCCCATTCCGAACAATCACATCGCCTTTGACGACCTCGCCTTTCGGGACAATGACAGTATTATTTTTAACCACCAGGTTTTTTTGCTTCGATACCGAGAATTCCCGGTCTTGATTCCAGGTGGAAACAAGGCTTCCCACCATTAAAATAAGGAATAATGAGGCTGCGGCTAGCATTGGATGGTTTCTCAGCCAGCGCCCCATCCAAACTTTCTTTTTCTCTTTAGGCAGACGCGCTAGGACATTGGCTGTAAAGTCTGCCGGTGCCTGCATATTTGATATACTTTTAACGAAGGCTACTGTCTTTTTTAGTTCATTAAATATAGCCTCACACTCTTTACAGCTTTGAATGTGCTCTCTTAAGATCCGTTCTTTTTCTTGGTCAATTTCCTCGTCTAAATACTCGTGCATGAGATCGATGATATGTTCTGGACACATTTTTTTGTTTCACCTCTTATCAAACATAACGTAATTGTTGTCTTAAAGCTTCCCGTCCTCGGTGAATTCTTGTTTTAACAGTCCCTAGAGGAAGATCAAGAATTTCACTAATTTCATTTAATGATAATTCTTCAACATATTTCAAAACGATCGCAGACCGATATTTCTCTGGCAGCTTTAATATTTCCTTCTGTACGGTTTCCTGCAACTCTAAGCTTTCCAGCTCTTTTTCTGGCAGTGGAGTATTGGAAGGAATCTGGGAATACATAGTTAACCCTTCTGTTCCAGCCACTTCTGCATCTAAGTAATAATCAGGTTTCTTTTTGCGCATTCGATCGATACATAAATTGGTGGCAATCCGAAATAGCCAGGTGGAAAATTTCAAATCTTGGTTAAACGATTTTATATTCACATAGGCACGAATAAACGCCTCCTGTGCCACATCCTCGGCTTCATGTTTATTTCCAAGCATTCGGAAACACAGCTGATAGACACTGTTTTTATAAATTTCAACGATTTCCCCAAATGCATCCTGATCGCCTTTTATCACTTGTTTTATTCTCTTTTTTACAATAGCTTCCATTAACGTTTCTCAGCTCCAATACGCTATACGTTCATACGAATCGTTAGCAAAAAAGTTTCGTTTTTCACGAAAAAACTTCTCCATACCTATAATATTAACAAAAATTTACCAAAAAGGCTCAAATACGAGTTTAAAGAATTTTCTGCTGGGGATAAAAGTAATAATACATTGGAAAGAGGTCATGTTTTACATGAGAGAGGGACTATTAGCGGAAATTGAACGCTGCCGGATGGATATGGTTCGACTTGCGTCTGTAAACTCATTTGCCCACCACGAAGTAATTGAGGCTAGTCGGAGGCTTGATTCTCTATTAAATGAATATTCATCGCTTGTGGAAAAATAAAGCAGCTACACCGAACCCGGATGCAGCTGCTTTATTTTTTATAATAATTTTTCTCCGAATAATGAGCCCATTAGACCAACAGCGATTTGTGCTGTTTTATTTTTTTCATCTAAAATAGGGTTTACTTCCACAAATTCTGCAGAGGTTATAAGCTTTGCCTCTTCGAGCATTTCCATAGCCAAGTGGCTTTCACGGTAGCTGATACCACCCATAACCGGTGTTCCTACTCCCGGACATTCACTTGGATCTAACCCATCCAAGTCTAATGAAAGATGAACGCCATCTGTTCTTTCTTTCAAGTAGGCAATCGTTTCTTCCATGATGTGTGCCATTCCTAGACGGTCAATTTCATGCATTGTGTAGACTTTAATTCCTTTTTCTTTTATGAGGATTCTCTCCCCTTCATCCAGGGATCTTGCTCCGATAATGACTACGTTCTCAGGTTTAACCTTCGGGAAGTAACCGCCCAGTTCCGTTAATTTCGGATGCCCTAATCCAATACTCGCAGCTAAAGGCATGCCGTGGATGTTTCCTGTCGGGCTTGTATCTGCTGTATTTAAGTCACCATGGGCATCATACCAAATGACACCTAAGTTTTTATAGTGCTTTGCAACCCCCGCTAAGGTTCCAATTGCAATGCTGTGGTCACCGCCAAGTACGAGCGGGAATGAACCGGATTGGATTGCCTCATCTACTTTTTCTGCCAGCATGGATGTTTTTTCTGCAACAAGATCGAGATTGCGCAGGTTTGATTCTTTATCGACAACGACTTCTGGTCTGCCGATTGCAATGTCTCCAAGATCGTGGATATCATCAAACAGCGGCTTTAGTCTTTCGTTAATGCCAGCATAACGGATTGCACTTGGTCCCATATCTACACCGCGGCGCATTTGTCCTAAGTCCATCGGCATCCCAATAATTGAAAGTTTTTTACTCATCTTAATATTCCTCCTACCCTTTAATATGTACTATTTTAACCGCTTTCAGTGTAATGACTCAACTCGACAAAATTATGTATATATATGCGTGGTGGTCGTCATTTCCGTTAGGTTGATAATTGGACTTTTATAAGAAAAACACCAAAACTAATCAAACGTTTAATTAGTTTTTTTGTTACTGAAAAAGAGGTAGTATTAAAAGTAAGAATTTCTCAGTGAATACGAATATGGGACATTTTGGATGGTAAATCTTTAGGAAGTGCCTCATGGAATATTTTTATGAGATATTAGGAAGGTAAATCCTATAGAAAGAGTCTCATAGAAAGGCTCTATGGGACATTACCGGCTTAATTTTTTTGGGAAGTGTCCCATAGGAGAACTCTATGGGATAAAATAATCTGATGAAGTCGGAAAATTGTCTAATAGAAATAACCATACTGGAAATCAATACGGACTAAAATGTTTTGAAAACACAAAAAAAGCCTAGAATCAGTATGATTCAAGGCATAAATTTTATATGTAGTGTGATGGTGGAGTCTAGGGGGATCGAACCCCTGACCTCCTGCGTGCAAAGCAGGCGCTCTCCCAGCTGAGCTAAGACCCCATTAACTATGGAGCGGAAGACGGGATTCGAACCCGCGACCCCCACCTTGGCAAGGTGGTGTTCTACCACTGAACTACTTCCGCATTTTCCATAAATAAAAACCCAAGACTAATGATAACCTAGGGTTTAAATATTAAATGAGCCATGAAGGACTCGAACCTTCGACCCTCTGATTAAAAGTCAGATGCTCTACCGACTGAGCTAATGGCTCTCTTGGCTGGGCTAGCTGGATTCGAACCAACGCGTGACGGAGTCAAAGTCCGTTGCCTTACCGCTTGGCTATAGCCCAATAGTTGATAACAATTAGTATATCCAAAATCAAAAAAATTATAAATGGTGGAGGGGGACGGATTCGAACCGCCGAACCCTGAGGGAGCGGATTTACAGTCCGCCGCGTTTAGCCACTTCGCTACCCCTCCATAAAAAAAGAAAGGTGCCGGCTAGAGGACTTGAACCCCCAACCTACTGATTACAAGTCAGTTGCTCTACCAATTGAGCTAAACCGGCACAAATGAAAATTATTTTCGCTATCGCGAAAAAATTATGGTGGAGGATGACGGGATCGAACCGCCGACCCTCTGCTTGTAAGGCAGATGCTCTCCCAGCTGAGCTAATCCTCCGAATTCATGAAAGTTATTTTCGTTATTACAAAATAACGATGGTGACCCCTACGGGATTCGAACCCGTGTTACCGCCGTGAAAGGGCGGTGTCTTAACCGCTTGACCAAGGGGCCATACAATTTAAAGATAGGTAAGCTTCCAAGCGGGCTCGAACCGCTGACCTCTTCCTTACCATGGAAGTGCTCTACCTACTGAGCTATGGAAGCATAGCTGATATTCTTGATGAAATAAAAATGGCTCCGCAGGTAGGACTCGAACCTACGACCGATCGGTTAACAGCCGATAGCTCTACCACTGAGCTACTGCGGAACAATAATATAACAGCCTGGCAACG
>NZ_JBALPP010000008.1:0-72253 GCF_036965425.1 Neobacillus drentensis | reverse complement strand
CTTTTACTGAAATTCTCCAAACCTTTCAAGGAAATTGATATACATTTATCTTTTTAAGAGTAAAGGGGTAAGGCCATGCAGAAAAAAATATTCATTAGGACTTTACTGATTTTTCTGTTTTTTCTTACGGTGTTTATATCTAATAGTGATCAAGATAAAGGTGTAAGGGCGTTCACAACCCAAGTAATTCAAATGGGAGCCACGGGCGAAGACGTTATTGAACTTCAATCACGTCTAAAATATAACGGATTTTATACTAGTAAAGTAGATGGTGTATTTGGATGGAATACCTACTGGGCTGTTCGGAATTTTCAAGATGAATTTGGTCTTCCTGTTGATGGAATTGTAGGAACCAGCACTAAGGCAATGCTTATTAAAGCTACAAAGTATGAAAAAACAGGTACATCAAATAATTCAAATAACTCTAGCAACGTGCCAACCGGCTTTTCTCAAAATGATATCCAATTGATGTCAAACGCTGTACATGGGGAATCTCGAGGAGAGATATATGAAGGTCAAGTCGCAGTCGCAGCAGTTATTTTAAATCGTGTCAGTAATGCATCTTTTCCTAACACAGTAGCAGGTGTTATTTATCAACCGGGAGCATTTACTGCTGTTGCAGATGGACAGATTAATTTAACACCAAATGAAACGGCAAAGAAAGCTGTGATTGATGCCATAAACGGATGGGATCCAAGCGGAGGAGCCATTTATTATTTTAATCCTGATACAGCTACAAGCAGTTGGATATGGAGTCGACCGCAAATTAAAAAAATTGGTAAACATATATTTTGTAAATAATATAATTTTTTAAAATTAAGCAGGAAAAAGTTGAAACTTTAACCTGCTTTTCTTTATGTATGAAAATGCTTGTATGCATAAGCAATTACAATTGGGAAACATAGCTTTTTTTTGATTAAAAGGTTAAAAAAAAGAAGCATTTCTTTATCTTATGGTAAAATAAAAGGAAGACAGCTTATGAGAAATCATGATTGCAATTAGGAGGATTTATGAACAAGAAACTATCTATCGCAATTGACGGCCCTGCTGCAGCTGGGAAGAGTACTGTAGCTAAAATTGTTGCTGAAAAATTAGGTTATATATATATCGATACTGGTGCGATGTACAGGGCATTAACATATAAGGCAATTGCAAACAATCTTAATCTTGAAGAAGAGGATACTTTACTAAAAATGCTTTTGTTGACGAGTATCGAGCTTTTGCCTTCAGAACGAGGACAATTAGTATTTTTAGACAATCAGGATGTAACGGATGAAATACGTTCTTCTGAAGTAACAAATTCCGTTTCTATCGTTGCAAAACATCAATCAGTTCGTGAAGAAATGGTAAAAAGGCAGCAAGCCTTTGCAATTGATGGCGGCGTTGTCATGGATGGACGTGACATCGGGACCCATGTTCTGCCAAATGCTGAAGTAAAAGTGTTCTTGCTGGCTAGTGTAGATGAAAGAGCAGAGAGGCGGCATCAAGAGAACCTTCAAAAGGGTTTTCTATCAAATTTAGATCAATTAAAAGAAGAAATTGCACGTAGAGATAAAATCGACTCAGAAAGAGAAATTGCCCCTTTGAAAAAAGCCGATGATGCAATTGAAATCGATACAACCTCTTTGGCGATTCCTGAAGTTGTAGAAAAAATTATGGCTCTGGTGCACGAAAGGGTTGGATAAGTGTGACGTTTTATTCTTTTGCAAGATCAGTTGCATATGGGATTTTTAAACCTTGGTACAGGATTGAGGCCCTAGGAGTAGAAAATATCCCAAAGGATGGCGGAGTCCTTCTTTGCTGCAATCATATTAATAATTTTGACCCGATTGTATTGGGAATCATGGCTCCTCGTCCGGTCCACTATATGGCGAAGGAAGAGTTATTTCGAGTCCCTGTGTTAGGTGAAATTGTTCGGAAATGTAATGCCTTTCCAGTAAAAAGAGGAATGAGCGATCGAGAAGCATTAAGAAAAGGATTAGGTATTTTAAAGGATGGACAAGTTTTAGGTCTTTTTCCTGAAGGAACTAGAAGTAAAACTGGTGAATTAGGGAAGGGGTTAGCCGGAGCCGGTTTTTTTGCCTTAAAGACTGAGTCCGCTGTAGTTCCTTGTGCAATTATTGGTCCGTATAAAAGCTTACGAAAGCTAAGGGTCGTTTATGGAAAACCGATTGCAATGGATGAAGCCAGAAACACAAAGGCTTCTGCTGAACAGGTTACTGAATTAATTATGTCAGAAATTCATAAACTGATAAAAGAGCATCAATAGGTATTGCTTGACAAAAAAGACTATTTGTAAGAAGTTTATAAAAAGAGATTTTTTTTGAAAATTCACATGGTTTATTATATGTGGTGTATACTGTGTGGTATCCACCGAATCATATATAGATTTTGCAGTTAATGGATTAAGGAGGAATACATATGTCGGAAGAATTAAATCAAGTAGAAGTGAAAAGCTTTGAAGTTGGGGACAAAGTAACAGGGCAAGTAACTAAAGTTGAAGAAAAGCAGGTATATGTCGACATTCAAGATAGTAAACTTGATGGGATCATCCCGATTAGTGAACTTTCCAGCCTTCATATTGAAAAAGCATCTGATGCTGTCCAGGAAGGTAATACTCTTGAATTAGAGGTATTAAAGGTGGAAGAGGAAGCATTAATACTATCAAAAAAGAAAGTTGATGCTTTAAAAGCATGGGATAGCTTAGAAAAGCAATACCAAAGCGGCGAAGTAATTGAAACAGAAGTAAAGGATGTTGTAAAAGGCGGTCTTGTTGTAGACCTTGGAGTCCGCGGTTTTGTTCCTGCATCCTTAGTTGAAGCTTATTTTGTAGAAGATTTCTCTGATTATAAAGGGCGCAAGCTTACGTTTAAAATTGTAGAACTTGATAAGGAAAAGAACCGTTTGATTCTTTCCCACCGTGCTGTTGTGGAGGAAGAAAAAGGTAAACAAAAACAAAATCGTTTAGGTGCCCTTCAGGTTGGCCAAATTATTGATGGAACAGTTCAAAGAATTACCGATTTTGGTGCTTTTGTTGACATTGGCGGAATAGATGGTCTTGTTCATATTTCCCAATTATCCTATGAACATGTTGGTAAACCAACAGATGTTGTTCATGAAGGTCAAAAAGTCCAAGTTAAAGTTCTTAGCGTTGATCGCGATAATGAAAGAATTTCATTGTCTATTAAAGAAACTCTTCCTGGACCATGGTCAAATATTAATGAAAAAGCTCCAAAAGGCAGTGTTTTAACTGGTACAGTTAAAAGATTAGTTTCTTATGGTGCCTTTGTTGAAGTATTTCCAGGTGTAGAAGGCCTTGTTCATATCTCCCAAATCGCGCATAAGCACGTTGGGACACCTCACGAAGTACTAAAAGAAGGACAAGAAGTAAAAGTTAAGGTTCTTGATACTAATGAACAGGATCAACGTCTATCTTTAAGTATTAAAGAACTTCTCGAAAAGGAAGTTGAGGAAAACCTTGATTATGAGCTTCCTGAAGAGTCAAAAGGATTTCAACTTGGCGAAGTCATTGGTGATAAATTAAAGAATCTAAGAAAATAATGGTGATAAGAAGTGTCTAGATCTGAACGTAAATGGGACCACATTCGTTTTGCCCTAGAAAATGGGCAAGACCGTTCATCCGCTTTTGAAAATATTAAGTTTATTCACCAAAGCTTACCGAATATTAATGTGCTCGATGTTCGATTAGACCACTCAATTGGCGAACTTTATTTAAGTTCGCCAATTTTTATCAATGCGATGACAGGCGGCGGCGGAGAAAAAACCTATAGAATAAATAAAGAGCTGGCAATGGTAGCGAAATATTCAGGGCTTGCCATGGCTGTTGGTTCCCAGATGGCTGCGTTAAAGGATAAAACGCAAAAATATACATATGAAATAGTTCGAAAAGAAAATCCTGACGGTGTTCTTATTGCCAATTTGGGAAGTGAAGCGACACCAGATGAAGCGAAAGCTGCCATTGACATGATCGAAGCAAATGCTATCCAAATTCACCTAAATGTGATTCAAGAGCTTACGATGCCTGAGGGGGACCGAGACTTTACGGGTGCTTTAAAAAGAATTGAAGAGATTGTAAAGAACGTAGAAGTTCCGGTTGTTGTAAAAGAGGTAGGATTTGGAATGTCGATGGAAACAGTAAGAACTCTGAAATCAGTGGGTGTGACCGTGGTTGATGTTGGCGGCTCTGGTGGAACGAATTTTGCAGAAATAGAAAACAGGCGCAGGGAAAAATCACTATCCTTCTTTACAGATTGGGGCATTCCTACCCCCATTTCCATTATTGAAGCATCATCAGTATCGAATGATATTTCCATCATTGGTTCTGGGGGATTTAGTAACGGGATTGAGATGGTAAAGGGCTTAGCTGTCGGAGCCGATGCAATTGGTATTGCAGGTTATTTCTTACGAATTCTTGTTGACCAAGGAGTAGATTCCTTAATGGGTGAAATCGAAACTCTGCATAAAGAAATGATAATGATAATGACTGCCCTAGGGGCAAAAACAATTGCTGATTTAAAGAGAATTCCCCTTATCATCACTGGTGAAACCTGCCAATGGTTAAATCAAAGAGGAATAGATACAAGAACATTTGCCCAAAGGACCATTTAAAAAGCTCTCGCACCCGCGAGAGCTTTTTTGTGAAATAGAATGGATAAATTTCACTTTGCGAATTGTCCAGCTCCAGCGCCTAGCCCCTCAAGGTTTCTTGTCGGGGCTGTCCAAGGCGCTTACGCTTTTCTTATTTATCTTTTACCATCATTCAAACCCCGTGCTTCCTCTGGGCTTGATAATTTTGTTGCACCAGGGTAGTGTAAAGCCTGATCACGATCTGATTCAACCCTTCTGCTTGCCTTAAGCTTTTTTTCTTGGCGGTCTTTTCCCAATATCCACACCTCCTCTTTTTAAGATGAATCACGACCGAAAATATTATGCGAACAAGTATGAAAGTACATAAGGATTACCAATAATGAAAATAATAGGAGGTGTGTGTAGTGGAAGGGACAATGTTTTATTGGATTTATTGGACGTTTTGGGTTTATTTAACCTTTATGATGGAAAAGCAAAACCCTTATCGTTTAAAACTTTCTGCAATTGTTCTTATAATTATTATCTTTTCAAATTATCATTTCTTCATAGGCAGCATGGAAATCTATAGTAGCGGTTTATTATTATTAATTTTCTCCTATTTATTTTTAGGACAAGAAAAACTTGGTGCACTCCTCTACTTGTTTATAGGAGCTTTAATTGTTTCAATTGCCTATGTGACCTTCCATTTATTTGAGATTTTTGATCCTGTTTGGATTATTTTCAAAAAGGAATGGATGATGGGGATAGTGATTGGCTATTTAGCCATCCTTTTGCAGAAAAACTTAAAAGGAAGGTTATTAATAGTTATCTGTGGCACAATGCAGGGAGAATTTTTATATGCATTTATTTTAAGTAAATACGATTTTCCATATCCCATTGGTGCATTTGCATATTTAGATGCATGTTCTTTAATTGCTGCATTGCTGTCAGCATGGAGTATTCTTGAAAATTCTGGAGCGTTTTTCCAAAATCACTTTCATTTTTTTGAAAAAGCAAAACAAAAATCATCATGAAATTAAAACTTGTTGAGCTTATCATTGCGGGAAAGCTTTAACATTTGCTAAACTATTGAAGTTAGACCCTTCTAAACAAAGAAGGGTTTATTTCTTCGTATTAGTCAATTCATTTGTTATTAAGATAAATGAACAATTTAGATCTTTAATATAAGGATAGAAAGGATGGCGATCATAATGGTGAAACCTGTTATTGCCATTGTTGGACGGCCCAACGTTGGAAAGTCTACAATTTTTAATCGAATAGTCGGGGAACGAGTTTCCATCGTTGAGGATATTCCCGGAGTAACCCGAGATCGGATTTATAGTTCTGGAGAATGGCTGACACATGAATTTAATGTAATCGATACTGGAGGTATTGATATTGGCGATGAACCGTTTTTAGAGCAAATTCGCCAACAGGCAGAGGTAGCAATCGATGAAGCTGATGTAATTATCTTCTTAACCAATGGAAGAGAAGGAGTAACTGCTGCTGATGAAGAGGTTGCAAAAATTTTATACAAATCAAAAAAACCGATTGTACTAGGAGTTAATAAAATCGATAATCCAGAGATGCGTGAGCAGATTTATGATTTCTATGCGCTAGGTTTTGGTGAACCTATTCCGGTTTCTGGTTCTCATGGATTAGGACTCGGGGATCTATTGGATGAGGCAGCAAAACACTTTCCTAAAAATAAGCAAATGGATTACGATGAAGAAACTATTAAGTTTTCCTTAATTGGTCGACCGAACGTTGGAAAATCTTCTTTAGTAAATGCTATTCTTGGTGAAGATCGGGTTATCGTCAGCAATATTGCCGGGACCACACGTGATGCCGTCGATTCTCCATATACGTACAATGGTCAAAAATATGTCATAATAGATACTGCAGGTATTCGAAAAAAAGGAAAAGTGTATGAAAGTACCGAAAAATATAGTGTACTTCGTGCACTCAGAGCAATAGAAAGATCGGATGTTGTTCTTGTTGTCATTAATGCCGAGGAAGGAATTATTGAACAGGATAAGAAAATTGCCGGTTATGCCCATGAAGCAGGACGAGCAGTTGTCATTGTCGTAAATAAGTGGGATGCAATTGAAAAAGATGAGAAGACGATGAACGAGCTTGAGCAAAAAATTAGGGATCATTTCTTATTCCTTAGCTATGCTCCGATTGTGTATTTATCGGCAAAAACGAAAAAACGAATCCATACTCTTCTTCCGATGATTAATACAGCTAGTGAAAACCATTCAATGAGGGTTGAAACGAGTGTATTAAATGACATTATTATGGATGCGGTTGCTATGAATCCTACTCCAACTGATAAGGGTAAACGGTTGAAAATTTATTATACTACCCAAGTAGCCGTAAAACCTCCAACCTTTGTTGTATTTGTGAATGAACCTGAATTACTGCATTTTTCTTATGAGCGCTTTTTAGAAAATAGGATAAGAGATGCTTTTGGGTTTGAGGGAACACCTATCAAAATTTATGCAAGAGAAAGAAAATAATGATGAGGTGGTGTGATGGACATGCAAGAAAAAAAAGAAGCTGTAGCTGTGTTAGGGGCAGGGAGCTGGGGAACAGCACTTGCAATGGTATTAGCTGACAATTCTCATGAAGTCCGTCTTTGGAGCCATAATGAAGATCAGGTAAAGGAAATAAATGAAAATCATACAAATAAAAAGTATTTGCCTGGAATTGGCTTGCCTGAACGAATTGTTGGATATGGTTCTTTGAATGATGTGCTTATTGGGATAGAAACGGTCATTTTGGCGGTTCCAACTAAAGCTATTCGAGAGGTCCTTGGAAAAATCCGTGATGTTTTACGAGAACCTATAACGATAGCGCATGTCAGCAAAGGAATTGAACCTGATTCTTTATTGCGCATTACTGAAATGATTAAAGAAGAAATGCCTGGTGAGCTATTAAACGACGTTGTAGTTCTTTCGGGGCCAAGTCATGCTGAAGAAGTAAGCCTGCGCCATCCTACAACTGTTACAGTTGCTTCGGAAAATATGGCTGCAGCAGAAAAAATTCAGGATCTTTTTATTAATCACAATTTCCGTGTTTATACGAATTCTGACGTTATTGGCGTTGAAATTGGCGGTGCCCTAAAGAATATCATTGCCCTTGCTGCAGGTATTACCGATGGACTTGGATATGGGGACAATGCCAAAGCTGCTCTTATGACAAGAGGATTAGCTGAAATTGCACGACTTGGTACAAAAATGGGGGCAAATCCTCTCACTTTTTCTGGATTAGCCGGAATCGGCGATTTAATTGTTACCTGTACAAGTGTTCATTCGAGAAACTGGAGAGCCGGAAATTTGTTAGGTAAAGGAAAAACGCTGGATGAGGTACTTGACAATATGGGAATGGTCGTGGAAGGTGTCAGGACAACCAAAGCGGCCTATCAGCTGGCCCAAAAATATGAGGTCAAAATGCCAATTACATCTGCTCTTTATGATGTTCTTTTTAATGGGAAAGAGGCAAAAGATGCAGTTGATGTATTAATGGCACGTGGAAGAACACATGAAATGGAAGATTTAGTTAATGTATTAGATGAAAGAACCTTTGAAAACTAAAAATGTGCTTTTTCAAAAAGAAAATAGGCTTTAGATGATACGCTTTTTACCTTCTTTGCATACAATGCAACGAAGTAACTTGGTAGTATGACGCCTGGAGTATGGGTTATTTAGTCCAGTAGACTGAAGTAAAGAAATCGCCCCTCTTTACTTCAGTTTTTTTATTTTTTATGTATTGGCCAAGCTATGGTATAATAACTTTCGAAAAAAAGGGGGAATTATGTTTGTCACCAGGAATGTTAAAAATGTGGATTTCAATTGCTGGCATGGCTCTGATGTTCCTTGCCATAATCACCATATATTTCAGCAGATATAAGCTCAAGGGCATATTGCGGCTCTTGTCAGCCATTCTTGCGTATATATTTATGATTATTGCTGGACTTACGCTTCTTATTGTTTTCTTCACATAATTGATCAAATACATAGTATAAAGGTGATTGTTATGAAATGGAAAGTCCATGGTTTATTTTTTGTCCTTATTGTTTTTTTATTATCTGGATGTATGTATCCCAAAGAAGAGTTGGCAAAAAATCAAATCCCATATAAAGATCAAATCCAAGCGGTTCAAACAGCTGTAGATGATTTTAAAAAGGATAATGGGGGTATCCTTCCAATCAAAACAAAGGAAGCTGAAACTCCCATTTATCAGAAATATCCAATTGATTTTAAAAAAATCACACCAAAATATCTTTCGGAGCCTCCGGGAAATGCTTATGAAAACGGCGGTATTTTCCAATACGTACTTGTGGATGTAGAAACCAATCCAACAGTTAAGTTATTGGATTTACGGATTACAGAAACAATCCGTGATATTAATTTAAGAATTAAAGCAAAGGGCTACCCGCCCTATAAAGAACAAATTGCTAAAAATGTGTTTTCTTTGGATTACAAAAAGCTAGGGTATGAGAAGGCACCTTATGCTGTTAGTCCTTTTACAAATCAAAATCTTTCCTTCGTCATAACCGGCAGCGCCGAAGTATTTGTGGATTACAGTCCTGACCTTTTTCAGGCCCTTCAAAAGACAGATACGCAGCTAAAACCAGGAGAGGATATCCGCTCGATCTTGGTAAATGATTCAATGTTTGTTCCTGCCTATTCCTTGCCATATACCGTGGATAAAAAAACGAAGGAGCCTGTATTCCTAGAAAAATAAAATTATCTAGCTCCAGCGCCTAGGGGCTCGAGTCATAAGCCAATCCGTCGAGAAGGTTAAAAAGCAACCTTCCCGCCGGCTCGTCTTATGCTTGTCGCCCCTAGGAAAAAATGAACTGCTTTTTTCCCTGGTCAAGGCGCTTCCGCTTTTAAAAATTGTCATAACCCTTTTCCTATGAAATATATTTTAGGAGAAGGGTTTTTTTGCTTAATAAATTAGATATGGCATTTAGCTATATCCGTGACGATAGATAGAAACCCTCCATAAATTCAAACGTTCAGACACTACAGATAGTTAATTAAATCGTGGAAATTTTAAGAAGGGGGAAAAAATTTTTTAAAAAGAGGCATAACAAGATAGGACAACATCATAAACATATACTGTCCAAAAATACCTAAATGGATGAAATTATCCCACTTTACTCAATGATCGGGAGGGGATCACTTGGAAAAGGTCGACTTATTTAAAGATATAGCTGAAAGAACAGGCGGCGATATTTATTTAGGAGTAGTAGGAGCAGTCCGAACAGGAAAATCTACGTTTATTAAAAAATTTATGGAGCTTGTTGTTTTACCGAATATAAGCAGTGAAGCAGAAAGATCCAGGGCACTCGATGAGCTTCCACAAAGTGCTGCCGGAAAAACCATTATGACAACAGAACCGAAATTTGTACCGAATCAGGCGGCTACTGTTCATGTTGATGAGGGCTTAAATGTGAATATTAGGCTTGTGGACTGCGTTGGCTATACGGTTCCAGGTGCGAAAGGTTATGAAGATGAAAATGGACCAAGGATGATTAATACTCCATGGTATGAGGAGCCAATTCCATTCCATGAAGCAGCAGAAATTGGTACCAGAAAAGTAATCCAAGAGCATTCCACCATTGGGGTTGTCGTTACAACGGATGGATCTATTGGCGAAATCCCTAGAAGCAATTATATAGAGGCAGAGGAAAGAGTTATCGAAGAGCTGAAGGAAGTAGGCAAACCATTTATTATGGTGGTAAACAGTGCACAGCCTTACCATCCAAGTACAGAAACGTTAAGATCCAGTTTAGCTGAAAAATATGACATTCCTGTTATCGCAATGAGCGTTGAAAGCATGCGCGAAAGTGATGTTCTCAATGTCCTTCGCGAAGCACTCTATGAATTCCCTGTCCTAGAGGTGAATGTAAATCTTCCAAGCTGGGTCATGGTGTTAAGGGAAAATCATTGGCTTCGTGAAAGCTATCAAGAAGCAGTTAAAGAAACGGTAAAAGATATCAAGAGATTAAGAGATGTGGACCGGGTGGTACAGCAATTCAGTGACTTTGAATATATTGAAAGAGCTGGGCTCGCCGGAGTTGAAATGGGATCAGGTATTGCTGAAATCGATTTAATCGCACCTGATGAATTATATGATGATATATTAAAAGAAATCGTTGGAGTTGAAATTAGAGGTAAAGATCACCTCCTGGAACTTATGCAGGATTTCGCCCATGCAAAAGGAGAGTATGATCACATTTCTGACGCCTTAAAGATGGTGAAGCAGACGGGGTACGGCATTGCCTCTCCTACACTTTCGGATATGAGCCTTGAAGAGCCTGAAATTATTCGCCAGGGTGCCCGCTTTGGAGTGAGATTAAAGGCTGTAGCACCTTCGATTCATATGATAAAAGTTGATGTTGAGTCTGAGTTTGCCCCAATCATTGGCACAGAGAAGCAAAGTGAGGAGCTTGTCCGTTACTTAATGCAGGACTTTGAGGATGACCCACTGTCAATTTGGAATTCTGATATCTTTGGTCGCAGCCTAAGCTCCATTGTCCGAGAAGGCATCCACGCAAAACTTTCCTTAATGCCAGAGAACGCCAGATATAAACTAAAAGAAACATTAGAAAGAATTATAAACGAAGGATCAGGCGGTCTAATTGCCATCATCCTTTAAGCTATGGACTCCCAACCTGGAGTCTTTTTTTTGTATTTTCACTAAAAAATGTGGAATATTAGCCCAGCAAAGTAGAATTTTGTAGAACCAAAGAAAAGATTACCATAATTTCATGAAATGTTCTTGCTATGCGGTTTTGATTATGATAATCTTTTAACAGAATTACGTTATAGCGCTTGAAACCTTTATTTCACAAGGTTTTTTATTAAAAAAATAGATTTAAGCCATAAAAGTGGCAAATTTGTATAACTTTAGTAAGAAAACCTTGCTATGACGTATAGAAATTAGAAAAATTGTTTAGAAATGTAGATAAGTAATCTTATTTACGAATCTTGATAATTTCTTTGGGAGGAGGTGAATGGCATGAACAAGACAGAACTTATTAATGCAGTAGCTGAAGCTAGCGAGCTTTCTAAGAAGGACGCTACAAAAGCAGTTGATGCTGTTTTTGATGCGATTTTAGATGCTTTAAAAAATGGTGATAAAGTCCAATTAATCGGTTTTGGTAACTTTGAAGTACGTGAGCGCGCAGCGCGTAAAGGTCGTAACCCTCAAACAGGTGATGAAATCGAAATCGCTGCTAGCAAAGTACCAGCTTTCAAACCAGGTAAAGCGCTTAAAGACGCAGTAAAATAATTACATAAATTTATTGCTTTAAGCGAACGCTTAAGAGCTAAGGCCATGGTGAAATTCCATGGCCTTTTTCTATTTTTTGCTTGAAGTTTACTGATTATGCTAATATGTATTTGTCATTTTATTTTTGACGGATATAGGAGGAATTCAGTATGACAGAAGTGAACCGTGCCCAAATTGAAGAGGCGGTACGTTTGATATTAGAAGCTATTGGTGAGGACCCAAATCGTGAAGGCCTGCTTGATACACCTAAACGTGTGGCAAAAATGTATGAAGAAGTATTCAGTGGATTAAACGAGGATCCGAAAGTTCATTTTGAGACTATCTTCAGTGAGGATCACGAAGAGTTAGTTTTGGTGAAGGATATTCCGTTTTATTCGATGTGTGAACACCATTTAGTCCCTTTCTTTGGTAAAGCCCATGTGGCGTATATCCCGAAAAATGGCCGTGTTACTGGGCTAAGTAAATTAGCAAGAGCGGTAGAGGCCGTTGCGAAAAGACCGCAGCTCCAAGAAAGAATTACAGCAACGATAGCAGACAGCATAATGGAGAAATTAGAGCCGCATGGTGTTATGGTTGTGGTGGAAGCAGAGCATATGTGTATGACGATGCGCGGTGTGAAAAAGCCAGGTTCAAAAACGGTTACAACCGCCGTACGTGGAAACCTTGCCGACGATTCCATTGCCCGGTCAGAAGTACTTTCATTAATAAAATATTAAGCATTCATAATAAGGGGTGGTAATGTGGAAGAAAAGCGCAATTCACAAAATAGTGAATATGTGGTTATTAAGGCGCTTGATGATGGTGTAAGTGTCATTGGTTTAACGCGGGGATCTGATACAAGATTTCATCATTCAGAGAAGCTTGATAAAGGTGAGGTTTTAATCGCCCAATTTACCGAGCATACGTCCGCAATAAAAATAAGGGGAAATGCAACAATCCTTACCCAATATGGCCAGGTTGAAAGTGAAATGAAGAAATAAGCAAGACTATTTCCTATTAATTTGTGAATTCCTGCTCAGCACACGTCTTTTGTGTTATAATCATGTTTGGCTTGTTTTAATAACAAAAGATTCTTTTTCATTTTTTGGAGCATGAATTTTACTTTGCGGATAGGAAATAAGAATACATATAGATATATTACTTCGGGGAAGCAAGGGTGATTAGGATGCAAGATATTCAACAAAAATTTGCAGTAATTCTAGAGAAGGTTGAAAAAAGTGTTTTTGATGCATTCTTGCTCAAATATATTAATATTCCGGTGATTGACGAGGATAAACTGCTTATCCTTATTTCTATCATGGACCGTCTGGACCTTTCCTTTAGTGAATTAGAGAACTATGCATTGTCCACCATGTTAATTCAAATCGCCCTTGATACCCATGAACATATAATAAATTCACCAGAGGCTGAAAAAAGTCGTCAGCTTACTGTTTTAGCTGGAGATTATTTTAGCGGTTTATATTATAAGCTTCTCGCTGATTCAGAGGATATTTTGATGATCAAAGCCCTTTCCCAAGGGATTAAAGAAGTAAATGAGCATAAGATTTCTGTCTATCATCATGAATCTGAGGGAATTGAAAAGGTAATGGCAAGTATTAAGGTGGTCGAAAGCGCATTATTTGCTAAACTATCTGAATATTTTAAAGTCGATTTGTGGAATGATTTTATTACTAATCTTTTCTTTTTTAAACGGCTTCTTAATGAAAAACGGCATTTTGAACAAAAAGAAGGCTCAGTTTTATTCGATGCATTGAAAAGAATTATTTTTCCAATGAATGAATTTAAAATTAAAGAATTATCAAATGAGCAGCAAAAACAGTTATTGAAAATAGTGGATCATTACCTTGAAGTTTCAAAAAAGGTCATTGAAAAAGGGCTATTGCAGCTTCCTTACTTAAATGATTTACTTGAAAAAAGAATTAACATGTTGTTGAATCAGCACAAGCCCTATGCCAAAACTTTTGTGGAAGAAGGTTAAATTATATGCAGCAATCGAAGGAACAACGAGTTCATCATGTTTTTGAAAAAATATCTGACAGCTATGATAAAATGAACTCTGTTATCAGTTTTCAGCAGCACATCAAATGGCGGCAGGACACGATGAAGAAAATGAATGTTCAGCCTGGTTCAAAGGCGCTTGATGTTTGCTGCGGTACTGCTGATTGGACGATTGCCTTGGCAGAAGCAGTTGGACCGTCTGGAGAAGTTACTGGCTTGGATTTTAGCCAAAATATGCTGAATGTTGGGATTGAAAAAGTTAAACAACTTAAGTTAAATCAGGTAAAACTAATTCATGGGAATGCGATGGAACTTCCATTCGAGGATGATAGTTTTGATTATGTGACAATTGGGTTTGGTCTTAGAAACGTTCCTGATTACCTTCAGGTTTTAAAAGAAATGCATCGGGTTGTAAAACCAGGTGGAATTGCCGTTTGTTTGGAAACATCGCAGCCAACACTAATTGGGTATAGGCAGCTTTTTTATTTTTACTTTCGGTTTATTATGCCGGTATTCGGCAAGTTATTTGCGAAAAGCTACAAAGAATATTCATGGCTCCAAGAATCAGCACGCGATTTTCCTGGGATGAAAGAGCTTGCACGTATGTTTGAACAGGCAGGCTTTAATGATGTCATGTATAAATCTTACAGCGGTGGTGCAGCTGCTGTTCATATTGGCAAAAAGAATTAATTTAATTGTAAGAAAGACAGGATGAAAAGCTGGGTGAATACAAATGAAATTAAAAATGATGTATTCATTTTTGAATTCGGATATTAACATAATTGAAAAAACGCTAGAAGAGACTATCCAATCAGAGTCTATTCTTTTGAGACAAGCTTCTATGCATACATTACAAGCCGGAGGAAAAAGAATTCGTCCTGTTTTTGTTTTGCTTGCTGGTAAATTTGGTCATTACAATATAGAATTAATGAAAAATGTGGCCGTCGCTCTAGAGTTAATTCATATGGCATCACTTGTTCACGATGATGTCATAGATGACGCTGATCTTCGTCGAGGGAAGCCGACCGTTAAATCAAAATGGGATAACAAGACTGCTATGTATACGGGGGACTTTGTGTTTGCTCTCGCCCTTGAATTAATGACCAATATTAAAAGACCATTAGCTCATAAGATATTAGCAGAAACGATTGTTGAAGTAACAATCGGGGAAATTCAACAAATTAAAGATAAATACCGCTATAATCAAAATCTCCGGGATTACCTCCGAAGAATAAAGCGAAAAACTGCCTTGTTAATCGCTTCTAGCTGTCAGCTGGGTGCTATCGCAGCAGATGTTGAAGAATCCATCCATCAAAAACTATACAGATTTGGCTATTATGTAGGTATGTCCTTTCAGATAACCGATGATATTTTGGATTTCACGGCAACGGAAAAGGAATTGGGAAAGCCTGCAGGCAGTGACCTATTACAAGGGAATATTACTGCACCGGCCCTGTATGCAATGGAAAACCACAAGTTTCGCAGGGAAATAGAAAAGGTTAATGAACAAATGACTCCTTCAGACATTGCCCCAATTATTAATCTGATCAAGCAGTCTGGTGCAATTGAAAAATCTATTGCCTTAAGTGACCAATATTTAGATAAGGCATTAGCTATATTAGAAGAATTGCCAGAAAATAAAGCTAAAAAAACGCTCCGTGATATTGCAAAATTCATTGGGAGAAGGAAATTCTAGCTGGCAGGGAGCTTGCCAAATATTCGAAACAATGTTAATATTTTCGTGGATTGTTTTAAGTAACAATCATGATACATAACGAACTAGGAGTGGAATTCATGGAAAAGACATTTTTAATGGTTAAACCAGACGGCGTACAGCGTAATTTAATTGGTGAAATCGTTGCGCGTTTTGAAAAAAAGGGTTTCCAATTAGTTGGTGCAAAATTAATGAATATTCCCAACGAACTAGCTGAAGAACATTACGGTGAACACAAGGAACGTCCATTCTTTGGTGAATTAGTTGATTTCATTACATCTGGTCCTGTTTTTGCTATGGTATGGCAGGGAGAAAACGTAATTGCAACTGCCCGCCAAATGATGGGTTCTACAAATCCAAAGGATGCAGCACCTGGCACCATCCGCGGTGATTTTGGATTGACAGTTGGTAAAAATGTTATTCATGGCTCTGATTCACCTGCAAGCGCGGAGCGTGAAATCGGTTTATTCTTCAAAGAAGCTGGATTAGTTGAGTATACAAAATTAGTAAACGAATGGATTTATTAATTTAAATTTGATTGGGCACTTGTATTATTGATACAAGTGCTTTTTTGTATCCGCATACAAAAAATTTATCTCTATTTTCGGAATAGTTCCACTATGTTTATTTCGCTGTATATGTTATATTGATACATAAATCTTTAATGAGTTGAAGGGGGAAAGAGAATGGGAATGAGGTACTTAACCGCTGGAGAATCCCATGGACCACAATTAACGACAATATTAGAAGGTCTGCCTGCTGGGATGCCATTATTATCTGAAGACATTAATGATGAGCTTGCAAGAAGACAAAAAGGATATGGCCGTGGAAGAAGAATGCAGATCGAGAAAGATACCGCCGAAATCGTCTCAGGAGTTCGTCATGGACAAACCCTTGGATCACCAATTGCATTAGTCGTCAAAAACAATGACTGGAAGCATTGGACCAATATAATGGGGGCTGAACCGTTAGAAGAAGGTCAGGAAGACGAAATTAAACGAAAAGTAACTCGAGCTCGACCTGGACATGCGGATTTAAATGGTGCGATTAAATACGGTCATCGTGACATGAGGAATGTGCTGGAACGCTCATCTGCGCGCGAAACAACTGTTAGAGTTGCTGCTGGTGCTGTTGCCAAAAAACTACTATCTTTAGTTGGCGTAAATATCGTTGGACATGTAGTTGAAATTGGCGGAGTTAAAGCCCAAGCTGATGATTCCCTATCAATAGAGATGTTGAAGGAGCGGACTGAAAATTCACCTGTTCGGGTTGCCGACACAAATGTGGAGCAAAAAATGATGGATGCGATTGATGAAGCTAAGAAAAATGGCGACTCCATTGGCGGTGTGGTAGAAGTTATCGTAACAGGCATGCCTGCCGGAGTTGGCAGTTATGTTCATTATGATCGAAAATTAGATGCCAAACTAGCTGGTGCAATCGTAAGTATAAATGCTTTTAAGGGTGTCGAATTCGGTATTGGATTCGAAGCTGCCAGAAAGCCTGGAAGTGAAGTTCACGATGAGATTGGTTGGGAAGCAGGACTTGGGTATTACCGCAAAACAAATCGCCTTGGCGGCTTTGAGGGCGGGATGACAACTGGAATGCCAATTGTCGTCCGCGGAGTAATGAAGCCAATTCCAACTCTTTACAAACCGCTAATGAGTGTTGACATCGAAACGAAAGAACCGTTTGCTGCCAGCATTGAACGCTCTGACAGCTGCGCTGTCCCAGCTGCTGCAGTTGTTGCTGAGAGTGTCGTTGCATGGGAACTAGCTAATGCGCTTATTGAACAATTTTATAGTGATAGATTTGAAACCTTTGCTGAAGAAATTAAAAGGCAGCGTGAGTATGCGAGGGAATTTTAATGGAAAAGATACACATCCAAACAGAGTCTAAACAATATAATGTCTTTGTTGGAGAAGGTGTTCGAAAAGACCTGGAATCATTCATATCCAATCATTTTCCAAAATTGACAAGAATATTAATTATGACAGATGAAACTGTAGCCAAGCTTCATCTTGACAAGTTACTCACCATTCTATCATCGTGGGATCCTATTGTTTTTACCGCACCCAGCGGCGAAAAAGCCAAAACATTTGAAGTCTATTATAATGCATTGTCAGCTGCTCTTGAAAACCGACTTGACAGAAAGTCGCTTATTTTGTCATTTGGCGGCGGTGCAGTGGGGGATTTGTCAGGATTTGTGGCTGCTTCATTTATGAGAGGAATTCCTTTCATACAAATTCCGACAACTATTTTAGCCCATGATAGTGCAGTGGGCGGAAAAGTGGCCATCAATCATCCACTCGGGAAAAATATGATAGGTGCCTTTCATCAGCCAGAGGCTGTATTTTATGATTTAGAATTTCTTAAAACACTACCAGCACAGGAAATTCGCTCTGGGTTTGCTGAGGTTATTAAACATGCTTTAATTTTTGATGCGGAATTTTATGATTGGCTTCAAAGAAATGTTCATGATTTAAACTCGCTTTCGATTGAACAACTATCTGAATGTTTAATAAAAGGGATTAAAATTAAAAATGAATTTGTCAGTCAGGATGAACGTGAAACAGGGGTTCGTGCTTATTTGAATCTTGGGCACACTTTGGGACATGCTATTGAGTCCGAAATGGGTTATGGGAATTTTACTCATGGGGAATCCGTAATGATTGGGATGATTTTCGCAATTAAATTAAGCCAGCAACTGCTCGGATTTTCATTCAATTTAAAGGAATTTATTAATTGGGTAGAAAGGCTGGGGTATGAAACTAAAATCCCTAGTCATTTATCATACGATAAATTAATAAATAAGATGAAGCAGGATAAAAAATCTGTCGGCGAAACAATTCGTTTTGTTTTGCTCGAGCAATTAGGTACACCGATTCTTCGTGAGATTTCAGATAAATTATTATTACAAGAGCTTAAAAGCTTTTAAACAGGGAGGGTTTTTCATGTTCAGAGGGGTGAGAGGAGCAACGACGGTTACAGCTAATACTGAAGAGGTAATTGTTACAGCTACTGAAGAACTTTTGGCTAAAATCATTGAGGTGAATCAAATTCAACCTGATACCGTCGCATCCATATTTATTTCTACTACAGAAGACGTTACAGCAGCATTTCCTGCAAAGGCCTTGAGAAAATTTGAGGGGTGGACCTATGTACCTGTAATGTGTATGAGGGAAATCCCTGTTCCGAATTCATTAAAAATGTGCATCCGAATCATGATGCATGTCAATACAAATCAAAATCAGAAAGATATTTTCCATGTTTATTTAAATGAAGCAAAGGTTCTAAGACCTGATCTCGATAATAGTTTGGCATTATAAAAGAATAATCAATGGGGTGGATAATTATGAGATGGAAAGAGCATTTACTTACACTGACTCCTTATCAGCCTGGAAGACCAATTGAGTCAGTCAAGAAACAATACAAATTAGATAAAATTGTAAAGCTTGCATCAAATGAAAATCCGTTTGGCTGCTCTAAAAAGGTGCTTCCTGCAATGCAATCGATATCTGACAATTTAGCTATATATCCGGATGGTTATGCAGCAAATTTAAGAGCGGAACTTGCTGCATTTTTAGAAGTGGGCGAGGATGAACTGATTTTTGGAAATGGTTCAGATAATATCATTCAAATGATTTCAAGAGCCCTGCTACATCCAAATGCAAGTACGATAATGGCTACACCGACTTTTTCACAATATAAGCATAATGCAATTATAGAAGGAGCCATTATTAAAGAGATTCCTTTAAAAGATGGCGATCATGATTTAGAGGCAATGCTGGAAGCAATTGATGAACAAACAAATGTGATTTGGGTATGCAGTCCTAATAATCCAACAGGTACATATATTCCAGAAAATAAATTAATCTCGTTTTTAGATAGAGTGCCAGAGCATATTTTAGTGGTTGTTGATGAAGCTTATTTTGAATATGTTGCTGCTGATGACTATTATGAATCCATAAGTCTAACACGCAAGTATCAAAATGTTATCGTGCTTAGAACTTTTTCAAAAATTTACGGGCTTGCTGCCTTAAGGGTTGGATACGGTGTTGCACATTCATCTATAATTAAAGCACTAGAACCTGCGAGAGAGCCGTTTAACGTTAACTCTTTAGGCCAATTGGCAGCGGTAGCTTCAATCAAAGATCAAGAATTTGTTCTGGAATGTAAAGAAAAAAATAGACAAGGCCTTGCTCAATTTTATGCGTTTTGTGATGAAAATAAATTAAGTTATTATCCATCACAAACCAACTTTATATTAATCGATTTTAAAGTGGATGGTGACAAGGTTTTTCAATATTTACTGGAAAGAGGATTTATTACTCGTTCAGGCAAAGCGTTAGGGTTTCCAACCTCCGTTAGAATTACGGTGGGCCTTCCTGAACAAAATGAAGGGGTACTAAAAGCATTAAGTGATTTTCTGGCTGAGAATTAACGCTGAACGGCTTTTGGTCTAGGGGAGGAATTATTTTTGAATGGCCGTGTTTTCGTCATTGGATTGGGTCTAATAGGTGGTTCCTTGGCTCTTTGTATAAAAAAAGAGCATCCACAATCAACCATTATTGGCTTAGACATCAATAGTGAACAAGCAAGACTTGCCAAAATGCTCGGAGTAATTGATGAAATTGCTGCTGATATACAAGATGGGGCCAAAGATGCTAAATTAATTATAATTGCAGCCCCAGTTAATGATACCAAAACCATTATTCAATCACTTTCAAAGCTTCCATTAAACCCGGATGTGATAGTAACAGATACAGGAAGCACGAAAAGTAAAATTGTCGAAAACGCCTTCAGCTTAAAGGAACAAGGAATTACTTTTATTGGCGGACATCCCATGGCTGGTTCACATAAAAGTGGTGTGTCGGCAGCCAAAGAAATTTTATTTGAAAATGCTTTTTACCTATTAACACCCGGGGAGTATGTTGAAAATTCAAAGGTGATGTTACTTAAAGAGTGGTTAAAGGGGACTAATGCCAAGTTCTTAACCATTACGCCGCAAAATCACGATTACCTTACAGGGATTGTCAGTCATTTTCCACATATCATTGCTGCCTCAATCGTCCGCCAAACTGAAAAATTGTCGGAAGCAGACAGCCTGATCCCCCGCCTTGCTGCTGGAGGATTTAGAGATATCACCCGTATTGCATCAAGCAGTCCAGAGATGTGGAAAGACATCCTTTTACACAATCGTGAAAATTTAATTGAGCTGTTAAACCATTGGCAAGACGAAATGGAATGGGTTAAAACGCTATTAGAAAATGAAAATAGCACTGCTATTTATGATTATTTTTACCAAGCAAAGCAATTTCGTGATAGACTACCGATAAAAGAAAAGGGTGCAATTCCGGCCTTTTACGATTTATATGTTGACATACCGGATTACCCGGGTATCATTTCCGAAATAACAGGATTTTTAGCAAAAGAAAAGATTAGCATTACAAACATTCGAATCCTTGAAACGCGTGAAGATATAAATGGGGTTCTGGTGATTAGTTTTCAAACGGAAGAGGACCGGCATAGGGCTGAACGTTGTATTCGAGCCTATTCAAGCTACGCCACATCCATCGGTTCCTAATTTATATTAATTAAAAAGGTGATTTCATGAAATCAATAACACTTAATACGAAACTAAATCGGTTAATTGGTGAAATAACTATCCCTGGAGATAAATCTATCTCCCACCGTTCTGTTATGTTTGGTTCCATAGCTCACGGTGAGACAAAGATTACTAATTTCCTGCCTGGTGAGGATTGTTTAAGTACGATTTCTTGTTTTCGGAAGCTCGGGGTAACCATTGAGGAAGAAGACAACCAGATCCGAATCAGCGGAAATGGATTTGAGGGGTTAACAGAGCCATTAGATGTCTTAGACGTAGGGAACTCTGGTACAACCATTCGTTTATTGATGGGAATATTGGCCGGAAGACCATTTTTCTCATCGCTAGTGGGTGATTCTTCTATTGGGAAACGGCCGATGACAAGGGTTGCTGGTCCATTAGCGAAAATGGGGGCTGTGATTGATGGCCGTAAAAATGGTTCCTATACGCCATTATCCATTCGCGGAGGAAAGTTAAACCCAATTCAGTACGAACTTCCGGTTGCCAGTGCCCAGGTTAAATCTGCCCTTATTTTAGCTGGTTTACAGGCTGAAGGGATTACTAAAATAATCGAACCTTCTGAAACTAGAGATCATACTGAAAGAATGATTCGGCAATTTGGCGGAGTGATTGAAAAGGAGAATAAAATTATTACGGTTAAAGGCGATCAAAAGCTGACAGGAGCTACGATTCACGTTCCTGGAGATATTTCCTCTGCAGCGTTCTTCTTGGTCGCTGGGGCTATAGTACCAGGCAGTGAAATCATTCTGAAAAATGTGGGTTTAAACCCAACTAGAACCGGTATTATTGAGGTTCTTAAAAATATGGGTGCTGACTTAGAGATTATTTCAGATGAGAGCGATTCCTTTGAACCAGCCGGTGACCTCGTTATAAGAAGTTCAAGTTTAAAAGGAACGGTGATTGAAGGGGATTTAATTCCAAGGCTTATTGATGAAATTCCGATTATTGCCCTTTTGGCAACTCAAGCCGTAGGGAAAACCATCATAAAAGACGCGGAGGAACTTAAGGTAAAAGAGACAAATCGAATCGATACCGTTGTCAACGAACTCAAAAAATTAGGTGCATCAATAGAGGCGACAGATGATGGAATGATAATAAACGGTAATTCTAAGCTACATGGCGGAACCGTCTCCAGCCATGGTGACCACCGGATAGGTATGATGCTGGCAATTGCAGCACTAGTCAGTGATGGTGAGGTATTCCTTGAAAATCCAGAGGCTATCGCTGTTTCTTACCCTAATTTCTTTGAACATTTAAAAAGCCTGACAAACTAAAAGCTGCCATTACGGCAGTTTTTTTTTTCGTTTTTTCAACTAGTCTGTTGATTTGCGCTACAGGCGCTTCGCTTTCCGCGGGCGTGCCGGGGAGTCTCCTCGTCGCTTCGCGCCTGCGGGATATAGAGGTCACTGGAGACCCCGCAGGCGCCAAGGCGCCGAGGAGGCTACAGGACCTCCCCGCGGAAAGCGAGTGCACGGAGCGGAAATCAACAGTCCTGATAGCAGAGACAATCTGGATGCCTATCCGGCAGTTTTTTTGAATGTCATAGTTTTGTTAATTTTCGCATAGCTTGTCTTAAGAGAATATTAAAGGATGTGTGGACAATGTATATCATTGAAAATGCCAATATCCTTAAAGATAAGCAGTTAACAACCTGTTCACTCATCATTAGGGAAGACCGTATCGAATCAATTCAAAGCAGTTCCAAGCATTATCGTTTGATGAAAATGAATGCTGAACCGTATATCATGACCCCCTCTTATGTTCTGTTAAATTCTAAAATCTCACCTGATACTTCCTTCCGGGATTTGAAAACGATGTTTATCGACCAATTCTTATTAAAAGGATGCACGGCTCTAATTACATTTGTCCAAGTTAACTTTGAAAATGAATTAATTGAAAGAATCAATGAAATGAAGATGACACTACTCAGCAGCCCGCTTGACTTTGTCATTGCTGTAAAAATCCCTGTTCGCCTTTTAACCCCGTCATTTATCCGAAAATGCAAAAAAGAAAAAGTACCAGCCATTTTTGTTGAAATAAAATGTCCAGAGGAGTTAACCAATATGCCATGGGGATGGATCAGGGAAGCGTTGTTTCCATTTAATAGTCCATTAATTCCAATAATTTCTACAGTAAATAAGAAGGAAGCTGGCTTCACTTTGTCGAAATGGAAAAGTATCATGGAAAATGAAAAAATTTCAGCTTTTTACGAAGCTCTAGAAGAAGAACAACCACTTTCAATCAATGTGTTAAATCATTTAGGTCTCTATCCCCATATGGCGAGTCTTATGAATAGCACTGAATTAAGCTATAATTTATATGTAAAGGGAAGAGGAATCATGAATGTTGATGAACAGAAATTATTTCATTATCATGGTGATAGACTTGTAGTTACAGTTCACAAAGGAAAGGTTGTTCGGTCTGGGGAAGAGGTTTTATTTAAACCAGGATATGGAGAACATGTAAAAGTGCGAACCCCAGCTTATTTTTCTTTGTAAATTTAGGGGAAGAGGTAGAAGTCAATGGACAGAGTTAATAAAATTATTTCTATGTTAGAAAACGGCCAACATAATGAGGCCATAAATGAATATAATGTTTTATTACAAAGCGGAATGCCTGATGAAAAATATCTTCTAAGTGAAGAATTGTATCAGTATGGTTTTCTCGATGAAGCAAAGGCACTTGTTGAGAACCTTTTAGAAATGTACCCTGAGGAGGGTGAACTGCTTGTACTATTAGGTGAGATTCTAATTGAAGCGGGGGAAGAGGAAGAAGCCATTCTCATTTTGGAAAAAATTTCAGAACACGATGCTAATTTTGGGCAGTCATTACTTTTATTAGCGGACCTATACCAAGTTCAAGGTTTATATGAGGTCTGTGAAAATAAGCTTCTCAAGGCTAAGGAAATATTGCCTAATGAAATCATTATCGATTTTGCCCTGGGCGAGCTTTATAGTGAACAGGGTGAAATAAGGCAGGCCATGGCCGCTTATGAAAAAGTTTTAACAGAAGAAAGTGAGATTGCCGGAGTCAATATTCACCAGAGAATGGCAGACCTGTTAAGTGCTTCTGGCCTCTTTGAAGAAGCGTTAGTCTATTATGATAAAGCGCTGGATGAAAAGTTAGAAATTAACACATTATTTGGCTATGCTTTTACAGCGCTTCAGGCAGGTTATAACCGAACTGCCATTGAGAAGTTCAATGAATTAAAAGAACTTGACCCAGAGTATCATTCACTTTACCTCCATCTTGCCATGGCATATGAGCGGGAAGAAGAGCTAGAAAATAGCATACGTGCAATTAATGAAGGTATTAAACAAGACGAATTTAATAAAGAATTATTTTTCTATGGCGGCAAAATATCTATTAAGCTTGGAAAAATTGTGGAGGCAGAACAGCTTTTTCGGGAGGCAATAGCCTTAGATCCTGGCTTTACTGAGGCTGCTCTAACCTTAAATAAGCTATTATTCCAACAAGAGCGGCATGAGGATGTGCTGGATTTAATTTCAGCCCTTGATATTGCTGAGGATGAAGAACCCCAATTTTTATGGGATTCCGCCCTCGCTTTAGAGAAATTAGAGAAATTTTCATCCGCATTAGACAAATATGAAAGTGCATATACTTTTTTTAAGAACAATGAGGCATTTTTACAAGATTACGGATATTTTTTAGTTGAGGAAGGAAAATCAGACCTCGCTGCCGAAATTTTTAAACAGCTGCTAATTAAGGATCCTACCAATTTTGAATACCTTGACATGGTTGAACGTTTAACCGATTTTAAAGATTAAAAATGCTGATTTTGCAGAGGAGGGAAACTATCATGGCAACCCCTGTTTCTGTCAACGAGAAGAAGGACTTTATACGATGGTTTTTAAATCATTATCAACTTAAGAGAAGAGAATGTGTTTGGATTCTAAATTATTTAATGAGCCACGATCAACTTATGGAAAAGGTTCATTTTGTTGAGCAAGCACAGTATTGTCCAAGAGGTTTGATTATGTCTACCCATTGTGTAGATAAAGTACCATTTCGCTTTTATAAGGAAAATGTCATGACCACTGATGCTGAAAAATCCTTTCATGATATTCGGCTTAACCGGGACGAAGATATTTTTATTCAATTAAACTTCCATGCATCAAATCAAGCACACCAGTATGCAGCAGTCCTTGAAGAAAATCCATTTGTACCTAAACATCTGCAGGTTAACGAGAAAGATGGATTAATTGCTGAACAACTGCTGCAAAACAGTATTGAACGCTTTCAACGGGAAAAGCTGCTCCAATTGATTGATGAAGCACTTGATAAACAAGATCGCCAAGCGTTTAAAATGTTAACCGAAAAATTAAATAAACTAAATCAGTATGAACCAAAAGGAAGCCTGCGTTAAAGCAGGCTTCTTTTTTCTTTTGCGTCTTTATTATTTTATTGTTTTTGGAGAAAATGATAATATAGGAATAGTGAATTCTTAAAGGTTGGTGCACACTATGAAATGGATACCTCAAGAGGTAGAGACCTACTTGAATGCAAAAGAGTATGTCGATACCGCAGTTGTCCCTTTATATTCGGTTTCAGTTGGGGGGGAAATGAAGCAATCTGCTGCTGCTGCAGAATTTATCACCTTATTAACAAGTCATTTAGAAAGACAATTTACGGGAAGAATAGTCTTGTTTCCGCCATTTACATACTTAAAAGATGTTAGTACCGAAAAAGTTTTTAATGAACTGCTCAATTGGGAGTCCAGCATTTTTCAGAGTGAATTTAAACACGTATTTTATATTACCTCTGAAATTGAATGGAGAGAAAGCTCTGAAAAATTAAAAGGATCGTTAATTTGGCTTCCGGCCATCCCGCTTGAACAGATGAGTGATTCGCAAAAATTAACGATTATCGACAGTCAAGTCAAACAGCTATTAACTCTTTTTACGCAAAAATGGCATGAAAATATGTAAAACTATCCAGAATATATGTTTTTAAAATAGTATGATATTGACCTTGCATGCAGATTGATATATCATTGTTATGTCCTAGTTTTATATGTGTTTAATTTTTGTCCGCTGGACTTAAATTCGTTAATAGAGGGGGGATAAGCATGAGTAAAGAGCGCGTTTCAAGACGTCAATTCTTAAGCTATACTTTAACAGGTGTAGGCGGTTTCATGGCAGCTGGAATGTTGATGCCAATGGTAAGATTTGCAGTTGATCCAGTATTGAAGACTGAAGGTGCCGGAAATTTTATCGCAACAAAGCAAAAGGTTTCTGAAATAACCGATGAACCAGTAAGGGTTGACTTCACCTTCAAGCAAAAGGATGCATGGTATGAGTCTGAAGTAACCAATACTGCTTGGGTTTATAAGAATGGGGACAAGATTGTTGCCCTATCACCAACTTGTAAACACTTAGGCTGTACGGTTAACTGGAATACGGACAAGGAGCATCCAAACCAATTCTTCTGTCCATGCCACTATGGCCGTTACACGAAGGATGGTACAAACATAAAGGGTACACCACCACTTCACCCGCTTGATGTATATCCTTACAAAGAAAAAGACGGTTTCCTATATCTAGGAAAAGCTGAACCACGGAAGGAGGCGTAATCATTGTTAAACAAGATTTACGATTGGGTAGATGAACGTTTAGATATTACGCCACTGTGGCGCGATATCGCTGACCATGAAGTACCTGAGCATGTTAACCCGGCGCATCATTTTTCAGCGTTTGTTTATTGCTTTGGCGGTCTGACATTTTTTGTTACTGTAATTCAAATTCTCTCCGGTATGTTTTTAACTATGTATTATGTGCCGGATATTAAAAATGCATGGGAGTCCGTTTATTACCTTCAAAATGAAGTAGCATTTGGACAAATCGTACGTGGAATGCATCACTGGGGAGCCAGCTTAGTACTTGTAATGATGTTTTTACATACATTGCGCGTGTTTTTCCAAGGTGCCTATAAAAAGCCGCGTGAGCTTAACTGGGTTGTCGGAGTACTTATTTTCTTCGTCATGCTGGGCTTAGGTTTTACAGGTTACTTATTACCTTGGGATATGAAAGCGTTGTTTGCAACAAAAGTAGGTCTGCAAATTGCAGAAGCAACTCCGTTCATTGGTACCTATGTAAAGGTTCTACTAGCTGGACATGAACATATTGTTGGTGCGCAAACGTTAACTCGATTCTTTGCGATTCACGTGTTCTTCCTGCCAGGTGTTCTTTTAGGTCTAATGGGGGCCCACTTCATCATGATTCGCAGACAAGGTATCTCTGGACCTCTTTAAAACTTATTAGCTGAAATTGTAATTTTATCTTATTATTACGGAAAAAGGAGGGGATTGCTCAATGCATCGCGGTAAAGGTATGAAGTTCGTTGGTGACTCACGTGTGTTAGCACCTGAAGCCCGAAAACCGAAACTTCCAAAAGATTACTCAGAATATCCTGGTAAAACAGAAGCATTCTGGCCTAACTTCCTTTTGAAAGAATGGATGGTAGGAGCAGTATTTTTAGTTGGTTATCTATGTTTAACCGTTGCTCATCCGGCTCCGCTTGAAAGGATTGCGGATCCAACCGATACAGGTTATATTCCATTACCAGACTGGTATTTCTTATTTTTGTATCAATTGCTAAAATATACATTTGCTTCCGGACCGTACACGGTAATTGGGGCAATGATTATCCCTGGACTTGCTTTTGGAGGATTACTATTAGCTCCGTTCCTTGATCGTGGACCGGAACGCCGCCCATTGAAACGTCCGATCGCAACTGGTGCTATGCTTTTGGCGTTAGCTGCTACTGTTTATTTAACTTGGGAATCTGTTGCGACACATGACTGGGCTGCTGCAGAACGTCAAGGTAAAATTGTTGAAAAAGTGGACATTGATAAGTCTAGCGCTGGGTATAAAATCGCTAGTGCAAATACTTGTATCACTTGTCACGGCGATAGTTTTCAGGGTGGTGCTGGTGCCCCGACATTAATCGGTACCGGTTTAAAGCCTGAAGAGATTGCTAAGATTGCCAAAGAAGGTAAAGGCGGCAAAATGCCACCAGGAATTTTCAAAGGTTCTGACGAAGAGTTAAAGACACTTTCTGAATTTATCTCAGGTCTTGGTAAAAAATAATTTAAAGATTGAAAAGCTGACGATTTTCGTCAGCTTTTTTCTTAATTAGTGAAATGGGGAATCATAGTGCGCTGGATTTATCCTCTATTAGCAAATCGAAATGTATTATTACTTTTACTAGTGATTAATATTGCAGGAACGATATATGGATATTATTGGTATGGATGGCAGCTTAAAGAAACACCTGCGAAATTTCTCATTTTTGTACCGGACAGCCCAACTGCCAGCTTATTTTTTGTTTTTGTTCTTATTGCTTTTTTAATGAGGAAAAATTGGCCTTTGGTAGAATCGCTTGCCATAGTAACGCTTTTTAAATATGGAATCTGGGCTGTTGTCATGAACATCCTAGTATATTTTGTCCAGGGGGAGTTGGATTTTGTTGGCTATATGTTGATTTTCTCCCATTTTGCCATGGCGGTACAAGGACTATTATATGCTCCGTTTTATCGGATAAAATGGTGGCACCTGATTGTAACTGCGATTTGGACCTTACATAATGACGTAATTGACTATGTCTTCTTCATGCTGCCAAGCTACCATATGCTTGATCAATATACCCCGCAAATAGGCTATTTTACTTTTTGGCTGTCGGTGTTGTCAATTGGTATTGCCTATTATTTAGGCATCCGGGCAAATCGTTTTCAACTCGATATAAAATAGTTTGGTGTCACAGGTCTAACCTTGTCCAACCCTTCATACATTTTAATTAGTAACGAAAGGGGGGACAAGAATTGAAAATAAAATGGTTCATCATTTTAGCAATTATCATGATGCTCACTCCCATATCAGTTCAAGCAAACCAACAATCGCCAATGGAGAAGCTTGATGATATTTCCGATGAAGCTCTCCAAATGGTGAAGTTTCATAGATACGAAGATGCTAAGAAATTGCTTGATTATTTTTCAGATCAGTTCACTAGTATTACTGGTAATGAGCAGCCCTTAACCATGGATGAGGTTAGAATTGTTCACACCTCCCATGACGAGGCAATGGAAGCTGCTGTAAGCCCAAATATGAAATATGAAGAAAGAATAAATAAACTAACGAAATTCCGTCTTGTCATTGATGCGATTGCCACTAGTCATCAGCCATTATGGACAGAAATGGAAGACCAAATTATGACCGCTTTTCATCAGGCAAAGGATGCGGCCCTAAATGGTGATTCTGCTCATTTCCATTCAAGCTTTAATTCGTTTTTATCCTTGTATAATGTTATCTATCCAAGTATGAAAATTGATGTACCAGTAGAAAATATTCAAAGATTAGATGCACGAATAAATTTTATTGATGAATACAGGTCGCAGGTTGTAAAGGATCAAAAAAGCAGGCAGGAACTGGATGCCCTCGATACGGATTTAAAGAACCTTTTTGCCAATTTAGAAGAGGATGAGGCAGATCCGTCATTATGGTGGGTGATCATCTCAACCGGCAGTATTATTATCATGACTTTATCGTATGTGGGCTGGAGAAAGTATCAAGGTGAAAAAGGGATGAAAAAAGACCGTTCTAGAGATTTAAAGGATTGATGCGTCTAATCGGCAACTTTGATTACAAGACAGGCACCAAGAGCTGATTTGGAGGTTCTATAATGTCATTTCTTTTATATTTTATTATCATTGCACTAATCCCCTTATGGGCCCAGATGAGGGTTAAAAGTACCTTTGCTAAATATTCTCGAGTGGCGTCCTCTTCCTATCGTCGAGGAGCCGAGGTTGCAAGGGAAATTTTGAATGCCAATGGGCTTTATAATGTTGCTGTTGAAGAAGGGAGAGGGTTTTTAAGTGATCACTATGACCCCAGGACGAAAACAGTCCGCCTTTCTCCTGATAACTATCATGGTCATTCAATTGCTGCGGCTGCAGTGGCTGCCCATGAATGTGGTCATGCGATACAGGATGCAAAAGGATATGCGTTCCTGCGTTTTCGCCATGCATTGGTTCCTGTTGCCAATCTTGGTTCAAATGCTTCATGGATCCTCATTATGATTGGGATACTCTTTCATTTTAGCGGTATGCTGCTATTGGGGATTATTTTCATGGGAGCAGCCGTCCTTTTTCAACTTATCACATTGCCTGTTGAATTCAATGCTTCTAATCGCGCGCTGGACCAAATTGCTGCGCTCAGGCTAATTGGTCATGGAGAAGAGAGAGAAGCTAGAAAGGTTTTAAATGCAGCAGCCTTGACATATGTAGCAGCCGCAGCCGTAGCTGTTTTGGAATTACTAAGATTGGTTTTTATTTTTACAGGTATGAATAGAAACGACGATTAAAAGAAGCAATGTCCTTGGCAGGGACATTGCTTTTATGTTTGAATGGGTTTTTTATTTTCGTCTAGTGTAAACCCTTCACCTAGGACATCATGAACAATGGAAATGGATACAAAGGCATGGGGATCTACTGTAGTAACCAAATTTTTCAAACGAATCAGTTCACTTTTCGCTACCACACAATACAATACGTCACGCTCACTTTTTGTATACGATCCATAGCCTCTTAGAGCAGTGACTCCACGCTCCATTTCATCCATTATTTTTTTGGCGATATCCTCATTTTTTTCCGAAATTATCATCGCTCCCCTTGCGGAATAGGCGCCTTCTACGATAAAGTCAATTACTCTTGCCCCAACAAAAACGGCTACAAGTGTATACATGGCCTGCTTGTAATTTAAATATGTAAGCAGGGATAAGCCAATGACACAGGCATCAAACATAAACATCGTCTTCCCCATATTCCAGCCGGCATATTTTTGAACAAGTCTTGCAATAATATCCACGCCGCCAGTCGTACCTCCAAAGCGAAAGATAATTCCCAATCCAATACCAGCAAAAACTCCTGCAAATAAAGCTGCCAAGGTTAAATCACTTTTCAATGGCATTTCTAGGGGATAGCGTTGAAAAATCCAAAGAAATATGGAAACCCCAACTGTTCCTATAATCGTATATAAAAAAACATTTCGACCCAGCAGCTTCCATCCAATAATAAATAAAGGAATATTTAACAGCAGGTTTGTTATTGACGGGTCTAATTTCCACAGGAAATAAAGAAGCAGGGTTATCCCTGTGAATCCGCCTTCTGCCAGCTTATTTTGCATATTAAAATTTACAAGTCCAAATGAAAAAATGGCTGCACCTAATAGAATAAACAATATATTTTTAATTTTAAGACCTAATACCACAAACATTCCTCCTCTTCCATAATTTTCTCTATCATCGCGGTTTTTATTATAGCGAATAAAATATACTGGAGCAATCTAAACAGTAAAGTGAGCACATTAAACGAAAACATTTGTAAAACAGTCTTTTTTTAGCTAACATGAAAAATATGATAGCAATGAGGTGAAGAAAATGGACAAAGGGAAATCGATGAAAGACCTTCAACATGAGGTCGATACATACATTGGACAATTTAAAGAAGGTTATTTCAGTCCTCTCGCCATGCTTGCAAGACTAACGGAGGAACTTGGCGAGTTAGCTAGGGAAATAAACCATACTTTCGGTGAGAAACCAAAGAAAACAACAGAAGCAGAAAAAGCAATTGAAGAAGAGCTTGGCGATCTGTTGTTTGTTATTATTTGTCTTGCGAATTCTTTAAATATTGATCTAGAAGCGGCCCACGATTATGTTATGAATAAATTTAATACGAGGGATAAAAACAGATGGACAAGAATAGATGAGGAAATGGGGAATGAGTCTGATGAATAATATCCGAATTGTTATCGCCGGTCCGCGCGGCCGTATGGGCAGTGAGGCTGTCAATCTAGTATCCACAACGGAACACTTTACATTAGTTGCTGTTGTTGACCATAAATACGATGGGATCATGCTAAGTGATATTGATGGGTTTCAATCGATACATAGTGTGCCTGTTTATCGGGACATTGAAAATTGTTTGAAAAATGTAGATGCAGACGTGTTAATAGATTTAACAACACCGGAAGTAGGTATGCACCACACAACAACAGCTCTATCATATAATGTTCGTCCAGTTGTTGGGACAACAGGTTTTACAAAAAATGATTTAGAAGAGCTGGAACGCATTTGTAAGGAAAAAGAATTGGGTTGTATTATTGCCCCAAATTTTGCGATTGGCGCTATTCTGATGATGAAATTTTCACAAATGGCTGCAAAATATTTTAACGACATTGAAATTATTGAATTGCATCATGATAAGAAACTTGATGCTCCGTCTGGTACGGCAGTTAAAACAGCGGAAATGATATCTTCTGTTAGAGAAAAGAAACAGCAAGGTCATCCAAATGAAAAAGAAACCATTAATGGTGCAAGAGGTGCTGACTATGACGGTATGCATATCCATTCCGTCCGATTGCCAGGCTTAATTGCCCATCAACAGGTTTTATTTGGTGCAGATGGACAAACCTTGACAATTCGTCATGATTCATATAATAGAGCTTCCTTTATGTCAGGAGTGAAGGTGGCTGTCGAAACAGTCATGAAACAAAATCATTTTGTTTATGGACTAGAAAATATTTTAGATTAGGGGGTAAATTATGAATATTGCTTTAATTGCTCATGATAAAAAAAAGAATGACTTGGTACAATTTGCCACTGCCTATCAGACTATTTTTGCCAAACACACATTGTTTGCGACCGGAACGACAGGTTCAAGAATCAGTGAAGCTACAGGACTGCCAATTACCCGGTTCCAATCAGGACCACTGGGAGGCGATCAGGAAATTGGGGCGATGATTGCAAAGAATCAAATGGATGCTGTGTTCTTTTTCCGCGATCCGCTGACATCACAACCTCATGAACCAGATGTTACCGCACTTGTTCGTTTATGTGATGTATATTCTATACCTCTTGCTACCAATATGGGCACGGCTGAGCTATTAATTAGAGGGTTAGAGGAAGGTTTAATGGATTGGAGAAATATCATCAAAGAAAATGGTGGAAGCAATGGAAAATAAGAAGCTTCATGTTTTGGCATTTGGAGCACATGCTGATGATGTTGAAATCGGCATGGGGGGTACGATAGCTAAATTGGCATCTGAAGGGAAAAGAATAGGCATATGTGATTTAACAGATGCAGATCTTTCATCCAACGGGAACGTAACCCTAAGAAAAGAGGAGGCAGCCCAAGCGGCAGAAATACTTAACGTAGAGGTCCGAACTTCATTGGGATTTCCGGATCGCGGTTTATTCCAGAAGGAACAATACATACGTGAAATTGCAGCGTTAATCAGAGCATACGAGCCTCAACTTGTCTTTGCGCCTTATTTTGAAGACCGGCACCCCGATCACGGGAATTGCGCCCGCCTTGTAGAAGAAGCAGTTTTTTCAGCGGGGATTAAAAAATTTCAGACAGATGGAGAAAAAATGCCCCACCGAGTGGAAAGGGTTTATTTTTATATGATTAACGGTTTCCATAATCCGGAATTTACGATTGATATTTCAACCTTTATAGATAAAAAGCTTTCTGCTTTACGAGCTTATAAAAGTCAATTTGAAAAAACGGATGATAGCGTCGATACACCTTTAGTGAACGGTTATATTGAAACAGTAGAGGCTAGAGAAAGAATGTTTGGCAAGCTGGTGGGTGTAACTTATGCCGAAGGCTTTAAAACGAAAGTTCCTATCCTTATGAATCGTGATTTGATAGGAGAATAAGCGATGAAGAAACTAAAAATTGGGATAACCTGCTATCCAACTGTTGGCGGATCAGGTGTTGTTGCAACGGAACTTGGGAAAATGCTTGCGGAAAAAGGGCATGAAATTCATTTTATCTCATCGAGTATCCCCTTTCGATTAAATAAAATGTACCACAATATATACTATCATCAAGTAGAAGTGAACCAATATTCCGTTTTCCAATACCCGCCATATGATATTGCACTTGCAAGCAAGATGGCTGAAGTAGCAAATCGTGAAAAATTGGATATTTTACATGTTCATTACGCGATTCCTCACGCTGTTTGTGCTATTTTAGCCAAACAAATGGCCGGAAGAGATCTTAAAATTGTGACAACTTTACATGGAACGGATATTACGGTTTTAGGATATGACCCTTCACTTGCAGATGCAATTAAATTTGGTATTGAAAAATCAGACTCGGTCACTGCTGTTTCAAAAGCCCTTGTAAATCAAACATTTGAACTTATTAATCCAGATAAACAAATTGAAACGGTTTATAATTTTATTGACGAGCGAATCTATCAAAAAAGCAATGCTGACTTTTTAAAGTGTGAATTTGAGATTAAGCAAGAAGAAAAGGTTATTATTCATGTTTCGAATTTCCGTGCTGTTAAAAGGGTGCAGGATGTCATTAAGACCTTTGCAAAAATTTCAGAGTCAATGCCTGCAAAATTATTGCTGGTCGGAGATGGTCCGGAAATGACAATCGTTTGCAAGCTAGTCAGGAAGTTAGGAATAGAGGACAAAGTTATTTACCTTGGTAAGCAAGAGAATCTTGAGGAATTGTACTCGATTAGTGATTTAATGCTTCTTTTATCAGAAAAGGAAAGCTTTGGCCTTGTTGCTTTAGAGGCGATGGCGTGTGGTGTGCCTTGTATTGGAACAAATGTGGGCGGATTACCGGAAGTTATTAATCATGGTGAAACTGGGTATATTTGTGAAGTAGGAGACATTGAAGATATTGCAGCAAAAGCGATTGCTTTATTAATGGATAGCACACTCCATCATCAATTATCTAAACGGTCAGTTGAAACTGCAACAACTAAATTTAAAGCGGACAACATCGTAGAACAATATGAACAAATATACTTTAAGCTGCTGAATTAAGGTGAAAGAAATGATTGAACCATTCTTATCTGCCGTTCCAGTACTAATGAAACTAGAAGAGGCGGGCTATGAAGCTTATTTTGTTGGGGGATCAGTTAGGGATTTTCTTTTAAATAAACAAATAAGTGATGTCGATATCGCCACATCCGCAACGCCGGAAGAAGTGAAAAGGGTCTTCTCAAGAACTGTGGATGTTGGAATTGAGCATGGAACTGTCCTTGTTATATATAATAATGAATCATATGAAATTACCACCTTCAGAACAGAAGCTGAATATTTGGATTTTCGAAGGCCAAAAGAGGTTGCGTTTATTCGGAGCCTTAAAGAAGATCTGCAGAGAAGAGATTTTACGATGAATGCTATAGCGATGGACAGGCAGGGTAATTTAATTGACCCTTTTAATGGCCGTCTGGCAATAGACGAAAAGGTCATTAAAACCGTCGGTTCAGCTTTGGAGCGGTTCCAGGAAGACGCATTAAGGATGATGAGAGCTGTCCGCTTTGTCAGCCAGCTCTCTTTCGTGATGGAAAGTCAAACCGTTACGGCGTTAACAAAATTAATTCCCTTACTAGACAACATTGCTGTAGAACGAAAAAGAACAGAATTTGAAAAACTTCTAGCCGGCCAAAATCGAAAAAAAGCAATCAGCATCCTGATTGATACTGATTTATTTTCTTATTTGCCGGGCCTTAAAAATCAAAAGAAGTTTTTAGAGCTATTATTAACCTATCATTGTGAAAAGCTGAATATAAAAGAAATGTGGTCGTTACTTCTTTTCTGTTTGGAATTAAAAAATAGAGACGCAGATTCTTTTTTAAGAGGCTGGCGACTGCCGGTTAAAGAGGTAAGGGATATTCAAAATACCTTAGCATACCTAGCCAAAAGACTTGAACATGAATGGACGGTTTATGATTTGTATACTGCCGGGCCGGATACCATTCAATCAGTAGAGAAGCTTTATCTAGTTTTAAAAGGAATAGAAGAAATGGAATCTATTCATTATTGGAAGAAGGTTTTTCAAGAGCTGCCGATAAGAGAGCGGTCAGAAATAAATGTAACAGGTAATGACCTAATGCAGTGGTTCAATAAAAGTGGAGGACCTTGGTTGAAGGAAACCCTTTTTGAAATTGAACATGCAATTTTAATAGGAAAAGTAGCGAATAATTATCAAGATATTAAGGAGTGGCTAGTAGAGTGCAGTCGGAATTAAGAAAGGAACTGCTTGATGCTTTTACAAATGCTGGGGAAGATTACTTATCAGGGCAGCATCTAGCTGATTTAATTGGCTGTTCCAGAACGGCAGTCTGGAAGCATATTGAGGAATTAAGGAAAGAGGGCTTCGAATTAGAAGCTGTCAGAAAGAAAGGCTATCGGATTGTAAAAACACCGGAAAAAATAACGGCTAATGAAATTAGACTTGGTTTAACAACGGATTTTATTGGACGGAACATTCATTATGAGGAAAGTGTAGAATCGACACAAAAGATTGCCCATCGATTTGCCTCTGAGGAAGTACCTGAGGGTACGGTTATAATTGCTGAAGAGCAAAGGTCTGGAAAGGGAAGAATGAACCGTAAATGGTATTCACCAAAATATACCGGTATTTGGATGAGCCTCATTCTTCGTCCGAATATCCCTTTAACAAAAGCACCGCAGTTAACCCTTTTAACGGCGGTTGCAGTTGTTCAGGCTATTGAAGAATTTACCGGACTCACCCCTGAAATAAAGTGGCCGAACGATATTTTAATCAAAGGGAAAAAAGTGACTGGTATCTTAACTGAATTACAGGCCGAAGCCGACAGGGTTCATTCGATCATCGTTGGTATCGGGATTAATGTAAACCAAAAGAAAGAAGATTTCCCAGCTGAACTGCTTGAAATAGCCAGTTCTCTTTATATTGAAAAAGGCGAACCAATCTCTAGAGCAGGTTTAATCAGAAGCATCTTTAAACAATTCGAGACATTATATTTACTTTATTTAGAACAAGGCTTCCTTCCAATCAAGCTATTGTGGGAAAGCTATGCGATAAGCATTGGGAAAGTACTTAAGGCTAGAACCTTGACAAATGTAATAGAAGGAAAGGCTTTAGGAATTACTGATGAGGGAGTATTAATGCTCGAAGATAACATAGGTACGATACATCATATATACTCAGCCGATATTGAGCTTTAAACAGTTCTATTAATTTATAAAGAACCTTGTACACTTTTAAAGAAATTTGTTATAATTTCATTGGGCAGTATCCTAAGGAACTGCACCTTTAATGTCGTACTAAAAATTAAAAAAGGTATCTGCCTAGATCCGTAATACGGACCGGGACAGAGGGATGGAACAGTAATAAGAGTAACGGAGATCCTCTGCCTTCAGAAGGATCTTTTTATTTGCTCTTCAACTGCGTTTTATCACCTCTCCCAATTAAAAGGAGGGAATAAGGATGAAGCAAACAACAGATTTCTTAAAAATGAAAGAAAATCACGAAAAGATTGTTATGTTAACGGCTTATGATTACCCGTCTGCCAAACAAGCAGAACAGGGTGATGTTGACCTAATTTTAGTTGGTGATTCACTTGGGATGGTGGTGTTGGGTTATGATTCCACTGTCCCAGTAACACTCGAAGACATGATTCATCACACAAAGGCGGTTAAACGTGGAGCAAAAGATACGTTTATTGTGGCGGATATGCCTTTTCTAACTTACCATTTATCGGTTCGAGATACATTAATAAATGCCGGACGGCTCATTCAGGAAACGGGAGCCAATGCTGTTAAACTCGAAGGGGCTGACGATGTTCTGGAGAAAATCTCCGCACTAACTAATGCAGGGATACCTGTCTGTGCTCACTTGGGCCTAACTCCGCAATCGGTCGGTGTTTTAGGCGGGTATAAGGTTCAAGGTAAGGATGCCGAGGCGGCTAAAAAATTACTGGATGATGCTATCAAATGCGAAGAAGCAGGCGCTTTTGCTATAGTGCTTGAATGTGTTCCTAAGCAGCTGGCAGAGGAAGTAACAAGGTCGTTATCCATTCCTGTTATTGGCATAGGAGCGGGTATTGATGTTGATGGCCAAGTTCTAGTCTATCATGATATTTTAGGATATGGTGTTGAGCGTGTTCCAAAATTTGTGAAACAATACCATTCAGTCAATCCTTTTATGCTTGAATCCATTCAGGCATACGTTTCCGATGTGAAAAACAAACAATTTCCCGAAGATAAACACTCTTTTACCATGAAGGAAACGGAGCTAAAGGCTTTATATGGAGGTAAAGAATGAAGGTCATAACAACCATCCAGGAAATGCAATCAGAAATCCGGCAACAGAAGGAAAAAGGACTTTCAATTGGCTTTGTTCCAACAATGGGATTTCTCCATGAAGGACATTTAACCTTGTTAAAAAAGGCACGTCAAGAAAATGATATCGTTGTATTAAGTATTTTTGTCAATCCCTTGCAGTTTGGCCCAAAAGAGGATTTCTCTACCTATCCGCGTGATTTTGAGCGTGACTGTGCATTAGCTGATGGCGAGAAAGTAAATTATGTCTTTTTTCCTTCTGTAAAGGAAATGTATCCAGGTTCACCTTCAGTTAAAGTGGTCGTTCAGGAACGTACGGATGTATTATGTGGAAAGTCGCGTCCCGGCCATTTTGACGGAGTAGCCACGGTTATTACGAAACTATTTAATATCATGATGCCGACACGGGCGTATTTTGGCATAAAAGATGCTCAGCAGGTGGCTGTCATTCATGGATTAATCTCTGATTTTAATTTTCCAATTGAATTGGTTCCAGTTGATATTGTCCGTGAACAAGACGGTCTTGCAAAAAGTTCCCGCAATGTTAATCTACTCCCTGAAGATAGACTTCAGGCAACCGTCTTATATAAAAGCCTGCAGGCTGCAAAGGAAGCCATTTTTCACGGTGAACGTAATCCTGTCACTTTAGTCAGCTTAATAAAAGAAATGATAGCAAGTGAATCAAAAGGGGAGATCGATTATGTCGATATCTTCTCTTATCCAGAGCTAAAGCCACTGGAAGAATTAAACGGTAGGATTATCATTGCTCTTGCAGTAAAATTTACGAAGGTTCGATTGATAGATAATTTGATTATTGATATAGATTAATAACCAGGGGGAGGAAAATAAATCAATGTTTCGCACCATGATGAACGGAAAAATCCACCGCGCAACAGTTACAGAGGCTAATTTAAACTATGTTGGCAGTATAACGATAGACGAAGATATTCTAGATGCTGTTGGCATGATTGCCAATGAAAAGGTGCAAATTGTTAACAATAACAATGGTGCCCGTTTAGAAACCTATATTATTCCAGGAGAAAGAGGCAGTGGTGTGGTTTGTTTAAACGGTGCAGCTGCCCGCCTTGTACAGCCTGGTGATATCGTCATTATTATATCTTATGCCTTTGTGGCTGAGGAGAGAGTATCGGCTCACAAACCCAAAGTGGCGATAATGGATGAGAATAACCGCATTAAAGAACTGCTCCATGCAGAACCTGCACTTACAGTTATGTAGTAATCCCCGATTTTTTCGGGGATTTTTCTTTTTTACTTTTTAGTCTTTTTATGATACCGTTTAATGAACAGAAGTTCGGGGTGTTTATCAGATGTCAAATAAATTTGTTGTTATCGATTTAGAAACTACAGGGAACATTCCCAAAAAAGGCGATAAAATCATCCAATTCGCTGCTGTAGTCATCGAAAACGGAATAATCAAAAATACATACTCATCACTTGTCAATCCGCAAAAATCCATTCCAGTATTTATCGAAGAGCTAACTGGAATTAATGACGATATGGTTAAGGATGCTCCTTTATTTTCTGAAATTGCCGGGCAAGTATCGGAACTTTTAGAAGGGGCCTATTTTGTTGCGCACAATGTTTTGTTTGATCTTTCCTTTCTGCAAGAGGAATTAATTCAGGCAGGCTTCGAGGGGTTTTATGGCCCTGTTCTGGATACGGTCGAAATGGCCAGGATCTTATATCCAACCGCAGATGGCTATAAGCTTACCGATTTAGCAGAAAGAGAAAATCTTAATCATGACCGTCCGCATCAAGCCGACAGTGATGCCCAGGTCACTGCAGAACTCTTTCTAATTTTTATAAGAAAGTTATCGCAGTTGCCTTTAATCACAATGGACCAGCTTACGCAGCTTTCTGGCGGGTTGAAAAGCGATCTGCAGCTGCTTCTTGATGACCTCCTCGAATATAAAAAGATGGTGCCAGAGGAGCTTCCGGAAGCCATCGAGATATTTAATAATCTTGCCTTAAAAAAGGATTTAAAGAATGATCCAGAAGAAAACGTAAGAAGAATCGATTTCAAGTTTCCTTTTAATGTTAATGAGAAAATGGAACTGATTAAACATGGTTTTGATAATTTTGAGTATAGATCTGGCCAATTTACGATGATGGATGAGGTCCATGAGACTTTATTCAATATGCACCATACTTTAATTGAAGCTGGAACTGGTGTAGGCAAATCACTAGGTTATCTCTTGCCAAGTGCTTATTTTGCAAAACAGAAAAATCTCCCAATTGTAATTAGTACACATACCATTCAGTTGCAAGAGCAGATTTTAAAGAAAGAAATTCCAATTTTAGAAAAAATACTTCCCTTTAAGATTGATTCGGTTTTGCTTAAAGGGAGAAACCATTATATTAGTTTGGAAAAATTCTCTCAAACTCTTATGGATGAAAACGATAATTACGATACAACGTTAACCAAAATGCAAATACTTGTTTGGTTGACAGAAACAGAAACTGGAGATAAAGACGAGCTTAATATTTCGAGCGGCGGGCTTATTTACTGGAATAAGATAAAGAATGAACCTACAGTATTCTCCCAAAACCGCGAATGGCAAGAGAAAGACTATTACCAAAAAGCAAAAAGAGCGGCCTCTTCAGCTGATATCATCATAACCAATCATTCTTTACTATTAAGTGACATAAAGGGAGATGGCTCCATCTTACCGGAATATGACTATGTGATTATTGATGAGGGACATCATCTTGAAAAAGTCGCATCTCAGTTTTTCGGGGCAACGCTAGATTATTTATCAACAAGACTGTTATTGGGCCAATTTGGACTTTATGAGCAAAAACAGCTTTTTTATGAGCTAGAAGGCCTATTATCTTCAATTCGTGTTACAAATGAGAAACTTACTTCCCGGCATGAGCTGAATCAGCTAATAGTGGACCTTACCTATGAAATGGATGAATTCTTTAAGTTAATCGGTCTTTACACGAAAAAGAAGCTGTCTAACAAAAAAGGTTTTTATCGTGCCAAAGTCCGCTTTTCTAAATCTTCTGAAGGGAAAGAGACAAAGGGAATCATTCACAGTGCTGAAAGGTTTTCCTTTTTACTTAAAGACCTGCAAGGTTCTATTAAGGAACGGCTTCAATTGTTAGAAAAACATACAAATTTATTATCAAATTTACAGAAGAGTAAAATGGAAGAAATCTTACTGTTTTCAAATGATTTAGTTATGCTAAGGGAAACGGTCATAAAGTGCTTTATTAAGGATTCTCACGATGTAAAATGGATTGAGATGGATATCCGCTCTCCACAAAACGTAACAACCTTTTTGGTGCAGCCTGCATTCGTGGCGAATGCTCTTAAAGAGCAATTATTTCAAGTTAAAAAAGGGGTAATCATCACCTCTGCCACCTTAACGGTAAATAACTCTTTTAACTATATAATTAAAGAAATTGGATTAGATCCAGTCTCGACGAAACAAATTACGATTCCTTCGCCTTTTGAATATAGGCATCAAGTCAATCTTTTGATTCCTGAGGACTTGCCAGAAATCAATGCGGTTACTTTAGATGAATATGTAATCGCTATAACTGAGCATATTATTACTCTTGCAGAAGCGACAAATGGAAGAATGATGCTTCTTTTCACTGCGTATGACATGTTAAAGAAAACCTATGAATTAATTAAAGAAAGTGGTTTTCTCAATGATTACGTTATGATTGCCCAAGGCATAACGAGCGGCAGCCGTACGAGATTAACACGGAATTTCCAGCGGTATGACAAAGCTATTTTATTAGGAACTAGCAGTTTTTGGGAAGGGGTAGACATTCCTGGGGAGGATTTAACCTGTCTTGTGATGGTGAGACTTCCTTTTAGCCCGCCTGACGAACCGCTTACGGAAGCAAAATGCCAAGTGATCAAAGACCAAGGCGGTAATGCTTTTTCCGAATACTCACTTCCGGAAGCTATTTTAAAATTTAAGCAGGGCTTTGGCCGATTGATCCGGACCAAGAACGATCGGGGAATTTTAGTTGTATTTGATAGAAGAATTGTAACGACAAAATATGGAATGGCTTTTTTGAAATCAATTCCTTCGGTGCCAGTTAAAAAAGGTCCAATGGATAAACTTGTAGAATTTATTCATGCTTGGTTATGATAAAAAATGGTAAAATTGTACATTCTATAAGTATCAATGGGAGGAATGTGCATGAGAATTTTATTGCTTTTAATAACGATCATATTTCAAGCCACCTCAACAGTTTTTGCGACAAGTAATATTGAAAATATTGATTTGAAACTGAAGGACCATGAGTTTGCCCTTACCTTTTTAGGATTGTCTGCTGGAGAAGCAACCCTTATTCAAGGACCAAATGGCGGGAATATTTTAGTGAATATCGGGAGAGAAGAGAGCAAAGCAGAATTGGAAAAATGGCTGAGCCTGTATGATGTCAAGGAAATTTCTACGCTCATCCTTACCAATGATGAACCTGAAACCCATATTAATCTGATCAATCAGTTTCTTTTAAAATATAAAACCCAAGAGATAATTACTACACCTAAAATGGCAGCATTGCTATCGAAAAGTTTAAACCCTGCAAATCAGCTATCAATTGTGGCATGGGGAGAGGGCACGAAAAAAGAAATTCTCCCTGAGTTGACAGCTGAAGTACAATTTTTAGGAAGTATGGAAAATGAAGGTTTAGATTTTACTTTGGAGTTTTTTAAGCATCGAATTTTCATGATGAATTCTTTTAGCAAACGCGCTGAACAAAAGCTTTTAACTCGGAACCTCGAGAATCTAAACGTTTTTAAATCTCCCCTTTTCGCTAAAGAAGACGCAATTACAGAAAAATTAATCGAATTTTTTAATCCGCAAATTTCGATTCTATTTGCTGATGAAGGTGATCTCTTTGATACTGAAATCATACACAATTTACATGATATTTGGTCGGAGATATATTTTACAAAAAAACACGGTACAGTGACAATTAAATTTACAGATTCAAACTATGAAGTAATTCCCTTGCCCGCTGCAGCAGAGGAATAAAAATATTCATTTAATTATTCTAGCATTTCAAGTACGTTTCTCGCTTTAACCTGTTATAATAATTGAGAAGAAATTTTTATCGATTTTGTTTTATGGAGGAATTGAATGGAAAGTAAAATTGAAGTTATATCAACTGTAAAAATCCAGCATAGTGTGGATTTATATAAAGTAGTTGATGCGCTGAATCGTACTTTGAAAGAAAAAGACCTTATGTTTGGATTGGCCCTTGATCAAGAAGATAAAAATAAAGCGATTTTTACTATATATCGTACATAAAGAAGTGAATTAAAGTGAAAAAGTGGTTATTTTTTCTAGCATTATTTGTTCTTGGTATTTTTGGTGTCTTGATTAAGGTATATTTCTCTGCAGAAGAACCTGTAAAAGCGGCTGAAGAAAAAGCGTTACAGCTTGCTAATAAAAGGGTTCAAATTAGTAAAGTAGAGGACTTTCATATTTACAATGGTTTAGAAACAGTAAATGTAATCGAGGGAAAAAATAACAAAGGTGAGAATATCATTGTGTGGATTCCCGAAAAAAGTAAAAAAGTTATGGTGAAAAAAGCAAAAAATGGTCTCACGAAAAATGAGGCTATAAAAAAATTGTTACAAGAAAAAAACCCTAAAAAAATTATTTCAGTACGGTTAGGTATNNAAAAATATTCCATTATGGGAAATTTATTATCGTTCTGAAAATAATTTAATAAATTATTATTATGTACACTTTGAAACAGGCGAATGGTTGAAAAAAATTGAAAATCTTTAGAATGGATGGAGAATGGAGGAACAGGCATGGTAGTGGAGCTGGCGAATAGAGTTTTGGCACTTACACCTTCTACTACTTTAGCAATCACCGCTAAAGCGAAGGAATTAAAAGAAAAGGGTGAGGATGTAATTGGTTTAGGAGCAGGGGAGCCTGACTTTAATACACCTCAACATATTTTAGATGCTGCAGTAGAATCGATGAATGAAGGTTATACAAAATACACACCTTCAGCTGGATTACCGGCATTAAAAAAAGCGATTATCAAGAAATTTGAACAAGAACAGGGATTAACTTATAAACCAAATGAAATAATTGTAGCCAATGGAGCCAAGCATGCTCTTTATACATTATTTCAGGTGATTCTTAATGATGGTGATGAGGTTATCGTTCCTACTCCTTATTGGGTAAGCTATCCCGAACAAGTTAAATTAGCAGGCGGTGTCCCCGTTTATATTGAGGGTTCTGAAGAAAATCAATTTAAGATTACACCGGAACAACTTATAAAGGCTATTACGAATAAAACTAAAGCGGTGATTATCAATTCTCCAAGCAATCCAACTGGCGTTCTTTATACAGCTGAAGAACTTTTAGAATTAGGTAAAATTTGTTTGAAAGAAAATATTCTCATCGTTTCAGATGAGATTTATGAAAAGCTTGTATATGGCGGCGTCAAGCATATATCGATTGCCGAGCTATCACATGAGCTTAAGGAACAAACAATTGTCATTAACGGTGTTTCCAAATCACATTCCATGACTGGATGGAGAATTGGTTATGCTGCCGGAAATAAAGAAATCATTGAAGCAATGACAAATCTTGCCAGCCATAGTACATCGAATCCCACTACAACTGCGCAATATGCTTCTATTGCAGCTTACAACGGTCCGCAAGAACCAGTAGAAGAAATGCGTCAGGCATTTGAAAAAAGATTAGAAATCATTTATGATAAGTTAGTTGCAATTCCTGGCTTTACTTGTGTAAAACCACAAGGTGCTTTTTACTTATATCCAAATGTGAAAGCTGCTGCTGAAATGACTGGTTTTGACCAAGTAGATGACTTTGTAGAAGCATTGCTTGTAGAGGCAAAAGTGGCTGTCGTTCCTGGTTCAGGGTTTGGAACGCCAGATAATATTCGTCTTTCCTACGCAACTTCTCTCGAGCAATTAGAAAAAGCAGTAGCAAGGATTCACCAGTTTGTACTAGAGAAAGCGAACGTTAAAAACTAAAATAGCTACAACTATTGATATTTCCAAAAAGTCTGCTTTCTGCAGGCTTTTTGATTTCCTTTCCAATGCTGGATACCTAATACTCTTACTCGGATAAAATGTTCATGGTATACTTATCAGGAGGTGTCCAAAGATGAAAACAACTTTATTAGCATGGCTCCAAGAAGGTAATATTTCGATACCAACACTATTATTTTCTGAATACCGCAATCTTAATTTAAACGAAACTGAGCTCGTTCTTTTACTAAATATACTTACTTTTTTAGAAAAAGGGAATGAATTTCCAACCCCAGAAGAACTGTCTGCAAGAATGACCATTTCTATTTCAGAATGCAATGAAATGCTCAGAAGGCTAATCCAAAGAGGTTTCATTGAAATCATGGATGAATATTCGCATGAAGGTATCCGATTTGAAAAGTATTCCTTAAAGCCTTTTTGGGAGAGACTCGTCGATCAATTTATGATTCAAAATCAAAATATGAACAAAATGGAAAAGAAGGCAGAGGAAACGGATTTATATACATGTTTTGAAAAGGAGTTTGGCAGGCCTTTATCACCATTTGAATGCGAAACCCTTGGGATGTGGATGGATGATGATCACCATGACCCAGTAATTATTAAAGCTGGATTAAAAGAAGCTGTAATGTCAGGAAAATTAAATTTTCGCTATATTGATAGGATCCTGTTTGAGTGGAAGAAAAACGGTATAAAAACAATAGAACAAGCTAAAAACCAGGGACGAAAGTTTCGTCAAAAACAATCTCTGAAACCAAATGTTAAAGATGAATCCCAGCATTCATCGATTCCTTTTTACAACTGGTTAGAACAATAATAGTTTTACGTACAAGCAGGTGAAAATGTTATGCTGAATAATACTCAAATCCGATATTGTTTAGATCAAATGGGAGAGATGTTCCCAGACGCCCATTGTGAATTAACACATTCAAATCCCTTTGAACTTATTATTGCTGTCTCATTATCGGCACAATGTACAGATGCGCTCGTAAATAAGGTCACAAAGGATTTATTTAAAAAGTATAAAACACCGGAAGACTATTTAAGAGTTCCGCTTGAGGAATTACAAAATGACATACGTTCGATTGGGCTTTTCAGGAATAAAGCGAAAAATATTCAAAGTCTCTGCAGAATGATCTTAGGTGAATATAACGGAGAACTTCCAAAGGATAGGGACGAGTTAACTAAACTGCCGGGTGTGGGAAGAAAAACAGCCAATGTCGTGGTTTCTGTTGCCTTTTATGTCCCTGCCATCGCCGTTGATACGCATGTTGAAAGAGTTAGTAAGCGTCTGGGAATATGCCGGTGGAAGGATTCCGTACTGGAAGTGGAAAAGACTTTAATGAAGCGAATTCCAAAAGATGAATGGTCGGTTACCCACCATCGCTTAATCTTTTTTGGAAGGTATCATTGTAAAGCTCAAAATCCCCAGTGCCCATCATGCCCGTTATTAGAAATTTGCCGTGAAGGTAAAAAAAGAATGAAGGGCAGTGCCGTTTCCCATGGATAATAAAGATCAAGAAGTGATGAACATCCTAAAGGAATGGAAGCTAGTAAAAGAAAGACTGGATGAATCTTTTCGCAGCCGCAGCCTTAAAAATATCAAGGAATGGATGGAGAAAGGGATCGAGTTATTTATTCAATTTATATTGAAGACCAATGATAGGTCCTTTTTTAAAGGGACTCTGCTATTTGACCAATTGGAGACAAAACCGGTTAATCTTGAAGAACGATTGGCATTTATTAAAGCAAGGCCCAATTTATATCATTCATACCGGCAGCTCTCAGAGCTTATGGATGAACAGGAAAAACATTTTGTGAAGAAAACAATCAAAAATAAATCGTCTAAGCCAAAGGCCTAGACGATTTATTTTTGATCTTATAAATTTTATGTTCCACTTCGTGGTTCTGTACTTTGACCGCTCGAAGGAGTACCTGGAATGGTTACTGGCGGAAGTGTTCCACCTGTATCGCCTGTATCACCTTGGCCTCCGCCATTTCCGTTTCCATTTCCGTTGTCATTCCCATTCCCATTCCCATTCCCATTTCCGTTTCCATTGCCATTGTCATTTCCACCTTCATTTCCATTACCATTGCCTGAGTCATTTTCATTGGCTGGCTTTTGAATTTCAATGGAGGCTGTTACTGGATCACTCTTTTTATTTCCGCTGATGGCAACAATAGCAAACGTATATTTCGTGCCAGGTGTAGCAGGAATACTCAAAGTGTTCGTTTGAACAGGGATATGGTTCACTCCGGTTCCGTTATCAACGGATACATCGAAAGTAACATTTTCGGTCGCATTTTTATAGTCCCATGTCAATACAATATTTTGACCAGTTTCATCTAATTTGGCAACAGGATTCGTTGGAGCTTCAAGTTTATTATATTTCTGAGATACTTTTTTAGGCGCATGCCCTTTAAGAGCATATTCGGTCGTAATTTCACTATCAGGGGTGAATTCACTAGCTAAGACTGGCGGCATTGAGCCTTTTTCAATCCTAACCTTTTGAACACTATTTGGCATCTCAAAATCAGGAGTATCAATATCCTTTGATACATAGGCCATTAAATTTTTAAAGATTAATTGAGCTAATCTTTGATTATTTCCAACAGCTGTAATTGGCGTGGTTCGATCTTTATACCCGGTCCATATAGAAGCCGTATAATTGGTTGTATATCCTGTAAACCAGGCATCCGGTACTGAACTGCTATTAATATTATATTTATTCATTTCATCAGTTGTATAGTTTGTCGTTCCTGTCTTACCGGCAATTGGAAGTCCTGGTACTTTCGCTCTTACTCCAGTTCCAGGTGATACCAATACACTTTTTAACATATCCGTAATCATGAAAGCTGTTGAGTCCTTCATTACCACTTTTGGTTCTGGAGCTGTATTAATCATTGTCCCGTCACGGAGCTTGATTTTAGTAATCGCATGCGGTTTTGTGTAAATGCCTTTATTACCAAAGGCGCTATAGGCTCCCGCCATTTCTAGCGGCGAAACCCCAACCGTTTTCCCGCCAAAGCCGCCGATTGCATAGGACTCATATATTTCTTTCAATGGAATTCCCAAATTTAACGCAAAGTCTTTTGCTTTATCTAAGCCAACCTGCTGAAGTGCTTGAACGGCAGGAGTATTGCGTGATAACTGTAAGGCAGTTCTAATCGTCATGGGACCTTTGTATTTTTGATCCCAATTTCCGAATTTTTTCCCGGTTGAATAGGTAATCGGTTTATCCTCAATCATTTCATAGGTGCCCCAATTTAAGTATTCAATAGCAGGACCATAATCGAGAACTGGCTTAATGGTCGAGCCTGGCTGGCGCTTTGTATCGATTGCATAGTTAAATCCGCGTTTTACCTTTGGATTTCGGCCACCGCCAATTGCCCGAATTTCACCTGTTTTCGTATCAAGGAGAGCGATCCCAGCTTGAATATCTTCATCAGGGTATGGGATGATATCTTTTGAGTTTAAGATTTTATCAACATAGGTTTGGGCATTCGGGTCTAAGGTTGTATAAATGGTTAAACCTTCTGTATTGATATCAAGATCCGTTGTTTCTTTTACTTCATCAATAACTGCATCGACAAAAGATTCAAACGGCTTTTCATCAATTTTCCGTTGTTCTTCTTTCAAAACAGTAGAAGCAACAGACACCTTTTCCGCATCTTCCATTTGTTGCTTTGTAATATATCCATGCTGATGCATTAATGATAAAACGATGTTACGTCTTTTCTCGGCTAAATCCGGATGTTCAAACGGATTATAATTATTAGGACTTTGCGGCATTCCAGCAATTTGCGCAGCTTCTCCCAGAGTTAAATCTTTTAATTCTTTTCCATAATAGATTTTTGCTGCCGTGGCAATACCGTGGCTGTTTTCGGAAACATACACTTTATTAACATACATTTCGAAAATTTGGTGTTTCGTGTATTGCTGCTCTAGCTGGTAGGAGAGCCAGGCTTCTTCAACTTTTCGTTTTAATGTTTTTTCAGGGGTCAAAAATGAATTTTTTACAACTTGTTGTGTAATTGTACTAGCCCCTTCAGAGCCAAATCCATGGCGTATATTAGCCAATACGGCACCACCTAGGCGAATGGGATCGATACCATGGTGCTTGTAAAAACGATAATCTTCTGTGGCTAAAATGGCATTCTCAACTTGCTTAGGAATGTCCTTATAGTTTACATATTCACGATTTACCGCTCCTACTTCAGATATTAGTTTTCCATCTTTATCTAAAACCTTAGAGGGGATTGGATCTTTTAATAATTTAGGATCAAGTTTGGGAGCATCCTTCACTAAATAGGCGAAAGTACCAACTCCAGCCAGAATGCCAACGATACCAAGGACAACGAGAGATAGAAATATTTTTTTAAATAGTCCGCCTGGTTTTTTCTTGGCTTTTACTTTTTGTTTTCCTTTAGCTTGGAGATTCTTTCGGCGCTCCTCTCGTGATTGATATTGATCTGCCATAATGAAATTCCATCCTTTCAAACCTTTCCAAAAAAGGTTAAAGTGTATCTATTATTTTAATATAGTCAATTCTTGGATGATATCCAAGCGGTATGTAATGCCCTAGCTGTTTGATTTCTTCCATTGTAATCGATTTTCTGCCTCCATTAGCCATCCTATCCCAAAAAGAAAGGAGATGCTCAGCTTCAAGCAAATAAACTTTCTCATTTTTTGTAAAACGAAGGATGACGAAACAAATTCCTCCTTGGTTCATGACTTCTTCCATATGAGTTATTTGATGCTGATGGAAATTTTTTAATGGAAAAGAAGTTGAATTTTGTGTTTCCTTCGCTTCAAAATCAATATATTTTCCTTTATAAACGCCATTATAGTCGGTAGTAGAGGCTAGTTTAAAATAAGCCTCTTTTATAACAGCAGCACTTCTTTTTGGGTAATCCACCTGTACAATTTGCACTGGTGTTGGCTTTTTATGGATAACAGCTATTTTTCTTTCCCGATAATAATCATTTGTTTCATTCAGATCTTCCTCCAGTGTCATTCCTCTATTACTGTAGGAGCCGTTTTTTTTATTGCCTGCTGTCTTTTCTGATGGCAGCTCCTTAGTGATATACTTCTTCCCATTTGGATAGTTAAAATTCATACTAAACACACCTCACAAGCTAAACATATCATATCAAATTTGGAGAAAATGGGGTGAATAAAATGAATTTACATGCACAATCTAATAACAATTGTACCTTGATTGTCAAACAAAAGAACGAACCCATTTACAGTTCGATTCAAGGCTTATAATCTATTAAAACTCGTTAAGGGAAGATGAGTATGAATCATCTTACAATACAGGAAGAAACCATCATTCGTCAAATTCGAAGTGAAACATACAAGCGAAATATCGATAATATATCCAGAACTAATGCCTACTTTTCTTTTTTTAATAAAAATACGGATATTATATGGTCCTTCCTTGCCAGTATGGTTTCTCGGAATGGAGGATGGAACATGTGTGACCTGGAGGGGTCAGTCCTCCCTCATTTACTCACTCCGCAGGTTAGGAAACAGCTTTTTTTTACGTATGAAATGGCCAATTGGCTTATTTTCAATGACGTATTCCCACAGTTATTGCTCTATGAATATTCGACGAAAATCAACAAGCCCATGTTTCATTTACTTCCTAATTTTAATGTATCCACATTTATTCAAAAGGAATGGAATCGTTATTGGAAAGAAAGAGACAGAAAGAGGCTGACCACGGCTTTGATTATTAACGAGCAAAATGTCATCCAAAAGCCTGTCATTGAGCACCCAGTGTATAAGAAAAAGGTTTTTCGTTCGCTTATCTTTTCCTTTCAGGACTGGCTTCATTTTAGTTGTGTATTGTTCCCGACATGCGGAGGTGAGGTTTATGGGGCTAGTGTGTACGGATTTACTTCCCTTTCTAAGCGGATTGATTTAGGAAAGAGGCTTGCCAGCATTCTGTTTCATCCGCGTTTATTTCCTTATTTCTATGAATTCGCTGCAAAAACGGCGCATACAGGCTCAAGATATGACTATGAACAGTATTTTAAAGTTAAAACGAAACGAAATACCCCTTTATTAAGGGCAGTCTTTCCCGTAATTGAGCATGATCAGCATACCTGCACTGATTGGAGTCAGCATCGAAGGATTTCTCCAGCCTGGATGTATTTTCCTGCTCGCCATCGCCATCCCATACATCTAACTGATTGGTATTTCGTTAAATCAAATCAACTTCAATTATTGCTATCTCTCCAAAAAGTCCTCAACTTAAAAAAATTTGAATAAAAAAGCAAGGTGTAATTCCTTGCTTTTTCTTTGAAAATCTTATGTAGAAGGACGATCTGGACCCTCTAGCTTTTTATCACCGTAGCCAACATTTTTTCCTGATGCTGCTTGCTTCTGCTTGTTGGTTGGTTTATTCTTTTTTGGCATCTTAACACCTCCATGCTTAGCTTGTGCCGTTTTTTATTTTTCATTCGAACTTAGGAATGTGTCGAAATAATCTAAGTAAATTGCTATTTTGACACTTTCTTTGACGAATAGCTTCTAGTTTTGTCAAGGGGGAAGGAAGCCAAACAAAGAAAGAGAATTATACCTTATAGATTAAGCGAGGAGGGTTTTTTAATATGAATAAGCCAATGTCTGAAAAAGAAAAGCTGGTATTGATGCTGACTGAAATATACGATCAATTGGAAGAATTGGATTCTGTTCTTGAGGCATCTTTCTCCGACCTTCGCATTAGTTTAAACAAGGAAGAGCAAAGTAAAATAAATGATTCTGCATTGAAACTCTCATTCATAGAGAATAAAATCGATCAGGTAAACTTAGCATTTTTCGAAAACAGTCTTGAGTCAAGCAAAAACCCTGCTGCAAAACGGTTAGAACTTGAATTAGGTTTTTAATTACCGTTAAAATGAAAATAATGTGATAAAGTAGCAGCGAAAATCCATGCTGCTTTTTTATTTGTAGAAAAGGCTGTGTTAAGGTTATTGTTTATTTTGAAACTCTGTTGATTGGAGCGGAAGGCGCGAGACTCCTGCGGGAGGCTCCCCGCTCCGCCCGCGAACCGCTCGCGCCTGAAGCGTAAATCAACAGCCAAGTTTAACACAGTCGTAGAATATATAAGGGGTATTAGCAAAATGAAGACAGAAATTATCGACTTAACAGAAAAACTTTTACACTATAACCGCCTATTTCTAAAATACTATCAGGAAGGAAGAGAAAATGGCATTAGCTATGATTTTCATGAAACTGTTAAACCATTTTCAAATGAGGTAAGAGAAGTTAACGATCAGTGGAAAGATGCCATGAACGCATGGCTGAAAAATGAGTCGGTTAAACATATCCATCTTAAGCAAATTGATACGACGAGAGAGCATATTTCACAACTCTCAATACAATGTTTTTTTCCAGAAACTAGCAAGACAAGGTTTTTAAATACCCACCGAACAATTGAATATTTTCTTTTGGAAATTTTAAAAGTGAACAAATAGAAAAGAGATGCATTTTGCATCTCTTAAGTTTATAGATTAGGAATGTTCGATGAGGGAGTTTTCCTTATCAATTTCAGGAATAACCGCGCCTTGACTTTCAAGTTCGCGGACAAGAAGGCGATATTCTTTAATGCTAATTTCGTTATGAATATAGGCTTTCTTAGCAAAATCCATTAGTGCATTAACGTCATCTGTGGTGTAATCCCGACTTTGTATAAATCTGCTTTTTAATTCACGAATGTTCATATAAAGCTCCTCCTTCACCATTTTTTATATCGTATCACGAAAAAAAGAGATTTCTAGTTTTTAAAATATTTAAACTTTAGACAAAATTCACGGGATTTTGACATAGGTTGTCCCTTTGCATTTAATCACCTTTCACCCATATCCTTCATAAATTGTAGGAGAGATAAATGCGGAGGAGATGTTTGCCCATGTTTGGTAAAAGGCGGCCAAACCAATACTTTCATAATGGATATTCGGGGCAAATGATGCACCAGAGCCCGATTGGTCAGCAATGGAATCAGCCATATAATGTACGTACTCAACCCTTTCCATATCAGACTCCACCTGGAAATTATAATTGGAACGGATATCCAGAACCAAATCCTTATAACCCACAAGTTTTTCAGCAAATGGCCCAAAACTATCAACCTGGATTTGCCCCACAAAATATCCCATATCCGAACCAAAATTATTCACAAAAAGATTCACAATTCTTGTTCCAGAATCCATTGCAGCCACAGGAAGAAATGTATCACCAATACCAACCCAACCAATTTCAAGCCATGAATGGGTATCCAATGATGAACCCCTATCCTAAACAAAATGTCATACCTAAACAACCTGGCGGAATGAAATCCTTTATGAATTCCTTTAAATCACAGGATGGATCCGTTGATTTTAATAAGATGGTGAATACAGCAGGTCAGATGATGAATGCAGTCAACCAAGTTTCCTCGCTTGTCAAAGGATTTGGAGGAATATTTAAAGCGTAATAAAAGAGACGGNNCCGTCTCTTTTATTACGCTGTTAATTTAATCTTCAATCTCAATAACCTTGCCTTTTTCTTGTGGAATGCGAATTTGTAATAAACCATCTCGATACGATGCTTTAACCTTTTTTTCATTGATAGTCTGGGGCAGGGAAACCGTTCTTGAGGATTGCTGCCTAAACATTTTACGTGAATAAATTTGGTTAAGATCATCTTCCTGGGTTTCAATCTGGTTATTTTCCACAGAGATAGTTATATAGTTTTCCGTCATATTTAAATGAATCTGCTCTCTTTTTACACCAGGAAGTTCTGCAGTGATAATATATTCACTGTCGGTTTCTAAAGTTTCAACATGAAAGCCTGCCGTTGAAGGAAATGGATGTTTAAAAAACTCATCGATGGATTGTAAAAACCCCCTAATCGGCTTTTCAGTGAATAAGTCGTTCATTGATTTCACCAATTCACGAAAAGGTTCAGGTACGGGCTTTTTGGAGTTATTATTTTTATCACTCGGAAGCTTTGATGACATTTTGATACCCTCACTTTCGAAATTTCACATGATATCATATGAAATTGAGCCTGGGTGGGTGCAGTAAAAAAAAGCCGCAGCATTCTATTTTTGCTGCGGGCTGTTTTTTAGATTAAATTTATTTCTTTCATGAGAATTTCGATGTCTAAAATCATATTTCCGTCGTCGTCGACTTCAATTAATTCCTCTTTTTTCATTTTTGTCAGTGTCCGGCTTATGGTTTCTCTTGTTGTCCCAATCATATTGGCGAGATCTTTATTTGTGAATTCAGACCTTAGCAGAATCGTTCCATCCTCCAGTTCCTTTCCATGCTTCTGGGCAAGCCGAATTAGCAGTTTGACAATTTGTTCATATGTATTATTAAGAATTTGCTCTTCAAGCCGATTTTGCAGGTCAACGATCTTCTCACCAAGCACTTTAAAGACCTTAATGCAAAGTTCCGGATTTTCAATCAAAACGGATTCGAATTTGGATATGGGAACAGCAATAAGGGTCGACGGCTCAAGAACCTCTGCATAAGCAGGATAATCCCCTTTTCTAAAAAAACCGACATGGGGGAACATTTCCCCCTTCTTCGCAATGGCAACTATTTGTTCCCTCCCATTGACATCACTTTTGTAAATTTTGATTTTTCCATCATTAATAAAATAAACATTTTCCAGCGGGTCCCCCTGAAGAAAAACATGGCTTTGCCTTTTCCACTCTCTGGCAATGGCAATATCGGCAATTTTGTTTAATTCGAAATCATTTAACTCACGGAAAAGAGAGAAATCAGAAAGAACTCGTTTTATTTCATCTACTTTCATTTAATCACCTTCAAATTAAATTCAATTACTATTATTTTATCAAATTAAGGATTCAAAGTAATCTCTTTCTATATAAGGAAAAAGATTCAGACCAGGACGAAGAAAAAATTTTGTATATAATCTTTTGCAGCGAACGTTTATTCGCTAAAATAGAAGTAATGAGGTGAGAGTCATGTTGTTGAAAAAAAGCCTGCAAGATATTCTATCAGAATTAAAAATAAATGATGACTTTAAAGAGAATATTGTCAAATGGCATACCCTTGATGAAAAGCCTGCCCAAACAGTTTCGCTTCCCCAAGATTTACACCCTGTCTTAATACAATCGCTTCAAAGTAAAGGGATTGAGAAGCTTTATACGCATCAAAAAGCCGCCTATGAAAAGATTATGGAAGGTAACAGTATCGTAGCCGTTACACCGACTGCTTCAGGAAAAACCCTTTGCTATAATCTTCCAGTGTTGCAAACGATTCTTTCAAATCCAAATGCAAGGGCCTTATATATGTTCCCTACAAAAGCGCTTGCACAGGATCAAAAAAGTGAAATTAATGAATTTATTCAAGCGGCAGGTGTTGACATCAACAGCTATACGTATGATGGTGATACACCGGCAAATATTCGTCAAAGGGTAAGACAAGCTGGGCATGTCGTTATTACAAATCCTGATATGCTCCATTCAGCCATCTTGCCGCACCATACGAAATGGGTGTCTTTGTTCGAAAATCTTAAATTTGTCGTGATTGACGAACTCCATACCTATCGGGGCGTGTTCGGCAGCCATGTAGCCAATGTCATTCGACGGTTAAAACGGATTTGCCGTTATTACGGAAGTAATCCAGTATTTATTTGTACATCCGCAACGATTGCCAATCCACTTGATCTCGCGGAAAAATTAACAGAAGAAATCATGCACTTAATCGATAATAATGGGGCTCCGAGCGGCAGAAAGCATTTTCTCTTTTATAATCCGCCAATTGTGAACAAGCCCTTAAATATAAGAAGAAGTGCAACACTTGAAGTTCGAAAACTAGCTGGTCAACTGTTAAAAAATAAAATTCAAACAATAGTTTTCGCAAGAAGCAGGGTTAGGGTGGAAATTATTCTGACCTACTTGCAAGAATTAGTGAAAAATCAATTAGGCCCCAAATCGATTATGGGCTATCGAGGCGGCTATCTGCCTACAGAAAGAAGAAGGATTGAAAAAGGTCTTCGCTCCGGTGAAATTTACGGTGTTGTTAGCACAAATGCGCTTGAATTAGGAGTTGATATTGGCCAACTTCAGGTTTGTATTATGACTGGCTACCCAGGCACAATATCAAGTGCTTGGCAGCAGGCAGGCAGAGCTGGAAGACGGCATGGTGAGGCCCTGGTAATAATGGTAGCCAGCTCAAGTCCATTGGATCAGTATATCATCCAGAACCCAGACTATTTCTTTAATAAGAGTCCAGAAACGGCAAGGATTAATCCAGATAATTTGATCATTTTAATCGATCATATGAAATGTGCGGCTTATGAGCTTCCGTTTAAAGCCGATGAGCAGTTTGGCAGTGTTGGTACAGAGGAATTACTGGAGTATTTGACAGAAGAACGCGTTCTTTATCGAAATGGCGACAAATGGTATTGGATGAATGATTCATTCCCAGCCCATAATATTAGCTTGCGCTCGGCTTCGCAGGAAAATGTAATCATCGTCGATCAATCTGATGTGGCGAATGTGAAGGTTATTGGTGAAATGGACCGTTTCTCCGCGATGACCTTACTACATGATGAAGCTATTTATTTACACCAAGGGACTCAATTCCAGGTTGAAAAATTGGATTGGGAAGAGAAAAAGGCGTTTGTGAGAGAAGTAGACGTAGATTATTTTACCGATGCAAATTTAGCTGTTCAATTAAAGGTCTTAGAGGTAGATAAACTTAAAACAATGGACGATGCTGAAATTGGTTATGGTGATGTCAGTGTCAGGGCAATGGCAACGATTTTTAAGAAAATCAAGTTTGAAACCCACGAAAATATTGGCTCTGGTCCCATTCACCTCCCTGAGGAGGAACTTCATACGAATGCAGCCTGGATATCAATAAATAAACCTTTAGCAGAAATGGGCCATGATAGACTTGAGCAAGGTCTTGTGGGAACTGCCCATGCACTTGGGTCCATCGCTCCTTTATTTGTTATGTCCGATCCACAGGACATCCATGTGGTTCCGCAAGTCAAGGCTGACCATAATGAAAAACCGACCATCTTTTTTTATGATCGCTACCCAGGCGGGATAGGGTTAAGTGAAAAAATCCACAGCGGGATGGAAGTGGTTTTTGCAGAAACAAAAGAGATGATTAATCGGTGTCAATGTGAATCCGGTTGTCCGTCATGTATTGGTACGGAAACCGTTAGTGAATCCGCCAAAAAGGACGCCTTAAAAATTATTGATTCTTTTTTGCAGTCTTCTATTAGTGACAAGGAAGTGTGACAATGTCATTAAAAAATAAATTAAATCGGTTAAAGCCGCACCTTGCTAGCGGAAATCAGCCGAAAAAAATAGAAAAGCCGCCGATAGTTCCTACAATTGATGTGCCATTCAGGGAAAAATGGGCGGGCGAAAACATATTTCCATATTATATGGATCAGGATTATTGCTTAATCAGGGAAGTGAAATATCCAATTTCCGAGAAGCATGGGATTTATTATTTTCATGACTTTCTGACTGCAGTGGAACTATGGAACAAGCAGCCAGTTAATCATCCGTTATCCGCACAAGGCCATCAGCCTGAGGATTTATTCTTCTTTGATACCGAAACAACTGGACTAGGGGGAGGAACCGGAAATACTATTTTCCTATTAGGGTATGCAAGTTTCGTCGGGGAAGAACTAATCTTAAGACAGCATATTTTACCGCACCCAGGGGCGGAAGTTCCTTTATACCAAAGTTTTTTAGAAAAAGTGAATTATAAAACGCTTGTCACGTATAATGGGAAATCCTTCGATTGGCCGCAGGTAAAGACGCGTCATACTCTTGTAAGAGAACATGTCCCAAAACTTCCGGCTTTTGGACATTTTGATTTATTCCATGCTGCCAGAAGGCTATGGAAGCACAAAATAGAAAAGATGAAGCTGACTGTCGTGGAGAAAGAGATTCTAGGGGTTGAACGGGTAGACGATATCCCTGGATTTTTGGCTCCAATGATTTATTTCGATTTTGTTGAAAGTAAACAGCCAGAAGGGATGCTAGGAATATTAAAACATAATGAAATCGATATTTTGTCATTGATCACATTATATACTCATCTAACTTTTCAAATCTGCGGAATTGACGAGAAGCAAACGAGATCAGAATCCTTTGAAATTGGTCGATGGTTTGCGGGCTTAGGGGAGAAAAGGGAAGCGGAAAAGGTATTAAAAAAGCTTGTTGAAGGCAGTGATTTCCCTTCATATCAAGCAAAACTTGCTCTCGCTTTGCAGCATAAAAAAGACCAGAATTGGGAAATGGCTCGGAAATTGTTTGCCGATGTTGTCGATTCCAAGGATGAAAAATTAACGCTTGAGGCATGCTTAGAGCTTGCTAAAATTTATGAGCATAAAGTCAAAGATTATAAGAGTGCTATTTTTTATTGTCATGAAGCGATTTTAATCGTTACTCAAACTTCCAAGCTTCCTAAATTAACTGGTGAGTATTCCTATGAACAGCTTAAAAAAAGAAGTGAACGGTTAGAACGAAAATTAGCAAAATTTCCTGGGTAAGCGCAATTTTCGCCAAAAAATGTAATAACTCTCCTCTTTTCGTCATGCTTCGATATGCTGTCGCAAAATCTTAAAAATTTATTTTTAAAAAATCATTTTTCCATATTGTTAATCATAGTTGAAAAGGGTAAAATGTTAAATTGTGTTGAGTTAAAACATGATAGAAACAATATGGAGTGGTAATATGTATAAAGCAATTTTGTTTGCCTTTTTTGTAGTTGTTTGTTTAACTGCCTTTGTTTTTACGAATTTAAAAGATAGCTTTTATTCGTTTTTATAAGATTTGCAAAAATAGGTATTTTCCTTAGTACAAGAGTAATCCCTTTTACATAGGCTGTTAATGTAAACACAATATTCGAAGGGAGATTACAAAATGTATTTAGGAACTAATTTTACGCCGCCAGTCATTCATCCGACTCAGAACTTTGTGAACCATACGTTCTCAACTACAGTGGTACCGCACATTCATCCAGTACACACTACAACTATAAATCATCATATGTTCCAACATAAACATTACTGTCCGCAGACTGCATCATGTGCTGAAGAGGTATGTAACCAGCACATTAATTGCTGCAACCCATGTGCACCAGTAATGCCAGCAACATTGCCAGCATCGAATGCACTACCGAATGTTGTACCGGGAGCAGGTGCTCCAGGATTTGGCCCAGGAGGTCCAGGATTTGGCCCAGGAGGTCCAGGATTCGGCCCAGGAGGTCCAGGGTTCGCTCCAGGACCGTTTATGGGACCTAGACCTTAGGGGTCATTGCTAATTACAGGGGCTTTTAAGCCCTTGTTTTTTTTATTGTTTACTATATGTTATGCTTTGTTTAAAAAAATGTTTGTCCATTTTTAAATTTTTTAATGAGGAGAACTTCCTTGAATAAAGTATTGGCAATTTCAGGTTATAAGCCCTTTGAATTAGGTATTTTTAAAAATGACCACCCGTCAGTTTTCTATATAAAAGTGGCCATTAAAAAGGCCTTAATGCCAATGGCAGAAGAAGGGTTAGAATGGGTGCTCATTAGCGGCCAGCTTGGAGTGGAATTGTGGGCAGCCGAAGTTGTGTTTGAAATGCAATCAGAATTTCCTGAATTAAAGCTTGCAGTCATAACACCATTTTTGGACCAACAAGTATCCTGGAATGAAACTAATAAGGAATGGTATGAATCTATACTCGCTCAAGCTGATTTTATTGATTCGGTTACAAAAAAAGGCTATGAAAAACCTTGGCAATTCCGGCTAAAGAATCAATTTTTTATTGAAAAAAGCGATGGTATGCTTCTCCTTTACGACCATGAAAAGGAAGGAAGTCCCAAATATTTATATGAATTAGCGCAGCAATATCAAAATAATCAATTGTATTCAATTAACCTGATTACCTTTTATGATTTGCAAATGATTGTGGAGGAAGAGCAATTAAAGCGAACGGATTATGAATAGATTGACAAAAACACTAATTTTTGAAAAAATAATAGGTAATGATTGGCTAAACTTGAGGTGATTTGAATGCTGTCAGATAAAGTGAAATTAACAGCTAAGGATATTTTAGAAAAAGAGTTTAAGACTGGAGTACGTGGTTACAAACAAGAAGATGTTGATAAATTTTTAGATTTAATTATTAAGGATTATGCAACGTTTCATCAGGAAATTGAAGATCTTCAACAAGAGAATTTGCGTTTACGCAAACAGCTTGAGGATACGTCTAAAAGACAGCCTGTTGCCCAACCTGCAGGGACAACCAATTTTGATATTCTAAAACGTCTGTCCAATCTTGAAAAGCATGTTTTTGGCAACAAACTTTACGATTAACAGATTTTACGACATTTCCTAATAAAAACCATTGAATAAACATCATGAAATACATATAATAAGAAATGTCATCATTAATGACGTTCGGGTAATCGCTGCAAGGAGCTATTGCAACTTGTAGAGGAAAGTCCATGCTCGCACGGGCTGAGATGTCCGTAGTGTTCGTGCCTAGTGAAATCATAAGCTAGGGCAGCAGGGCGAAACGCCTTGTTGACGGCCGGAAAAATACCTAAGTCCAATTGGATATGGTATGAGTACCTATAAAAGTGCCACAGTGACGATGCCTTTCTAGAAATGGAAAGGGTGGAACGGGTAAACCCCACGAGCGAGAAACCCAAATAATGGTAGGGGCACTTTCTCTTAGGAACTGAACAAGGAGAAGGACAGATTCATCCGAATCTGTAGATAGATGATTACCACCTCAGTACGAGACATAACGGTCGTTTGAAGTACTTTGGTACAGAACATGGCTTACAGAACGTTATTAATGGGAATGTAAAGAGCATATATAACGGCCTTCCTTTTAAGGAGGGCTTTTTATATGTTTCGATAGACTCTGAATTTTTCAGCGATTTTAGCCAATAATGGATACTGTATAATTATGTGAGAGAGTTAAGGGTGAAAAAATGGGTAAATATCAACTAATAGCAACTGCTGCTATGGGGCTCGAAGCATTAGTAGCGAAAGAAGTGCGAGCTCTTGGCTATGAATGTCAAGTAGAGAATGGGAAAGTTACATACACGGGGGACGAATCTGCTATAGTCAGAAGCAACTTATGGCTTAGAACCGCTGACCGGATTAAGATTAAGGTTGGTGAATTTAAAGCCTTTACCTTTGATGAATTATTTGAAAAGACTAAGGCCCTGCCATGGGAACAATTCCTGCCAGAGGATGCGGAATTTCCAGTCATTGGGAAGTCGGTTAAATCAAAGCTCTTTAGTGTTTCAGATTGTCAGGCGATTGTAAAAAAAGCTATTGTTGAGCGGATGAAAAAACATTATAAAAGGAATTCCTGGTTTGAGGAAAGCGGGGCATTGTATCGGATTGAAGTAGCGTTATTAAAGGATGTCGCAACGATCACAATTGATTCCAGCGGTCAGGGGCTGCATAAACGCGGCTACCGTACGGATCAAGGGGAGGCACCACTTAAAGAAACTCTAGCAGCAGCACTGGTTATGTTGACGAATTGGCGGCCTGAACGGCCCTTTATTGACCCGTTCTGCGGTTCAGGCACGATTCCAATCGAAGCAGCAATGATTGGTCAAAATATCGCACCGGGTTTTAATCGAGAGTTTGTTTCAGAAGGGTGGAAATGGATTCCAGCCAAAGTTTGGGATAATGCCCGAAATGAAGCAGAAGATCTTGCCAAATACGATCAGCCTCTCGACATTACCGGATCAGATATTGATCATCGGTTGGTTAAAATTGCTCAAGAGAATGCTTTTGAGGCTGGGTTTGCTGACTTAATTCAATTTAAGCAAATGCAAGTTAAGGATATATCTACAAATAAAGAATATGGTACGATCGTCGGCAACCCTCCATATGGTGAAAGACTTGGTGAGAAAAAAGCAGTCGAGCATATGTACAAAGAAATGGGACAGGCGTTTCAAAAACTTGATACGTGGTCCATTTATATCCTTACTTCTAATGAAGAGTTTGAACAGTCTTATGGTAAGCCGGCAACAAAGAAAAGAAAATTGTTTAACGGTTTTATCCGAACAGACCTTTATCAATATTGGGGGAAAAAGCCTCCGCGTCTAAGTGAGTCTTAAATTTAACAAACAACTTTTATAAGCGTCGTCTAGGGCGCTTTTCTTTTTGGAGGGTTAACATGCAACAAGGACTACCGTTTGAAGTTTCGAAATCGGAATCATTTTATGATAAGTTGAGTGAATGGATTGGCGATTTATTTTATGATATTTTGCCGGAAGCCGGCTTTGAGCTACGTGATGAACAAATTTATATGGCTTTCCAGCTTGAAAAAGCTTTCAAGGATAAAAAGGTGATGTTTGCGGAAGCGGGTGTAGGAACAGGAAAAACGATCGTTTATTTACTTTACGCCATTATGTATGCGCGTTATACAAATCGTCCTGCCATTATTGCCTGTGCGGATGAGACTTTAATTGAACAGCTTGTCAAAAAAGAAGGTGATATTGCTAAATTAGAAAAGGTACTAGGTCTGGAGGTTGATGTGCGCCTGGCAAAATCCCGGGACCAATATTTATGTCTAAAGAAGCTGGACCTTGCAAGGGGTGACGATTACTCAGAAGGTATTGCCAATATTTATGAACAATTGCCTGATTTTGTTCATGCCAGTGGTACCATGCAGAATTTTGAGAAGTACGGTGACCGGAGGGATTATCCGGCATTGTCAGATGAGCATTGGGGGAAAGTCAATTGGGATGCCCTTCAGGATTGTTTTTCATGTGAAAAACGCCATCGCTGCGGCCTGACATTACACCGGGAATTTTACCGGCATGCTAAGGATTTAATTATCTGCTCACACGATTTTTATATGGAGCATATATGGACAAAAGAATCACGAAAGCGTGAAGGACAATTGGCCCTCCTGCCAGAACATTCGGCTGTCGTCTTTGATGAAGGTCATCTACTCGAATATGCTGCACAAAAAGCCTTGAGCTACCGTTTTACTGATTATACATTAGAGACGTTGCTTACCCGGTTAATGGAAAATGAAGTTCGAGAAAAAACCTTATATACGATTGAAGAAGCATTACTAGAAAACGAAGCATTTTTTGATGCGATATCAAGCTTCTCCTCCTATTCGCAAGGATCCGAAAAACAGATAATTACTAAACATGCATTAGTATTAAAAACCTGCCGGAAATTACTTTCTACCCTTCAAACATTAGAAGAAGAGCTGGTGTTTGAGAGTGAATTATATGTAATAAATGAATATGACTTAAAAATTGTTGAGGAATATTTAGAGCAAATTACTCATTCATTATCGCTTTTTCTCCAAGAAGTAAATGGAATTACTTGGTTTGAAGAAAATGCAGGGGAACGGACGCTTGTCATTATGCCTAAAATGGTTGAAACGGTAATGAAGGAGGAGGTTTTCTCGCAGAAAAAACCATTTATTTTTTCATCGGCAACCTTGGCTAATCAAAAATCGTTCGATTATATAGCTGCAAGCCTTGGAGTTCAAGATTATTTATCCTTTTCAGTCGCTTCGCCGTTCGATTATGAGGAGAAAATGAAGGCATATCTTCCAAACTTCAAGAATGAAACAATCAATGGAAAAATAGATTATCTAATCACTCAAATTATGGAATCACAAGGACGAGCACTGGTTCTTCTTAATACAAAGGAAGAAATGATGCTGCTAAAACAAAGATTAAAAGGCACAATTCCGTATCCCGTTTATTTCGAAGGGGATGAAGAGATCAGCACCCTTGTTTCAAAATTTCAAAATGACGAACATGCGGTCCTTTGTTCTATTCATTTATGGGAAGGACTTGACATTCCAGGCAGATCACTTGAAAATGTATTGATTTTTTCACTGCCTTTTCCTCCTCATGATCCTGTCTTTACGGCAAAAAGAGAGGGAGTTGTGGATCCTTTTTCAGAGGTAGATTTACCATATATGCTGCTTCGCTTGCGGCAGGGAATTGGGCGATTAATTAGAAGTGAACAGGATAAGGGAACAGTTCATATTTTATTAGATGAAAACATGGACAACAACGTTTTAACAAAAATAAAAGAGGTTTTACCAACTAAGGTAATAGAGGAATAAGAAAACGGAAGCACCCAATTAACGGTGCTTCTGTTTTAATTACGTCCGAGTAATCTAAGTCCTTTTTAATAGAAAAAATCCGCAAAGTTTAGCTTTGCGGATTTTTTTCCTTATTAGCAGTTTGATCATAACAATCAAAACAATAAATCTTTTTTTTCTCGGTTACAACTCCGTTTAAAAATCCATCCAAACAATAAATCTCTTTTTCACAGCCAATACAGGTGCCAACCAGTTCTGTCATCGTTCCCCTCCTTAAAATTATTTTACAACAGAATTCGATTCTGTTGTTTTTTTTATAACTTTATTGGCAACTATTTTTCAGAAAAATATGATAAAATTTAAACTGATGGAAAGGGGGAAGTACCATGACTGCACATTTAGAAAAAGAATTTTTAGAGCATGTAAAAAAAATGTCTGCCTACAATGAAGCAATTGGTTTAATTTATTGGGATTTACGTACTGGTGCTCCGAAGCAAGGGGTGGAACAAAGATCAGAAGTAATTGGAATGTTATCATCCGAAGTCTTTAAAATGTCCACTTCCGAAGAAATGGCCGCCTACATAGCAAGTTTAACAAATGCAGAGATACCTGAATCGACTAGAAAAATTCTTGAAGAATGTAAAAAGGAATATGAACGCAACAAAAAAATTCCTGCTGAAGAGTATAAAGAGTTTGTTATCCTTCAATCAAAAGCAGAAAGCATTTGGGAAGAGGCAAAAGAAAAGGCAGACTTTGATTTATTTAGACCTTATTTAGAGAAATTAGTGGACATGACAAAACGATTCATTTCCTATTGGGGATATGAAGGCAACAAATATAATGTGTTACTAGATATGTTTGAACCGGGGATTACAACAGATGTATTGGACAATGTATTTGGTGAACTAAGGGAAAAAATTGTCCCCCTGGTCAAAGCAATTTCAGAAGCTGCCAATAAACCTAAAACCGATTTTATATTAAAAGACTTTAAGAAAGAAAAACAACGTGAATTCAGCTTGGATATCCTTGAAAAAATGGGTTATAACTTTAATGCAGGAAGGCTGGACGAAACTGTACATCCTTTTGCCATTGGTCTTAATCCTGGGGATGTCCGTGTAACAACAAAATATGATGAAAAGGATTTCCGGACTGCGGTTTTTGGAACGATTCATGAAGGCGGCCATGCTTTGTACGAACAAAATATTTCAAAAGACTTGGTAGGCACTCCGTTATGTTCTGGAACGTCCATGGGAATTCATGAATCGCAATCTCTTTTCTATGAAAATATCGTAGGTCGGAGCTTTTCTTTTTGGAAACATAATTACGAACTGTTAAAGAAATATGCAAGTGGTCAGTTTAATCATGTTGAAATAGAAGAGTTTTATCGTGCGATAAATGAGTCAAAGCCTTCATTCATACGAATTGAAGCGGATGAATTAACCTACCCGCTGCATATCATCATCCGGTATGAGATTGAAAAAAGGCTATTTAATGACGAAATCGAAGTCTGTGACTTGCCGAAGGTTTGGAATGACTTGTATGAGGAATACTTAGGAATCCGTCCCATAAATGATGCCGTTGGAGTTCTTCAAGATGTTCATTGGGCAGGAGGCAGCTTTGGATATTTTCCCTCCTATGCATTAGGATATATGTATGCGGCTCAATTTAAGCATAAAATGCTCGAGGATCTCCCAAATTTTGATCAATTGCTGGAAGAGGGAAATTTGCTTCCGATTAAAGAGTGGCTGACAAGAAATATCCACCAATATGGGAAAATGAAAAAACCTTTAGAAATTTTACATGACGTGACTGGTGAAGGGCTGAACGCTAAATACTTAATCGAATATCTCTATGAGAAGTATGGAAAGGTTTATCAGTTACATTGAAGAAGTCGATTCCGATTGTACTGATTTCCACTAGTGCAGCCTTGTGGGGAATTATTGCAATTTTCATTAGAAAACTCTCTAATTTTGGCTTTTCCCCAATGGAAATTGTGACATTGCGGGTTATCACTGCTGCGTCATTACTAGGATTACTTGGGGTATTTCAATATCGCAGCCAATTAAGAATCGCGTATAAGGATCTCTCGCTATTTATTGGCACAGGGCTTTGCAGCATTGTCTTATTTAATTGGTGTTACTTCTCTGCTATTAATCAAATGAATTTATCGATTGCTGTAATTTTACTGTATACAGCTCCTGCCTTTGTCACAGTATTATCCTACTTTTTTCTAAAAGAAAAAATGAATTCGATCAAGCTCATTTCAGTTACAGGAACGATAGTAGGTTGTATATTGATAGCAGGGCTTAATTTAAATGATACGGCATCCATTAGTGGTGCGGGACTCTTGACGGGACTGGGAGCAGGTTTCGGCTATGCGCTTTATAGTATTTTTGGGAAGTTTGCTCTGAAGAAATATCCACCCTTTACTGTTACGTTTTATACCTTTGTTGTTGCTGCTATTAGTTTGCTGCCTTTAACTGGATTATGGACTAAGGTGGATATCCTTATGAATGGTGATGTTGTCTTTTATGCTATTGGGTTGGGCGTGTTTCCAACCGTTCTTGCTTATTTACTTTATACTAAAGGCCTTGAGGATATCGAAACAAGTAAAGCGGCCATTATTGCCACAGTCGAGCCAGTTGTTGCGACCCTTTTAAGTGTTTTTGTATATAATGAAAATTTTGGTGCCATTCAAGGCATAGGCTCTACCATCATTCTTTTATCTGTTTTATTCATTAATCTTCCAGTTGGCTTCGAACGAAGGATTCAAAAAGGAAAGGCTTCAATCAAATGATTGAAGCCTTTTTTTCTTATTTTTACCACGTTTTGAACCCTTTTGATCCAGGCGGTGCATTTTGAATAATATCAATAAATGGTATCGTGTAAGCGAAAAGGATTAGGGCTGCAGTGATGCCAAGCCATAACTTCCAGTTTTCGAATACCATTGGAGCTGCTTCCTGTGGATTTTCTGCTTCACCAACAGGGAATTCTTCCTCACCTTTTGGAGCAAAGAATGCTAGATTAATGAAGATAATTAAAACTAGGATAATCCCTAAGAATAAAATCGATCCGCCAACTGCTTGGGCAATTTGATAAGGAATCCATTCAGCCGCCTGCTTTGCTCCTCCATAAGTGGAGAAGGCAGAACGTCTAGGCCCGCCAAGCAAGCCTTCGAAGTGCATAGCGCCGGACATGAAGACCATACCAATAAACCAAACCCAGCCCTGGATAATACCTAATTTATTCATCGCTTTTGTTAATTTGCGTCCTGTTAAATGAGGAATTAGCCAATAGGAAATTCCAAAGAACGTTAATATCACAGAGGTTGCTGCTGTTAAATGAAAGTGCCCAGTAATCCAAATCGTATTGTGAACGACTTGGTCCATTTGGTTTGAAGCATTGATAATACCGCCTGCACCCGCAGGGATGAAGGAAGACATTCCAATGAATGGAACTGTAAAACGTGCATCTCCCCAAGGAAGAACTCTAAACCAGCCAAAAAGCCCTGTTGCCCCTTTAGAACGGCCATACCTCTCAAACGTCGCAAACAATGAGAAAGCTGTCATTAAGGAAGGAATAACAACCATAAAGGTTAATACTACTTGGAAAAACTTCCAAGCTGGATCAATTCCCGGTTCTGTTAATTGGTGATGGAAACCAACCGGAATAGAGAAGAGCAGGAACAAGATAAACGATAATCTAGCTAATGAATCTGAGAAAATTTTTCCGCCAATAATTTTTGGAATAATAGTATACCAGCACATATACGCAGGCAATAACCAAAAATAAACCAACGGATGTCCGAAATACCAGAACAAAGTACGGCTGACTAAAACATCAACTGTATCAACTAATCCAAGAGACCATGGAAGCAATTGGAATAAAACGGTTGCCGCTACCCCTAAAGTAGCAACGATCCAAAGGACGGTATTAATAACGGCCATAAAGCTTAATAAAGGGCTTGGTTTTCCAGGATTATTTTTCCGCCATTTGGCATAGGTCATTATTTGTGCGGCACCATCGATCCAGCTGCCGACCACAACAAGAGTCAATCCTAAGTAAAAAATCCAATGTGCCTGAAGCGGAGCGTAGAAAGTATATAGGACACTTGCTTTATTAAGCAAAACCATGGTCGCAGCCAGTGCTGTTCCAGCAGTCATGGTCCAAAAGCCAATCCAGCCGGTGCGTCTAGCCGCATTGGAATGGGTTCCGGCTGTTCGGCTTACTGCCGCATATTGGAATCCCATAATAAAGAATGTTGTTAAAACCAGTCCCATCATGACACCGTGAACGGTTAGAATTTGATAATAACCGATTCCGCCAGGAAGTTCATATTTACCAGAACGGACTAGCGTTTGCAGCAACCCCATTAGTCCTCCAAGAGCTAGGGCAATAAATGCCACATAAAAATGCGCCATTGAAAGCTTTGCATCACGCGGGTCAACTTTTATTTTTGAAACTGCTGAGTTAACCATTATTCTACCACCTCAATCTTCGAGCTCATTAAATGGTGACCTGCACCACAATATTCATTACATACAATTAAATACTCGCCAGCTTTATCAAAAGTTGTCGTATATTCGCTGACATAACCAGGTTCAAGCATCATGTTTATATTGGTTCCAGCCACTTCGAAGCCGTGAACCACATCTTTAGTAGTAGCGATTACTCGTACCTTCGCTCCAAGCGGCACTTTAACTTGAGCAGGATTATAAGAGAAAGCTTGTGCTACATAGACTAATTCATAATCCCAATCTTTTCCCTCTACTTTATGTAATCCTGGTTTGTCAAACGGTTTTGTTTTATCCACCTTTTCTGAATTAACAGTTGTCAAACAGCTAGGCGGCTTATTCCCTAAATAGAAGGCGCTTACCCCCACGACTGATAAGAAAAAAATAAGACAAGTAATACCGAAAATCAGCCAAATTTTTTCAAATTTATGCATATGCATAATTGTTTCCTCCTTAAATTTTAAAAACGTTCAACGAATAAATAGTAGACACTGACCCAAGTGATAATAATAAAGAATCCCAAAAAGAAAACAGATGCGAGTGTCCCCTTGAGAGAAGAGCTGTCTTCTATTTCAGTCTTATGTTTTGTTTTTAGTTCCGCCTTCGCCATCCCCTTGCACTCCCTTCAGATAATGAAATGATAAATTTATTAGTTCTCCTTCATAATACAAAACAATTTTGAAAGTAAAATATGAAATTTCGAAATTCACAAATTGTTCATTCCTTAGATATCTACTATGTTAATGTTATAAACTTGATGTAACAGTGATTTATGTCACAAAAGCCCGCTTGTAATTGTGACTAAAATGTGAATAATCACATCTAACCTGTGATAAAAGTAATTGATTAATAGCTTATTTGTGAAAAAATGAACAAATTTAAAAGGTAGTCACAAAATGGAAAATAGAAAATAAGATAAAATCAAATACCTAATTTTCCTTCAGAAAAGAGCGTGTTTTTTGTGGAAAAGTATTATTGTGAGAATTGCCGCCTTCTTTACGATGAGGTCGAAATTTGCAAGATTTGCGGATCTATAGCCAATAAAAAAATTAAAATTGAAGTTCAAAAGCAGCCAGATAAACAGTAAATTGGAAATGTTTATGCAATGTACGAAAACCATTTCCGAGTTATAATAAGAGAGCACAACAACAACCTTCAAAACGTTTGCTTCTCCTAATTGGGGAAGCTTTTTTTTTATCATTTTTTCTCATCGCATAATTTTCTTGTCTGCTGGAAAAAATACCCTTACATATGTCGAAGGAGAATGATAATGCCTACGATTATTTCCATTGCAGAGGCAATTCCCCCATTTGAAATCAAACAAGAACAAGCATCGAAATTCGCGCGTCAGCTCTTTAGCGATTCATTTAGGGATATTGAACGATTATTAAAAGCGTTTCAAAATGGTCAAATTGAAAAAAGACATTTTGTAAACGATATTGTATGGTTCCAAGAGAATCATTCTTTTGAGGAAAAGAATAATGCTTATATCGAGTCTGCCACTACACTTGGTATCGAAGCTATCGAAAAGTGTTTAAAAAATAGTGTTTTTCTAAAGGAAAATATTCCTTATGAAGAAATTGACGCTATTTTTTATATTTCTACAACTGGTATCGCCACACCAAGCGTTGAAGCAAGAATCATGAATTCCTTGCCATTTCGTTCCCAAACGAAGAGGGTGCCAATATGGGGATTGGGCTGTGCTGGAGGGGCTGCAGGTTTATCTAGGGCATTTGAATACTGTTTGGCCTTTCCAAACGCAAAAGTTCTTGTTCTTTCTGTTGAGTTATGCAGCCTGACCTTCCAGCGTAATGACCTATCCAAAAGCAACTTAATTGGGACTTCTCTATTTGCTGATGGCGTTGCTTGTGCATTGATTTGTGGTGATAACGTGAACATGGCGGGTATTAAGAAAAAGGCGGCATCACCGATGATCCTCACCACACAATCCATGTTGATGCCTAATTCTTTGGATGTGATGGGCTGGGACGTTAAAAATTCTGGATTGTATGTCGTATTCTCACGTGATATCCCCCATATCATTGAAGATTGGCTAAAGCCTAATGTTAGTGGATTCTTGGAGGAGAACGATTTGACCATTGAGCAAATTGACTATTTTATCGCCCATCCTGGTGGAAAAAAAGTTATTGATGCCTATGTTAGGTCATTAGAAATTCCCTCAAAAATGACGGAAGTATCACTTGAAGTATTAAAACAGTATGGGAATATGTCCTCGGCAACCGTTTTATATGTTTTAAAGCGTTATATGGAAATGGATATTTCTGAAGGATCAATTGGGCTCTGCACCGCCCTTGGTCCAGGATTTAGCTCAGAATTACTTCTATTGAGGTGGAATTAAATGAAGGATTTCCTTCCTTTTACACTGTTTTTTAGCTTCATCATACTTCAACGGATTGTGGAAGTCCTGGTTGCGAAAAATAATGAATCTTGGATGAAGCAGCGAGGAGCCATTGAATTTGGTGAAAAACATTACCGATTTATGGTGCTGATGCACAGCTTGTTTTTTATCAGTTTATTATTGGAAAAGCTGTTATTCAATCGAGGATTCTCTACTGTGTGGCCTTGGGTTCTCATGATATTTGTTCTTGCCCAGTTTTTTAGAATTTGGGTAATCGCTTCATTAGGGAGATTTTGGAATACAAAAATAATTGTCTTACCAGATGCTCCAGCCATTCGCAAAGGTCCTTACCGTTATATGAGGCATCCGAATTATTTTGTTGTGACAATCGAATTTTTAGTTATTCCAACCTTATTTTCTGCCTATTTGACAGCCTGCTTTTTTACGATTTTTAATGCTATTATGCTGGCTATCCGAATTCGCGAGGAAGAAAATGCTCTAAAAAATTTAACAGAATATGAAGGAACATTTAAGGACTGCCATCGTTTTATTCCAAAGTTTGTTAAATAATTGTGACAATTCATAAGAGATATTGAAAATCATTATCAGCTATGTTACTATTTAATTAACGATGAAAATCATTCTCAGCTGAGAGTCTGATAAGGAAGGTGTTACATATGACTTTTGCTTTTGTGGGCGGGACCGTTTTAATTTATGCATTTGTCATGAAGCACGTTTTAAAAAATGTTACACATTAATAGAATTTTTAAAAAAACCAAGCTGAATGCCTTGGTTTTTTATTTTGTCTGAATCTAAAATAACTATGGTTAGTTAATTGACTGTGTCAGCTAACTGGCCTGTTGATT
>NZ_JBALPP010000007.1:69643-90870 GCF_036965425.1 Neobacillus drentensis | reverse complement strand
TTTGTTTAGTTTTCAAAGAACAATCTTGTTACTCTCAATCCCTTTTGCTCAATTCCTCAAAAGCGACTTCCTTAATTTATCATATCTCAATTCTAGATGTCAACAACTTTTTAAAATTTTATTTGTCGTTGCATTTGACTCTCTCGAAGAGGACGAGAATTAATATAACACGATAAATAATTGATTGCAATATAATCTTAAAATTTTTTTTACAAAGATCTTTTCTTAAAAGGATTATTCACATTCCTTTATGTCTAAATAAAAGAATGTGAATAACTGGGATCATTAGGTTGTGCTTTTCATTTCACCTTTTAATTTCATTTTTCTCTCATCAATCACGAATAATAAAATTCCTCCAATTACTACAACCCCTCCTAAGATTTGTGTCCAGACGACATTTTCGCTTAGTAAGAAAAATGCAAGGATTGTCGCTCCAACTGGTTCAAACAAAATGGCCATTGAAATGGTCGAAGTGCTGAGCCATTTAATTGACCAATTAAACAATGTATGTCCGAGCAAATTAGGAAATAGAGCGAGTAATATAAAATAAGTCCAGTTACTTGAAGAATAAGGAAATAATGGTTCACCTGCAGCCAGGCAATAAATGAATAGCGTAATGGTACTCATAAAGTAGACGATAAATGTATAAGTAATAAGTGATACCCTTTTTCTAACATTTTGACCAAATAATAAATAGGCTGTTACCGGTATACAGGCAAGTAAAGCAATAACATCTCCATATAGCGCCGTTCCGCTGATTTGGAAATCACCCCAGCTAATAATTATACTCCCTGCAACAGCAATGATTCCGCTAAGGATAGCTTTAGTAGATAATTTCTCCTTAAAGAAAAAATAGGTTCCAACAAAAGCAAATAAGGGCTGTAGTGTTACAAGAACAGTGGAACTTGCAACCGAAGTGTAATTTAGTGATTCAAACCATAGGATAAAGTGAAAGGCTAGTAATATTCCGGCAATGGCCGAAAAAAGCCAGTCTTTTTTGGTTATAAGACGTAGTTCTGAAACATGCTTCGTTAAAAAAATGGGGAGCATGAATAAGACTGAAAAAAATAAGCGATAAAACGCAATTACTCCAGATGGTGCTGTACTGAGCTTGACAAAAATAGCTGAGGCTGAAACAGATAGTACACCGATTGCTAAGACGGCATAGGGATTTATTTTTGGTTCTTCCATAACATACTCCTTTATGTGTAGAATCTAAGTAAGGATTTAAATATTTTAAATTAATCCTATATTATTTACTATCAATTTATCAAAAGTTCTACTAATTGATTCTTAAATTGGACGTGAATGTAGATGTCAAATACGGATATAGATATATTAATAAAGCTGGGTATTTCGGCCGTTTTTGGGCTAATAATTGGACTTGAACGCGAATTAAAAAGAAAGCCAGTCGGACTTAAAACGAGTCTGGTGATTTCCGTTGTAAGTTGTCTGTTAACAATCGTTTCGATTCAATCCGCCTATATGTTTCCGAATTCAAATGATGTAAAAATTACAATGGACCCCCTTCGGCTTGCTGCCCAAATCGTTTCTGGGATTGGATTCTTAGGTGCTGGTGTGATACTAAGACGGGGCAATGATAGTATCTCTGGATTAACGACTGCCGCGATGATCTGGGGGGCTGCAGGAATTGGCATTGCCGTTGGGGCAGGCTTTTATTTAGAGGCATCTGTTGGTGTAGCCTTACTCATTATAAGTGTAGAATTAATCCCTTTCTTAATGAAGCTCTTTGGACCAAAGCAATTGCGGGAAAAAGAAGTTAGTTTGCAGCTATGTATTTGTGACCGTAATCAAATCGATCAGGCAATAGCTTTTTTAATAGAGAAAAAATATAATATTCGCAGACTTCGAATTAAGGATCTGGACAATGGCGATCATCTTGTACAAATATTAGTAGCAGTTGATTATAGAGAAAAAACGACGGATGTTTATGCTTCTGTTTCTGATTTAGATGGTGTTAAAAAAGTGGAAATTGAAAGTATTAGCTAAGGGCAGAAATTTTTTGCCCTTTTTTTAATTTCCTCTTGCATGAAAATTAAAATCCGGATATAATTCTTCTTGTACCAAATATACGGGGGCTTAGCTCAGCTGGGAGAGCGCTTGCATGGCATGCAAGAGGTCGTCGGTTCGATCCCGATAGTCTCCATATTCAGAAAACCTTTGAGTAGCAAGGGTTTTCTTTTTTTTATCCATATTTTTTATACTAAAATTTTCCTATTTTTCAAAAAATCCCTTGCGTATTTAAAAAAATGATTACTATAATTGAAAATGTAATAACGTTTGATAATTTCGAAAAAGGAGGGCAATTGTAACATTACATTCAGGTATTCCACTATTCATTCACCCTGTATTACTCCATCCTTACTTCAGCTAGTGACCTTCAGCATTGTCATTATTTCGTCCTCATGTTTTGAACCAAGGTATATATGAGAGAGGGGGAGCTTCTTTGGAGGCTAAAAAAATCAACGATATCTCCGAAAGCGATTACAGTTCAATTGCACAATCTTCTTCGTTTCAAACATTACTCTCGGAAAAGAAAAAATTTATCATTCCTATCACGATCTTCTTCTTTTGTTTTTACTTTGCTTTACCAATCTTAACTTCCTATTCAACCATCTTAAATCACAAATTTATCGGCAGTATTTCATGGGCTTGGGTCTTTGCCTTTCTTCAATTTGTGATGACCTGGGGACTTTGCATGCTTTATTCAAAAAAAGCGGCAAAATTTGATGAGCTGGCTGATAAAGTTGTCAAAGAACGGGGGAATAGCTGATGAATACTCCTGCTTTTATTATGTTCCTTGCGATTGTTTTAGTCACGTTAGTTATAACCTATTACGCATCAAAACGAACCAAAAATGCGAGTGAATTCTACACAGCTGGCGGGGGTCTGACAGGCTGGCAAAATGGACTGGCTATTGCTGGGGACTATATGTCTGCTGCATCGTTTCTTGGAATCGCAGGAGCAGTTGCATTGACAGGCTTTGACGGATTCTTTTATAGTATCGGGTTTCTTGTTGCCTACCTGGTCGTTCTATATTTAGTAGCAGAACCGCTTCGAAACCTCGGTAAATATACGTTTGCCGATATGATTGCCGCCCGATTTAATGCTAAGAAAATACGCGGTTTTGCAGCGATGAACACGATGGCTATTTCTATTTTTTATATGATCGCTCAGCTTGTTGGGGCAGGTGCACTCATTAAATTATTATTAGGATTGGAATATACAACATCTGTTTTAATTGTGGGAGTGTTAATGACTGTCTACGTCATTTTTGGCGGAATGCATGCCACGAGCTGGGTACAAATCATAAAAGCGATTCTTCTTATGGGAGGCACCTTCATTATTTCTCTTATTGTTTTGGCCAAGTTTAACTGGAGTATCACCGATATGTTTGCGCAAATGAAAACAGCTACACCGCTGAAGGAATCTTTCTTGAATCCCGGTGTTAAATATAAAATCGGCCTTGATACGATTTCATTAAACATGGGACTGGTCCTCGGGACAGCAGGTCTCCCTCATATTCTCGTTCGTTTCTTTACGGTAAAGGATGCTAAAACGGCCCGCTCTTCTGTTGTTTATGCTACATGGATCATTGGCATCTTTTACGTCATGACCATTTTCCTTGGCTTTGGTGCTGCGGCGTTTGTCGGCAATAGTGAAATTGTAGCAGCCAATCCGGCCGGAAATATGGCGGCACCCCTATTAGCAAAAGCCATTGGCGGCAATATGCTGTTTGCCTTTATCTCAGCCGTGGCATTTGCTACTATTCTGGCCGTAGTAGCAGGTCTTGTTTTAACAGCCGCATCGGCATTTGCCCATGATTTCTATAATGAAATTCTCCGTAAAGGAAAAGCAACTGAAAAGCAGCAGGTTAGCATGGCTCGCTGGGCCGCAATCGGAGTTTCAGTCGTATCAATTATTCTCGCTTTAGGTGCTCAAACTCTTAATGTAGCCTTCCTTGTTTCCCTAGCCTTTGCTGTTGCGGCAAGTGCCAACCTGCCAGTCATTATTTACACCATCTATTGGAAACGATTTAATACGACTGGTGCTGTATGGGCGATGGTGGTTGGGCTTATTTCCGCTATCGGTCTTGTTCTTATAAGTCCAAATGTTTTCAGTCCGGAGGTCGGAAAAGCCATTTTTGTAGGCAAACCATTATTCCCATATACAACACCTGGGATTGTCTCGATTCCACTTGGATTTTTAGCGGGTTATCTTGGAACCATCTTCTCCAGCCAAAAGGCTGATGTGAAAAAATATGAAGAAGTACTCGTAAAATCAAACACTGGTATTGGAATCGGCAGTTAAATAGGCAAACGGGACTGAAGTAATTTCAGTCCCGTTTGTTTATTATCTTTTCGTTTGCTTTTTTGTTCTTCCTATATTGTTGCTCTTTTTTCCGAAACTGGCAGATATAGTGGAGCTATTTGATTTTCCTTTTGAGCCCTGACGCTTGGAATTCGAATTCATTTTCGCCTTGCGTGAATCTGGAGTTTTATTCTTTTTTTCATTCCCCTTGGTATCCTTCCCTTTTTGAACAGCGGAACGATTGGGCTTCGCGCTCTTTTCCTTACTCGAATTCCCTAGGTTTTGTTTTTGAATGGTGATATTCAGTTCTTTTTCAATCAAATCCAAAGTAGGGCGGTCGGCTGATGAGTATAACGTAATCGCTAATCCCTTCATTCCTGCTCGGCCTGTCCTTCCTATACGGTGAATATAGCTTTCACTGTCCTGAGGAATATCATAATTAACCACATGGGTTACACCTTCGACATCAAGTCCTCTTGCAGCTACATCTGTTGCAATTAACAGTTGGACCTCAGCATCCCGAAACCGCTTCATTACCTGCTCCCGTTTTGCTTGAGACAAATCACCGTGCAATTCATCACAGGAAAAACCATGGCTCTTTAACACTTCATAAAGTTTACTTACTCTTCGTTTTGTCCGGCAAAAAATAACCGCTAAAAACGGCCGATGCGCTTCAATTAATTGAATAACTGTTGCCTGCTTGGCTCGATCAATGGTATGGATAGCTATTTGCTTAACATTATCAGCCGGTCCTTGTGTTTTTTCCACCTGGATATACTCAGGTGCCCGCATATGCTTATGGGCAAGTTTTCTTACTTCAGAGGGAATTGTCGCTGAGAATAGCATTGTCTGTCGGCTCGCAGGAGTTTCCCTAATGATGTCCTCTACTTCATTCAAAAATCCAATATGCAGCATTTGATCGGCTTCATCTAATACCAGAAAAGAAGTTTGGGATAAATCGACGGTTCCTCTTCGGATATGATCCAACAGTCTTCCAGGTGTTCCCACCACAATCTGCATACCCTTCTTCAATTTTTTCAATTGCTTCTCAACGTCCTGCCCACCATATATGGCCAACACATCAAGACCCTCAATACCTGCGATTAGTTTTTCTATTTCATCTGTTATTTGCAAGGCCAATTCCCGGGTAGGAGTGACGATTAAGGCTTGAACATTTACTGTACCGCTTTTTATTTTTTCTAATATTGGCAGAATAAAAGCAAACGTCTTTCCGGTACCTGTTTGTGCTTGAGCAATAATATCCTTACCATTCATAATAATGGGAATGGCTTGCTTTTGGACCGGTGTCGGAATGGCCACTCCGTAGGAATGTAATTTACTAGCTAATGCTGGTGATACACCAATTGATAAAAAATCGGACAATTCATACCCCTGCTTTCTATAAGAACATATCTATTAATATTGATTGTTTATAAGAGCAATTGCAAATATCTTTTAATCTTTTATGGAGAAACTGATTGTCATTCCATTATAAAGAAGGTATAATTCATTAAAACCAATTTAATCCATCGGAATAATAAACTTTCAATCGAAAAAGGGGTGTTTGTATGACTAAACATAGCTTTTTAATCCTTCACGGTTTAGGAGGGAGCGGACCTGATCATTGGCAGAGCTTGCTGGCGCATGAATTAACGCAAAGAAACTTTCACGTTTGCTATCCAACCTTTTCAAACTTTGATTCACCCAATTTACAGGTGTGGCTGGATGAATTAGATACCGCATTAAAAACGATTCCAAAAGATCATAGGCTTACCGTTATTACCCACAGCCTGGGATGCATACTATGGCTCCATTACACAGCAAATCAAAACAAGCGGATTGCCGACCAGGTTATCCTTGTGGCACCACCTTCACCAGCCATCGTACTTCCAGAAGCTGCATCCTTTTACCCAGTTCCTCTTAATAAAACACTTTTATCGACAGCTTCAGAAGAAACCTTATTTATCCATTCCTCCAATGATCCATATTGCAGCATGGAGGATGCAAAAAATTATTTAAACCTGGCACTTCCTTCGATTACGATACCTAATGCAGGTCACATCAATACACATTCGGGGCATGGGAAATGGCCATGGATGTTAGAGCAATGTCTTACGACTGAAAAAATTGTGTTAAATGTTTAAAATTAGGAGTGATGAACAAGCAAAAAGGAGAACCATTTTCCGTTCTCCTTTTACCATTTGATGCTCATTTCTCTTAATTTCTTTTTATCGATTTTTCCAACATGGGTTTTTGGGAGTTCCTGCAAAAAAATGAACCGCTTCGGAATTTTATAACGCCCTAATTTCGCCTCACAATAGGATTTTAATTCTTCGTCCGCTGCCGATTTTAAGTGCTTCAAAACAATAAAAGCAGCTACAATCTCTCCCCATTTTTCATCGGGCAAACCAGTCACGGCAACTTCGTCAATTGCAGGATGCTCTGAAAGCCAATGCTCGATTTCGAGAGGGTATACATTCTCCCCGCCGGTGATGATCATATCTTTTTTTCTTCCAACGATGTAATAGAAGCCCTGTTCGTCCTTGGTGGCTAAATCACCCGTGTAAACCCACCCATCCTTTATAGCTTCCTGGGTGGCTTGAGTATTATTCCAATAATGCGAAAAAGAATGTTTCCCTTTTAATAAAAGTTCTCCCACTTCATTTTGCCCAGCCTGCCCGCCATCCAGTTTTACAAGTCTAATAGAATTAAAAAGCATTGGTTTGCCAACTGACCCACGTTTTATCAGGGCATCTTCAGGTGTTATATAAAAATTATTAGGTCCTGCTTCTGTGAGCCCGTAACCTTCCTTAAAAGCATATCCCTTTCTCTTGAATGCCTCGTAAATTTGTAATGGACATGGCGCTGCACCCGAAAGAAAGATTTTCATCGAAGGGAAGCTGCTGTTCTGAAATTCCTGTGATTGAATTAGAGAATGGTACATGGTTGGCACTAAGAGAACAATCGTGCAACGATATCGATTTAATGATTCCACTGCTTTTTGTGCAGTAAATTGCTCACCTATTACCACGGTCCCTCCGGCCATAAGAATCGGAATACTTAGTGCATTTAAGCCCCCGGTATGGAACATTGGTAAATAGTTTATCGTAACCTCGTTATCTGATATACCCCAGCTTAAAATGGTGTTGATGGCATTCCAGAGGATGGATTGATGACTTAAAACAACACCTTTTGGTTTACCTGTAGTCCCTCCGGTATAAATCATCGCAAGAGGGTCAGTTTCAACAATATCATTTTTTAAAGAATTTTCAGTTGAAATTCCCTCACATGCTAGTTCACCAATAAAAAATGAATCTATGCTAAAGGACATTAATTGCTTGTAAATCCCCTGGAATTGCCTATGATACCCTATTAATTTGGGTGTACAATCTTCTAATATTTCCTTTATTTCTTGCAAGGATAACCGCCAGTTTATTGGCACAAAAATGGCACCAATTTTCCCGCAGGCAAATAATAAATCAAAATAGCTAATATGATTGGGCGATATTAGAGCAATCCGATCGCCCTTTTTAATGCCACGCGCCAGTAGCCAGTCAGCCGTAAATTTCGCACGATTATTCAATTCTTTAAAAGAGCATGCCTTGTCTGTCTTTTCATCTATTATTGCAGGCTTATTGGGCGATAATCTCGCCCTATTTTCCAGCCAATCCAGTTCCCACCTCACCGAATAATCGCTCCTTCACTACTAGATGGAACAATATTACCGATTACCAGTTACAGATGAGTTACAGACATTATTTTGAATGAACGGCACTATCTAAAAATTGTGTGATTGCCTTCAGCAATTGTGGCAAGTCATCTATCAACGGGGAATGGCCGCAATTTTTCAATTCAACAAACGTAGCCTTTCCACCAAGGTCTTCTAAGATTTCATCATTCATTTCCTTTGGGATGACTAAATCCCGGTCTCCGCGTAAAACAAGGACTGGAATATCAATTTTATCAACTTTCCCGTTGCCTTCCACAAGACCATTAGAATAGCGGCTAATATTGAATGTGTTTAGGGCATGATACACTTCAGCAAAATTTCGCTGGGTCCTCATATCTTGGACATACTCGTCATAATGTTTTTCGTCGGGTTGATTATGTGTGTAGATAACCGAATTCCAAATCAACTTTAAAAGGGCCGCATCATTGGTGTCATAAGCTGCCTGAATGGGAATGGTCCTTAAGATATCGTTCTTCACCTCATCGAATGTCTTTAATCGGCGCACTTCTTCCGCTTCACTAGTTTTGCCGTCATATGGATACCCTCGAGTTGATACGGATTCTAATAAAATTAATTTGTTACTAATCCCTGGGTAATCGGCAGCAAACTGCATTGCAACCCCGCCACCAGTAGACCAGCCCATCAGTGCAAAATCCTTTAAACCTAATTCATCGACAAAAAGCTTCACATCATCAGCGAAATCTTTGATGGACATAATCCGATTATGATAGCTTGAGTTTCCAAAACCTCTTAAATCCACAGCATAAACCTTATACTTTTCATCGATATTATCAATTACAAGATCCCAATGCCTAGAAGAGGTCATATTCCCGTGAATTAATAAAACCTTCACATCACCGCCAGCTCTCTCCCGATATGACAATGTTTCCCCATTTGGTAATAATACTTCCTTCATAGTCACATTAACCATTCGATTCACCCTTCCCCCATTTAATAGTCGTTGCACCCCACGCGTAACCGATTCCGGCACTGACAAACACGACGATATCGCCGTCCTTCACTTTACCTTCCCTTAAGGCAAGTTCCAGAGATAAGATCTGGTCAATTTGCCCGATATGGCCGTATTCTTCCAGATAAATGGACTGCTCTTTGGACAAACCTAATTCTCTTAAAACATATTCATGGGCAGACCTTTTCATGTGAAGCATGGCTATATAAGAAATATCCTCTACTAGAAATCCGCTTTTTTTAACCGATTCACGTATGACCTCTAAAAAATTACTCATCGATTTTTCCGCTAAACGCTGCTTCATTCCTTCCGGATTAAGGACATCCAGTTTGTTTAAACGGCAGGCGAGCGCCTCAGCCGTTATTGGATTTTTCGTTCCGCCAGCAACTACCACTACATCCTCTGAAAATGAACCGTCCGTAATCATCTGAGTCTCCAGCAATACATTTTCATTGTGTCCCTTTTTTAAAAGAATTGCTCCTCCGCCAGCTCCAAGATTATTCATAAATCTCGTTCTAGGATTCTCGTAATCTATAAAATCAACATTCCGGTAACCCCCTGCAAGGAGAACAGTTCGAATGTCAGGATCCGCAGCCATCATATTTTTTGCTACCTTTAACGCCATAACAGTCGTTGAACACCTTAAGGCCACATCGAAGGCCCAAGCGTTAAGGGCACCGACCACCTGCTGCAATTTAATCCCCGCCGTCCAAAGCGGATACTCCTTATGCTCCTCGCCTATATATATAACGAGGTCAATCTCCATTGGATCGATTCTCGCTTTAACAATTGCCTTCCTTGCTGCGATAATCCCCATTTCACAAGTATGATCTTCAGGGCCTGGAACATGTTTTTTCCTGATTCCCATTTTTTCTTCGACAATATGCAAAGGGATACCTGCTGACTCTGCTATTTCCTTTCCTGTCATCGTTTCCTCTGGCAAATAAATACCAGTACTAAGAATACCAATCTGCAACTTGATCACCGCCCTATGAATCTTCCGCCATGCTTTTCATAAACGTCATCGCATCTTCAATCGATTCAAATAATGTCTCTCGTTCCTCTTGAACATGTGTGACCTTTATTCTCCACTTTTTTTTGCCGTTCTCCTTCTCGATGGCTGCCAATTGAAAACGAACGACAAAGGAAGCAATATGTTTCGTGTCCATTGATTCCTCCTTCTATCCCGCTGCTTTTTGAGTGGCTTTTTTTACAGGATGCTCCCTTTTTCGTCTCCATGTTATGGAACTTAGTGTACCGACAATCCCTTTCGGAAAAAACATGACAACCAGGATATACAAAATGCCAAAGAAAATGATCCAACGCTCAAAAATCACATGCGTTTTGGCAAGCTCCGTTAACCAATCATGAGCAAATTCAATTAATCCGGCGCCGATAATGGCACCTATTAAGGTTCCGACACCGCCTATAATCGTCATCAATAAGGCATCTAAGGTGATATCCATCGAAAACACACTTGTATTAACAAATCGAAGAGATATGGCATATAAAATACCTGCTATCCCAGCTAAAATTCCTGAAACAACACTCGCGGCAATTCTATAATGCAAAACCTGGTACCCTAAGGATTCCGTTCTTTGTTCATTTTCCCTAATAGCCTGAAGTACCCGCCCTAACGGAGAATTAGTAAACCGTTTCAAAATTAAGTAGACAGCAACCATAACAACCAAACAAAGAATATAAAAATTGGTTCGATCAATAAACAACTCCGGTACCCGGAAGGTAAAGCCGTCATTACCAAACGTTAAGGAGCGCCATTTTTCCGCTAAAACTAGGAATAACCCTGATAAGGATAAAGTTAACATCGCGTAAAAATGACTCTTTAACCGCAATGTCAACAAGCCGACAATAAAGCTTACAACGGCAGTCAGAGCAATGGTTGTAAGCACAGCCCAAAGAAAATTTAACACCGTCGGTTCCAGCCGTTTCATAAATAACCCCATCGAATAGGCACCAATTCCAAAGAACATCGCATGCCCAAAAGAGACAATCCCTGTAAAACCTAGTAAAAGGTCATAACTCATGGCAAAAACGGAAAAAACAAAAATTTGCGTTAACAAAATCAAGAGATTTCTAGATTCATATACAAATGGCAAAAGGAGCAGAAAAGCGGCGATGACTAAAAATACCGCCGTCATTCTATTACCCTGAATAATCCTCATACACTTCACCCTTTCGCCCCAAATAGCCCCTGCGGCCGAATGATTAACACAACAGCCATTAAAAGCATATTCACAGCCAGTGATAAATCTGGGACATAATAAGCCATAAAGGAACCGGAGATCCCGACTAGGATTGCGGCCAGTACAGAACCCTTAAAATTGCCCATCCCGCCAATGACCACCACAATGAAAGCTAAAATGGCAAATTCCATTCCCATCCCAGCATGAATGACTCCTGAATAAGGACCCAGCAGAACGCCGCCAAGGGCAGCCATACCAGCCCCAATCATAAAAACAAACATAAATACTTTTTGAATGTTGATCCCAAGAGCCTGAACCATTTCTTTATTCATAACCCCCGCTCTGACGACCAGACCAATTTTTGTTTTTTTCAATAAGTATTGAACACCGGCAAAAATCAGCAAACCTACTAAAATAATAAAAACTCGGTACTTAATAATAATGACGCCGCCAAGCTCCCAGCTGCCTCTTAAATAGTCGGGTGGTGAGGCAGTCAGTTGATTAGGTCCCCAAATAACCTTCAACATTTCGGACAAAACAAGCATCAGACCAAGAGTGATTAATATCTGCTGGACATGATTTCCGTAAAACGGCTTAATAATCCATTTTTCTGTAATAATGCCTAGCAGGAATCCTGTTACAATCGCTCCAAGGATGCCAATTAAAAAGCTGCCTGTTTGTGAATATATCCAGAGGCCGCTGTAGGCTCCCCAGGCAAATAACCCGCCATGCGCAAAATTTAGGACATCCATCAAGCCGAAAATAAGAGTAAGACCGGCAGCGAGTAAAAAGATCAGCATGCCGGTTGCCAGTCCGTTTAATGTTAAATTCATGAACAAATTCACAAACTCTTTCCTCCTTTCTTAAGCAATCCCCAGGTACTTCCGTTTCATGTTTTCATCTTCTTTTAATTGCTTCATTGTTCCCTGGCTGACGGTTTGTCCGTCATCAATAATGTAAAAGCAATCACCAATCGTGCTCGCCATCATGAAGTTTTGTTCGACTAAAACGATTGTCGTTTGATTTTTCATTTGTAAAATAGATTCCACTACTTTTTCCACCATAATAGGAGCCAATCCCTTGCTCGGCTCATCAATTAATAATAGCTCGTTGTCATTCACATAAGCTCTGGCAATAGAGAGCATTTGTTTTTGCCCTCCACTTAAAAGACCGCCGGGTTTTTTCCAAAACTTTTTCAAATCAGGAAACAAATCTAAGATCCAATTCATTCGCTCAGCCGTTTCCTCATTATCCTTTTGAATGGCCACCCTTATGTTTTCTTCTACCGTTAATCCGGCAAATATCCCTTGATCTTCCGGAACATAGCCGATACCCTTTTGAGCGATAGTGTAGGTTGGAAGTGATTGAATCTCCTCTCCCTTAAAAAGAACACTGCCTTTGGAAGCAGGATTCAATCCCATAATTGTCCGTAAAGTCGTTGTTTTTCCTGCCCCATTTCTTCCAAGAAGAACGGTAACTTCTCCTTTTTTCACCTCTAAAGAAACACCTTGAAGAATGTGATATTGTCCAATAAAGGTTTCGACTCCGTTAAGCCTTAACAGTTGGCTCATCAAAATGCCCTCCTAAATAAGCAGATTGAACTGTTTCGTTTTTCATAATTTCTTCGGGAGTGCCATCCGCTAATAGTCTTCCGTTAAATAACACCATGACTGAATCCGATAAATCTAAAATCATATCCATTTTGTGCTCGATAAGAATAATCGTCCGGTTTCCTTCGTTCTTTATTCTTTTTATGACCTCTAAAATTGCAGGCACTTCCTCTAAAGACATTCCCGCTGTCGGCTCATCCAATAAGAGAACCTCTGTTTCTAACGCGAGCAGCATGGCAATCTCAAGCTTGCGTTTTTCGCCATGGGCAAGATTGGCAGCTAATGAATCTTTCTTTTCTTCTAACAGCACCAGCCGGAGCCACTCTAATGCTTTTTCTTCAAAGGCACGATATTTTTTATAATGAAACATCATTTGATAACGGACTCCAGCTTGTGATTGGACGGCTAACCGGACATTTTCTATCACGGTTAAATTAGGAAAAACGTTCGTGATTTGAAAGGAGCGTCCAATGCCTTCCCGCGTTCGCTTTGTAGATGAGAGCTTCGTGATATCCTTGCCGCGGAAATAGATTTTTCCTTTTGTGGGGGTTAATTGTCCGCTTAATAGGTTGAAGAAAGTTGTTTTCCCGGCCCCATTAGGCCCAATAATCGACTTAAAATGTTTTTCAGGCACAGAAATGCTGACAGAATCCACAGCAGTATGTCCGCCAAAGGAAATGGATACATCATTGGTTTCAATCAATGTTGCCACTAGAATCACCACCTTGTGATAGAAATAAGGAAGAGGGTGACCAAGTAAGTCTGGACCAGCCCTCCGTAATGTTTCCTATTGCATGCTGCCTTTATTTATTACGAATTGGAGGTGCTGTCTCTTCTGGGGTTAGTTCTCTTACTAATACTGGTACAGGGTATGAAACGTCATCCTTCTTTTCCAGCTTAATCGCATACAGCGTTTGTAAGGCCTGATGATCTTCCTTACGGTAAGTCATTTTTCCTTTTGGCGTTTCAAAACTCATGCCTTCCATGGTTTCAATAAGCTTATCAGCATCTGTGTCACCTTTTGTTTTCTTTACCGCTTCAACAATAGAAATGGCTGCACTCATTCCGCCTGGTGTAAACAAATCCGGAACCTCGCCATTAAATCTCTTCTTATGTTCCGACACTAGCCAGTCATTGATTTTATTTTTCGGAAGGTCATGATAATAAACGGTGAAGCCTTCCATTCCGATTAGCGGCTCCATTGTCGATAATGCCGCAATATCTGGTGCCCCTGTTGAAATCTTAATTCCTTTTTCCTGAACCTTCATATCGGCAATTTGCTTCCAAGGTGAATTAGCGCCTGCCCAAACGACAAATAAATAATCAGGTTTTGCATTAATGATTTTTTGAATATTTGAAGTAAAATCTGTGGCAGCAGGATCGGCGTATTCTTCCTTTACAATCTCGGCCCCCAGCTTTTTAGCCGCTTCCTTAAAGGCAGCGACCCCATCACGGCCAAAAGCATAATCAGGAGCCAGTGTCGCAATTTTCACGCCCTTTTTAGCGATTGCCGCCGCTCCCGCTACTGCATCCTGAGAAGAATTACGGGCAGAGTGGAAAATATACTTATTAAACTCTGAACCTGTAATACTATCAGCTGCTGCTGGCTCTACTACCATAACTTTTTGATATTCTTCCGCAAGCGGCAGGACAGCCAATGTATCAGCTGAGCTGGATGATCCAACTAGAAAATCTACTTTATCTTCTTCTAAAAGCTTGGTTGCTTTTTGGACGGCAACCTCCGGCTTTGTCTCAGTGTCTTCGACGATAAACTCAATTTTCCGGCCATCCACTTCCCTTTTTCCGTCGGTTGCATAATCAAGGCCAAGTTCAAAGCCTCTCAACGTTTGCTTTCCATAAGCTTCTAAGGCACCCGTTTTGGAAGCAAGAACTCCGATTTTAATTGGGGCCTGCTCCTCCTTCTTGCCGCCCGAATCCTTTGATTCTGTTGACGATTTGTCTGCGCTGCATGCAGTGGCAAAAATTATCATAAACATAAGTACCCCTAATAATGCCCATTTTCCGCGCTTAGCCTTCACGTCTTTTCCCCCTATAAATGTTTTTTCTTGTATTACCTCCTGAATGAATAGTAAGAAAAGATAGTTACATATTAGTTACAAATAAAAAACAGCCCTACATTTAAGGCTGTTTGATGGGATTGTTGTGTTTATCTGCTTCAATAATCATTTCATACATGTGTTTGGTTGGCTCAAGCGGCGTAACACCCAACTCCTCCTCTAAAACCTCCATACATTTCCGGAACCATTTCATCGCCTGGGGACGATTGTTTTTCCGGTAGTAGCAATACATGAGAAGCCGATACGCTTCTTCCCATGTTCGATCCCGCTCTAATATTTTTTCACACCAGTAAATAGCAGCATCATAATGTTCACACCTGACCATTAGCTGCGCCATTTTCTCGGCCCCTCGTAAAAAATAGACGAGCATGCTTTCTCTTTTACTTATACACCAATCTTCATACCGGCGGTCTGGCAAATAGTCTCCTTGATAAAAGGATAAACCCTTTTCTAAACAATTTGTGGCTTTTTCCTGATCCGAGTCATTCAGCCCTTTTTGTATCCAGTCTAGGAAGGGAACAGTATCTAATTCGATTACTGCAAGTGGATTTAGTCGATAAAATGCCCCTTCACGGATGATAAAAAAGGGGGCAGCCCGCGCTTTCCTTAATGGTTCCAGGACACTATGAAGGCTATTCAGTGCAACCTTAAAATCACGGTCTGCACTTTTTTTATCTTGATTAGGCCAGAGAGTCGCGAGAATTTCCTCTTTTGCGATGGAGTCATTATTCGTTATAAATAACTGAAATAATTCCTTTGCTTTTTCTCGTTGCCAATCCTTTTCCCCTACTTCTTTTTCCCCAAGCCATAATTTAAATTGGCCAAGAGTTTGAATCCTGATGGAATAACCGGGATGGGAGTCCAAAGCCGAAACTCCCATATCTTGAAGAATTTTGGCAGCATAGGTGTTTTGAATGTCTTCCTTCAAACATTCTATTAATAGGGGCACAAACACTTGTAAATCTCTTGGACCAAACAATGAAACCCGATGAAAAAAGAATTCATAATCATGATATTGCACAAGGCGAAGAAAAACGATTATGGTTTCTTGAAAGAAATCATATTTCTTCTCTAAATAAAATACATAGGATAACCAAAATTTGCTGAGCATTTGGCCATAAATATCTTCACATTGAAGGAACAAGGAATCAGTTTTTTCAAAAAAGAATCGGGCCTTCGAAAATCGTTCATTATAGATGCAAGTAATTCCCATACAAAGAGTGATTAAAGCGGAAAGCCAAACATCCTGAACTTTATCTGTCTCTTGAAGCGCTTTTTTCCCAGCCTCCAACGCGCGTTCAAATTCACCTCTTACTCCATAAAGAATACAAAGGCCCATTAATGGTTCTGCTTTTCCTCTATGAACCTGGAGCTTTCCCATAATTTCCAGTGCCGTTTGATAACAGGTTTCGGCTAATTGTGAATCATATTTATTTAATATTTGAACAGCATGGCCCATCCGAATCCAGCCGCAAGCCTCCACAAACGGAGCTTTTAAACTAATTCCCTGCTGTATTCCCGCTTGTGCCAGCTCTTTTGCTTTATTTCCTTCTCCTGTAAATGCCTCAACTAGAGAGAGCAACAAATCGGTTTCACGGTGGGCTTGCGGCAAAGATGAAAGCTTTGTACCCTTCAGCTCATCCTTCTTCAAGTATAGGAATTTCTTTGCCGACTCAAAGCGGCCGGTCCTTAAATAATGCCGTCCTTCCAAATTCCCGTCAAAGTCAAAGATATTTGAATCCTTTGCTTTTTGCAGCCATTTCTCCGCTTCCCGAGCTTTCCCAGAGTTCAACAGATTTTCTGATAATAATTCATACAGTTTGCCGCTTTCTTCTAATGGACTATTACTTTTCTCTCGGAAGGAAATTGCTTCATATAAAAATCTTTCCGCCTGCTGCGGCTGGATCGTGTCCAAGTAAATTTGGGCTTTTCCCTCCAGCGCTTTACTCATTCCCAGATAATCCCGTCTCTTGTTTGCACCCTCATAAGCCTTCTGATAACAATCTTCTGCCTCTTGATAATGGGAACGATAACGGCATACCTCGGCTTTTAGAAACCACAGCAGATAGTACGTTTCCATTTCGGTCTCAGGAATCAGCGTTAGCTGATCTGATAAACTCTCTAATTTGCCGCTTTCAAGCATGCTAAACCCATTTTCTTGTAAGATGGAGGCGATTGCATTAAACTGATTGATTTTTTGATAATGATAAAGGGCCTTTTCCCATAATTCTCTTTTTTCAAAAAATCGGGCACATCTTTCATGGAGATTCGTAAAATGGACGGGATTATTTTTTTGAAAAATATCCTCTAAAAAATCTTTAAATAATGCGTGATATCGATAATGGCTTAATCCAACCTTCTGAATGAATAAATTTCTCTCCTTCAGCTGTTCCAACAAGGACGAGGCGGCTTGAATCCCAATGACTTCATCACATAAATCTTTTTCAATTTCTTCAAAAATAGAAGTCTGTTCCAGGAATTGCTGTATCATTGGGGGCTGTTTCGAGAATACTTCCATCACTAAATACTGAAAAAAATCGTGGAGTGAATCTGAGGAGTGATTAAATAGATCAGAGATATCCTCCTTTAGAGGGATTTGTTGTGCAATCATACAAAGGGCAATGATCCATCCTTCGGTCATTTCATAGATCGTTTGTAAATGGCTATCCTCTAGTTCTAAACCATACAAATCTGTTAGCAATAATTCCATTTCCTCAATAGTAAGGACCAAATCTTCACGAGAAATTTCTAATAATTGCCCACAAATCTTCATTTTACTGAGCTGTTTCCAAGCTGGCCGGCTGCGGCTCGAAATAACAATATGTAAATTTTCTGGAAGATGCTCCAGTAATTTTTCCATCCAGCTGCTGATCGTATAGGATTGTTCTATTTGATGAAAATCATCCAATATTAAGGTTATTTCTGTTCCTGCCTCAAGAATTTCATTAACAAATAAAGAACAGAGTAAGCCCAATTCTTCATGGCGAATATATCGTTCCATTGTTTCCATATAGGTTATTAATTCTTTTCCAAAATGGGGGATTTCTTGTTGAATAGAGTGGATAATATGCGAAAGAAATGGAAGGATATCATCATCCATTGATGAAATAGAATACCAGCAGCCAGAGATTTTTTCGTCTCTCATAAATAAGGCGAGAGCCGTACTTTTACCAAATCCGGCTCCAGAATGAATAATCGTTAATGGATATTCGGGAATCTTTTTCATTTTCTGGGTCAGCTTTGCCCTTCTAATATAGTCATCTTTGACGACTGGAATGCGCAGTTTTGTATGTATGATTGGAAGCTTCAATTTTATATGGCCTCCCTTCTATAATTTTCTTAATTTTTACACTATTTTACCACAATATCCCTCATTTAGGCGGTGATTTTTTTTATGTAATAAATCTCTTTCTCCCTGAAAAAACTAAGCTATCATAATTTTTTAAGGAGAGGATTGTTATGTCTGAAAAATGTTTTTATTGCACAGAGGAAATTGAGGAAAAAAAGCTCCATCATGTTTCGTTTTTTTCGGAGAATACGGAACGAGATGAAGCGCTTTGTGATGAATGCTATCAAGAATGGCTGCACGGGTTAAAAGGCTAGTCTCCTTTTAACCGGATATCAAAAAAGTATTTGCTCACCCCTGTTATAAGGATGAGCAAATACTTAATGGGAGTGTTGCGTCATTGTCTATCAAGAAGAAACTTCCACTTATTTTTTGTCTTTTAGTTTTTTTAATATTGTTAACAAATAATGTATTCCACTTTTTCCGCTCCAAAAATCAACTGCTTAAATATAACGAGCGGGAAATTTCGATGATTACAAAGGAAGTTTCCTTTCAGGTAAAAAATACAAAAAGAGGTTCTTTATATGTAGAAGACATTCTCGGAAGAGACCTACGTATGGCCTCATTGGCTATAAAAGCTAAACTGCCGCCTAGATATCAAGATATTACAAATGACCAGCTTTCGAAATTGGCTAAGGATGTTGGTGTATCCCATATTACTTTGTTAGCTAAAACACCCTATGATATTATCGGGGTCCGTTCTTCGGACCCTGAAGAAATCAATATGTCCACTAAGCAATGGGGCTACTGGTATGACGCATTCCAACAGCTTCTTTCGTTAGCCCCTGTAAAGGTTGAGAAAGGAATTACCTTACCGCATTATTGGTCAGGTCCGATTGAAATTGCTGATTCCAATCCAGAGCATATTGATAAATGGGGCTATTATTATGATGGGACGACGAATTATATAATTAATCCATTTTTTCGCGACAATGAAGTATTAGAATACGAGAACCGATTTGGCCCCCAAAGTATTATTAAAGATTTCACAAGAGAACAGGGGATATTAGAGCTAATAGTTCTTAATCCAAAACATTTTGGAAAAAAGAAAGAAGTTGTTCATTCAAACGGACAGAGCTATACCCGTATTTCCGCCGAACCCTATTGGTATGGGCACTACAAGTATCCGAATATCAAAACAGATTCGGATTATATCAAAAAAGCAATCAAAACAAATGATGTTCAATCCTACAAGGCTCATATTAATGGCAAAAACATCATGAAAACGTTTTCACCTGCATTTAATGGAGATCCATTTGTCATCGAGCTCGTGTATGATTATGGGCTCATTCAAAAGGAACTCGCCCACGAGCTACAAGTACATATTCTTCTTTCCATTGCCATTATGATCATCGTATTAATTATTAGTTTTATTTTTTCACGTTCAATCACACAGCCAATTGGCTATATTGTTGAGCAGGTGAATGAAATTGCACAAGGAAATTTTGGCAAGCACCTGCACTTAAATCGGAAAGATGAATTAGGCCTTCTCACAGAAAATGTCAATGCTTTATCAAACCATTTGCGCAGCTATGTAGATGACTTAAAACGAAGTAAGGAACTTATCGAATTTCAGGCCTATCATGACCCATTAACTGGCTTGCTCAACCGGAGATATTTTCAAGAAAAAATTAAACATATTATTGACCCAAATGATAAAAGGAGAACTTTATCTGTTTTGTTTATCGATATGGATCGGTTCAAACAAGTAAATGATTCATTTGGTCATAATAAAGGTGATGAATTACTGAAAATTGTCGCTGAACGAATTAAGCAATGCTTGCCTGATGAAGGCAGGAACATCATTACTCGTCAAGGCGGCGACGAATTTATAATTTTATTAGTTAATTATGATTTGCAAGAAACAAAAGCAGCAGCCGAAGGAGTTATTTCGAGTTTAAAAAAACCATATTCTATAGATGGCAATGAGATCTACCTGGGTGCCAGCTGCGGAATTAGTTTATACCCGGAACAAACCGAAAACTTTGACACCCTTGTTATTTATGCAGACTTGGCTATGTATTCCGCTAAAAAAATGGGAGGCAACCGCTTAACGGTTTACTCTGAGCAATTAATGAACTCCAATATTGGAAGGCCGCGTCTTGAAGCCCGCTTAAGAAAAGCGATTGAAAATGAAAAAATTGAAGTTTATTATCAACCAAAGATAAATGCTGAATCTGATACGCTTTTTGGTGCAGAGGCACTACTCCGTTGGACGGATGAAGAATTAGGATTCGTGTCTCCCGAATTATTTATCCCGATTGCCGAAGAAACCGGGCTAATCCAGCCCTTATGGGAATTAGTGATGAAAATGGCCTGCGGGCAAATGAGTCATTGGAACAAAAATCGTTCCATCCCTTTATCGATATCGGTAAATTTTTCGGGCCGACAGTTTCAGGAACCATCCAACATGGTTAAGCAAGTGAAAGAAATATTGAATGAAACGAAATTAGGCCCGGAAAATTTTGAGATTGAGATTACGGAAAGTATTCTCCTCAATAATTCTTCGGACATTGTTGAATCGCTCCACTCCCTTCAGGATACTGGAATATCTATTTCGATCGATGATTTTGGAACAGGGTATTCTTCATTAAATTACTTGAGGAATTTACCGATCAATACTTTGAAAATTGATAAATCCTTCATACAGGATATCAAGGAGGATTGGGGGAATTCAGAAATAGCTGAAGCGGTCATCAACCTTGCCCGCAGTCTTCATTTAAATGTCATCGCAGAAGGGGTTGAACAAGAGTATCAAAAGGAATTTTTACTATCGAAGGATTGTGTGCAAATGCAAGGCTATTTATTTAGTAAACCGTTGAGAAAAGAGGAATTTGATCAATTTCTTAATAGTAAAGAAAAAGGGCTGCGCTTCAAAATTATTAAAGAAAATGAATGAAAAATAAAGGGCTATCTTAAAGTTTTTCGACTGCCATAAGTCTGTTGATTTGCGCTCC
>NZ_JBALPP010000007.1:40364-69536 GCF_036965425.1 Neobacillus drentensis | reverse complement strand
CAATCAACAGAGTGTTTTTAATTAGGAAAAATGTTTTATAAATTTTTTAAAAATTGAGCGCAGCTTGGCAGACTCAAAGAATTGCTCGAGCTTCGCTACTATCATATAAAGATAAAGAGTGGAAGCGAAACATTTAGCCAGGATGAAAATGTGTAGTGCTATAACTTTGTTTGACCTCCCTGTTGATTGGAGCGGAGGGCACCGACTCCTGCGGGATATAGAGGTCACTGGAGACCCCGCAGACGCCAAAGCGCCGAGGAGGCTCCAGGACCTCCCCGCGGAAAGCGAGTGCCCGGAGCGGAAATCAACTGGCCAGGTAGCAGAGAGAATCAATTCAAAAAACGATATTAAGAAAAAAACCCTTCTAGACCAAAGAAGGGCAGTGCTAATGGCTGCCCTTCTTTTTCAATAAGTTATCTGACAAACTTTTCGACTTCTTTGGTAATGCTTCCGTCATTATCGACATTTAGGTGCTTCACTGTCATTTCTGTAAATTCACTTTGTAAAACTTGGGACAGCAATTTGCCTTGTCCTTTTTCAGTGAAGCATATGACTGACGGACCGGCGCCGCTTAATGCCACCCCAAAAGCCCCATTGGATTTTGCCACTTGTTCTACTTCTTCATAAAAGGAAATTAGTGGTTTGCGATATGGCTGATGGAAGAGATCCTGCTCCATCATTTTTCCCGCTACTTCCCAGTTTTGACTTAAAAGTGCCGCGACCAATAGATTTGCCGTCGATGAGGCTTCTATTGCCTCCTGCCGTGAAAAAGCTTCCGGAAGAACATCACGTGAATCCTTAGTCAATAAGATCTCTTGCGGAACTGCCACTACCAATTCAAAGGATAAGTTTGCAAAGTTTAGGATGTCGACCTCATTTTTTTGATAGCAGCCAATGACAAGCCCACCATAAATGGATGCACCAACATTATCCGGATGCCCCTCCATTTCTGTAGCAATGAGGAGCTTTTCCTGTTTCGTTAAACCTAATCCTCCAATACGGTCGGCAAGCTCAATTCCGGCAACGATGGCTGAGGCGCTTGAGCCTAATCCTCTTGCTAATGGAATCTCACTTTGGATTGTTACCTTACATGGAGACAACACTTTCCCATATTTCTCAGCCGTTTTAATAGCTACTTGGCCGATAAAGTGCTGTTCATCATTCGGAAACTGCTTCAATTCATCTGATGTAGAATAGAATTCCCAGCGACTGCTGCCTTCCACTTCTAATGTTAAATATAAGTCGAGTGCCAAGCCAATAGAATCAAAGCCGGGCCCAAGATTGGCAGTGCTTGCCGGAACCTCGATAATAAATCGATTATTTAGAGGCATTCAGGACAACCCCTCGAATATGTTCTGTAACGGCTTTTTCATCATTTGGCAGCTGTACCGGTTTAATGAGACTAGTTTTAATGGCAGTGTCAGGATCCTTCAAGCCATTTCCTGTCACAACAGCAACAATTTTTGTTCCTGCCGCGATTTTTCCTTTTTGGATGCTTTTATACACTCCGGCAAGGGAAGCAGCTGAAGCAGGTTCGACAAAAACACCTTCAGAAGAAGCCAATTTTTTATAAGCAGCTAAAATTTCTTCATCACTGACTTCATCAAATATTCCGTCAGATTCCTGTACAGCAGAAACGGCTAAATCCCAGCTCGCCGGATTTCCAATCCGAATCGCGGTTGCAATCGTTTCAGGATTTTCAAACACGCGGTTGTGTACTAGTGCAGCAGCACCTGCCGCTTCAAAACCAAACATTCGCGGCAATCCGGTCCCCTTCTTGTCTGCAAATTCCTTAAATCCTTTCCAGTAAGCACTAATATTACCGGCATTTCCAACTGGAATTGCTAAAATATCTGGTGCAAAGCCGAGCTGGTCGCAAACCTCAAAGGCTGCTGTCTTTTGCCCTTCAAGCCTAAAAGGATTGACTGAATTAACGAGTGTTATCGGTTCTTCCTCACTAATATTGCGAACCATTTGCAGCGCCTGGTCGAAATTCCCTTCTATGGAGATAATCTCTGCTCCATACATCATGGCTTGTGCCAGCTTGCCCATCGCAATTTTTCCTTCAGGAATCACGATGATACATTTTAAGCCTGCGCGAGCCGCATAAGCTGCTGCAGCGGCAGATGTATTCCCTGTTGAAGCACAAATGATCGTCTTGCTTCCTTCCTCTACCGCTTTGGCGACTGCCATTACCATCCCGCGATCCTTAAAAGATCCTGTTGGATTTGCACCTTCAAATTTCACATAAAGCTCAACATTCCATTCCTGTGAAAGACGTTCAAGCTTGATTAATGGCGTATTTCCTTCATGTAAAGTTAATTTAGGAGTTTCATTGTTAATTGGTAAATATTCTTTATATGCTTCTAATAATCCTGGCCATCTCATCACGATTTTCGCACCACCCGATATGCACTTTTTACTTCCTTCACCGCTTGTATATCATATAATTCTTGTAAAATTTTATCATAATTTGTTAATGAAGCATGGTGAGTCACTAGGACAATTTCTGATGTTTCATTTTTCTTTATTGGCAGCTGAAGTATTTTTTCGAAGCTGACTCCATGTTTAGCAAACACAGAGGTAATATCAGCAAACACACCAACCTCATCTTGTACATGAATGCGTAAGAAATATTTAGAATACTTTTCGCCATCATCCTTTAGGAGCTTAGCGTATTGCGGAGTCACAGCGCTTTTTCCATTTACTCCGAGTCTCAGATTTTTAATGACGCCGACCAGGTCTGAGACAACAGCTGTTGCAGTCGGCAGGCTTCCTGCTCCAGGGCCATAAAACATCGTTTCCCCAACTGCTTCCCCGTAAACATATACTGCATTGTATTCATTTTGAACAGAGGCGAGCGGGTGATTATTGGACAAAAAGGTTGGGGCTACACTGACCTCTACTTTTTCACCTTCCCTATGGGCATAGCCAATCAGCTTCATCGTGTAGCCTAATTGTTGTCCATAACGTAAATCTTCTTCAGTAATGTTTGAAATACCGCTCACTTTAACATCTTCTAAATCAATATGCATCGAAAAACCAAGCGTCGCTAAGATGGTCATTTTGCGGGCAGCATCTAGTCCTTCAACATCAGAGGTTGGATCAGCTTCGGCAAAGCCAAGTGACTGTGCTTCTTTAAGGACCTCTTCATATGACCTTCCTTCAGTGCTCATTTTGGTTAATATATAATTAGTTGTCCCATTAACAATTCCCATCATTTGGGTAATACGATCTGAAGCAAGCCCGTCAACTAAGCCTCTTAGGATTGGAATACCGCCGGCAACGCTAGCTTCGTAAAATAAATCACATCCATGTTCAGAAGCCACGGTTAATAACTCTGATCCATGCAAAGCCATCAAATCTTTATTGGCCGTCACCACATGCTTTCCTTGACGGAGCGCACTAATAAGATGATCTTTTGTATCCTGCACACCCCCCATTACCTCAATGACCACATCAATTTCATCATCATTAAGGATATCGGCAGCGTTTGAAGTTAAAAGACTTGCATCGACTTCTACGGATCTCGCTTTATGTACGTCTTGTACGAGGATTTTTTTGATGACAACCGGACAACCCACCTGATGCATTAATTTATCCTGATGATTTTTTATGATTTGCACGACACCACACCCAACGGTGCCTAAGCCTAATAGTCCAATCGATATTGCTTTCATGATTTCCCCTCCAGTTCGTGTCCTTATGTCGCGCACAAATGTATTTGTATAGTAGACATTATATGACTCTCTTTATTTTTTTACAATAGATTAATTTCCTATTTTTATTATGTAATCGCTTACTACAGCGCCATTTCTGATTTCTTGTTTTTAATAAAAATTTTTCTTTAATAAAAGTGAAATTTTTTTCTACTTTATCCCTTTACAATTCTGAATGGATGGTTGTAGAATAATCCCTATATTCGATTTAAATTTTGAAATTTCTCTTAATTCTAACTATAACATGTGATGATGAAGACGGCATTAAGAAATGGCTTCAGAGAGCCGGTGGTTGCTGTGAACCGGTGCTTTTTTCTTAAATAGCCCAGCCCTTCTGAACTGGCTGCTGAAAGTATTAGTAGGCTAGCCCGGTTAAAACCGTTACATTTTTTCGAGGCTGCAGCTATTTTTGCAGCAAAAGAGGGTGGCACCACGTTCCTTTACGTCCCTCATAACGCGACTACTATGTCTGTGTTATGAGGGACTTTTTATTTAATTTTGAAATTGAAAGGATGGTTTCGATGTATAAAGTGCTAGTTACTGATGGAATCAGCAATACGGGTTTAAAGAGTTTAATAGAACATCCTCATTTTGTTGTGGAAAGGCAGCCGACCCTTTCAACGGAGGAATTAAAGAAGATTATTGGTGACTATGATGCCTTGATAGTGAGAAGTCAAACAAAGGTAACGGAAGAACTGCTTCAGGCAGCTAATCGGCTTCGTGTGATTGCCAGAGCAGGTGTGGGTGTCGATAATATCGATGTTAATGCAGCAACTCGTAAAGGGATTATCGTCATTAACGCGCCTGGTGCAAATACGATGGCTGCAACTGAACATACTTTGGCGATGATGCTTTCATTAGCGCGAAAAATTCCACAGGCCCATCTAAAAACTGCAGGAGGCGAATGGGACCGCAACTCCTTTAAAGGAGTTGAATTATACAAAAAAACCCTTGGTGTTATCGGCATGGGTAAAATCGGGACAGAGGTGGCCAAGCGTGCCAAAGCCTTCGGCATGAATATTTTGGGATTTGACCCGTATTTAACGGAGGACAGAGCGAAAAAACTAGGCATCACAAAAGCAAGCCTTGATTTAATTGCTCAGGAATCTGATTTTATAACCATTCATACACCGCTGACAAATGATACACGTGGAATTATTAATGATGAATATTTACGAAAAACGAAAAAAGGCGTCCGATTTGTCAACTGTGCCCGCGGCGGTATTATTGACGAAAAAGCCTTAGTCCGGGCGATTGTGGCAGGACATGTAGCTGGAGCAGCACTCGATGTATTTGAAAAAGAACCGGTAGCAGACCCAGAACTGCTGCAAAATCCAAATATTATTGTCACACCACATCTAGGAGCATCAACTGTTGAGGCACAGGAAAAAGTGGCCGAAGAAGTTAGCGCCGAAATTATTGAGATTTTTGAAACTCAATCGATTAAAAATGCCGTTAATATGCCGCAAATGTCAGGTGAAACACAGGCAAAGCTGCAGCCATATTTGCTGCTTGGCGATCAAATGGGCCAGTTAGTTATTCAGCTATTGAAAAAGCAGGCACCTACTAAAATCGAAATTAATTATTACGGCGATTTAATTGATGAAGATACAGAACTATTGACCAGGACCTTGTTAAAAGGTGTGCTATCCTATCATTTAAGTGATTCTGTTAATCTAATCAATGCTCTTCATCTATTAAAGGAGCAGGGAGTTTCTTATAATGTGCAGAAAAATGCTACGAATAAAGGGTTTGCCAATTTCATGGAACTAGCTGTTTCTAATGGATTTGAAACCGCCAAAATTGGCGCAACCGTGTTAAACGGTTACGGTGCGCGTATTTTAAAAATTAATGAATACCGGATTGACGTGAAGCCAGAAAAATATCTGCTTTATATCAAGCACCGGGACGTACCGGGCATGATCGGCAAGGTTGGCTCACTATTAGGGGATTACCAAATTAATATTGGTACGATGCAGGTTGGACGAACGACTGTCGGCGGAGAAGCAATCATGGTATTAACCTTGGATAAAGCTTTAAAGGCAAATGTTCATGATGAACTAACGCAAATTGATGGACTCGAGGAAGCACAATTACTAGAGTTATCGAATGTGGATTCGTTTGAACCTGGCAGGATTGAACCGGAGAAGGTGGAAAGTATTTAATAGAAAGAGGGATTGCGCTTGTAGGTGCAATCCCTCTTTTTTTAGCTTTTCTTTTAAATGTTGGCTGTTTTTCTATGGATTGGTGCTTATTACCGAGCACCAACTGCATAAAAACCATTCCCTTAGTGTAATATTACATCCAATTTACTAAAGAATCGGTTTTATCGGCGAATTTAACAAGTTTATCGGCGAATTTGTGATTTTATCGGCGAATTCAAACACTTTATCGGCGAATTTTCTATTTTATCGGCGAATCACCCAAGAGAGCCATGTTTAAGAAATAAGCTTTGATTTATAAAATACTTCTCAAATCAAGTACGGAATCCAAAATATAATCCGCCTTATGCTTCTCAAACTCACTTCTTGCATCTTTTCCGGATAATCCGGTTAAAACCGCGGCAATTTTGCAGCCCATTTGTCTGGCAGCCAGAAGGTCAGCTAAAGAATCTCCCACAATTAAGACCATTTCACCATTTTCAATTGGCAATGGAAGGCTTAAACATTCTTCAACCGATAATTCTTTACGATGGAAACCATAAATATATGTAAACGGATGCGGCTTTGATAAGGCTTTCCGCTCTGTAAGCTGTTTTTCCGCCTTGAGGACATCGTCTTCTGTAACTATTCTATTCCTCTCAAATTGCTTGAGCCAGTTTAGATGCTCGAAAGGCTGGATGGTTTCAAGCTCAGGCCTTCCAGTACCAATTCCGATTTCATAACCATTAGTGCGCAGGAATTTGAAAAGTTCAGCAATTTCTTCTTGAGGGGCTAATGTGGATTCATTTGCCAAGTAACCTTTTTTACCTGTTTGCACAGACGGCCTGCCTGTAGATTCGAGAACATTTTCGTCACCTACATACCATTCTTGGGAAACATGTTCACAAATAGACCATAGCTCATCCTTCCCCTTAAAAATAGACGTTTCCACACCAAGCTTTTCACCAGCAACCACATTTAAATAATCCATGAGCTCCTGCTTCGTCGCATTGGACCGTTCAAAATCTCCAACAAACAAATTAAAATCCGGTTCTGCATTATAATTACTTAACACCCTGCCGATCTCTAAAAGTGTTTCTCGATTGATTGGTGCCTGACACCATTGGCTGATTTTTTCGGATTCTGTGTCCTTAATTTGGGACAATAAGTGGATAAGTTGATAGCTGAATGCTAAGTAGATCATGTCCCAGTTAGCGTTTAAGCCGCGTGATTTCATAAATTTAAGGACATTGTCGTGATCAAACACACGCTCTCTTATTTCCTTTACTTCGAATTCACTATAATCCGTTTTAAATTTTTCAGGTGACAAGGCTAAGTAGTTGCAGCTTATTAACATCTCCCAAACAGTTAAAGCTGAAGCATCAAAATAATGCTCCTCACTCAAAAGTACACCATCTACGTCAAATAAAATGGTTTTAATCAACTTCCCCACCCTCATTTCCAAGTATGCATTTATACGCTATCGTAACACAGCAATCGAAATAATATAAAGTAATTTATCCAATTATACAAATATTAATAAGGGATTGACTTTCCAAATAAATTTATGTAAATTTAATTGCGTACAATTAAATAGACCGGGAGGCATTGGACTTTTGAACTCTGAAGATTTATTAAAACTTGATAATCAGTTATGTTTTGCAATATACGCTTGTTCTAGAGAAATAACCCGGTTATACCGGCCAATATTAGATAAGCTCGAACTAACCTACCCGCAATTTTTAACATTAACGGTTTTATGGGAGCATGAGCGGCTGACTGTCAAAGATATTGGCGAACTCCTTTATTTGGACAGCGGCACTTTGACACCGATGCTAAAACGAATGGAAGCGATGGACCTGTTAAGCCGCGTCCGGGCAAGTGATGATGAGCGCAAAGTATTTGTAGAGCTGACCTCAAAAGGCATTAAACTTAGAGAGGATGCACTTGAACTGCCTGAAAAGTGTATTCCTCATTTCGGCCTTGGGAAAGGTGAATATACGGACTTACTTTTTAAAATGAATCAATTAATCGGAAATCTGCAAAAAGTAACGAGATAGTTTGGAACCAAACACTAAAAAACAAGCCGTGCAGGTGGTTAGCTCACTACACGGCTTGTTTTCTATTGGTTGTATTGACTATATAAACCCCTTCCCCCGCGACTAAGGCATTTACATTCTTCGTGTGAAAACATGTATTTAGAAGTCTAAACCGATGGAAATATATTTTACTTCTAAAAACTCTTCAATTCCGAAATGTCCGCCTTCACGGCCCAGACCGCTTTCTTTATAGCCGCCGAATGGAACCTGAACGGCGGAAGGCAGGGCATCATTTAGTCCGATGATTCCATACTCCAGCTGCTCCGTTATTCTAAAAGAACGGCTTAAATTTTCTGTATATACATAGGCAGCTAATCCGTAACAGGAGTTGTTTGCCCGTTCAATGACTTCCTCTTCTGTTTTGAAAGTAGAGATTGGTGCCAGCGGACCAAAAATCTCGTCCTTCATACATTCCATCTCGTCATGGATATCGGTTAATATTGTAGGGGCATAGAAATAGCCGGTATCTTTAGCAGGTTTCAGCCCGCTATAGGTGACTTTTCCACCCTTTTTAAGCGCATCGTTTACCAAACTTTCTACTTTCTTATAAGCAGCTTTATCAATTAATGGGCCGATATCCGTTCCCTCTTCAAGCCCGTTGCCGACTTTAAGATTCTCTAGTTCCGCCTGAAAAAGCTTAATAAATTTATCCGCTACGCCTTCATGGACATAAACCCGGTTCGTACAAATACATGTCTGGCCGGCATTGCGGAATTTCGATTGCACCAGGCCAACTGCCGCTTTATCCAGATTCGCATCCTCCATGACAATAAACGGGGCATTTCCACCAAGCTCAAGTGACACTTTTTTAACATTTTCAGCCGCGCCCCGCATTAACATTTTTCCTACTTCAGTTGAGCCCGTAAAGGTTATCTTCGTAACACGCGGGTCCTTTAACCACACATCCCCGATTTCTGAGGATCTGCCGGTAATGACATTAATGACACCATTAGGGATGCCAGCCTCATGAGCAAGCTCCGCCATTTTGAGAGCAGTAAGAGGTGTTTGCGTGGCCGGCTTTACGACGACTGTACAACCAGCTGCGAGCGCCGGACCTACTTTTCTGGTAATCATCGCAGCAGGAAAATTCCATGGAGTAATCGCTGCTACGACACCCACAGGCTCTTTTCTGACAAGAATCCGTTTATTTGGATGAGATGCGGGAATGGTTTCCCCATAAATCCGTTTTCCTTCTTCTGCATACCAGGAGATAAACCCGTTGGCATACTGGACCTCACCAAGAGCTTCCTTCAACGGCTTTCCTTGTTCAATTGTCATGATTCTAGCAATCTCATCTTTATGTTTTTCTATTAAATAGAACCATTTCATTAACAGCTGATAGCGTTCATCCGCTGTTTTTTTCGACCAGGGCTTAAAGGCTTTATGGGCAGCATCAACGGCCTGTTTGGCTTCATAGGCACCACCAGTCGGTACAGCCCCGACTACTTCTTTTGTAGCCGGATTAATGATTTCTGTAAAAACCTCATAATCACTGCCAATCCAATCTCCATTTAAATACATTGGATAGATTTGATATTTTTGCTTAAGCGTGTCCATTTCATTTCCCCCCAACCGATAAGGCAGGATCCTTCAGATAAACTGCTTCCATCGCTTCCTCAAGTATTTGTAAGCCTTCTTCAAGCTGGTCATCTGTAATCGTTAATGGCATAAGAATGCGGATGACGTTTCCAAACAGTCCGGCGCTAAGCAACATCAAGCCACGCTCTCCGGCTGCTTTGACTATTTTACCGACAGCCTCTTTATCAGGAGTTTTGGACTTACGATCTTTAACTATTTCCATCGCGCACATTGCTCCCAAGCCTCGGACATCTCCTATACATTCGAAACGGCTGACAAGATGGTCCATCTTTTCAATAACACGGGTTCCCAGCTTATCTGCCCGATCATTGAGGTTTTCACTATCAATAATGTCCAAAACTGTCAGCGCAGCCCGGCAGCCAAGCGGACTGCCGGAATAAGTACCGCCGATTTCCCCCACCTCAGCAGCATCCATAATTTCGGCCCGGCCAATCACGCCGCTGATCGGAACACCGGCCCCCATAGATTTTGATATGGTAATTAAATCCGGAACAACCTCAAAATGATCAATCGCAAAATATTTGCCTGTCCGGGCAAATCCCGTTTGAATTTCATCGGCTATAAATAAAATGCCATATTGAGTACAAAGCTCTCTGACTCTTTTTACAAAAGCGGCATCAGGCACGATGAAGCCGCCCTCTCCTTGAACAGGTTCCATTACGACTGCCGCAATTGTCTCCGGCGCGACTTCAGCGAGAAGGAACTGTTCAAATTGCTCAATAATCATCTCCGTATACTGCTCTTCGCTCATTCCATCAGGGCGTCGGTATACATATGGATATGGCGCCTTATAGACCTCTGGGGCAAAGGGGCCAAAACCGAACTTATAAGGCTTCACCTTGCTTGTCATCGTCATGGTCATTAAGGTTCTGCCATGGAAGCCCCTTGTAAAAGAGACAATCCCCTGACGTTTCGTATATCTTCGCGCAATCTTCACCGCATTTTCAACCGCTTCCGCGCCGCTGTTAAAGAAGGCAGCCTGCTTGTCAAACTTGCCTGGTGCAAGCTCGCAAAGCCTTTCGGCTAGATTGATATATGATTCATACATCATGACATTAAAGCCGGTATGGACATATTGGCTTGCCTGCTCCTGCAAAGCCCTCACCACTCTTGGGTGAGAATGTCCTACGTTTAACGTTCCAATAGCACCAGCAAAATCAATATAGCAATTACCGTCCACATCTTCGACTACGGCTCCTTGTGCTTTTTTAACAAAGGAATGGCAGTTATTGCTGATTCCTTTCGGGACAAATTTGTTTCTTCGCTCCAAGATTTCCTTCGATTTCGGTCCTGGTATCTCTGTTTGGAGCTTGACGTATTTCTTTTCCAATTTCGTGCTCCCCCTTTTACCTATACCTGCCATTAAAAGTTCATTTGTTACGCTTTGACCTGTGCTAAAACCTCTTTGAAGGTGCTGACAACCTTATCAACCTCTTCATAGCTAATTGTCAAAGCCGGTTCAATACGGATCGTCTTGGAATTGATAAGGGTTCCCGCCACTAGAATGCCGCGGTCAAACATTCCTTTCGAAACCTCATAGCCGATTTCATCTTTATGGAATTCAATTCCGATCATTAAGCCCTGGCCTCGGATTTCCTGAACCTTGTCTTCATGTCCTTTTGCTGCTTCTTTCAGCTCATTAAGGAAATATTCACCGACTACCCCTGCTCTTTCTGGCAAGTTTTCTTCTATTAAAATACCGATTGTTGCAATCGCCGCCGCACATGCTAATGGATTGCCTCCAAAGGTTGTTGTGTGCATGAACGGATTTGTGAACCAGCTTTTAAACACTTCTTCTTTTGCCACAATCGCTCCTGCCGGCATGACTCCGCCGCCAAAGGCTTTGGCCAAACAGATAATATCCGGAACAACATTATACAATTCAGCTGCAAACATTTTCCCGGTACGTCCCATTCCTGTCTGCACTTCGTCAAAAATTAACAGAGAACCGTATTGGTCACAGAGCTCACGAACTTGTTTTAAGTAGTTTTCTGGCGGCAGAATAATACCGCCCTCGCCTTGAATTGGTTCTAAAATAACCGCAGCGACGTCTTCTCCTACCGAAGCGCACACTTCAAACGTTTTTCTCATCATGTCGATATCCCCGAACGGCACATGACGGAAGCCTGGAATTAATGGCAGGAATGGCTTTCGGAACATTCCTTTTGCTGTACCGGACAACGAACCCAGGCTTTTTCCATGGAAAGCGCGAGTCGTCGAAATAAAGGTGGTCCGCTCGCTGTACATTTTTGCAAGCTTTAGTGCAGCCTCTACACTCTCGGTACCGCTGTTGGTAAAAAAGGCATATTTCAAATCCCCAGGGGTGATATCAGCTAAAATTTTTGCCAGCATGGCGCGAAGCGGGTCAAGCAAGTCTTGGCTATGAAGGGCCTGGCGTTTTAGCTGATCGGTTACAGCTTTAACCACCTTTGGATTGCGATGGCCAACATTGTAAATTCCGAAGCCGCCAAGACAGTCAACATATTCCTTACCATTTACATCCTTAAAGCAGGCACCATTATCCGACCATTCAACGGCAGCGAATTGACCGCCTTCTGTAACAGTTTTGCGGTATTCCAGGAAGCCAGGGTTTACGTGCTCACGGAAGCCATCGACGGTTTCCTTTGTGATCCATGCCGCCTCTTCCTGGTTGATCTGTTCTTTTTCTATTAAACTTAAAACCTTGTTAATATAATCAGTCACATTTTGCTTCTGCTCGCTCTTTGTCTCTTGTTTAAAATCGATACTCATATTATCGCTCCTCATCTTGTATTAGTTTGAAAACCAGCCTACAGGCTCAACCTGCAAATTGATATTAATTTGTTTAATCTCTTGGAATTCCTCAAGGCCAAATGTTCCTAGACTGCGGCCGATTCCGCTTTGTTTATAGCCGCCCCACGGCGCTTCATTATAAGTAGGATGATAGGAATTGATCCAGGTAATCCCGGCGCGAAGCTTTTTAATAACCCTAAGCGCCTTGGCTCCATCCGTGCTAAATACGGCACCGGCAAGCCCATAAACCGTACTATTCGCGAGCTTTACCGCTTCGTTTTCATCCTTAAACTTTTGGATAACGACTACAGGTCCGAAAATTTCCTCCTGGACGATTCGCATATCTTGCTTGGCATCTATAAAAACAGTAGGCTCAACGAAATATCCATTTTCGAAGCCGTCACGAACGATTCGGCTGCCACCGCAAGCGACCTTTGCACCTTCCTGCTTTCCAAGCTCGATGTAATGAAGAACCTTCTCCAAATGCTCCTGGCTGACAAGCGGGCCCATCTCTGTGGATGGATCATTGCCTGGTCCTACTTGAATTTTCTTAGCCCTATCAACAAACCGTTCGACAAATTGCTCGTAAATACTCTCTTCAACCAGAATTCTGGATCCGGCCGAGCACACTTGACCAGCACCGGCATAAATTCCGAATAATGCATAATCGACAGCGGTTTCAAAATCAGCATCTGCAAAAATGATATTCGGGGATTTTCCGCCTAACTCAAGCGATACCTTTTTCATCGTGTCGGCAGCTGTTTTCATAATATGTTTGCCTGTTTTCGTACCGCCGGTAAATGAAACCATATCCACTTCCGGATGGGAGGCAATTTCGTTTCCAACAACTGGACCTGCGCCCATCACCATATTAGCTACACCCTTTGGCAGACCAACCTCTTCAAAAATCTCGAATAATTTTTTAGGAGTTACAGGAGTCACTTCTGAGGGTTTGAAAACAATGGTATTGCCGGCAGCCAGAGCAGGGGCAATCTTCCAAACGCTCATTAATAGCGGATAATTCCATGGAACAATCAGACCGCACACGCCCACTGGTTCACGAACTACCATTGCCTGCATTGGGTCGGCTACATGATACGTATAACCGTCTGGCTTTGTAATCAGGCCTGCATAATAACGGAAACAGGCAGCGGCATCGCCGACATCAAATCCTGCCTCTCTTAAGGTCTTACCGTTATCCATGGTTTCGAGTTGAGTAAGCTCCCCTGCATATTCCTCAATTTTGTCAGCGATTCTAAATAAATAATAGGCTCGTTCCTGTGCCGATATACCTGACCAGACACCTTCCTCAAATGCTCGGCGGGCAGCGTAAATGGCCGCGCGCGCATCGGCAACTGTTCCTTCTGGGGCATATGAAATTACCTTGCCATTGGCAGGATTAATAACTGGGCGTGTTTCTTGATTTTCAGCATCTTTCCATTCACCATCAATGAACATTTTTAGGTTAATCACTCGATTTTTTACCTCGACCATTATCAATTCCTCCTTTTAATTCCCTCACTAACTTATATTGCAAGAAGCGTGCCAAAACATAAAACCTAGTAAAATTGTGCTTTTAGAAAAATTAAATTGCGAGGCTATTCATTTTTGCATAACTATAGTATTTTCTGCATAAACAAAAAACTGCTTCCAGAATAGATATCTGGAAGCAGTTTTTGCTTAAATGGTAGATAAGTTTTCGATATTCATATTTTTCTCACTTAGGATTTTTTGATATTTCCTGCTGACGGAAGACTGGCTGATTCCCAGTGCTTTTGCAGCCTTGGTAGTGGTCTTGTACTGGTTCATTGCCAGGACAATCAGTTGTTCCTCGACATGATCGATTGCTTCCTGTAATGGGATAACCCTGGTTATAACGGGCTTCATTTTTTTGTGCTCATAACCGAGTGATAAGAACTGGCTGACAAACTCGGCATCAATCGCCGAATGATCTGCTGTTACCACCAATCGTTCAATAATGTTTTGCAGCTCCCTGACATTACCCGGCCATGGATAGAATTCCATGACATTCACGGCATCGGGGGTTAAATGATAATTTCGGTCGTATTTTTCATTAAGCTTCTGCAGAAAATGGAAAGACAGTAAAGATATATCTTCCGTCCGCTCCCTTAATGGCGGAATATGGAGAGGAATTACATTCAAGCGATAAAATAAATCTTCTCTGAAGGTCCCTTCCTCAACCATTTTTTCTAATTTTTTGTTCGTAGCGGCGACGATTTGCACATTGACCTTGATTGGCGTAGTGCTTCCGATTGGAATAACCTCCTGCTCCTGAAGCACTCTGAGCAGTTTCACCTGAAGATGCATCGGCATCTCGCCAATTTCATCAAGAAACAAAATCCCTTCATTGGCCTGTTTAAAATACCCTTCTTTTCCATTCTTATCGGCACCCGTGAAAGCACCCTTTGCATAGCCAAACAATTCGCTTTCCAATAAGTTTTCCGGAATTGCCCCGCAATTTAATTTGAGGAATGGTTTTGAAGATCGCTTTCCTAACTGGTGTATCGCTTGGGCTATTACTTCTTTTCCGACCCCAGATTCGCCGTGAAGGAGAACGGTTGAGGAGAAGTCGGCGATTTTCTTCACTTGGTTCATAATCTTTTCCATCTTTGGACTGCAGTAGATCAGCTTTTTTAAGAAGCGGTCTTTCGATTTAAAATCATCTAATTCTTTCTTATATTGTTCTGATATCTTGCGCATTTCTAAAAGTTCGCTTTTTAAGCGGGTTGTCTCGGTAATATCCCTTGAAGCCACAATAATCCGGTCCAGGTCTCCTTTTTCATTAAAAACAGGATTTCCAACCGCTAGAATTTTTCGACCCGTTTTTGTTTCCTGAACAACGGATACCTTTTTTCGTTTTTCTAAAACAAGTCTGGTAACTGAGGGGGTAAACAGCCCTTGATCCTCAAGCTCAAGAATATTTTTTCCAATTAATTCTTTGAGATCGACCTTCCAAAAATCCTGAATAATATTATCGCTAAATCTGATTAATTCTCCTTTGGCATTAACCACAAGGATTTCATCATATATACTTGAAAGAATGGCATTTAAGTCTTTATTCAAGTCCTTAATATATTCAATTTCCATTGCCATTTCTTCGACCATCGGCAAATCCTGGACAACGATAATGATTCCTTCGACCACATCATCATAGTTCATAATTGGGCTGTAATCGACGAGGACACCCATTTCGTTCGTAATCTCCAGATGGTTGAGAAGGGTTTTTCCGGTTGAAAACACATGGTCTATATGCTCTTTGCTGAATATTGTTTCTGCAGGAAAATTTAAGACTTTTTCGGCGGTTGATTTAATCATTTTTAATCCAGCTTCATTACAATTGATGATGCGTTTTTCCTTATCAAGGACAAATATCCCCATCGGGATGGAAGTTAAAATAATTTTAAGCAAATCAACGCTTTTATTCTCTTGTTTAAATAGCTCGGCCAGAACATCTTCTCTTCTTATGTAGCCTGAGGGTTTACCATCTTCGCCTTTTATGATCGCAAACGGCTCTCCTATAATTTGAAACAAAGCAGGCAGAGAAATATTCTCACTTAAATGGCAAATACTTTCGATGGACTTTGCGTGGTTGAGCAAAATATCTATTGAAAAATGATTCTCTTTCAGCCTTTCTAGCAATTGATTGTTTAACGATACATAGGCAAATAATTGATTTTGTTTTTCCAAGAATATAAAGGGTTCTTTTATATTGTTTAAGGTTGATTTTATTTCTTCTTGATGTTCTGCTGTGACTGAAATAATTGGCTTGATTTTTTCCATTTCGACGGAAAACATATTTTTCATCCCCTTCTATCCTATCAACCTTATACTACCACTTTAATCAGAATTTTTTAAATAAAAAATCATTAAAAAAGAAGATGTATAGTCCATCTTCTTTTTCAAACGTTTAATCACTGCCGGTTATAAATAAATCTTCTTTTATATAGGCAAGGACCATTCCAGGAATAACGTTATCTCCTTCCTGTACCTCGAGTGACTCTACCTCACCACTAACACCGGTTTGGATCATCTTCACATGTCCGTCATCTGCTTTTATCACGAATAATGGTTCCCATTCATAAATTCTTTCTTCATTTTTGATTGCCACTTTTTCTATTCTCCCGAAGCACGGGCTTATAACCACTCCTAAGTACATAGAACATCTCCTCCAATCCCCTGCTTAATATTGTTCCTGATAGGGCGCCGTTTGTAATACAAGACCAAAGAACTCTTGGAATTCCGGAATGTCCTCATGCTCGATACCAAGTCTGTCGGCCCAAAGTTCCTCTGCATAGGTGTCCTCTTGGCAGAGCAGGACCATGTTCCCTGTTTGTATTGAGGTTACCATTGCTTTTCCAAAAAAATGCTCTGAATAGCCGATTGTCAAATCATAACGATGATTATTGGAGATTAAGCAAAAGTAATGTAAAAGCTGGCGTTCTTTTTGTTCAGATAAAATATCTAATTTCATGCTTTATTCCTCCCTTTTAATATTTCAGCCAGCCTCTAAGTCTTGAGGCTTCGGCTAATTTCTGAATTCCTTCGATATAAGCAGCAATTTTTAAATTAACACTATATTTTTTGGAGGTATTAAAAACATTTAGGAAACTCTGAGTAATTTTTTCTTTGAGCCTTTGATCAACGGTTTCCTCCGTCCAATAATATCCCTGGTTATTTTGACACCACTCGAAATAAGAAACGATCACACCGCCTGAATTTGCAAGTATATCCGGTACAACGAGAATCTCTCGTTCATCGAGAATTTTCAGCGCTTCTTTTGTCGTTGGCCCATTCGCCGCCTCGATGATAATAGTGCAGTTCATCCTGCTGGCATTTTGTTTATGAATGACCCCGGAAATCGCTGCTGGAATTAAGACATCGCATTCTTTTTCTAATAATTCCTGATTTGTTATCGAGCTATTAAAGCGATTTGATACAATCCCAAACGAGTCTCTATTTTCGAGGAGGAATGGGATATCGAGGCCGTTTTCATCATATAAACCGCCAAGGACATCGCTGATGCCAACAACTTTAGCTCCTAAATCATATAAATACTTTGCAAGGTAACTTCCTACATTTCCAAATCCTTGTATGATGACTTTCAGGTCTTCAACTGGCTGTTTCTTTAATTCGCATACCATCTCAAGGGTGTACAAAACGCCCTTTGAGGTGGCTGTTTCTCTTCCTTTTGAGCCGCCTAGTGCAATGGGTTTTCCTGTAATAAAACCTGGTGAATCAAATTCACGGATATGATCGTATTCATCGAGCATCCACGCCATAATTTGCGAGTTTGTATACATATCCGGTGCCGGGATATCCTTGGTCGGGCCCACAATTTGGCTGACCGCTCTAACATAGCCCCTGCTGAGCCGTTCCAGTTCATCAAGGCTCATTATTCGGGGATCGCAGATAATCCCGCCCTTTGCCCCGCCATATGGAAGATCGGTAATCCCGCATTTTAAGCTCATCCAGCCCGCTAATGCCTTTACCTCTTCAGGGGTCACATCCGGGTGGAAGCGTATTCCGCCTTTTGTCGGACCTGATGCATCATTATGCTGGGCCCGGTATCCTTGAAAAATCTCTGTCTGTCCGTTATCCATCCGAACAGGAATGCTTACCTCTAAAAATCTCATCGGCTTCTTTAAAAATTCAAAGACCTGCGGCGGATAATTCAGGATTTGAGCAGCCTCTCTGAGTGTTTCCTGAAACTCAATTAAAGAGTTATCCTTTTCCCTTAATACCTCGCTCTTTTTCAAATCTAAAGAATCGATTGCCATCATAACACCTCATTTTTTGTTGTTATTAAGGTAGAAGCAAGATTCGTGCCAACTTAAGAAAGGGGGAATATTGCTGCTTTTTAATTTAGAAAAATGCAAGCTCTATGAAAAAATGAGTCGATTATGCGATATTGCATAATTGGTATTTTCCCACACGATACCTCTATTGGACGGAGTGCCAATCACATCTATAAAGTGCCGGACGCGGGCACTTTCAGCCTTTCAGAGTGCCCGTCACATCTCTAAATCGCCGGACGTGAGCACTGTCAGCCTTTCAGAGTGCCCGTTTTACCTCTAAATCGCCGGACGCAGGCACTGTCAGCCTTTCAGAGTGCCCGTCACATCTCTAAATCACCGGATGCGGGCACTGTCAGCTATTCAGAGTGCCCGTTTTACCTCTAAATCGTCTGTCGCAGGCACTGTCGGCTATTCAGAATGCCCGTTTTACCTCTAGATTTTCGTGCCGAGGGCACTGTTAAATGCCAATCAACAAAAAAATTCTCCATTTTACGTGCCACCCACAAAACAACCAAAAAGCCAGGCATCATGCCTGACTCAGGTAACTTCCTCTTATAAAGGAGTAGGTTTCTCAGCTTCATCAAAATGAAGATCTACAATGCTTGTTTTTGAGATTTTGGTTTTAAAGCCTAAATAGATTAACCCGATGACAATCCAAACAATTCCTCCGATGAGGGCATCTGCTTGGAGGTTATACCACAAAATCCCCGTGGTACCTGCTCCAAGGATAGGCATTACGAGAAAAGAGAAAATATCTTTTCCGGTTTTGTATCTCTTTTGACGGAAAACGAAATGGGCAATAACCGACAAATTCACAAAGGTAAACGCAATCAACGCTCCAAAGTTAATAAAGGAAGAAATAAGCTCAAGACTCGGTGCTACCGCAAGCAGTGAAACTACCCCGACGAGAATAACATTAAAAGCAGGTGTCCGAAATTTTGGATGAACCGAACCGAATAGCTTTTTCGGAAGGACGCCGTTCCGTCCCATTACATATAATAGACGTGCCACACTCGCATGGGATGCCAGCCCGGAAGCGACAGTTGCAGCAAACGCACCTGCAAGAAAAACTAGTTTAAAGAGCGTTCCTCCAACAAACAAGCCAATTTCGGGTAAGGTATCATCCGTTACTTTAAACCCCGAAATATCTGGGAATAAAGCTTGGGCGAAGTAACCACAGATAAAAAAGATGGCGCCGCCGATTAAAACCGTTAACATAATCGCTTTCGGCATTATCTTTATATCAGTGGCCTCCTCAGCGTACATCGTAACGGCATCAAAACCAATAAAGGAAAAACAAACCACTGTGGCACCAGTCAAAACAGCACCAAAATGGATATTGGAATGAAAAAGCGGTTCCGTAGTGAAAATCGTTCCTTGCCCCATCCCTTGGGATAACTTCACAAAAGCGAGAACTATAAAAGCAACAATTAAGACAACTTCAAAAATAACAAGAAGGGAATTCAAATTTGAGGTTTTACTCATACTCCATACGTTAATGGCAGTAACGATCGCGACATAACAGACCACCCAAATCCATGCTGGAACAGAAGGAAAGACGGATACCATATAAATTCGGATAATCAAGGCATTTACCATGGGTAAGAGGATATAATCAAGCAAGGCTGCCCATCCAACGATAAATCCAAGATGGGGGCTCATTGTTTCTCTCGTATACGTATAGGCAGATCCAGCGCTTGGAAACACTTGGACCATCTTTCCATAACTAATCGCTGTAAACAACATAACAGCCAATGCCGTTAGATAGGCAAGAGGAACAACACCATTTGTTTCTTCAGAAACGATTCCGAATGTATCAAATACAATAGTCGGCGTCATGTAGCCTAATCCAAGGCCAACAATGGCCCAGAGGCCGAGTGAACGCTTAAGGGTAACATTCTCCAATTTGAACAACTCTCCTTTTTTAAAAAAAATAAATGTAAGCAGTTTCATTTTTGTTCAAATCAATATGAAAACCAATAGAACCTCCCCTTCAAAATAATTATATAACTATTCAAAATAGTTGCAATTTTTATGCCAATAATTTTTAACTAAGGCTATTTTCGCAAAGATTATTGTTTTTCGTATTAGTTCATCAAGCCGTATAACATGATTCTTCGTGGCATCTTTTCGTAAGAACATTTGCGAAAATTGCCTAGAAACTTTGTAAATGATCCTTAAAAAGTTCTAAGAGCAACAAAGTTTACGAAAAGAGCCTAAACTAAATAATTAATAAAACAACCTTAAAATCTATGAAATTTTGCATAATCTAATCTGATTTGCATAACAAGGGCATCAAAAAAGCCTTCAATCTAGAGAATGATTAAAGGCTTAAAGGTTCATTATGCTTCTTCTGTTTTAAATTGCGGCGGCGCTGCCCGAAATGCTTTTGTTAGATAGAGCAAATACATAAAGCCGAACCCAAACCATATAAGGCCCATGGTCAAGGAACTTATTTCAAGATTTACCCAGAGGATTCCTACTGCAGCGGCTCCAATTAATGGCATGATGATGTAATCAAAAAATCCTTTTGGGGACCGATGCATTTTTTGCCGGACGGCAAAGTGACTAATAACAGATAGATTTACAAACGTAAACGCCATTAGGGCGCCAAAATTAATTAACGATGTAGCAGTAACTAAATCAAAGAACCATGCTGATAAGGAGATGACACCGACAAAGATAACATTAAACGCAGGCGTCCTCCATTTTGGATGGACAAAGCCGAACCATTTCTCAGGAAAGACTTTATCCCGCCCCATAACATACAATAGTCGCGATACACTTGCATGTGAAGCTAGCCCAGATGCTAGAGTATTGACAAAGGTTGTACATAAGAAAATCGATTGAAACAGCTTTCCCCCCACATACAGAGCGATTTCCGGCAAGGCTGCATCAGGATTTTTGAATCTTGAAATATCAGGGAAGAATAACTGAATAAAGAACGATGTGGTGATAAAAATGACTCCTCCCCATATAGCTGTTAAAAGGATCGCTTTTGGAATTGTTTTTTCTGGATTTGGTGTTTCCTCAGAGAGGGTTGTAACCGCATCAAAACCAAGAAAGGAAAAACAGAGAATCGTTGCTCCTGTAATTAGGACTGGAATGTTCATTCCTTCCACAAAAAAAGGCTTAAGGCTGAGCACAGTTCCGGCTCCTTCGCCTCCATTCAGCCCTTTAACGACAAGGATGATAAAGACGATCATAATCAAGATTTGCACGGCCACAAAAATGGAATTAAAATTTGCCAGGATATTAACGCTGCGTAAATTAAGAAAGGTAACTATTCCGACAAATACTAATACCCAGATAAAATCAGGAACGGATGGAAACAAAGCATTTAAGTATAGTTTGGTTAATAAAGCGTTGACCATTGGTAAAAATAAATAATCAAGTAAAGAGGACCAGCCAACCAGAAATCCTAAATGGCCATTTATCGCCTTTTGTGTATAGGTATAAGCCGAACCTGCCTGAGGAAAAACCTTTACCAGTTTGCCGTAGCTTGCTGCTGTGAAAAGCATGCCGATCAATGCAATAATGTAGGCACTTGGTACGTGACCATTGGTTACCCCTGAAACAATCCCAAACGTATCGAACACAACCATGGGGGTCATATAAGCAAGCCCCATAATAACAATCTGCCAAAGCTTTAACGATCTTTTCAACTTTACGCCATTTTCCACCTATCATACCTCCCCTTTTTTTAAACCGCTTTCAATTCAAGAGAACCCCTTTGTCTTTTTAAAATTTTTTATTCCCCCTTATTTTTAAAATCAGTATGTATGCTTGCAATTTCCGTGCCATTTTTGAAGATCCCCTTCCTTTTATTTGGCATAAAACTTGCATCATTTAATTTTGAAAAAACAGAAATGGGGGAATCTAAAAATGCACTATCCTTTATCACCAGACGTAAAACCTGAATTTTGTACGACAGGCACGTTTATGAGGCTGCCTTCCGCAAGAGAAAATGCGAAATTAGCGATTGTCGGCATGCCGTTTGATACTGCCGCATCCTTCCGTGTTGGGGCCCGGTTCGCACCGCAAGCCATTCGTCAGGCGTCAATGACCTTATTTCCGTATCATCCGATTCACAAGGTGTATCCGTTTGATGATTGCAATGCTATTGACATTGGCGATGTTTCCGTGATCCCTCATAATATCCATCGCAGCTACGAGGTCATTGAAAAAGCAGTCATGGAATTGATGGAAAAAGGAATCATTCCCATTGGTCTTGGCGGAGACCACTCAGTGACGTTGGCCAACTTAAGAGCAGCAGCCAAGGTGCACGGGCCTGTTGCATTAATTCATTTTGATTCCCATACCGATACTTGGGATACCTATTATGATGAAAAATATTGGCACGGTTCTCCATTCATCCGAGCCTACGAAGAAAATCTGCTTATTCCAGATAAGGTTTTTCAGGTTGGGATTCGCGGTACACTCAACCATCCAGGCGATATTGATGCCAGCAAGGACTTGGGCTACCGTGTCATTACGACACCTGAATTAAAGGAACGTGGAATGGAGGATGTTATAAGAGAAATCAAACAAAAAATTGGGGATACCCCTTGCTTCCTTAGCTTTGATATAGATTTTGTTGATCCTTCCTGTGCACCGGGAACGGGGACACTCGAGGTCGGTGGATTAAATAGCTTTGAAACCTTACAAATTATCCGTTCCCTAACAGACTTTAATTTTATTGGTTTTGACTTAGTCGAAGTGCTGCCGCCATACGACCCAACTCAAATTACTTCCCTTCTCGCAGCGACCATCATTCATGATTTTGCTAGTTTAGTAGCACTTAAAATTAATAAATAAATACAAAAAAGCAGTGAGACTCCCTTTTTTGGGAATCCACTGCCATTTTGTATAAATATCTATTTTTATGGAATGTTAATGATTATCTTGCAAAGCGATGATTTCCGATTGTTACGGTAACTGGGCGTGTTAGAATCCACTGACTTTGCGCGGTTTTAGGGTTGTAGAAAAATAATGAGCCGTTTCCTTTTCCACTAAATGCGATTGCTTCATTAACAGCTCGCTTTGAGGCATAATCCGCAGGCTGATTAATCTGACCGTTTTGGACAGGTGTAAAAGCATAGTGCCCATTTGCAATTTGATAGATAACTCCACGAACTGTGTTTGGGAAGTCAGGGCTTTTAACTCTATTTAAAATGACTGTAGCAACTGCTACTTTCCCAGCATAAGGCTCTCCCACTGCTTCTGCACGGACAAGACGTGCCATTAGATCTTTCTCTGCTGCTGTATAAGGAGAGTTCGGGATCAGCATATTTTGTCCTGTATAAAGTGGCTTAGAATGATTAGCTGCCATTAAACTATTTAAAGGCACACCAAAACCTTTTGCAATTTTCCAATAAGTTTCTCCAGACTGAATTTTATGAGTTGTCGTAGCTGCCTCTGTTTTTCCATTAACCGTAAATGCTGACATTGATAAGATAAGACCAGCTGCAATTACTAGTTTTTTAAATTTGTTCATTTGAAACCTCCTAGATTAGTAGCTCGTTTCTCTACACCTAAGGCTACCAGTTGTAACATACGAATTCATTAGCCAAAAAATGGAATGTAAAAACTAACAAAGAGACCGCCTGTTATCAAAGCGTTCCTGACCGAAATGGAAGGTCTATCCTATTTGTAATAAACCCCATAAAAATGCTTTATTGGATAATGGAGGGATTATTATTACAATTTATTTCAGCCATGTAACATAGTAACGAGAAACTTTCACCAAACTGACAACAATTTCCTTAAAATCACACAGGATTTCACGTGTATTATTGGAAATAATATAACGAGATGATATAAAGGAGGATTTCTTATGAGAAGTCAATTAGTGGACGTACTTAACAAACAAATTGCCAATTGGTCTGTTTTGTATATGAAATTACATAACTATCATTGGTACGTGAAGGGCGGGCAATTTTTCACCCTTCACGCCAAATTTGAAGAATTCTATAATGAGGCCGGTCTCCATGTCGATGAATTGGCAGAGCGTTTGCTTGCAATCGGAGGTAAGCCAGTGGCAACCATGAAAGAATGCCTTGAAATCTCATCCATTCAAGAAGCAACAGGCTCAGAATCTGCTGAAGAAATGGTTCAATCGATAATTAACGACTTTTCGATCATTATTGGGGAAATAAAAGAAGGAATGAGTCTAGCTGGGGAGTTAGATGATGAAACCACCGGCGATATGCTGCTCGCTATCCATTCAGGTTTAGAAAAGCATGTTTGGATGCTGACGGCATTCCTTGGCAAAACAATTTAATTTACTTAAAGTCCAACATTATTTGTTGGGCTTTTTTTAATTAGAATTATTATTAAAAAAGTTTGACTTTTATTTAGTATTAATATTATTATTGTAATTAAGAAAATGTATTAGGAGGTACCCTCGTATGTCTAAACACGAAGTCATCGTATATAGCAGCTCCGGTTGCCCTTATTGTGAAAAAGTAAAATCATATCTTAAAGAAAAGGGAATTGAATTTGAAGAACGTAATGCCTCGATTCATAAAGAATATTTTGATCAGTTAAAGGAACGCAAAATTTTTGGAACACCTGCGACCTTTATTAATGGAAAGCTCGTTTTAGGCTTTCAGGAGAAAAAATTTATTAAACTTCTTGAGTTGTCTGAAGAGGACAAGCCAGCAGAAATTTACACTCCACAACCGGAAAGTGAAGAATCCATTTTTCAGCCAGTTAATGAAAAGATCCTTGAAGAAGTCTATGACTTTGTAACCATTGGCGGAGGACCTGCCGGAGCGTCTGCTGCTGTTTATGCTGCCCGCGGAAAATTAAAAACCCTTGTCATTGATAAGGCGCCAAAGGCAGGAACTTTAGCGATTACTCATAAAATCGCTAACTATCCAGGGGTGCGTGAAGAAGTAACAGGTCTTGAACTGCTGACAAGAATGCAAGCACAAGCAAAAGACTTTGGTGCAGAATTCGTCCGCTCTACTGTTCTTTCTGTTGATTTTTCAAATGAAATCAAAATGATAGAGGTAGCTGAAGGAACGATTAAGGCAAAAAGCGTTTTTATTGCCGTTGGCGCAAAAGCTCCTTCCAGCAAGATTAATGGAGAAGAAGAATTCACCGGCCGCGGTGTCAGCTACTGTTCAACCTGTGATGCCGCCTTTTATCAAGATCAGGTTGTTGCAGTTGTCGGTGATAATGACGAAGCTATTCATGAAGCTGAAACACTTGCTAAGTATTGCAAGACCGTTAAAATATTAATTCCTACTGAGTTAAAGGGTGATACTGACCTTTCAACCTTAGAATATAATCCAAAGGTCGAAATCTATCGACGTCACCGCGTCAGAGAAATCATTGGTACAGATAGTGTTGAGAAATTAGTGATTCTAAATGATAAAAAAGAAGTGGAAACTTGGAATGTCGATGGTATTTTCTTATATCTTGGTGGAATGAAACCGGGGACTGATTTCCTCAATGGAGCCGTCATGAGAGATGATGAGGGTTATGTGATCGTTGACGACCATCTTCGTACAAATGTTGATGGAGTGTTTGCAGGCGGCGACGCTAGAAGAACACCGATTAAACAAGCCGTTATCTCTGCAGCTGATGGTGCGATTGCAGCATTAAGTGCCGAACAGCACGTCAACAAACGTTCCAAACTAAGACCGCAATATAGCTAATTTCAATCTTTTTTCTGCGAATCAACGTTTGTCCATTTCATTTTTCTCCTATTTGCATAAATTGTAATTATTAAATAGGAGGTGACTTTGAAATGGGACACAGTAGCAGCTTTGCGCTAATCGTTGTGTTGTTTATCCTTTTGATCATTGTTGGTGCATCTTGGATGTACTAATCATGGCAATGGCCATTACACCTTAATAAAAAGAGGGCGGTAAAATCTCATGGTTTTACTGCTCTTTTTTTTGTTTAAAGATAAAGAGACTATCCTTGGATAGTCTCTTCCTCCTTTTGACTGCGGGCAAGAATCACTAAGCTGATCGTTATGGTAATAAAAGCAATCAGCGCTAATAGGGGAATCGTAATAAATCCCAGCCAATTGATATAGTCCTTTGAACAAGGAACCCCGCTTGTACACATTTCAAACTGTTGTAAATAAGGAATCTTTTGCAATAAAGTATGATAGCCTGATATTAGGATTCCGATGATTGACAGCGGCAATACATATTTATAAATTCCCTTATCGTTTCGGTAGACAGCAATCCCCAATATGATGGCTAGCGGATACATGAATATCCGCTGATACCAGCAAAGCGTACATGGTACAAAGTGCATGACTTCACTAAAGTACAAGCTGCCGAGTGTCGCAATTAAAGCTGCAACCCACGAGACTACTAAGGATTTATTCATGCTATTTCCCCTTTGCCGCTTTATCAACCATCTTTTTTAAATCGTCCATACTTCCGCCTTCAAACTTCTTGCCATTTACAAAAATGGTTGGCGTTCCTGTTACACCTAATTTTCCAGCGTAATCCATATCCTTTTTCCAGGCAGCATCCGATTTTTTTGCTTGGAAGTTTTGGACAACCTTATCAACATCTTTGTCGCTGGCCACTTCTTTCAACGTATCTGTTAAGAATTTTTCTGTATATAGATCGATTTTTTCATATTTAGAATCTTCTGGCTGTTTTTTATAAAGAAGTTCATGGAACTTCCAAAACGTATCGTTTCCTAATTCCTGATAAACGGATTCCGCAAATTTAGCAGAGCGTTCAGAATCAACATTGATAAACGAATCATTCATAAAATACAATTTAGCCTTCCCTGTATCCACCAAATCTTTTTGAATTAGAGGAATTACTTGATCGGCAAAGTTTTTGCAATTTGGGCATTTATAGTCACCGAATTCAATGATGGAGACTGGTGCAGATTTATCGCCCAGGAATGGCTGATTAGCGTAATCAATTTTCTCGGAAGCGGTATTATTCTGATCCTTATTATGATTTCCGAAAAAAATGAGAGCCAAGATTCCAACGGCTACTAGACCGACTACCCAGAATATAAACTTAGATGATGAATTCTTACTATTTTTCGTGTGCTTTTTGTTATTTGCCATAAACAGACTCCTTATGTAAATTGTTGTCCTTAATAGTATAAATATTACCTATCCATATTAATAATGCAAACAAAAGATATCAATTCTGAGCATTAAGGTGAGCTAAATAACAATAATAGGATAATATAAGAAGGGAATTATATATAACTAATTGGAGTTGGTATAATGTCAAGAAACGATAAATACATAGGTTATATTGGAACCTATACAAAAGGTGACAGCAAGGGGATCTACTCCTTTACCTTGGATTCGGATAGAGGAAAAATAGAGGATGTTTCTGTTGCAGCCGAGTTAGAAAATCCTACATATTTAGCAATCAGCAATGACAACCGATATCTATATTCTGTTGCAAAGGAAGGGAATATTGGTGGGGTTGCCGCTTTTTCTATAAGTGAAGCAGGGGAACTAACGGCAATCAACAGTGAAGGATCTGAGGGCTCTCCTCCATGCCATGTTAGTATAGACAGCGAAAATCGATATGTGTTCAGTGCAAATTATCATAAAGGCTTAGTAGAGTCCCAGCAGATTAACCAGGAGAATGGCGCTGTTAAACCAGTTATTTCAGCAGCAAAGCATGAAGGCCGCGGTCCAGATCCAAGACAGGAAAAACCTCATACCCATTATGCGGGACTCACCCCTGATGAAAAATACCTGGCTGTTGTGGAATTAGGTATTGATGCACTGATTACATATGAAATAAGTGGTGAGGGTAAACTTACCGAGGTTAGCCGATTACCATTAAAAGCCGGAAGCGGGCCAAGACATTTAACTTTTCATCCGAATGGGAAGATTGCCTATATCATGACAGAATTTAGCTCAGAGGTCATTGTATTAACTTACCATCCTGAAAATGGTCATTTCACTGAAAAACAATATATTTCGACCCTTCCTGATGATTTTACGGAAAATAACCAAGGCAGTGCGATTCATATTTCTTCTGATGGGCGTTTTGTTTATGCCGGTAACCGGGGGCATAACAGCATCGCTGTATTTAGAGCAGATATATTATCCGGAGAGTTGAGCTTTATCGAGCATACGTCAACTGAAGGGGATTGGCCGAGAGATTTCGCTTTAGATCCAACGGAGAAATTCATCGTGGCTTCTAATCAGGAATCGAGCAATCTTGTGTTATTTTCCAGAGATGATCCAACTGGAAGATTAACGCTTATTAATTCTGATATTGTTGTTCCTCATCCGGTTTGTGTGAAGTTTTTGCATGTATAAATCACCAAAAGGATAAGCTGACGGCTTATCCTTTTTCAGTGGATTTCTTGAATTTATAACACGATAAAATGATCATATTTTACCAATGTTGTTCCCTCTTTATAGTCCTCTTGATTGGATTCATTAGGAACTCCATTTAAATTGTTAATGATATTTTTAACGAAACTTTGCCCCATTTCATGTGCATGGAGATATCCACCTCCAAACCTTGGATTAATTTCGGATATCAAGTAACCTTTTTCAGTCTTAAAACAATCAATATCTATTGGTCCAATTGGCTTAAGAACCCTTATAAGCTTTTCAATGATCCGCTTTAATTCAGGGTCTTTTGTTGCTATGGATTTATCTGTTTCCCCCGCTCTCATCACTATCTTTCTTTTCATAAATATATTGGTAGTTTCCTTTGTTATTAAATCAATATAACAATCCACGCCAAACTCTTCACCTTCTATAAATGGCTGTACAATCAAATCTTCGTAAATCTCTTTTATTACATATAGTTCCTTCATTGAAGAAACCTTATGGATATTTTTACTCGCACTTCCATTTCTCGGCTTCATCATTAATGGAAATTGAATACGCCCTTTATTAAGCTCCTGTATTACTTTATCTATTTCAATATATGTCGGAACAGACGGCAAATCATTATCTTCAAGAAAGTTATATGTTAAATATTTGTCTGTGCAAATATCAACAACATTCTTTTCAGATACAATGATATTTATTCCATTCTCTTTAAGC
>NZ_JBALPP010000007.1:29170-40330 GCF_036965425.1 Neobacillus drentensis | reverse complement strand
AAGCTCTCCTTTATAACTGGCCAATAGTGGCAATTCAGGATCTATAAGGGATAATACACCATTAATTTTATATTTATAACACAACTCTTTTATGCGGGGGATATAATCAGGATGGTCTATACGGGGAACAATCTCAAATACATCGGCATGGTGCAAGGCTGGGGCAGTAATATCACAGTCCACAGCAATTACTTTCCCATTTAATTCATGGACTTCCTTTTTAAAGTACTCGACTAATTTTACACGCCGTCCGACACTACATATTAAAATATTCATAATATAACCTCCTTATTCACTTGCATTTGATGATTGCTTTATTTTACTACCTGTGAAGTTCGGCATTATTTGCCCTTCGTGGTTAATTCCTTCAGTTTGAATCACTTTTTTCATGGTCATAAATAATATTTTTAAATCTAAAAGGAAGGATTTATTATCAACATACCAAACATCTAATTCAAACCTTTCTTCCCAGCTTATAGAATTTCTTCCTTTAATTTGCGCCCAACCAGTTATCCCTGGTTTAACCTCATGGCGCCTCGCCTGAAGAGGGGTATATAATGGTAAGTAGTCCATTCTTAATGGTCTCGGTCCAACTAAACTAATTTCCCCTTTTATGACATTTATTAACTGGGGTAACTCATCCAAACTAAATTTACGTAAGAAAGTACCAAAGCCTGTCAACCTTAGATGTTCAGGTAATAATTTACCACTGTTGTCCTTTTCATTTGTCATTGTTCGGAATTTATAAATCAAAAAGGGTTTTCCATTCAATCCGGGACGTTCTTGTTTAAAAAGAATAGGTGACCCAAGTTTTAGTCTAACTAGTATGGATATTAGGATGATAATAGGGGAGAAAATGATTATTACAAGGATTGAAAGAATAAAATCAAATACTCTCTTCATTTCCCTTCACCAACCTCATTTTATTTTTGTAATCTTTAGAAAACATAGCGGTTAAAAATAATTAATAACTGCTAAATTAGTCGTTTCTTTTCTAACACTGCTAGAATCAAATTTCCAATTTTTATTCTTTATCATATAATCTTTTCCGTACAATTCTCCCAAGTGAATGTGAATATTGCTTGGAATCAAGACATCGAGGTCATAGAATTCAGATTTGATTAAATCGAATTCTGTTAGGACATTTTCATAGACTCTTAATCCGCCATATTGTTTTATACATTCATTAGGACTTAGATTATAGAAGGTTTGATAATCAAAAATTTTTATTTGATTATCCATTTTATAAGCATAAAAGATATCGATATTGGCAGTTTTATATTTATATGTTTCTTCTATTATTTCACCCGTCAGAAGCTTTGCCCGTTTTTTCAATTTAAAGCCCTTTGAAGTCAATAATTGTTCTAAGGTTTCATCCCGTTCCTGGATGTACATAGCGATATCAATATCATGATCGTGGGAGATAAATCCTTTTTCCCTAATCGCTCCCAGAAGCGTGCCAAACTCCAGCCAGTATTTATATTTGTTTTGATTCATAGTTTGGATTAATTTCTTTAAAGCTTTTTTTGCACTAAATTTAAAAATTAAACCATGCATTTTTACATAGGGTTTCCTTAAATACTTTTTGGCAAATTCATAAACACCCAGCTTAAAAAAAACTTCTTTCAATAGATTATCCATTTTGTTAGCCCCTCTTAAAATTTCATATTTCACGATTACACATAACGTGAATAAATCTCTTCCATTTCATTTAAGACATTACCTAAGCTATAATCCTGGATTCTCTGGTGTCCTAGTCTCCCGAAATTAATCCTTAATTGTTTATCTTCAATTAATCTAACAAAACTTTGAATAAGACCCTCGTTATCACCAAGGTCTACAACCAAGCCACAATTCCCGTTGTCCACTAAATCCCTTGAACCGCGGACATTTGTCGTGATTATTGGTTTTGCTGCAGCCATTGCCTCCATTAAGCACCGGGGAAGCCCTTCATGTTTGGAAACTAATGTCACAATATCAGATGCTGTAATAATACTTGGAATATCTTTTCTATATCCTAATAAATGAACATTCATAATCCAATTTTCCTCTATAAAAGCTTTAATTTTCTCCATATCATCTCCATACCCAATGATTAATAAATGTGCATTTGGACATTGGTCTACTATTGTGTTCCAGTTTTTAAGGAGAAATAATTGATTCTTCCGAGGACTTAATTCTGCTATACAGCTAATAATTACATTTTCAGAAATCAAGCCTAACTCGTTTTTTATATCAATTAGCTCCCCTTGCTTATCATGAAATTCTTTTAAGTTCACACCAACCCCGTGAACATGAAACATATTATGGTTTTCCTTAAAACCAAGCCTTTTTCCTAACGAAATATCCTCTTCATTCATAACAAGCAACCCGTCTGTCCATCGTTTCGCAAGTTTTTCAGCAGGATAAAAAAGAAGCCAATTTTTTCGAGAGGCTCCATTAAAAAAATGAAATCCATGCGCCGTATAGAGAATTTTTCCTTGATTATGCTTAGAAGCTGCATACCTTGTTAAAAAAGCCGCTGTCGGTGTATGGACATGTATTAAGTTGAAATAATGATGACTGAATAATTCATTTAATTTCTTTACAGCTCTCATATTTTTTTTGGAAAATGGCATTCGATCAAAATCCACATCATGGCAAATGACCCCAATATCAAGTAGTTCATCCTTCCGATTTCTCGAATTACTTCCGACCGCGTGTACCTCATAACCCTTCTGTTGAAACATTTTCATAAAAGGCTTATGAAAGGAAGCAAAATGAGAATAAACAGAGGCTGCAAACAGTACTTTTTTCACTAAAATCCCCCCATTAAGAGAATCTACCAGACACTTTCCCAAGATTTTTTGAGCTAAGCAAATAGACCAATGAACCTAAAAAGAACCAAAACATTCTTGCATTATTAAATGAGACCGCCATGGACCCTATCAATAAAATAATTAATATATCCCTTAACATATAAGTGATCTTACTTTGAAACTGTTTATTGACCGTTATTTTCAGAATTATGCAGGCAATATATAAGAAAAAGATAGCTGCAAATATACCTCCCCACTCCGAAAACGTTTGAATATAGGTATTATGAGCAACTGCATCAATGCCAGAAACTTTTTCTGAAACGGCGGTATACATGCCCACTCCCACTCCAACTAAAGGTGATAATCCGATTAATTCAATGCCTGCCTTCCAGATTGGAAGCCGGGATGAGCCCCCCTCATTAAAAGCAGCATTAAAATCAGTGAAAATTAGACTAATCCGTTGGAATTGAACAGATTTCTCTGTTAATAAGGTTAAGTTCTTACCAAGCAGCTCCAAAAGTACTCCCAAAAGCAAAATGCCAAAAAGCATTAAGATAATTGTTCTAAGTTTTAATTTGTTTTTAACTATTTCCCCTAAACTAAATATAGTTGTGTAAATTAATAACGTAATGATTCCAGTTTTTGATCCTGAAAGTAATATACTGATTAAAATGATGAGATAAGTAATAAGTTTCGTCCTTAATAACATTTTTTCGGACCTTAAAAAAAATGGAAGGGCACTGATTTGAACAATAGCAAAATAGTTCGGATCATTCATAAAACCGTTATAACGGTCTTCACCAAAATCATAGATTTGATAAAAAAATTTCAAACCTAAAAGATTAATAAATATTCCCAGTGTTCCGACAAACAAAGCTGCAAATGAATACCATTTTATCGAACTCTTTATAAGATCTTCATGGTTTAGGTTATAGCCAATTAAAAAATATAAAAAGACGACTGCCAGCTTAGCGTACTCCTTAATAATGGAATAAAAATCAGCCGTGACACCAAATCGAAAAGGTGTATAAAAGATGGCTGTTACCCATAATAATGCGGACAAAAATAAAAAATACACGAAAGAATATCCAGGAACACTAATCCCATTACAAGCCACATGAACTAGCAACAATAAAATCACCAAGTCGCTCAGGGAAAAATTGACTCCTCCAATAATACTCGTTTGATTTAGGAACACAGAGAACAGTAGAATTAGAAAATAATAGACATTTCGATTTGTTTGGCTGCGATTTAAAATGGCTAAAGCATCAATTTCTCCTCAGCCTCCTTTCTTCCAAAGACAAGCCTGCCCCGTTGCAGGACACTTTTGGACATTTTTGGATCGAACAGGATATTGCCAACAGCGATTATTATTAAATTCCATATCGATAGGAGAATGGCATAAACAAACCATTCAATTAAATTCTTTGGATCGATGTTGAGTAACCATTGAATTGGCAATGCTGCAACTAATGAAAGAAATATATTAGTCATTACTTTAAGGATTGTCGGTTTTAATGAGGCATTTAATATATTTCTTGAAGCATATAAAAGAACATCTATGGTGCGGAAGGTATAGGAGCAAATTGATCCAAATAGTACTCCCTCGGTTCCAAACATCTGAACTAGGATGAGGGAAGCAAGTAAATTAATGATAGCTTCTGCCAGTGCCCGATACTTTGTTTCTTTGAAGTGACCAGCGGAATTCACTAATGTGTAGGCCGGAACTCGAATATTGCTTATCACCCCTACAGCAATAAACAAAATAGCTAATTCCGGGCGGATATAGTTCGCATCTGAAACTCCATGTGTATAAATCTTGATAAATGGAAGTATGAGTAGAAAAGCCGTGGTAAAGGCCCAGGCGATTAAGGCATAATAAACAGATTCAAAAATGTTATAAACTTCAATAACCCTATTTTTTTCGCCTCTAACTAGTAAGTCCCCTATTCCTGCAAATAGGGCACTCGAAAAAGAAGTTACTAATAAGGTAATCGCAGAAAATACCATATTATACGTAGTGAATACACTTACTTCCTTTAACCCTAAAAAGATTGTAATGATGATGACGGGAGTATTAAACACAATAACTCCAGTTATTTGGTGAATAAAGACGTCCCACCGCTGGGCTAATGCTTCTGTATCCGGTTTTTCCTTAAAACTGACATTAGGATAATGTTTTTTGACGTAGGCCAATACCAAAATTGATTTGGATGCCAAAAAACAAGTGGCAATCCCATTAACAAGAAGCACATCCCACCCAGCCTTAATGAGGATAACGTATGAAATTAAATTAGCAATTAAACCGATAATTTGCATATTTGTTAATACATAGACTCTTTGATCTGCGGTAAGCAGCACTTTATACTTTCCAATGATAAAAAAGTCTACAAAACTATTGCCTCCCAAAATTAGAACCAGGAAAAAAGCAATTTGATAGCTAACCTGATCAGCAATCAAAAAAGGATAGATAATCGCAAGCAATGCAATGAAACTGACAAGTATATACCCCGCCCGCAGATAAAGTAATTTTGCCGCAGATAGAATTCCGTTTGCTGCCTCTTTATCATTTGCAGCCATTGGCTTTAATAAAGCTGTTATTGATGTCAGCCCAATTCCTGATTCAACTATATTTAAGAAATTCAAAAATTGGCGAATGGACAGCATAAGTCCGTTGATGGCGGATCCATAAACGGTTATAAATAATCTCGGCAGAATTAAGCCAATCAGTGCATAAACCAGTTGATAGGAAAGGTTGGAGATCATAATATAAAAGGCTTTTTTTGTCCTCATGAAAAGGTATGCCACCTTTAATTATTTTTTATGCCCGTTAAAAAATACCCAATAGCTTTTTTCTTATTGGTGCAGGTTCTTCTTTTATTATTGTTTGACCTTTCATAAGCAGTTCCGCATTTTCTTTAAAATAGAATGTACGCTGTATGTCATATTTTTGGGTGACGACTTCATAGGCTTCTTGGAGGCAGAATCCCCTTGTTCTTGTGTTATGGGCATCAGAGCCAATAAAATGCGCCAAATTATGTTCGATGATTTTTTCGGAAAAGGCTTTAACCTTTTTTCCAAACTGACCGATGATACTACCTGCTGTCAGCTGGGTTAGCGCTCCTTCTTGAACTAGTTCAAAAAGTTGATTCGTATTCTCGATAAAGCCTCGATTTCTCTCGGGATGCACAATAATCGGGATGATTTCCCTCAATAAAAGTTCATAAACAATTTCACTAGTGTAAAATGGAACTTCCCCTGATGGAAGCTCTAATAATAAGTACCTTCCTTGATCATCAAGGGTCAAAACTTCATCCATTTTTAGTGAATGAAACAATTCCCGATGAATTCTTAATTCTTGACCCAGGTGAACGGTAAGTGGAATATTCTCTTCGTGTAAGGATTGATTTAAACGTCTTACATGGGCTAAAATTTGCCGCTTTGGATTTTCAAATTGTCCATTATGATGATGCGGGGTTGCAAATAGATGGGAAATTCCGTTCTTTACGGCCGCTCTCGCCATGTCTAACCCTTGGATATGATCTTGGGGGCCGTCATCAACATAAGGGATAATATGACTATGAATATCGATCATTTGCCCAGCCACCTTTATTAACTATATTCACCGTAATAGGTCCCCTGCTTAGATTCCACTCCATTCACAACCACTCCAAGCAAGTGGGCATTTGCTTTTTCTATCAATTCCTTTGCTCTTATTGCCCGATCCCGTTTAGTCTTTCCACTGGCAACTACCATCACTACACCATCGCATTTATTGGCTAATATTTGTGCATCTGTTACAACCAGCAATGGCGGGGTATCGAATACAACATAATCATAGGACCCCTTTACTTCTTCCATTACAAGTTCCATTGCTTTTGAATCTAATAATTCTGAAGGATTAGGGGGGATGGGCCCGCATGTTAATATGTCCAAATTCGGGACAGACGTTTTAATAATTGCCTGATCTAAGCTAATATCTCTTGTCAAAACGCTGGTTAAGCCGTCGATGTTACTTACGTTAAAAGCATAATGGACCGTGGGTTTTCGCAAATCAACATCAACAAGTAGCACCTTTTTTCCCTTTTGTGACAGCACGATGGCAAGATTAGCGGAGGTTGTCGATTTTCCGTCAGAGGGTTCCGGGGAAGTTACTACGATGGAATGAATATCTTTATCCACAGAAGAAAAGTGCAAATTATTTCTAATTAACCGGTACTGTTCCGTTATCGGTGATTTTGGATTCAAATGAGCGATTAAATGGACACTTTTTTTCTCTCTTTTTTTCAATTTACGAGACAATCGTTTCGCCTCCCATTGTTTGAACAGCCGAATTTTTTCCTTCCTTTATTTGAGCCTTCGATATTTTTTGAATGGTGCCAAGAACAGGTACACCCAGGCAAGCGGCAGCATCTTGATCATCCTTCAATGTACCATCCATGAAATCTTTAAGAAGAGCGCTACCCATTCCAAGTATTAATCCAATTAGAATGGCAATGCCAATATTTAGTAATGGCTTTGGTTTAACGGGCACAGGTTTTTGTTTTAATTCTGCCCTTGCAATAATACTCACATTGTCAACATTCATTATCCCTTTGATTTCTGATTGAAACGTATCTGACACGGTATTGGCAATTTCAACTGCCTTTTGTGCATCATGGTCTTCAACCGTCAAGGAGAATACCTGTGAATTTTCTTGACTTGTTACGGTAAGATTTTTATTCAGTTCCTCCCATGTAACGTTAAGATCTAGTTGATTAATGACCTTCTCCAGGATGGCAGGGCTTTTTAAGATGACACTATACGTATTAATTAGATCAACATTGCTTTGTAAAAGTGTATAGTCGAGTTTATTCTCTGTATTTTTTTGATTTACTAGTATTTGAGTTGAGGCTTGGTATACTGGCTTCAGGATAAAATAAGAAACGCCTCCGCTAATTAATGCAGCAATGACTGTTATACAAATAATTAGTTTCCAGCGTTTCTTTATGGTTTTTAATATATCTAATAACCCTACTGTTACATCCATTTTTTCCTCCTGTTATAGGTAGACATTTGGTTTCATCCAATCAAAGCTTTTTTAATACATTCTATTACTCTCATTTGATCTTCTACCGTCATATTGGAACCAGAGGGTAAACAAATTCCTGTTTGAAAGAGTTCCTCTGAAACACTCATATTCTGGTTATGCGAATAGTATTTATTTTTATCAAACAGGGGCTGCAGGTGGAGCGGCTTCCAAACAGGTCTTGCTTCGATATTCTCGGAATCTAGCGCAGCAAGTAATTTGTTTACCGAGACACCTGTTATTTCCTCGTCTATTGTTAAAGCCGTTAGCCACCGGTTCGAGAATGTGTTTTTTAATTCTGGCATAAAAGATAGACCAGGAATGCAGGATAATTCTTGATAATACATATTAAAAATGGCTCTTCTTGCTTTGACCCGCTCTTTCAAAACTTCGAGCTGACTTCTGCCGATACCGGCCAAGATATTACTCATTCGATAATTGTAGCCAATTTCACTATGCTGATAATGCAGGGCAGGGTCTCTTGATTGGGTTGCTATGAACCTTGCTTTTTGAAGGGCTTCTGGATTATTGGAAATAAGCATGCCCCCGCCGGAGGTTGTGATAATCTTATTGCCATTAAATGAATAGATGCCAAAATCGCCGAACGTTCCACTAGCCTTCCCTTTATACATGGAACCAAGTGATTCGGCTGCATCTTCTATGATGGGAACCTTGTAATTTTTACAAATGGTTATTAGCTCCTCCATTTTTGCAGACTGACCATAAAGATTCACAATGACCACTGCTTTGGGCAGTTTATTAGCTGAATCGGCATCTTTAAAAGCTTCTTCCAACGCTAAGGGAGACATATTCCATGTCTCCGGTTCGGAATCAATAAAAACGGGTTCAGCACCTTGGTAGAGGATTGGATTGGCACTTGCGACAAATGTTAGACTGGAGCAAAAAACGGTATCTCCCTTTTTAACATCCAACAATTGTAATGCTAAATGAATTGCAGCTGTCCCTGAGCTTACTGCAGCCGCCGCATTTATACCGACAAAGCTTGCAAGCTCCTTCTCAAATGCATCTACATTTGGTCCTAATGGTGCAATCCAATTGGTTGCGAACGCTTCATTGATATACTTCATTTCTGAGCCGCTCATGTGGGGAGACGAGAGAAAAATCCTGTTTTTTATGGTCGTGGCCGTATCCAACAACTGCAGCACCTCCAATCAATTCCTTTAACTTAACAGCGCTTTCCTATATCGAAATGGGCATGTATGGCTTCGAAGACATCTTGTTGTTTGCAAGCTTTAAAAGGATCTCTCTTAGTTCCTCTTTTTCCATACTTTCAAAATTAGCTATCAATTGATTAATTTCTTCAATATATAACTCAGCTGATTTACCAATATAGATTTTTGGGTAGATTTGCTTTTCGTGAATTTCATTTTCTTTTAACAGCTCTTCAAAAAGCTTCTCCCCCGGTCTTATCCCTGTGAATTGAATACCAATTTCTTCAAGTGAATTTCCGGAAAGCTGGATTAAATTTTTAGCGAGGTCAACTATCTTCACTGGGTCACCCATATCTAAAACAAATATTTCCCCGCCTTTTGCAAGTCCGCCAGCTTGAATCACAAGCCTAGATGCTTCAGGAATGGTCATAAAATAACGGACCATATCAGGGTGTGTGACGGTAACAGGCCCCCCTTGCTTTATTTGCCTCTCAAATAATGGGATAACGCTGCCTCTGCTCCCCAGAACATTGCCAAACCGAACTGCTACAAATTTTGTCTGGCTCACTGTATCCATAGACTGAACGATCATTTCTGCCAGTCTTTTTGTTGAACCCATAACACTAGTAGGGTTTACGGCTTTGTCTGTCGACACCATGACAAAGGTTTTAACACCATGCCAGCTGGCAGCATTAGCTACATTCATCGTGCCAATTACATTGTTTTTAACGGCTTCATCAGGATTGTTTTCCATTAGAGGTACATGCTTATGTGCTGCGGCATGATAGACGACGTCTGGAAGATGTTTGCGCATGATGGATTCGATTTTTCCTAAATCCTGAATATCTGCAATTTCCGGTATAAATTCAATTGATGTTCCTTTAAAGCGTTCCTTTAATTCCATTTCGATTGAATAGATACTATTTTCACCATGTCCTAAAAGGATTAACTTTTTCGGATTGAACTGGGAAAGCTGCCGACAAATTTCGGACCCAATAGATCCGCCAGCGCCTGTCACCAAAACGGCTTTATCTGTTAGATATTTTGAAATAGTTTCCATATCAAGATCAATAGGATCCCTTCCTAAAAGGTCTTCTACTTGGACATCACGGAACTGACTTACCGAAACCTTTCCAGTCACTAAATCCTCCAATTTGGGGAGGATTTGAGTTTTGGCAGAAGTTTTGGCACATTCCTGAAAAATGGGATTCAAGTCCTTTCTGCATAATGATGGAATGGCGATAATAATATTTTCGACTCGGAGGCTTTGAACTGCCCATACAATGGAATTGACACCGCCCACAACCGGTATACCAAAAATATCAAGTTTTTGCTTATAAGGGTCATCATCAATAAAGCCAACGGGATGCAGGTCCTGCCCATGATTTTTTAAAAGCTGCCTTGCAATCATTGTTCCTGCAGAACCCGCACCGACAATTAATGTTCTTTTTTTATTCCGATTTTGGTATATAAAAGTATCTCTGTAAATTTTCAAAAAGAACCGCGAGCCGCCAAGTAATAATATATGAAGGGCCCAGGTGACTACTAAAAGCCTAAAGTGTATTTCATGAATAAATATTTTCTGGATAAGGGCTGCCATCATAATCGTATAAGTAACGATTTTAAAGATAATCAATAATTCTCCTGTACTGGCGTATTCCCAGGCTTTTTTATATAGTTTTAAGTAAGTTGAAAAAATATGATGGCAAATCAAGATGGATAAAGAAGTGAGAATCAACGGAGCTGTAATGACATTAAAAGTGGCATTGACTAGGAATCTACTAAAATAAATCGCAGTTAAAACAATACTTGAATCCACTAAAAAAAACAGCGACAATCTTTGTCTATATGTCATACTCTCTCCCCTTTATATGCTTTATTTAAAATTAAAGCTTTTGATTATCCGCCTTCTTGAAGCCCGAATAATCAAAAGCTTTAATTCAATATGGGGCATCTAACCCCGCCTCACATCACACTCTCAACGACTGGCGTCTAAGGTCCTTTTGAACCCACAGCATGACCGAGTGCCTTCATTGATAATGGTAAGAAGACATCACCTATTATTAACAGAACTACTTGTTTGTAATATAGAACAAAAAGAATAAAAAAATTTTTACCTACC
>NZ_JBALPP010000007.1:0-29121 GCF_036965425.1 Neobacillus drentensis | reverse complement strand
ATTAAGAACATTATAATCTCTTTTTTAAAAAATGCAAATCAAAAAAAGTTAAAATCCTCTTAATTCCCCACAAAAAACTGCAGATTTCTAGGATTTTTTTACATTTTTTCGTTAATTTGTTCTTCAAATAGAACATTTTATGTTGTATACTATTTTTAAAAAAGAATAATTAATTGAATAATATTTTTCGTTTGAGCGAACATGTTAACTTGCTAGATTTATAACATTTTTACTACATATAAAATAAATATGGTAATGAGGAGAAACTTATGATTGGAGAGCGTATAAAGAAATTAAGAGAAGAAAAAAGATTTTCAATTACAGAACTGGCAGAGTTAGCAAATGTCTCTAAATCTTATTTAAGCTATATTGAGCGTAATCTTAATAAAAACCCCTCTATTCATTTTTTAATGAAGCTGGCAAAGCCTTTAGATGTTTCCTTGGAGTTTTTACTAAATGGAGTGGATCAGTCTGCTAATGCTCCGAGTCCAAATGGGAAAGAACTATTAGACAAGGAGTGGCAATTGATTATCGAAAAGGCCATTAAAGATGGTATGAATAAGGATGATTTTAAAGAATATATGAACTTTATTAAATTTAAAAACTGGGAAAAAAATAGATGAAAGCGCTTTAATCATTTAAATGGTTAAAAAACCAATTGACACAATGTCCTCTTTGTAGTAAATTTTATTAATAATCTAAATATTTGTTTTCTTATCAAGAGAGGTTGAGGGAATGGCCCGAAGACACCTCAGCAACCTTCAATGTATTTTTCATTGAAAAGGTGCTAAGTCCTGCAAATTATTGGTTAATTTGCGAGATAAGAAGAATGACAATGTGGTCGTTTAGCAAAAGTCTTCTTCTTATAAGAAGGCTTTTTTTATTTATATAAACAAGGAGTGTGCATTATGTACAAAATTGATACGAAATTAGCCCAAATTGGAAATCGAAGTGAGACTGCAACTGGAACCGTTAACCCGCCTGTTTATTTTTCAACTGCCTTCCGCCATGAGGGGATAGGGCAATCAACTGGGTTTGATTATATTAGAACCGGAAATCCAACACGCCAGCTTCTTGAAAAAACAATCGCTGATTTAGAAGGCGGTGATCAAGGCTTTGCCTGCAGTTCAGGAATGGCAGCTATTTTAACGATTCTTGCTTTATTTGAATCCGGTGATGAATGGCTTGTAAGCGAAGATTTATATGGGGGAACCTATCGTCTATTAGAACAAGGATATAAAAAGTGGGGTCTGAAAAGTCAATATGTGAATACGTGTTGTCCGGAAGAAATCGAAAAGAAAATTTCTCCGCAAACAAAGGCTATTTTCCTTGAGACTCCAACCAATCCGCTTATGCAGGAATCCGATATCGCCGAGGTATCCAAGATTGCCAAAAAGCACGGGATTCTCCTGATTGTTGACAATACCTTCTATACTCCTCTATTGCAGCAGCCGATTGCACTTGGTGCGGATATCGTTATCCACAGTGCAACGAAATATTTAGGCGGGCACAATGATGTTCTTGCCGGGCTTGTTGTCGCAAAAGGCAAAGAACTTTGTGAAGCCTTGGCCTTTCATCATAATGGCGCGGGTGCTGTCTTAAGTCCATTTGATTCCTGGTTATTAATGCGCGGAATGAAGACTTTATCGCTTCGGATGAAGCAGCATGAGAAGAATGCAAAGGCTGTAGTGGAATATCTTTCCACGCACGAAGGTGTAACAGATGTGCTTTATCCAGGACGAGGAGGAATGGTTTCCTTCCGAGTAAAAGACGAATCGTGGATTAATCCATTTTTACAAAATTTAAAGCTGATTAGTTTTGCTGAAAGCTTAGGCGGTACCGAAAGCTTTATTACTTATCCAGCAACACAAACCCATGCGGATATTCCAGAAGAAATCCGAATTCAGTCTGGTGTATGTAATCGTTTGTTGCGTTTCTCTGTTGGAATTGAGGATGCAGAGGATATCATTGTTGACTTGAAACAGGCATTAGCCAAAGTGAGCGAAGGAGTGATTGTGTAATGGAATCAGAAGAATATTGTTTTGAGACGAAGCTTCTTCATAACCGGCATAAAGTAGATCCCGTAACAGGGGCGGTAAGCGTGCCTATTCAGCATGCTTCAACCTTTCATCAATTTGATATCGATAGTTTCGGAAAATATGATTATGCCCGGAGTGCAAACCCGACTCGTGAAGCCCTAGAGGATGTCATCGCCGAATTAGAAGGTGGAGTCAAAGGATTTGCTTTCTCTTCAGGAATGGCGGCCATCTCCACAGCATTCCTTTTGTTATCTTCAGGAGACCACGTTGTGATAACTGAAGACGTATACGGTGGTACATTCCGAATGGTTACTGAGGTCCTAACCCGTTTTGGAATTGAACATACTTTTGTTGATATGACTAATTTGGATCAAGTTAAGCAGGCCATTAAGCCGAACACTAAAGCTTTTTATGTGGAAACTCCTTCAAATCCTTTATTGAAGGTAACGGATATTCAGGCAATTAGTGAACTAGCAAAGAAAAATAATGCGTTAACCTTTGTCGATAATACCTTTCTTACACCAGCATTACAAAAGCCTCTAGAACTGGGTGCCGATGTTGTCCTTCATAGCGCCACCAAGTTTCTTTCGGGCCATAGTGATGTCGTCGCTGGACTTGCTGTTGTGAAGGATGAAATTTTGGCAAAGAGACTTTATTTTTTACAAAATTCCTTTGGCGCAATTCTTGGGGTTCAGGATGCCTGGTTGGTGCTTAGAGGACTAAAGACGCTTCATGTCCGGCTGGAACATTCACAAAAATCCACCTTAAAGATTGCTCAATTTTTACAGGCGAATCCGCTTGTTAAAAAGGTTTATTATCCTGGATTGGAAGACCATCCTGAATTTGAATTACAGAAAGCACAGACTGAGGGTGCAGGCGCTGTTTTATCGTTTGAGCTGGCTGATGAAGATGCAGTTCGTTCCTTTGTATCAAACGTGAAAATCCCTGTCTTCGCAGTAAGCCTTGGTGCAGTGGAATCGATATTATCATATCCGGCTAAAATGTCCCATGCGGCCATGCCAAGGGCAGAAAGAGAAAAGCGAGGAATCAAAAATAGTTTGCTGCGGCTATCAGTAGGATTAGAAAACGCAGACGACATAATAAAGGATTTTTCTCAGGCCCTAGCGAAGCAGTACCAAAATGATTTGGTTTATTAACAAGGAGAAATGTATATGAGCTTTTTAGAAAAATTAAAAAATCAAATCTTAATAGCTGACGGGGCCATGGGTACTTTATTGTATTCGTTCGGTAAGGATAGTTGTTTAGAGGAATTGAATCTTTCTCAGCCAGATCATATTCAAAATATTCACAAAGCCTATATTGATGCTGGTGCGGACGTGATTCAAACCAATACGTATGCTGCAAACTATTTAAAGCTGCAAAGGTATGGTTTAGAGGACTCTGTTAAGGAAATTAACAGTGCAGCAGTCTCTATTGCAAAAAAAGCAGCAGTCCAAAATAGTACTTACGTCCTTGGAACAATTGGTGGAAATCGAGGTGTTAAGCCAGATTCCATTACATTAGAAGAATTAAAACGCAGCTTTCGCGAGCAATTATATTGCCTCCTTCTTGAGGGTGTAGATGGATTATTGCTTGAAACCTTTTACGATCTTGAAGAACTTGAAACGGTCCTAACTATAGCCAGAAAGGAAACAAAGCTGCCGATTATTGCGCAGGTATCCCATCAAGAGCCTGGAATTTTACAGGATCGGACTCCTGTCAATGACGCTTTAAAAAGACTTGAAGCTCTTGGAGCGGATATCGTCGGTCTTAATTGCCGGCTAGGTCCGCATCACATGCTATTAGCTTTGGAGCAGGTTGAATTGCCTGAACGTGCCTTTCTTTCCGCTTACCCAAATGCCAGTCTTCCTGCCTATACGGACGGGAAGTTCCATTATAATGAGGGCGATGGTAATTATTTCCGAAGTTCTGCAAAAGCGTTCCGTACACAAGGAGTACGGCTGCTTGGCGGCTGTTGCGGTACAACGCCTGAACACATTAGGGCCTTTGCTGATGAATTAAAGAATAGTGTTCCGGTTACTGAAAAAGTAGTACAATTAAAACCAAAGAAAATCATTATCGAACCACCTGTAAGGGAGCATACTCCCCTTCAGGAAATTGTGAAAGAGAGAACATCGGTTATCGTAGAATTAGACCCGCCTCGAAAGCTGGATACCACAAAGTTTTTCGAAGGGGCTAAAGCGTTGAGAGAAGCAGGCATTGACTCTATCACTCTAGCAGATAATTCCCTTGCCACAATTCGAATTTCCAATGAATCATTGGGATATCTAGTGAAAGAACAATTAGGAATGCGGCCCCTCATCCACATCGCCTGCCGCGATCGAAATATTATTGGCTTGCAATCCCATTTAATGGGCCTTCATACGCTTGGTATGCATGATGTTTTAGCCATTACAGGCGACCCCGCAAGAGTAGGAGATTTTCCGGGGGCATCATCCGTTTACGATGTGTCTTCATTTGAGCTAATCAAAATGATTAAGCAAATGAACGAAGGCTTGTCATATTCCGGTAAGGACTTGGGGCAAAAGACGGCTTTTAGCATTGCTGCAGCCTTTAATCCTAATGTCCGCTCGCTTGAAAAAGCTGTTAAGCGCTTGGAGAAAAAGATTGAATTCGGGGCCGATTACTTTATTTCTCAGCCTGTTTTTTCAGAAGAAAAATTACTTGAAGTCTATGAAAATACGAAGCATATAGATGCACCTATCTACATTGGCCTTATGCCGCTGACAGGCAGCAAGAATGCAGAGTTCCTTCATAATGAAGTGCCGGGGATCAAAATTGCTGATCCCATTCGTGAACAGATGGCCAATTTGAACGATAATCCGCTTGCAGCAACCCGCCTGGGAATTGACATCACAAAGTCCTTAATTGATGCTGCCTTAGATTTATTCAACGGGATTTATTTAATCACACCGTTTTTACGGTATGAATTAACCGCTGAGCTTGCTCAATATGCCAATCAGCGGGCAAGTGAAGTGAGGAGGAGCAACATTGCCGAAAACATCATTTAATGATCAACTAAAGAAACGAATCCTCGTTATGGACGGAGCCATGGGAACAATGCTCCAGCGTGTCAACCTTACCGCTGATGATTTTGGCGGCGAGGAATTTGAAGGATGTAATGAAAACCTGAATCTTACCGCCCCTTCTGTTATTGCCAACATACATCGGGAATATCTTGAAGCTGGAGCCGACATCATCGAAACAAATACATTTGGTGCCACAAGCATTGTCCTTGATGAGTATGGACTCGGCTATAAGGCCTATGAAATCAATAAAATTGCCGCGATGATTGCTATCGGTGAGGTGCAAAAGGTTTATTCAGAAGATTGGCCTCGTTTTGTTGCTGGTTCTATGGGGCCGACCACCAAAACGCTGAGTGTTACCGGTGGGACGACGTTTGATGAATTAGCGGCGAGCTATGAAGAACAAGCGCTTGGGTTAATTGACGGCGGTGTGGACCTTCTATTGCTTGAAACAAGCCAAGATATGTTGAATGTAAAAGCTGGTTTCGCAGGGATCCAAAGTGCTTTTTCAAAAACTGGTACAACACTTCCTATTGTGATTTCAGGAACCATTGAACCTATGGGAACAACACTTGCTGGGCAAGCGATTGAGGCATTTTATATTTCGGTGGAGCATATGAATCCTGTTGCTGTAGGGCTTAACTGTGCTACAGGACCAGAGTTCATGCAGGATCATATTCGTTCTCTCTCCGAGCTTGCAACAACCGCGGTAAGTTGTTACCCAAATGCCGGCTTACCTGATGAAGAAGGGCATTACCATGAAACACCGGAAATTCTTGCAAAGAAACTTTCTGATTTTGCTTCTCATGGCTGGCTGAATATTGTTGGTGGATGTTGCGGAACTACTCCAGAACATATTAAAGCAATATCTGATGCCATGAAAAACTTTAAACCGAGAGATACAAAGCAATCGAATGTGCATATGGTTTCTGGTATTGAACCATTTGTTTATGATGACCCTACATTAAGACCTATCATGGTTGGTGAAAGAACAAACGTTATTGGCTCTCGTAAATTTAAGCGATTAATCACCGAAGGAAAATTTGAAGAAGCATCCGAAATTGCCCGCGCGCAAGTTAAGGGCGGAGCGCATGTTATTGATATTTGTCTTGCTGACCCAGACCGTGACGAAATCGTTGATATGGAGAATTTTATTAAAGAGGTTGTAAAGAAGGTTAAGGTTCCTCTTGTTATAGATTCTACTGATGAAAAGGTTATTGAAAAGGCGCTAAAATATTCTCAAGGAAAAGCAATTATTAATTCGATTAATCTTGAGGACGGAGAAGAGCGTTTTGAAGCGGTTGTACCATTAATACACAAATATGGCGCTGCAGTAGTCGTAGGTACCATTGATGAGAAAGGCATGGGAGTTACAGCAGAACGAAAGCTTGAGATTGCCAAACGTTCCCATGACCTTTTGGTGAACAAATACGGTCTTAAATCCCAGGATTTAATTTTTGATCCACTTGTTTTTCCAGTTGGTACGGGAGATGAGCAATACATTGGTTCTGCTAAAGCCACAGTTGACGGAATCAGGTTAATCAAGGAGCATCTTCCAAAGGTTCAAACAATTCTTGGAATAAGTAACGTTTCCTTCGGTTTACCGCCAGTTGGAAGAGAAATATTAAATTCTGTGTTCCTATATCACTGTACACAAGCTGGTCTCGATTATGCCATTGTAAATACTGAGAAGCTTGAACGCTTTGCATCTATTTCAAAAGAAGAAGTAAAGTTAGCTGATGATCTTTTATTTACGACAACAGATGAAACATTAGCTACTTTTACGGAGTTTTATCGTGGAAAAAAGAAAGAAGCAAAGAGTACTTTACCTGATATGACCCTAGAAGAGCGCCTCTCCTATTATGTTGTGGAGGGTACAAAGGAAGGTTTGCTTCCAGATTTGGATTTAGCCCTTGAGAGCTATCCTGCCCCACTTGATATTATTAATGGTCCTTTAATGGATGGGATGAAAGAAGTTGGCCGTCTGTTCAATGATAACCAATTAATTGTTGCTGAGGTTTTACAAAGTGCAGAAGTTATGAAAGCATCTGTAGCCCATTTAGAGCCACATATGGAAAAAGGCGATGTTTCCGCTTCAAAAGGAAAAGTCATTTTAGCAACGGTTAAAGGTGATGTGCATGATATCGGGAAAAACCTTGTTGATATCATTCTGAGCAATAATGGCTATAATGTGGTTGACTTAGGAATTAAAGTGACTCCGACTGAATTGGTTCAAGCTATCAAAAATGAAAAACCAGATATGGTTGGACTTTCTGGTTTGCTAGTAAAATCGGCGCAGCAAATGGTATTAACAGCGCAGGATATGAAAGAAGCAGGCATCTCCCTGCCTATATTAGTCGGTGGTGCAGCTTTATCCCGAAAATTTACTGATACAAAAATTGCTAAAGAGTACGATGGACTTGTATTATATGCAAAAGATGCCATGACAGGATTATCAATAGCAAATCAGCTTCAAACACCAGAGGAACATCAAAAATTATTTGCTGAAAAATATGAAAAACTGGCAGCAGCCGAGATTCCAAGAGATATTCCAATCCGTTCTGGGATATCTGTTGCAGTAAAACCAAAGCCATCTGTATCTACAACGGTTCCCGTTTATACTCCAATGGATATTAAAAGACATATTTTAAGGTCTTATTCTTTATCACATATTGAGCCTTATATTAATATGCAAATGCTTATTGGACATCACCTTGGAGTTAAAGGAAAAATCGCCAAATTAATTGCTGAAAAAGATGAAAAAGCTTTAAAAGTAAAAGAAGTGGTTGACCACTTGCTTGCTGATGCGAGTGTAAACAATTGGATTACACCTCAAGCTGTGTATCAGTTTTTCCCTGCTCAATCCGACGGGAATAAGATATATATTTATAATCCAAACAACCCAGAGGAAATCATTGAAACATTTGATTTCCCAAGACAAGAGTCTGAGCCTCATCTTTGTTTGGCGGATTTTATTAAATCTGTTGATAGCGGAGTTAAGGATTATGTTGGTTTCTTCACTGTTACAGCTGGCAGAGGTATTCGAGAAAAAGCGGATGAATTCAAAGCTGCAGGACGTTTCCTTGAAAGTCACGCCCTCCAGTCATTAGCGTTAGAAACAGCAGAGGGTTTTGCAGAATTAATTCACCGACAGATGCGTGACCGTTGGGGCTTCCCTGATCCACTAAACTTTACAATGCAAGACCGGTTCGCCGCTAAATATCAAGGTCAGCGATTCTCGTTCGGTTATCCTGCCTGTCCTGATTTAGAGGATCAGAAGAAATTATTTAAGTTAATTCAACCTGAAGAAATTGGTATTGAATTAACTGACGGCTGCATGATGGAACCTGAGGCTTCTGTTTCAGCCATGGTGTTTGCACATCCAGAAGCTAGGTATTTTAATGTTTTGAGATAAAATAGTTAGATGATTTTTTCCGCGGATTTTATTAATATTTCCGCGGATTTTTTATGTATTTTCGCGAATTCCCTAAGTTATTTGCGGTAAATAAAATGATTTTCGCTTAAGTTGATACTAATTCGCAAACACACTTACCTTGACATTTTTCACTTAAAGGAATATAGTTACCTAGGTAACTAATTAAACTTTGGAGTGAATCAACATTGAATACCCACGAATTGTTCCATACACTGCATCAGCTTTCACGTCTTCTTACAAATACACTTAATGAGGCATTGAAACCATTAGGATTATACGGTTCACAATGGTCGGCAATTTTCGTTTTAAAAACAAAAGGCTCTTTAACTCAAAAAGAATTATGTGATTACCTTTTTGTTGAAGCACCTCCGATGACCCGAACTATTCAGCGTTTAGTTAAGCAGGGATATGTAAGACAAGTACCTGGTAAGGACAAGCGGGAAAAAATTATCCAATTAACCGATAAAGCATTATTAGAGTATCCAAAGTGGGAAAAAACAGTATTTGAAACAAATGAATCAGTATTAATGGACCTTCCAGAAACATCACAGGAAGAACTATTAAGATTGCAAAAAAGCTGGTTACAGCATCTTAAATAAGGAGTGCATCATATGGACAAATCAAAATTATGGACGAAGGATTTTATTAGTATTTCCTTAAGTAACTTTTTTCTTTTTTTAACCTTTTATTTCTTACTCGTTACTTTGCCAAATTTCGCACTGCAGGAGTTTCACAGCAGTGCTTCTGAAGCTGGTCTGATGACAACAGTATTCTTGATTTCTGCCATTATTTCACGTCCGATCGCCGGCAAATGGCTCGAACGTGCTGGACATCAAAAAATTCTTTTAACAGCCCTTATCATATTCTTTGGCGGCTCGCTATTTTACTTTTTTCCAAAAACAATTTCTGGTATGCTGATCATTCGTTTTTTACATGGGATTGGTTTTGGCATGGCGACCACTGCTGCCGGTACCATCGTCGCTGATCTTGTCCCACCTTCGCGCAGAGGTGAAGGGATGGGATACTTTATAATGTCTGCCAATTTAGCAATGGTTCTTGGTCCATTCATCGGGATCACCGCAATGAATTCGTGGGGACCAAAGGTATTGTTTACTCTAAGTGTGGTTGGAGCATTGGCTTCACTCATTGCTGGACTTTTTATAAAAATTGCAAAAAGAGAACACACAAAAACAGAAGTTGCTTATTCAAGTTTTTCGTTTCGCAACTTTTTTGAAGCTTCAGCAGTTCCCATTTCATTGATTGGCGCATTCTTTGCACTTGTTTATTCATCGATTCTTTCCTTTGTCAATGTGTATGCAAATGAAGTTCATTTATCAGCCGTTTCAAGCTTATTTTTTGTAGTTTATGCAGTTGTTCTTTTAATCTCAAGACCTTTTACTGGCAAATTGTTTGACCTTCGTGGTCCAAACGTGATTGTTTTCCCTTCTATTGTACTATTTGCCATCGGGATGTTTCTTTTAAGTAATAGTGGTACAGCCGGCACATTCCTATTTTCAGCAGGACTGATTGGCTTAGGGTGGGGAACACTTTTTCCAACCTTTCAAACCATTGCCCTTCAAGATGCTCCTCCTAAAAAACGAGGGCTTGCGACTGCTACCTTCCTATCGATATTTGATACCGGCATTGGATTAGGGTCATTTGTTGTAGGCTTGTTAGTAGCAAAAATAGGCTTTGGCTCGTTTTACTTTATAAGTTCATTTTATATCCTTATCGGGATTGTTCTTTATTACTTCCTTCATAGCCGTAAAAAAGAGCAAGTTAAGCAATATGAAGAACGGATTAATTAAACTCGAAGACCCCCTTGATTTTCAAGGGGGCCTTTACTTTTATTTTTTCTTCAGGATTTCAATTATTTTTTCATATTCTTTGATGTCAATTTCCCCTGATGCCAATCTTTTTGCCAGGATTACCTGTATATCTGCATTACCTTGGAAGCAAAATCTGCCTCTACGCCGCCACATCATAAAATTAGCTACAAAGAAAGCAATGAAAAGTAATGGAAAAATAAATGCGAAAGGGTGAAAATATCCCCAATGATGCATATGAATCAACTCCTAAATTTTTAATGATTTTTCGTTAAGAAAGTCTGGTGGTGCTAACTCTTTTCCCCCATGGTTTAATTACTGAAATAATGTACATCAGCACGAGTGATATAATTTGAATAATAATCCCAGTCCAAAGCTCGGTTTTGACAAAGAAAAGGGCATTTGTTTGGCTTATAGCTTGAAGAGTCCAAGTGGACATTCCCCAAAAGTTAAGAACGATACAAAGTACCGTAAGGCCTTCCTTGGCAATAATCCAGTAATAGCTGAACAGTCCCCATTTTGTCCAAACGGAAAGTAGAATGCCTGTTACAGTCGTTCCAATAGTAGAAGCTCTCACTGATGTTTTCGAAAGAATATGCATGGCTTGATAGCAAGTTTGTATTAATTCTTCATCGCTTGCAGAAGCCGCTGTAATACTAAAAATAAGAAAAGCCGTCATATTCCCTAGCATGATTGCTGCAAATAATAAATGAAAAATTAGCAGCCATTTCTTGGTTTTATGCGAAATCTTCAGCCCCATCACCTCCTTGATGTTTTACAAGCATTAGTTTAAACAGAATATCTAAACTCCTTCTAAAGCATTTCTTAAATATTTCTAAACTTCATTGGATTGTGGACTCGGATGCACCTTTTGCCCAAACGATCTGAATAAAAAAAGATGCCCTCTATGTCGGGACATCCTCAACAAACAATTTATAGTCCTTTAAACCGATACCCTGCTCCCCAAACTGTTTCAATATATTGAAGATTAGATGGATCGGTTTCGATTTTCTCACGAATTTTTCTGATATGAACGGTTACAGTTGCAGTATCCCCCATCGATTCGAGTCCCCAGATTCGTTCAAATAGGTGCTCTTTCGTAAAAACCTGATTAGGATGGAGGGCTAAGAAGGTTAACAAGTCAAATTCCTTCGCTGTTAAGATTACCTCCTTTTCATGAATAAAAACCTTGCGGGAGGATTTATTAATCTGCAGGCCTCGGATTTGTATTTCATCGAGCGGTACACTTTTTCGAATCAGCCGCTCATATCTCGCCAAATGTGCTTTAACTCTGGCGACAAGTTCACTTGGGCTGAATGGTTTAACGATATAATCATCGGCCCCCAGTCCAAACCCGCGAACCTTATCTATGTCCTCATTTTTGGCCGTAACCATAAGAATGGGTATATCTTTGTCTTTTCGAATTTGCTTACAAATATCAAACCCATTCATGTTTGGCAGCATTAAGTCCAGCAAGATTAATCGGTAGTTTTGATTAAGGGCAGCTTCAAGTCCCGTTTTTCCATCTGATGCAATTTCCACCTCAAAGCCTTCAATTTCTAAATAATCACGTTCTAGCTCCGCAATACTCCGTTCATCCTCAATGATTAATATTTCACTCATTATTCGTCACCTTTACCATTCGATTTTGGAAGAGTAAAATGGATACTTAAGCCGCCGCCAGAAGAATTTTCTGCCCAAATTTCACCGCCATGGGCTTGAATGATTTGGGCTGCTATAGCAAGTCCAAGACCGCTTCCACCTGTATCCGAGCTGCGGGAAGGGTCGCCACGATAAAAACGGCCAAATATATTAGCTATCTCATCAGCTGGGACTCCGGGCCCGTTGTCACATATAGAGACCTTTACCATTTCCCCCAGTTCTTTGAAGGAAATCTGTATTCGGCATTTACCTTTTTCAATATATTTCACACTATTAAAAATAATATTATTTATTACTCGGATGATTTTATCTCGGTCAATAAAGACTGCTATCCGGAAATTCCTCAGCATGACTATCTTGGTACCTTCATCGCTCAAATCCAGCCTTATTTCCTCCAGATAATCTTCTAAAAAAAGGTTCAATTCCACTTTTTCAAAATTAAATGGGACACTATTAACGTCTAATTTTGAAAAAAGAAAAAGTTCATTGATTAACCGGTCCATATGAGTTGCCTTGACATGGATGGTATCTAAGTAACGCTCGAGCTTTTCTTCTGTATTGGCAACTCCATCTTTAATTCCTTCTACGTAGCCCCGAATAGATGTAATGGGTGTCTTTAAATCATGAGAAATATTAGCGATGAGTTCGCGGCGATTATTTTCATATTGTTCCCGGAGCTCGGCTGATTTCTTTAATTTCTTTCTCATATCATCAAAGGATTTTACTAGTTTTCCTAATTCATCTTTTCGGATTGGTTCTAGATGGAAATCAAGATTACCTGCACTAATTTTGGAAGCAGCTTCGGACATTTGATTTATTGGCTTAAGAATTCGTCTTGACATCAAATAGGAGAGCACAGAATTTGTTAGGACCAAAATAAGTACAAATCCAATGAATATCATCGGAAAGAATCTCCTCGCAAATTGGATAAAAGGCACCCCTTTATCGAGTAATAGTATAGTACCTTCTGTCCCGTCCTTAAAATAAAAATCATGCTGCCTGATTGAATAGGGCTGCTGTCCAAGCCTGACCATTGGCTGATAGCCTTCATTGCCGAACGTTGGCAGCTTTTCTTTTGGTAACTTACTTACACTATCAGATGAAAACAATACTTTTTTATTTTTTCGAATAATGATGCCGGCATTCTTATCCTCCAATTCCTTGGATAAGGTAACCTGAAATGAAGGGTTCGAAAATTTCCCCTCTTCTAAAGAGGCAGTTTTCTTCAACTGATTAAATAATTCAATATTTTGCCCTCCTGCCCCTGTTTGCCAGCCACGGTGATAGTTATTGCTTAGAAGTTTGAAATCGCCGCTAAATAAGACATTCAACAGAGCAAAATAAAGAATAAAGATGAGGGTCGGCAAAATGACCATGGCAGCATTCGAAAGAAAGAGCCTTTTACGAATTGACATGAAAATCCACCTTTAACAATTTGCTATTACTTTAGAATAAACCTAAATTCTAAAGAACACATAATGAATTTCTTAAATTTTTATAAATTTACTATTCTCAATTAAATAATTGTTATATAATGGAATGAATTATATTTTAGGAGTGATTAATTTGGCAAAATCTAAAGCCAAGAAATTACGCGAAAAGCTTTCACGTGAAGGGAAAACGAATCCAGAAGTAATGCGCAGTTCATTTGTTCATGTAGATATGAGGACACGAGTAACAAAGACCAAGAAAGAGCATTTATATCAATTTAAACACAAGAACCATCAATCCCAGGACGGAAATGATGGTTCTTTTTATTTGCTAGTTATTTAATATTAAAATTCGGTTTATGAGTCAGTTCAATTTTAAGGAGATGAACATCTTCACTGTAGTTTTTTTCCTGTAAAACTATTGTCCAATTTTTAGCAATCATTTCACGGAGTGCCTCCAGGTCGTCACTAGTCATTTTAACTGTGTCTAAAAACTCGCCGGTATCAACGAAATCTTCGCCTTCATTCATCGCAAACTTAATATTCAGCAAAGACTTGAGGGCTCCTTTTGTCATAAAAGTAAATTCATAACCTTCCTTTAGTGCTTGGTGGCATTTAACTTTGTTCATATGATAATAGTCGATCAACGATTTCCATGTAGGAATTCCTTCCCCCATGCTTTCAAGCAATTCTTCCTTTCCCTCGTTCAATAGGGCAACGATGGTTGGATTATTAAATCCTTTTGCTTTCATCATTTCCAGCATGAGTGCATAATTTAACGCTAATTTTACTTTTTCCATTAAAATTTCATCCACCTTAGTTTAGTATAAATGGCAGGCGACAAAATGCTCTCCGTCCACTTGCTTCAATTTCGGATCGACTTCTGCACAGATTGGTTTGGCAAATGGACAGCGTGATCGAAATCGGCACCCAGTTTCCATTTCTATTGGACTCGGAAGCTCTCCAGTAATGATTTCACGTTTGCTATTTTGTGCCTTGATTGGATCAGGTATTGGAATAGCAGACAATAAAGCTTGTGTATAGGGATGCAGCGGTTTATGGTATAACTCATCGCTGTTAGATATCTCGACCAGTTTACCGAGATACATGACACCTATTCGGTCTGAGATATGGCGGACCATGGATAAGTCGTGTGCGACAAACAAATACGTAAGCTTCATCTCACTCTGTAAATCTTCTAACATATTTATGACTTGAGCTTGAATGGAAACATCCAGAGCAGATATGGCTTCATCACAAAGAATGAATTCAGGATTTATCGATAACGCCCGGGCAATGCCAATCCGTTGGCGTTGTCCGCCGCTAAATTCATGCGGGTATTTTTCCAGGTCTTCTTTTTTTAGACCTACCTTTTCAAGAATATCAACCATGATTCCTTTTCGTTCATTTTTCGAAAGAGAAGTGTGTATCTCCAGCGGTTCATCGATGATTTCTTCGACACTCATATATGGGTTAAGTGATGAATACGGATCTTGAAAAATCATTTGCATTCTTTTACGATAGGGCTGCAATTCTTTATTTGATAGATTGGCAATATCCTTACCATCAAAAAGAATTTCTCCTGACGTCGGGTCGTACAACCGATTGATAGTCCTCCCTAATGTGGATTTGCCGCATCCTGATTCACCAACTAGCCCAAACGTTTCCCCTTTATAAATATGAAATGAGATATCATCAACAGCTTTCACTACTTGTTTATTTTTACTAATAATGGAGGATTTTAAAGGGAAGTATTTTTTTAGATTGTTAACTTCAATAAGTTTTTGCTGAGACTTAGTCATCTAGATGCTCCCCTTCCCCTGCTAAAAAGCACATACTTCTTTGCGTTGATGAAAAGCTCTTGTATTCTGGTACTGAAGTAGAACATTTTTCAATTGCAAAATCGCATCTTTCTGCAAATGGGCAGCCGCTCTGTATATTTTGAAGCGATGGGGCAGCCCCTTTAATTGGCTTTAATCTCGTTTTCTCCCCATCCACTCTAGGAATGGAATTCAATAATGCCTTTGTATAAGGATGCTTAGGTGAATAAAAAATTTCATAGGCCAATCCTTCCTCCATCACCATTCCAGCATACATCACCAAAATTCGGTTGCAAATCGTCGCTACTACCCCGAGGTCATGTGTAATTAACACGACTGACATATCGTTTTCTTGCTGAAGTTTTTTTATGAGTTCCAGGATTTGTGCTTGAATCGTGACATCCAAGGCAGTAGTAGGTTCATCTGCTATTAACAGCTTAGGATTGCACGCTAATGCCATGGCGATCAATACCCGTTGCCTCATTCCTCCGCTAAATTCATGTGGATATTGGTCGACGCGCGTTTCAGGAGAAGGGATACCGACCATTCTTAACAGTTCAACGGCCTCAAGCTTGGCTTCCTTCTTGTTCATGCCTCTTACCCTTGTTAATAATTCAATCAGATGATCCCCGGCTTTTTTTAATGGATTAAGAGCAGTCATCGGGTCTTGGAATATCATAGCAATATCGCGGCCTCTAATCGCCCTTTTTTCTTTGTTCGATAGATTTTCAATATGCTTTCCATCTAAAACAATTTCACCGGCATCTACTTTCGCGTTTCTCGGGATAATGCCGAGAATCGATTTAACCATGACACTTTTTCCGCTCCCGGATTCACCAACAATCCCTAGTATTTCTCCCTTTTGCACAGCGAAGTCAATTCCTTTGACCACTTCCACTTTTGCTTTGCCATTGTAAAAGTTCGTCCGGAGGTTTTTTACATCAAGTAATCTATTATTCTCTTCCATAATGGTACTCATTTCATCCAACCCTCCTATTTCCCACTTGTCTTCGGCTCGACTACGGCCCGTAGAATATCTCCGAGTCTATTAAAAGAATAAACCGTCAGTACGATAAGAAGTCCAGGCAATATGGCCATATAGGGAGCATTCCCTAAGTTTCCCTGCGCATTTTGAAGCATGCTTCCCCATGAAGATAATGGCTGTTGAATACCAAGACCAAGAAAACTTAAGGCTGATTCCATCAAGATCGCATTGGCGATACTAACGGTGGCTGCAACGATGAAAGTAGGAAAAACAGCTGGAATAATATGCTTCAAAATGACTTTTTTTAATGATTGTCCTGATGATTTCGCATATAAAACATATTCTCTTTCTTTAATCGAAAGAGTTTCGGCACGAACAAGCCTAGCCGTACTCATCCATGTAAACAGACCAATGACGAGAATAATCGCTTTTAACCCCGGTGTCAGAAAAATACTTACAACTGTAACAAGAATCATCCACGGGATCGAAGAAATCACATCAACCGTTCTCATTAAAAAGTTGTCGACCTTTCCGCCAAAATAGCCGCTTATCGATCCCACCAATACACCAATACTAGTCGAAATAAGCATGGCTAAAATTCCGACAGTAAGGGAGATTCGTCCGCCATATAAGGCTCGTGTTAAATAATCTCTGCCAAGCTCGTCAGTACCAAACCAATGGTCCGCACTTGGTCCCTGAAGGACACTGGTTACATCGACCTTATCAGGAGGATAAGGTGAGAGAAAGGCGAAAATAGAGATAAATAAAATAAGTATAAGAAAAATAAGGGCAATGGCCGCCGTTTTATTACGTTTTAATTCATTTTTAAACTGGTTTATTCTTCTATTTTTCTTTCCGGCCATGTTCTATTCTCCCATTCCCTTTATTCTCGGATCGACGATGCTATATAAAAGATCGGATAGCAAATTACCGACAATCACAAGGCTTGAAGACAGCAGCATGACAGCCATGACAACTGGATAATCAAACCCTTGGATTGCTTTGACAAAATATGTCCCAATTCCTGGCCAGCCAAATACTGTTTCTGTTACGACGGCCCCGGTAACAAGCATCGGTAGGCTCATCCCTACAATCGTAATGATGGGAAGCAGAACGTTTCTGAGTACATGCTTAAATAAAATCCAACTGGAAGCGGCCCCGTATGCCTGTTGCACCATGACGTAATCTTCGGAAAGCTGTCCAATGGTGGATGAGCGTACATAACGAACAAGCTCAGGCATGAATGACAGCATCAACACGGTGCAAGGAAGCACCATATGGCTTAGCAGATCAGAGAATGATCCTTCACTCCCAATGGTGTGCATCCCAAGGATTGGTAATAAATTTAGTAGATAGCCAAAAATAAACACTAGAATCATCGCCATCCAAAAGCTCGGTATCGCAATCCCGAACGAGCTAAAGCCATCAATGATTTTATCCGCCCATTTCCCTCTATTCGCCCCTGCAATCAACCCAAGAATAATAGAAAATAAAAGTGCAAGAATGTAAGCAGGAAGGACAAGCAGAATTGTATTCGGTATCCTTGCAGAAAGATCATTTGTAATACTTTCATGCGTTACAATAGAATATCCCCATTCACCACTCAATATCCCTTTTATCCAATAAACATATTGCATATAGGCTGGTTGGTCTAATCCATATCTTGCTTTTATTAGTTCCACTGTTTTCTTTGTCATGTTTGGTGTTGTCATCGCGTCAACTGCATCATATGGAGCCAATTGAATGAGAGTAAAGCAAATAATCGAAATAATGAAAAGCAAAGGGATTGCCTGTAAAATTCGTTTCAAAATATACTTCAACAAAAATAATCCCACTCCTTACGGTATCCTACTCTATATTTTATTCCTTTTGGTCTTAAAAAATAAAGATAAACAGTGAACTGTTTATCTTTATCTACTAAAACCTATATATTTTTAATAGGATAGCTTTGACATATCTTCAAATGTGTAAACCGGAACTAAAGCAGCTTCATCAATACCTTTGATTCTTGAATCAATCGAAAGGATTCGTTTGTTCTCTGTTAATGGATAGAACGCAGCGTCATCAATGATGAGCTTTTGAATTTCTTCATAAATAGCTTTACGTTTTGCATCATCTTTTTCTACACGGCCTTGATTAAATAACTCATCCACTTTTGGATTACTATAGTGCATGTAGTTTGCCTCACCATTTGTAACAAACAAGGAATTAAAGGTATCTGGGTCAATTCCCATGATATATCCGCTTAGATACATATCAAAGTCCGTTTGGACGCTCTGAAGCTTCTTACTTAAAGCTGTCGCATCCATACCAACTAACTCAACTGAAACGCCTGCTGCTTTCAAATTTTGTTGAATAACAGCTGCTTGTTTTTGCTGGATTGGATTATTGGCGATAAATGCTAGTTTTAATTTTAAATTAGATGCTCCGGCTTTTGCCAGTAGGTCTTTTGCTTTTTTCGTATCGAATTTATGTTTTTCAACATTGTCAGTGAAATAGGTTGCTTTTTTTGGTAAGAATGAATAGGCTGGCTTGGAATAATCAGTTGAAACATAGCTTGCTGTATTGATTTCGTCACGATTCAAACCGAAAGCTATTGCCGTTCTTACATCCTTTGATTGTACTGCTTTTGAGCTTAAGTTAAAGGCTAGATAACCGATTCGCCCTTCATCGTATGGTTTAATCGCAACATTGTCGTTACCTTTAAACTTACTTGTATCAGATGGCTGGATCGCAAGGGCATTAATTTCCCCTTTTTGTAGAGCCAATGTAGCTGTATTTGGATCCATGATGATACGATAAACAACTTTTGCAATTTTAGGTGCACCTAGGAAATAATCATCATTCTTTTCAAACGTGACGCTTTCCCCTGCTTTATATTCTTTTAATTTGTATGGACCAGTACCAACTGGAGTGGCATTTTTTGGGCTGTTCGCAATATTTGCTTCACCTTCATAAACATGTTTCGGCATAATGAAAATATTGCCTAAAGCTTCCATTGCTCCCATGCTGACAGTTGGCAGCGTGAATTTTACTGTATAGTCATCCACTTTTTCAACTTTAACTGGTTGGTTATTAAAAATCAGCTGGCTTCTTGCCCAGCCGCCATTTTCTTCTTTTAACATTTGCTCATACGTGAAAACAACATCATCGGCGGTAAATGGCTGTCCATCATGCCATTTTACATCTTTTCTTAATTTTGCTGTATATGTTAAAAAATCTTCTGAAGGAGTCATGCTTTCGGCCAAGAAGTACTTAACATTATCCTTTCCGTTATACATATACAATGGAGAGTAAATAGTTTTAATTTCCATTAATCCATAACGGTCACCTGTTGAAATGACGTTTACTGCGTTACCCGGATCTCCATCAATTCCATAAATAAAGGTATCTGGTTTATTTGCAGTATCACCTTTATCTTTAGTGCTGGCGTTATCCTTAGTTTTTGAAGAACAGCCTGCAAGTACTAATAAGATACTGAGTAAAATGGCTACAAGAATATTTACATTTTTACGAACCATTTTGTCTTCCCCCTATGCTTAATATTTTTATAACAACAAGAATAGTAGTTTAGTGAGGCTTTTTAATTCCTACTATTTCTATATGTATTGTACAAAATACATTTTACCTGATAGGCTAGTAATAGTAAATAATAAATAATTAGTATTATTTCAAATTTCCTGCCCGGCTCTGAGATTCGGCCTCCTCACAGTAAAAATTAGGACTTTTTATTTTGCAGCAAGTGACAAATGCTTTAATAAAATCTGATTTTGTAAATACAAATGTTGCGCTTCCTCTAATGACACGGTGGAGAACTGAATAACGGTATGAGACACCGCCTGAGCAAGCTTTGGAAGATCCGTTGAAATAACCGTTCCTATTCTGGTGTAACCCCCTGTGGTCTGCCGTTCAGTCATTAAGATGATAGGCTGCCCGCTTGCTGGTACTTGTATTCCGCCTAGTGGGACCGGGTCAGAGATAATATCCGGACCAATATGATGTTCTAGTTGTGGTCCTTTCAGCTGATAGCCCATTCGATTGGACTGTGGCGTAATTACGTATTCTTCACTACAAAATTGCTCGAGACTCAATTTACTGAAGCTATTTTGATGAGGGCCAGGAATAAACCGCAAAGAGATTAGTTTTTTAAATTGTGGGATGAGATTTGGATGCAGTGTTTTATTTGGCTTTTTTACCATTGGACTACCAAATAACACATCTCCTTTTTGCAAGGAACGTCCCTCAAATCCACCAAAACTACCATTTAAAAAGGTAGATCTACTTCCTAAAACCACTGGGACATCTATTCCCCCTGAAATAGCAATATAAGCCCTGGCACCTTGTTTACATGAACCTAATGAAAGAATTTGCCCCTTCTTAATTAAAAAACTCTTCCACATTGGAGCTTCTCGTTCATCCACTTTTGGAGAAAAATTACCGCCGCAGATTGCTATGGTCATGTCACTCAAAGCCTGGAAACCGGGTCCAATCACCGTTGCCTCCAACACTGCTTCACCCTTTGCATTTCCGACGAGTATATTTGCTACCTGCATCGAGTAGGGATCCATAGCTCCCGATGGACTGATTCCAAATTGCTGATACCCATATCTTCCTAAATCCTGGACCGTTGTTTGCAACCCAGGCTTTATCACTTTAAAAATAGCTGTTTTCATTGATCACGCCAGCTTTTACGGATGAGAATGTTTTCTTTTTCAAGGGCATGTTTTAAATTTAATACAAACTCTAACGCCTGAGGCTCGTCACCGTGGATACAAATCGTATCGGCATTTATATCGATTTCTTTCCTATCCACCGTTTCTACCTTCCCCTCTTTTATCATGCGAATCACTCTTTTTATTGCATAATCAGCATCATGGATGAGGGCGTTTTTTTCTTTCCGAGAGGTCAATGAACCATCCCACTGGTATGTACGATCAGCAAACACCTCTTCTGCCACTTGTAGTCCTTTTTCTTTCCCGGCCCTCACTAGCTCACTATTTGCAAGCCCGTATAAGACAAGAGTAGAATCAAAATCAGCAACAGCTTCGGCAATAGCATCCGCCAATTTTCGATTTCCCGCCGCCATGTTATACAATGCACCATGCGGTTTGACATGCGCAATTTTCGTTCCGTTAACTTTACAAACAGCGTCCAGAGCACCGATTTGATAGATAACTAGCTGGTATATCTCTCGCGGGGAAAGAACCATTTCCCGTCTGCCAAAACCAGCGAGATCGGGAAATCCTGGGTGCACACCGATTCGTACTCCAGATTTTTTTGCAAGCTTAACTGTTTCAAACATTACGTTATGGTCACCAGCATGATAGCCGCAGGCAATATTGGCGCTTGAAATATGCTTTAATACCTCTGCATCATTTCCAATTTTATACGCCCCGAAGCTCTCCCCCAGATCACTGTTTAGGTCAATCACCTTCATTATTTTCACCTCTTTTGTATGTCTGGACTATATAGTTTTTTGCCTCTACTAATTGCTTGATTCTAAAATATTCTTGTTCATCAATTGGGTAAAATTTAATAAAATTTCCCGCGGAAAAGAGAATCGGTGAAGAACTTTCTACATCAAACAACTTAACAGGAGTAATCCCTAATATCCTCCAACCAGAAGGAACCTCTGAAGGATATATTCCGGTTTGATTCCCGCCAATCCCAACCGAACCTGGTGCCACACTCAGTCTTGGGTGTTCAAGTCTTGGGACCGCCAGCTTAGAAGAAAGTCCTCCCAAATATGGAAATCCTGGGACAAAGCCCATCATATAGATGAGGTATTCCTTATTACTGTGCAATGAAATAACGTCATTCTCCATAAGATTATGGCAGGCCGCAATATACGATAAATCAGGACCATTATATAAGACGGGAATCTTATAGACGATCGGCTGTACTGGATTTACATTATTTTTTTGATCGTAAATCTCATTTACCTTTTCAACTAAGGAAGTAAAACTAATGGATTCTGGTCGATAATAGATGGCAACCGTATTATAGGCAGGTACCCATTCGATAATGCCCTTCAATTTTGCTGCAGCCAGCTTGGAAGTAAACACTTGAATTTCCTTATGTATCTCTTCACTTATTTTATCCCCAAATGAAACTCGAATGGCCAAATCACCAAGCGGAACAACTTCTACCATAACTATCACCTTCTTTAATAATGGCTCTTTTCGTAAATTATGTTGCTTTTGGGACTTAATAAAGGGCATTTACTAAGTTTGTAGGCAATTTTCGCAAATGTTCTTACGAAAAGATGCCACGAAGCATCTAATTATACGGGTTGAAGAACTTATACGAAAAACAACAATCTTTGCGAAAATAGCCTTAATATTACAGTATATGGATGTAAAAAATAATACAAGAGAATCTTATCATTCACTTCTTTTTCCCAATATCTCTAAACAGGCAATTCATTTTACTTTCATTTTTTGTTACGTTACGATAATACAAGAAAGAACTTTTAAAAGTGGAGGTTTTGAAGATGTTTGATGTTGTAGTTATTGGCGCAGGCCCTTCTGGTGCTAGTGCTGCCTTATTTACAGCTAAAGCTGGCAAAAAAACTCTGGTAATCGATAATGATAAGAGCGTGACAAAGAGAGCCTGGATGGAAAACCATTATGGCGTTTTGGAAATCTCTGGACCAGACCTTGTTGAAACTGGCAAAAAACAGGCGAGCAAATTTGGTGCAGAACTAGTTACAGCTACTGTAACAAACGTAAGTAAAACCGACGGTGGATTTAAAGTAGAAACTGACCAAACTGAATATGAAGCAAAGCATGTCATTGTTGCAACTGGTTTGATGGCTGACCTTGCTGAAAAAATCGGCTTAACTACAAAGCCGGGAACTGAACCAAGAATTAAGACGATCCTTGATGTTAATGCTCAAGGAAAAACAAATATTGATGGAATTTGGGCAGCCGGTACCATCGCAGGTGTCAGCATGCACACGATCATCACGGCTGGTGACGGTGCAAAAGTGGCCATCAATGTCATTAGTGAAATGAATGGCGAACGCTACGTTGACCACGATGTTTTAAAATAATGAATGATTTAATCCCCTTACAAATAGGGGATTTTTTTATTGTTTAAAATTTATTTTATTTCACTCATCAGTTAAAATAGTCATCAGGAGGAGGACCCTTGGCAATTATGGCCATTACTCTATAAGACCATTTTAAGGAGATTTTTATGATAAAAAAAGACAGTAATATAAAACCTGTTGTTGCAGGCTTACTATTAGGGATCCTGATGGCAGCGATGGATAACACGATCGTCGCAACCGCAATGGGAACCATCGTTTCAGACCTTGGCGGACTTGACAAATTTATTTGGGTAACCTCAGCCTATATGGTTGCTGTTATGGCGGGTATGCCGATTTTCGGTAAGTTATCCGATATGTATGGGCGGAAGCGCTTTTTTATTTTCGGTTTAGTTGTTTTCCTTATTGGGTCCGCTCTCTGCGGTATCGCCCAGAGTATCGTACAGTTAAGTGTTTACCGAGCGATCCAGGGGATAGGCGGAGGAGCGCTTATGCCGATTGCCTTTACGATTGTATTTGATATTTTCCCACCAGAAAATCGAGGTAAAATGACGGGCTTGCTTGGTGCCGTATTTGGAGCATCCAGCGTTTTAGGACCGTTGCTTGGTGCCTATATAACTGATTATATCAGCTGGCATTGGGTTTTCTATGTAAATGTTCCGATTGGCATTGTTTCGATTATATTAATCGTTCGTTATTATCATGAGTCACTGCAGCACTCGAAGCAAAAAATTGACTGGGCTGGTGCGATTACACTCATTGTTTCAGTGGTAAGCTTGATGTTTGCACTTGAATTGGGTGGAAAAGAATACGACTGGGATTCCATCCAAATCATTGGCTTATTTGCGAGCTTTTTTGTCTTTTTTGTTGCCTTCTTCATTGCAGAATTAAAAGCAGCTGAACCAATTTTGCCACTATGGCTTTTCAAGCGGCGGTTGTTTGCAACTTCACAAATCTTGGCCTTTTTATATGGCGGCACTTTTATTATTTTAACGGTGTTTATTCCTATTTTTGTGCAGGCTGTTTATGGGGGAAGTGCGAAGAATGCCGGACTTATTTTAACCCCAATGATGCTGGGGTCTGTTGCCGGAAGCTCGATTGGCGGTATATTCTTAACCAAAACTTCTTATCGAAATTTGATGATTATTTCCATTATTTCATATATTGTTGGCATGTATCTCCTCGGAACCTTGACGGTTGATACCGCACGCTGGTTATTAACGATTTATATGATTCTTGTCGGCTTCGGTGTTGGGTTTTCTTTCTCGCTATTGCCGACGGCATCGATGCATAATTTAGAGCCACAGTTCCGCGGTACAGCCAACTCTACGAATTCATTCCTGCGTTCTTTTGGGATGACGCTTGGTGTTACAATCTTCGGTACGCTGCAAAACAACTTATTTACCGACAAGCTCAAAGAGGCGTTTAAAGGCATGCAGGGTGCAGGAGGACAAGGTTTCCAAATGGGCGATCCACGACAAATTTTCCAAGCTAGCGAGCGCTCGAAAATCCCTAGCTTTATCTTGGATAAAATTGTCCACGCAATGTCGGATTCGATTACGCATACTTTCATGCTGACATTAATCCCGATTGCACTAGCTGCCATTACGATCTTTTTCATGGGCAATGCCCGTGTTATTGTGAATAAAAAGGGGACAGCGAAAAACTAACATAAACAAGCACCGGACCACTTAGGTCTGGTGCTTGATGTTTATCTTGCATTTGTTAGTACTCGTGAATCACAATTGGGATTAGCTTTGGGCCATGTGAATCTCTGAACATTACCCATAATTATCCTTTTTGACAGCCCTTGGGCATTCTGAACCGATGATAGCGCCCACTAGCATCCTTTTTTACTGTCGTGGGCACTCTGAACCACTGACAGAGTGCCCGTGACTACCCTTTTTCATCGGCGATGGGCACTTTGAAACGTTGACAGCCATACCACAAAACAAATCAAATAGAAAAAAGAGTACCCACTCTTTTTATACCTCAAGACTCTGCCCTTCTTCGACAATGTGAAACATAAGATGGGCAAGATGATGAATGGGGCCGTATTCCTGATCCTCTTCTTCCATTTCTTCGCTAAATCCAAGATCACTTAAGTAAAGCGCCATAAATTCATAGAAATCCTTCAACTGGAACGAATAACAAGCCATTGGCTCTTCATTGTCCTCTTCATATTGGAGCACCATGTATGAGACAAGCCCGTCAGCATCCTCTCCATCAAAAAAAACAAAAAAGCCAATGTTGGTATCGAGTTCAAATAAATGCCGCGTTCCGCCTTCCGTTGCTTTATCAAAATCCTCTTTGCTTAGTTTTTGAATTTGCATTGCATCTACATTGTCTTCTTGGTGAAAACCAACAACAAATGATTTCATCGTATCCTCAATCCTCTTCCATTATTTTTCAACACATATGATTAGGATACCCTTATTTGCGTTAGTTTCATTCCTTTTTATGGGACAAATAAATTGGCGTTTTCTTTGATGATTTCACTTCCGGTTACGGCCTCCAATATTGTACCTAATGCCTGAAGCCAATCACCCGTAACGGCTAATCTTTGGGCACCTAAACTAATTTCACTGCTGTCTATCCCAATTTCTTCTGTAACGCCAATCGCTTCTAAAAATGTGCCGATCGTTTGCAGTGATGCCCCTGTAAGAAATTGTTTTTCTATCATGGGTTCTTCTTCATCACTAATAAGATTTAGCCTGTACAAGCTCACTAATTCAATTAATTGTCCCACCGCTTGAATCCAGAGTCCGATGGCAATTTGTTTTTCAAGCTTAATGATTACTTCTTCCCTTTCAGATAAAACCTGTTCCTTTTCCTTGTTCTTAATATCCATTGCGATATCCTTTCAAAAATTACTTTTTATTATTTTATTCAACGAGGCATTCCAGGGTATCGCTCTTTTCCGCAAAATAAAAACCCCCTGATGAACAGGAGGTAAATGATTATTGTATTAAACTGGAGGCAAAATTGGGTGATCTGTAGGTGTAGCATCTGCTACATTAACAGGTTGCGCGCTGCTCACCGGTGATGATAAAACTAATAATGCAACAGAAAATAATAGAATAAAAGCCTTTTTCATTTTATATCCTCCTCATGTAATTTTATTTAGATAGTTAACTGCTTCCAGGTAGGTTCCTTGTTGACTATAAAAATCTGAAAGCATTTTGTAAAAGCGGGTAAGATCATTATGATGTTCGTTTGTCGCCTCAAGATAGGGAATCACTTTTGATTCTAAGTATTTAAACGCCTTTTCTGGAGAGACGATGTGGAAAATATAAAAATCTGCTAACAATCGATATTTTTTAACACCGAGCTCCTTCGCTAAGGAACTGACCACCTGAAAACACTCTTTCGCCTTAGCCGTTTCTTGAAGCGCATATTGGTTTTCACCTATAGAATACAGGGTTACCAGATAATGCGGATTGTTGATTGGCTGAAGGGCCAAGCTTTTTTCGTAATAACTTAACGCTTCTTTAAAATTTTTCTTTTTGTTTTGCAGATAGCCCATATTGTGATAAATTTGCGGAAGCAGCTTATCCTGCTTTAATAATTCGGCATTGCGGATTAAGTGTTTGAAGCAGTCTTCAGCTTCCTCATAAATATTCGATTGGGTATAATTAATACCCAGCATCATAAGTGTATGAAGGATCCGGAAGAAATTATGTTCGTTCATAAACAGCTGCAATGCCATCTTGCCAAAATGAATGGCATGTCCTGATTGCTCTAACGCGCTTTTTACAATTGCTCTATGATAAAAAAATTCAGCGTTAGGTCTATCATTACTTGGGTCAATATACAATGCCTCGAGTAATTCATCTGCAGCTTTATACTGTCCCTTCGTAATTAAACATACCGCATTAAAGTAGCGAAATAAATACTCTTCATGTTGGGAAAAATTTTTCTTTTGTTTAAATAATAAATCCTTTTGGCTTTCGGCCTCGGCCAAAAATCCTTTAAATAATAGATATCGATACTTGTATAATTCGTAGGTATGAATAAACTTTGAAAATGGGATGATATGCTCCATTTCCTGCAGTTTTTGATAGATTTCATCGATTTTGTCTTTTAAATAATAATTGATTTTCTCCCCAAGCTGCCCCAATAAGGTTTGGATTAAGCCCTCTTTCTCGTCCATTTCCTCCAGTCCGATTTCCAGCCGCTCAAGTAAAAGGGAAATCGTTTCCTCATTTGCTTCTTTCGAGTTGTTTTCAATCTTACTTAAATGGGGAACAGAGCAGATTCCTTTAGCAAGCTCTGCTTGCGTCATTCCTTTTTGTGTACGATAGAATTTAATCAGGGCTCCAAATTCCATATAACCACCTAGCTTGCCTTCCTTTTTTACACTATTTTACATGAAATGTCACCCTGTATACAGTTATTTTTCTGATTTTTTTAAAAATAAACAATATTTAAACACAGCCATCCGAACATAAGATCAGGATGGCCCACATCCATTACTTTACTCGAGGGAATCCGAAGCCTGATGCATAATCATCACCTATAACCGCTCCTGTACCTCCTTTAATATCATTTGCTTTGGCACGATTTTGCAGTTCTGTTCGCAGTTGGACATTTGACCAAGATGGATTTGCAGACCAGATCTTTGCAGCAAGACCTGACACGTGCGGGGTAGCCATCGATGTACCACTTATCGTGTTATAGGCGCCGTCATTCCAGGTTGATTCAATTGCCCTGCCTGGTGCCGAGACCTCGACATCCCGTTCTTGAATGACATAGTCACCATCTGTAGCCGGATTGCCTCGAGACGAAAAATCTGCTACCCGGTAGGTACCGTTCTGCTGAACATTCTCTAATGCCGCAACAGCAACCACATTCACTAAAGCTCCAGGATATCCAATGGTATTGTCTCCAGGACCGTCGTTTCCTGCAGCCGCAACGATTAGCACACCCTTGTTATAGGCATAGTCAACAGCACTAGAAATAAGTGAATCCTTTGAGCTCGAACCAAGAGACATCGAAATAATGACAGGGGATCCTGTTCGAACAGACTCATCAGCTGCTTTGCGAATAGCTGCGGCAATATCATCCGAATAACCTGTTCCGCGGTTATTTAATACCTTATAAGACCATAGTCTGGCTTCCGGAGCAACTCCGTAAATCCCCTGTCCGCCTCCGCCATTAGCAAGGATTGTGCCAGAAACGTGTGTACCATGGCCATTTCCATCAGCACAACTTCCCTCAACTAGGGGCGTTTTCATTTGTGAAAAATCTTTACATTGTTCGACATTTGCGGCTAGGTCTGAATGCGTTTTATAAACACCAGTATCTAGCACCGCAACCTTTATTCCACTGCCACCTGAAGTCGCCGCTATATTAGGATCATTATAGATTGCCTGAATTCCCCATGGTGTTCGATCACTAAGAACAGCTGTTGCTGCTAGTTTTGATGCTGCTTCCTGGTTTACGCCAAGCTGAAGCTCTGGAAGCCTTTCAATTTTTAAATTTTTATTTTTCAATAGTGCTTGGTATTGCTGAGCGTTTACCGTCGTTGTAAATCCTTGCCCTTCAAACTCCCACCGGTCCCCATAGCTTGCCTTAGCTTTTGCTTTTTCCGCGGACGGGCCTTGAATCAAGACGCGATATGATTCCTGACTAGCAGATTGTTGTCCGAATGCGGCCGTTGCAAACATCGATATCCCCATTACTGCACTTATTAAAGCCGCTCCTAGAATTTTCCCTTTTTTCATTCAAAAACTCCCTTCACCCTTTGGATTACAGCCGTTTTGCTGATGTTCTAGCCTATTGTTAAATTTCTTATAAAATAACAATCTACAAACTATGAATAT
>NZ_JBALPP010000006.1:44126-66659 GCF_036965425.1 Neobacillus drentensis | reverse complement strand
AATTGTTGAAATTTAAACCTTCTAAAAAGGAAATGACAACTAGCTTCCCGTCAACTTCTTACCGAATTAAAATAAAATATCCATTTGATTCAGAGATGACGTTAGTTAATCCAAAAGAATTACATTTAGAAGAGGGGAACACCGTGGTATTTATTGAAAACATGGGTCCTGGCGGATTGAGGTTTACATCCACTCTACAATTAATGATCGATCAAGAGATTATTTTTTCTTTTGAGGCAGAGATTCTAGAGGAAAAAATCCACCTTCCTGGGGCCATTATTTGGAGTGAAGAGCTGTCTGAAGACCTTTACCAATATGGTGTGCAATTTCATGTACCCGAAACTGCCCGAACCTTCATAAACAATCTACTAAATGACTATTTCGAGACCTATTTTCATCATACTAACTAACATCAGTAACAAAGGAACCGGCACAGGTTCCTTTTTGTTTTGCTTATTGGATAATTAAACCAAGCTGATAGCATACTAAGTTTAAATGAACAAAACAAAATGAGGAATTCATGATGGATTTACTTTCACTTCATTTATTCGAAAATGAAGCAGTCCTGAAATCTACTTTCACAGATTGTCCCGATGTTATTTTTCGCAGCTTTTTAATCGGTAATAAAACAAAAGCCCTTCTCATTTATACAGAAGGTTTGGCCAATATTGAAGAAATCGATAAACATGTACTTTCCCCGTTGATGCAGCAAGAAACAACGAGACTTCCAGACATTCAGACGATTCTTGAGCAGAAGCTGTCCGTTTCGAAGGTGAAACCTTTTACTGACACCAAACATGCCGTTCAGGAAATTTCTTCAGGGAATCCGGTTATGTTGATTGATCAACAACTAGAGGGCATCACAATTGGTTTGGCAAAATGGGAAAAACGTGCCATTGAGGAACCGATAGCTGAATCTGTCGTTCGAGGTCCCAGGGATGGCTTTACGGAAACAATCAGTGTTAACATTTCGCTCTTACGAAGAAAAATTAAGAGTCCGAATTTAAAAATGAAATCATTAGTCGTGGGGCGCTACAGCCAAACGCAAATTGTTTATATGTATATCGAGGGAATTGTTGATCCTCATCTGCTTGATGAAGTCCATAACAGGCTGAACCGCATTGATATTGACGGTGTATTGGAGAGCGGCTATATCGAAGAATTCATCGAGGATGATCCTTATTCACCATTCCCGCAAATTTTAAATACAGAACGGCCGGATGTTGCGGCATCAAGCTTGCTGGAAGGTCGTGTAGTCATTTTAGTTGATGGGACACCGTTTGTTTTAATTGCACCAACTACACTTTATTCTTTGTTTCAGGCTTCTGAGGATTATTATCAACGGTTTATGATTGGAACACTTATCCGCTGGCTGCGTTATATTTTTTTGCTCATAGCCTTACTACTTCCGTCTACTTATGTGGCGATTCTTACCTATCATCAGGAGATGCTTCCAACGACCCTTTTGTTAAGCATGGCGAAGTCAAGAGAGCAAGTTCCATTTCCTGCTCTGATTGAAGCGGTTATTATGGAGATTACGTTTGAGGCCATAAGGGAGGCTGGGATCCGTCTGCCCAAACAAATCGGTTCTGCCATTAGTATTGTTGGGGCTTTGGTCATTGGCCAGGCAGCTGTCTCTTCGGGGCTTGTATCGGCACCAATGGTCATGGTTGTAGCCTTCACAGGGGTCGCTTCTTTTTCCATCCCACGGTACAACGCATCTACCGCTATTAGAATGCTCCGCTTCCCTATGATTGTAGCAGCAGGGACACTGGGGTTACTCGGGATTATGCTCGGGATTCTTGCCATCATTGTTCATTTAAATACGATCCGTTCCTTTGGCGTTCCCTATCTATCTCCAATGGCGCCAATGAAGGGAGAGGAGATGAAAGATGTATTGATTAGAGCACCATGGTGGTCCATTAAAAAGCGCCCTCGCTTGACAGGATATTCTAATACAAATCGGCAGCCGGAGAGGCAGAAACCTAACCCGCTTAAGGGAACTGAATAGGAGTTGAAGTGGATATGCTTGAACGAGGCAAAATCTCGGCATTACAAATGGCCTTTATGATGAATCCGACCATTTTAGCCACCGGTTTACTGCTCGTCCCTGCGATCACTGCGAAAACAGCCAAACAAGATTTGTGGTTATCGCCGATTTGGGCATCTTTCATTGGTTTTATGATTGTATTTGTTGCTTATCGACTGCATAGGCTCTATCCGAAGGAAACAATGTTTGAATACAGCGAGCAAATTCTAGGGAAAATTCCAGGGAAAATTGTTGGCGTGATTTTGGTGTTTTATTATTTTCATGTAACGGGCATTATCGTCCGTGAGTATGGAGAGTTTGTTTCAGGCACCTTCCTCCATCAGACACCCATGGTCGTTATTTTTTCGACCATGATTATTGTTTCTTCTATGGCTGTCTATGGCGGCCTTGAAGTGATAGGGAGATGCTCGGAGATGATTGTCCCCGTTTTGTTAGTCCTTTATTTGGTTATATTTGTTATGCTGTTAAAGGATTTAGATACCAAAAATTTTTTTCCGATGTTGGAAAACGGCTTAGGGTCATCTTTAAAGGGTTCGGTTGTCCTGCAAAGCTGGTTTAGTGAATTTATCCTTGTTTCTTTTTTCTTTCCCTATTTAAGGGATCAGGATAAAGGAATGAAATGGGGAATGATATCGGTTTTTAGTGTGATGTTTTATATGGTGCTGACCAATGTAATGTCCCTTTTGTTATTTGGAAAATTGACAGCGTCATTAACTTATCCTGTTATGGTAGCGGCTCGGTATATTAGTATTGCTGATTTTTTGGCCCATTTGGAATCGATCGTGATGGCCCTTTGGGTTGCCGGTACATTTATTAAAATTACAGTTTTTTATTATGTGCTTGTTTTGGGGACTGCCCAGTGGCTTAAGCTTACTGATTTTCGTACGATTGTGCTCCCAATAGGCTTTTTATTAATTTTATTTGGAATATGGTCTGCGCCAAATTTGCAGGTACTATCACATTTTCTTAGTACTACAGCTGCCTTTTATTTACTATCCATCCAGGTTGGCTTTCCGGTTATCCTTCTTATTATTGCATTAATTAAAAAGAAAAGACAGCAAATGAAAGGGTCAATAACAGGATGAGACGCCATTATGGGAAGGCCTCCCTTAAGAAAATCTTTTTTCTTTTTCTTATTCTTTTTGTTTTTTTATTAGCCGGCTGTTGGGATAGAAGGGAAGTAAATGATCTGGCATTGATAAGAGGTGCTGGAATTGATAAAAAACAAAATGGAAAATTGGAGCTTACGGTACTTTTGTATATACCGAAAGGCAGCACCGGCAGTGAGCAGGGAATGGAGGGCTCAGGAGGCGGCGGAGCTATGCAGACGTTGATACGCTCTGCACAAGGAAATACCATTGCTGAAGCAATGTCGATTCTTCAAGAAAAGCTGCCCCGCCAAATTTTCTGGAGCCATTGCGAAGTGTTTATCTTCAATGAGGCGATAGCTAAAGAGGGAATTGCGGAGCATGTCGATTTTTTTATTCGTATGCCAGAGCTTCGAGAACGATCTCAATTATTTATCAGCAAAGAGAGAGCTCGAAAAATATTAAGTCTTCTTCCACCTCTGGAACGTGATCTTGCAGAAGTGGTTCGAGAATTAGGAGAAGAAAAAATAGGTATGACGGTTACCACCAAAGATTTCGCGGAAATGTTGGTAAGTGAGGCTGGTGATACGGCCATTCCGTGGATTAAGATTCTTCCTCCAATTGAAGGGCAGGAAGAGAAGCGTACCATTGCCTATATTACAGGAACGGCGATATTTAAAAGGGATAAAATGGTGGGTAAAATTGATGATTCCCTTACACGAGGGCTTTTATGGCTTAGGGACGAAGTGAAGTATTCTACCATCTCCGTTACTCCTAAAGGTACAAAAGGTTATGTTTCTATGAAATTACTGCGGGCCAATTCGAAAATCATTCCGAAAATAAGAAATGGCAAATGGGAAGTCGTACTGAAAGCTGAGGCGGACGATGATATCATGCAAAATACAACCGACCTAGACGTGACGAATCCGAAAGTAGTGAAGGCTTTAGAGCACCAATTAAACAGCCAGCTTGCTAACAGAGTGAACGAAACATTAAAGGAAGTTCAAAAGGATATGAAAGCAGATGTTTTTGGGTTTGCAGACGCCTTTCACCGCGAGTATCCTGAAATTTGGAAAAAAGAAAAACATCGTTGGAATGAAATTTTTCCAAAAGTAAAAGTAACCATTGCATCGAAAATCAATATTCAAAGACAAGGAATGCAATCCGGTCACCCACTCATTTCTAGTGAGAAGGGGAAAGCAGAATGAAAATGGTTTATTTAATGGGAACGACTCTGCTTATATTATTAATGGTCCTTTCCCAGATAAAAAAAATAAACAAAAATCAAAAAAAGATAAAGTGGTTTTAATTGTTTTTTCAGTTTTTGGATGGCTGATCGCAAACCTGTTAATCTTTTTCCCGGATGTGCCCGGTCCTTCAGAATTAATTGATGTGTTGTACAAACCACTAGGAAAACTTCTTGAATAAACAGTTTTCAATATCCCTGCTAAAGGGATATTTTTTTATGTAAGGGCTTACATAATTAATTAAATATTCAGAATTGATTAATTGGTGGAAAAATTCCATTGACGAAGGGTTGTTTAGTGTTATATATTTTTACATATTGATGTTAGGAAATGTAACATGGGGGGTGTTTCCATGAAAAAGATTGAGGCGATTATTCGGCCTGAAAGGCTTACAGATACCATTAAAGGCTTGAAAAAGATAGGAATTACTGGCTTTACTGTATCCCAGGTGGTTGGCCGCGGCAAACAAAAAGATACGCAGGGTGTGTACCGCGGGAAAAATTATCAGGTGACTTTGCATCCAAAAGTAAAGCTGGAAATTGTCCTATCCGATTATTTGGTGGAGTCGACCATCCGCACCGTTGTCCAGGCAGCCCAGACAGGCGAAGACGGTGACGGGAAAATATACGTCTATCCGATTTTGGAGGCGTACAATATTCGGACGGGAACAATTGATTATGATATTGATGATTTAGCAAATCGAGAGGGGTGATCATAATGGAACTTATGTATATCAATACTATTTGGGTAGTCCTGGCTGCGGCCATGGTATTATTTATGGAAGGCGGCTTCAGTTTATTGGAAGCAGGGTTTGTCCGGACGAAAAATGCCGTTAATGTCACGATGAAGATTTTTGTCGATCTAACGATTGGAGCCTTAGCGTTTTGGCTGATTGGCTTTGGGGTTATGTTTGGTAAGGATGCCTTTGGAATTGTTGGCACAAGCCTGATTGGCAGTCCGGAAAAAATTGTTTTATCAATTCAATTGCCTAGTGTGGCGTTTGTGCTTTTTCAGATGGGATTTGCGGTTGCTTGTATCTCGATTATTTCGGGTGCACTGGCGGAGCGGATGAATTTTAAAGCCTATGTGGTCACAGCCGCTCTTATTTGTATTATTATCTATCCTTTGTCCGGCCACTGGATATGGAATAGCGATGGCTGGCTGGCGAAATTAGGCATGAAGGACTTCGCCGGTTCGGCGGCGATTCATGCGGTTGGCGGCTTTGCCGCTTTTTCGATGGCGAAATGGCTAGGACCAAGGAAGGGTCGGTTTAACTCTGACGGCAGCGTGAACGTTTTTGCCCCTAGTAATATTCCATTGGCTTCAGCTGGTGCGTTTATTCTATGGTTCGGCTGGTTTGCGTTTAATGCCGGCAGCACCCTGGATGCCTCAAGCTCTGCGCTTGCCCCGATTGCGATTAACACGATGTTAGCTGGAGCAAGCGGTGGTGCAGCTGCTTTGTTCCTAACGATGAAGAAATTTGGCAAAGCTGACCCAAGTATGACAATCAATGGTGTTTTGGCGGGATTAGTGGCGATTACGGCTGGCTGTGCGTTTGTTTCCGAATGGAGTGCAGTTTTAATTGGGGCGGTTAGCGGTTTGCTGGTGATTTATTCAACGCTATTCGTCGATTATTTAAAGGTGGATGATCCTGTCGGGGCTGTGGCTGTTCATGGTTTCAGCGGTGTGTTCGGAACAATTGCGGTTGGGTTATTTGACCGGTCAGCTGGCTTGTTGACCACCGGTGATTTCTCGCTTTTAAAGGTACAGCTTCTAGGGGCAGCTGTCGTGATTATTTGGGGGCTCCTTGGGGGAACGTTTATGGCGAAGGTTTGTGAAAAAACAGTTGGCTTCCGGGCATCTGAGCGAGAGGAAGAAGAGGGGCTTGATATGTCCTACCACGGTATTCCGGCATATAACGAATTGGAGCGTTTCACAGATCTGCCAACCAGTTTATTTAACTTCGAAGAAACCACAGGTGTCACGGTTGCTGCTCCTGTTACGAGCAAAGCAAAGGCGGAGAAACCGGTTTAATGGGAAACTTTTTGCACTGAAGGACAAAAATTAAGTTAAAATGTGATCAATCAGTCCCATAGGAGAGCCCTATGGGACACTTAGCGAAAAAACTATCAAACTGTCTATAAAAGAGCTCTATGGTACAAAACTTGGTAAAAAAACTATCAAACTGTCTATAGAAGAGCTCTATGGGACAAAACTTGGTAAAAAAACTATCAAACTGTCCCATAGAAAAGTTCTATGGGACAAAACTTGGTAAAAAACTATTAAACTGTCCCATAGAAGAGCTCTATGGGACAAAACTTAGCGAAAAAACTATCAAACTGTCCCATAGGAGAGCCCTATGGGACAAAACTTGGCGTAAAAACTCCCGAACTGTCCCATAGAAGGGCCCCAATGTTCCTCATTCCAACTCTCAATGCATCCCGAGCAAAAATAAAAAGGCGGCTGATTAAGCCGCCTTCATTATTGGGCCAATGCTCCCCAACTGCTTACCCGGTTCCGCCCGGCATTTTTTGTTTGGTACAATGCTTTGTCCGCTTGTTCCATTAATTCGCTGGTGGACCCAACCGATCCGTCCTGATAAGTGGCAATGCCGATACTTACGGTTATTACCCCATATTCCTGTGAAGCTTGATGAGGGATGTTTAACGTCTCAATCGCCTCGCGGACTTTCTCAGCAATGATAACCGCTCCGGCTGAATCGGTTTCCGGAAGAATGATGGCGAATTCCTCACCGCCATAGCGGGCCGAAATCTGGGGAGGAACAAGAAGCTCTTGGACAAGAATACCAATCTTTTGCAAACAGCGATCACCTGCTGGGTGACCATATGTATCGTTATAAGGTTTAAAATAATCTATATCAAAAAAAAGCAGTGACAGCGGTGTTTTGGCCTCGTCAGACTTGATCCATTCCTTTTCAAGCTGTCGATCAAAAAAGCGCCGGTTCGATAATCCGGTTAAGCCATCAATATTAGACAAATAGTGCAATTGCTGCTCCATCTTTTTCCGCTCAGAAATATCTCTTGAAACAGCCACCACTTTTGTCACTTCTCCATTTTCAATGATGGGTGTTCCGCGCATATCGACATCAATCCAATCCCCAGTTGCATGCCGCCAGCGGTATTCCGTTACTAAAATACTTTTGTCGATGACCACTTTATGGAACATCTCTCGAACACGATCAACATCATCCGGGTGAATGTATTCACGAGGATACTTTCCGATATACTCAATCGGCTTCCCGCCAAAAAGTTCGATAGAGGGAGAAGCATAAAGCGCCATTCCTGTCGTGTCCAGCACCATGACAACATCCGACATATTCTCACTAATTAAGCGGAATTGTTCCTCGTTCTCCTTTATTCGATTTTGAAGAAAACTAGTTTTTAATAGATAATTAATCAAATAGAATATACAGATTGCACTAATCATGGAGGTCGTCCAAAAAGCAACGGTAATAAGCAGCAGTGTGCTTAGGTCCTTAATTAAATAAATAGCTGCGAGATTAATAGAAATTAAACAATAGATATTCAAAAATACCCATTTCCTCCATTGGGTGGCATAGGTGGAAATGAGACCGCAGGCAATGGCCATGTGGATGGCATTAAAAGCCCCCATGAAAGCCGGCAAATCTGTTTGCCCGTTAAAAAAGATTCGCGAGATAGCGATGATACTTCCTGTTAGGAATGCAGAAGGAAATCCCCCAAAAAGGGAACTAATGATAATGGGAAAATGCCGGAAATCGACAAGAGTCCCCGTGCCAAGCCGCAATCCATAAAACATCAGGATTGACCCAACTATGCCAAAAAACAAACCAATGAATAGTTTTGACTTGCCCTTTAGGATTCTTGTGTTTAGGTGATGAATATCGAAAAAATTGCCTTTATTTTTAAAAAAGTAATGGATAAGGACGATGGATGAAGTTAAGATGGCAAGGTTAGCGATGAGGTCCATAATTAAATTTTTATACATACGTACACTACCCCGTTAATTTGTAAATATTACCTAATCTATCGTATCCTATTATCCGAAGCATCACAATAACAACATTTAGACATTTTCCAACGCCTTATAAATCGCCTTTTTCTTGTACATCTCCTGGTCTGCCGACTCTAGAATTTCCTCGAGCGTAACCTTTGTCCCCGGCTTATAGTGGTAATATCCCTGGCTTGCCGAGATTTCGTACGGTTTCTGATTGGAAACGTTAATCTCATGGAAGGCACACTGAATGTCAGCCTACACTTCCTCGACGTTTTCGATTTTCTTTTTAAAAAAGATCACGATAAATTCGTCCCCGCCTAGGCGGAATAACACGTCCTGGTGATCTAGGTTTTCGCTAATTGTCTCACAGCACGTTTTAATCAGATCGTCACCAATTGAATGACCAAAACGATCATTGACGATTTTCAAATTGTTTATATCAATATAGCAAATGATAAATTCCTGCTTATCCTCCTTAAGCAGCTCTCTTAATAGTTCAATGCCGCTGCGGCGATTGCGAATGCCAGTCAGCATATCAATTGATGCATGCTGAAGGAGCTCAGCCTCTTTCTTTTTCATGTCAGTAATATCAGTCGAATCAATTAAAATGCAGGTGTCCTCAAGGTAATCAACCAATTCAAAATTTAGCAGTGACCATTTCCATACGTTAGCTGTAATTTGCTGCTCTGTTACATAGTTTTTAATGCTTTTTTCCTTTAATAGCCTATTTAAAATTTCCTGCTTCTCATTTGGACTGCTGAAAAAAAAGCTTGTATCAACATGTTCCGGGTAGTATTCGACCGCTTGTTTATTAATGAGGACAATCTCATCACTATCGAGCTTTGTCAGAATTAACGGGTTTGGATTCAAATTAAATAGTCTCCGAAAACTTTCCTCATTCCGGCTAAGCTTCTGCTTGTTTAAATAGTCATTTTTTCGAAACGAATAGAAGGCCAGTGCAATGGTAAATGAAATGACGGCGGTCCCTGTCGAGTTAATTAATATGGAGAGGTACGAATAATGATGGGGCTCAATTAGATATAAGCCGATTAAGAATAAAATATGGACGGTGACATACTGGAATAATAGATTCCTGGGACGAATCGGGAAGATGGCCGCGACTCCCAGTAATATTATGATATAGGCGTAAATGTTTCCGGTGAATAGCTGGCTGTTAATAGAGGAAACGGCTCCTATCAACAAATAGAGGGAAACATAGCCACTTACGATCAAACCTTTAGGAGCTATCTTATTCGGGTAGATCATTAGAAATATGAGTGATATCACCAGTCCAGCAAGATGTACGCTTTCGAGCACCCATTTAAAAATGGGCTTGTCGAGATTTTTATAAAAAATAAAGTCGACGATGAAAAAACATGGATAGGTGAAAATCAGCATATAAGAAATGAGTTTTATTCTTTCAAATAACTCCTCTTCATTAACTTGATTGAATTCTTGTGTTGTTAATAGATTCTTAGTGAAGGACTTCAAGTTGATCCTCCTTTTTTCTATTTTTCTTCGGTATTTTAGCATATTTTTGGTTAAAGGAAAGGGTATTCCGGTTTTTTTAAATAAAAAAGCCGATATTGGGGACCGCATACCCTTTATCAGCTAATCGAAATTTATAATAGATGGAGGATTATTTTTACCCATCCTAATAAGGCCAGCCATAATGGGATGCTTAGCGCTGTACCCCATAGCAATCCTGTGAAAAAACTTTCCCGCTCTTCCATTAAAACCACTCCTACCTGAACGAATTCCTTCATCAGTATGGTCAAGTTCGTGGATATCTATTACTTAAAATAGCAAACAGAACAGCGGAAAAATGGAGAAGCGTGTCAGGTAGAATTAAATGTTTTCGACAGAAAGAATCAAGTCCTTTATCTTTTCCCTCGCACCCGTACGCCATTGTTTGACAGCTGAGACCGAAACCTTCTCCCGTTCGGCAATCTCTCTAATCGAAAAACCGTAGAAGACCGAATCGCGGACCCACTTTCTTTGGTTTGGTGTCAGCGTGGAGCAATAGGTTAATAGAGTTTCTTTTTCCATTGGACAGGCTGAATGATCGTCTTCAATGGCGGTCCAAAATTCTTCCTTAGGGTAAAGGTTTCGTTCGCTGTCCCGATACGATTTGCCTAATTCCATGAGAAGGTGGCCGCGTATATAGGAGTAGGCATAGTTAGTAAAGCTTCCTTTTTCAGGATTGAAACGCCTGCTTGCCTCCCACAGGGCGATGAGCGCCTGCTGGTAAAATTCATCTTTGTTTTTGTAAAGATGGAGCGAGTTGATAATCTTTTGGATCATCGGCTGGTACTGTTCTACTAATTTTTCGAAGCTTTCCAATGGTAAATTCCTTTCAGAAAGCGCGCTATACTTGATATTCCCGGGTACCTTTACCATAGCCGGAATAGCACAGCTTATCGAATGTCACAAAATCACTTTTGAAGGGCATTTTCGCTTGAAACAGTCGATTTTTATGCACAAAAGTGGTTTTTGGAGCTGATTTTTACTCATTCGTTAGATTATTAACATAAAAAAATCTTTTGCAAGAATCGTCGAAATTTGTTTATTGAAACCTCATTGACTGAAATGAAAATTTGGACTATTCTAAATTCAACCCACAAGCAATTGACTATCTACTTAACTAGCAAAGTTGAAAGCGTTTTAATGGACCCTATTTTTTAAATAATTACTTAAATTGGTATATACCATTATTGAGATTGACAAATTTTGTAGGAACCTCAACAATTAGTTTTAGGAGTGACCATTAACTAAAATAGGGGAATATATCAGATGAGCAGAATGATACGAGACGAAGAAGATCAGGTTCCTTTTTATAAGCAGCTAAAGGAAAAGATTCTAGATGATATTGAGAGTGGAAAGCTGAAGCACGGGGATAAGCTTCCGTCTGAAAGGGAGCTGGCAGAGCAATTTCAAATCAGCCGGATGACGGCGAGGCACACACTTTCAGTCCTGGAAAGAGAAGGTGTGGTCGAGCGGCGGGTAGGCGCGGGAACGTTCATCACCAACAATAAAATTGAAATGGACTTTATTACCTTTAATAGTTTTACGAAAAATATGATGAACAAGGGGTTTATTCCCAGCACAAAGGTGCTTTCCATCGGAAAGACCGTGGCCAAGCCCCATATCGCCAGGAAATTGAATGTGCCAATCGGAGAAACACTTATCTCCTTAAAACGATTGCGCTCAGTCAATGAAATGCCGGTAGCGATCGAAGAATCGTTTATTTCTGAAAAACTATGTCCAAATCTCGAACAGTTTATCTTCGATAATGTATCTCTCTATCAAATCTTGGAGGATCAATACGGGATTGTTCTAGTCAAGGCAAAGGAGCAAATGCAGGTTACTTTTTCGGAGGAAAGTGATAGTAAGCTATTAAAAATCCGCTCCGAAAGTCCGTGTATATATCAGGAGTCCGTCGCCTACGACCCCCACGACCAAGAAATAGAATTTTCCACTTCTTTAACTAGAAGCGATATCGTAAGGTTTTATTCTGAACTGAATCTGAAATGATTTTGTTTCAGATCTACATGAAATGGTATATACCATTAAGGGAGGGAACTGAGATGAAGGTAATTGGTGTAGGCGATAATGTGGTCGATAAATATATGTATAAAAAAACGATGTATCCCGGCGGGAACGCCCTGAATTTCGCCGTCTATGCCAAGCAATTAGGGATTGAATCCGCCTATCTAGGCGTTTTCGGGAATGATTTAGCGGCAGTACATATTATTGAAACATTAAAAAGCTTGGATGTGGATATTTCAAAATGTCGCCAGCATAAAGGAGAAAACGGTTTTGCCGCGGTCGATTTAGTTGATGGCGACCGGGTATTTATTGGCGGGAATGGTGGAGGTGTACAGAAGGATCATCCAATTGTTCTTAACAACGAAGACCTCGACTATGTTAAATCTTTCAATCTAGCTCATAGCAGCATCTACAGCGATATGGATACAGAGCTGCCAAAATTGAAGGAAGCGGGCATTCTCGTATCCTATGATTTTTCGAGTGACTACACTGATTCATTGCTACAACAAAATTGCCCCCATATTGATATTAGTCTCCTTTCATGCGGGCAGCTGGCTGTTGAGGAAGCTGAGAATCTATTAAAACGAGTTTATAACTTTGGCAGCAGGCTGGCGATTGGCACGATGGGCTCGCGGGGCGCGGTGGTTTTTGATGGCGAGAATTTTTACCGTCAAGAGCCGCATTTTGTTCAGCCAGTGGATACACTCGGTGCCGGCGACTCCTTTTTTACAGCGTTTATTCTGCATCATTTAGCTGGAAATCAATTAGAAAGCAGCTTGGAAGAAGGCGCAAAATTCGCAGCCAAAACCTGTCTGGTCGAGGGCGCTTTTGGCTATGGGATTCCATTTTAATTTTTATAAAAATAAGGAGGGTTTATTGCTATGAAAACAAAGCTGGTCTTAACATTCATGTTGGTGTTCGCCCTGTTGCTCGCGGGGTGCTCGAGCTCTTCGTCCACAAAGGAAGATGAGTCGGGAAAAGTAGTGTTAAAGTTTCTGCATAAGTGGCCGCAGCCAGAATACGCTCCCTATTTTGAAGAAGTGGTTAAAGATTTTGAAAAGCAGAATCCTAACATCAAGATTAAGATGGAAGCCATTGCCGATGAACCGATCAAGGACAAACTTCGTGTCATCCTCGGTGGCAACGAGGTTCCGGACATCATGTTCTCCTGGTCCGGCGAATTTGCCCGCAAGTTCGTCCGCGCCAATGCAGCCCTAGATTTGACCCCGTATCTAAATGAAGATACAGCTTGGAAGAACAGCTTTATTCCAGCATCCCTGCAGCCTTTCACCTCTGACGGAAAAAACTACGGTATCCCGCTTCGATTCAATGGTAAATTCTTTGTTTACAACAAGAAAATTTTTGAAAAATATAACCTGCAGGAGCCCGCGACCTGGGATGAATTTTTACAGACTCTCGATACGTTGAAAAAGGGCGGTGAAACTCCGCTCATTCTTGGAAATCAAGATCCATGGGCCGCGATTCATTACTTAACAGGATTAAACCAAAAAGAAGTTTCTCAGGATGTAAGAATGAAAGACTATAATCCAGGTTCAGGCGAATTCACTGACCCAGGCTATGTCAAAGCGATGGAACTGTTAGCAGATTTGAATAAAAAGGGTTATTTTATGAAAAATGTCAACTCCAGCTCACATGATATGGCGAAGCAATTATTCTTCGCCGGCAAGGGCGCGATTATGTATGTGGAACTAGAGGAATTTGCCGATATGGATAAAAACATGAAGGGCAATTGGGGCTTCTTCCCGATGCCGTCGATTGCCGATGGAAAAGGAAACCAGAATTTCATCACCGGCGCACCAGATGGCTTTATCGTTTCTTCGAAAACCAAGCATCCTAAAGAAGCAATCCAGTTCCTGAAATTCTTAACAAGCAAAGAAAATTCTTTGAAGCTGGTCAAAGAAATCGGTTGGCCAAGCCCGATTGACGGAGCCACAAACCCAGACACAGCTTTGAAGGAAGTGGCTGAAGGTGTTGAGGCGATGAAGAAAGCAGAAGGCATGGCGGAGTGGCTTGATACTGATGTTCACGCAAAAGTGGCGGATGTGTATTTATCTAATATCCAGCTCTTGCTGGATGGATCGAAAACACCGGAACAAATTATTAAAGAAGTTCAAAAGGTAGCGAAGCAAGTCCAAAGTGAAGTGGAATAAGAATGAGAAGGGCAGGCATTTGCTTGCGATTTGCCTGCCCCCTTCCAGGAGGGAGAAGATATGACAAGAACCTTTCGCAATAGCCGTACGGCCTTACTATTTATTTTGCCGGCACTCCTTCTCATTCTCATGTTTGTGTTTCTGCCGATTGTCTTAAATCTCTACAATAGCTTATTTAGGTGGAATTCGTTCGAGGTGGGGAAAGCATTTGTTGGCTTAGAGTATTACGGGAGGCTTTTTAAAGACCCGATCTTTTTTACGGCTTTGAAAAATAATTCCTTATACGCGGTCATTTCGTTACTGTTTCAAGTCGGCGGCGGTTTGGTTATTGCTGCTATTTTAGAAGATAAATTGATTCGAAGGTTCCAGCCCTTTTTCCGGACGGTGTTTTTTATTCCGTCTGTTGTATCGATTGCGGTTGTCGGATTGCTCTGGCAGCTCCTTTATAATCCGGAAGTCGGCTTGGTTAATGGTGCCTTGAAGGCGATTGGACAGTCGGAATGGGCACGCTCCTGGCTTGGTGATAGTGAAGTGGCCATATACGCGGTCGTTGCGGTGTCACAATGGCAGTATACCGGCTATATGACGATGCTGTTCATTTTAGCGATGCAAAAAATTCCGTATGAATACTATGAAGCGGCGATGATTGATGGCGCTTCTAAAATTAAAACGTTCCTGTTTATTACCTTGCCGCAGATTAAGGAAATGATTCTAGTTGGCACGGTGATCACCGTGATTGGCGCGTTTAAGGTGTTTGATGAAGTGTACATTATGACTAACGGGGGACCGGGCCGTTCGACGGAAGTGCTGGGGACGATGCTGTACCGGGCGGCCTTCCGAAATGATGAAATGGGCTATGCCTCAACAATCGGAACAGTGATTTTTGTGATAACGCTGACCCTGTCTTTGGTTCAGTTGAAATTAGGGAAATCGGGACAGGAGGTGTAGCTGGTATGGAACCTTTGGTGAATACGGAAAAAGTGGCGGAGTTTCGCAGTTCGCGGGTTAACTTGACCTTGGTCAAAAATAGATTGTTTCAATCTGTGGTGTTCATCTGGTTTAGTGTCTTCGCTTTATTGATCATTTACCCGATTATCTGGCTTGCCTTAAGCGGACTGAAATCGAATAGTGATTTTTTCTTGAATACGTGGTCGCTGCCAAAGGAATGGCTGTGGAGCAATTATAAAGCTGCCTGGGACGCGGGTATCGGCCAATTCTTTTTAAATAGTGTGCTCGTGACGCTTGTTTCAGTGCTGGCGGTGCTGCTGCTCGGGTCGATGGCGGCTTTTGGCTTGAGCCGTTTCCATTTTAAAGGCCAAAATCTGGTGCTTGTCCTGATTTTAAGCGGTTTAATGCTGGCACCACAGGTCAGCTTGATTCCTTTGTTTAAATTGCTGCAGGGGCTGGGTCTTTACAATACGTATTGGGCGTTAATTCTTCCGTATGTGGCGTTTCAATTGCCGTTTGCGATTTTCTTAATGAGATCTTACTTTTTATCCATCCCGCGAGAGCTTGAGGAGTCTGCAATTATCGATGGCTGTAATAGCTGGAAGGTGTATTGGCACATTATCATTCCGATGGGGAAGCCGATTATTGCTTCCTGCGCGTTGCTGGCGGGGATGAATGTCTGGAATGAATTTATGTTCGCGCTGGTATTCGTGGAGGATTCTGCGCTTCGAACGATTCCAGTTGGTCTAATGAATTTGCGGAGTCAATTGAATACTAATTTTGGAATCCAATTGGCCGGCTTAGGAATTTCTGCGCTGCCGATGATTATTGCCTATATTCTCTTTCAAAAACAATTTGTGCGCGGGCTGTCGGCTGGCAGTGTGAAGGGTTGATTAGGGGAATGCTTCCCTTTTTCAGCCTGGACGGAGGAAATGGTATATACCAAATGGATGATGGAGGAATGGAATGGGATGGGAAATTTGAAACGTTCGCAGATCACGGGCATGAATTTTCATTATCTGCATTATCCGCTGGAGTATTTTTTGGATGCGATGGTGAAGTTTGAGTTTGAACAAATTGAGTTATGGGGCGCATCGCCGCACTTGTATGTAGAGGATTTGCCGCTTGCTCAGGTTCGTCAGATTAAGGGAGAGATCGATCAGCGGGGGCTGAAGGTCGTCTGCTTCACTCCTGAGCAATGCATGTACCCAATCAATTTGGCCGCCAAGGAGCTCGTGATTCGTGAAAGAAGTATTGCTTATTTTAAAAAATCGGTTGAGACGGCTGTTGAATTAGCAGCGCCAATGGTGTTGGTCACGGCCGGCTGGGGTTACCGGAATGAAAGCAGGGAGGAGGCATGGAGGCGGTGCCGGGACTCGCTGGAGCAGCTGACGGCTTATGCTTCGGAACAAGGAGTGGTTTTGGCGCTTGAGCCTTTGCAAAAAATTGAGTCGAATTTGATTTGTACGCTGCCTGACTTAGCGGAGATGCTCGAATCGATTCCCTCTCCTTATTTAAAAGGAATGGTCGATACGATTCCGTTGGCGGTGGAAGGCGAAGAGCTGTCTTCCTATTTTGAGAGGCTGCAGGAGGATTTTGCCCATATCCATTTTATTGATGGGAATCCAGGCGGACATTTAGCCTGGGGCGACGGGAATCTGCCATTGGAGAAATACATCGGGACGCTGAGTGAGTACAATTATGAGGGTGCTTTGACACTAGAGTTTACTGCTTCAGAGTATTTGCTGGACCCAGACGCAGCGATAGAAAAATCGTTGCGGACACTGGCCCCATTTTTCACCGATACTGCGGGTTCTTCTTTCTAATAAATTGATGTGATAAGTGAGCGATTGTCGATTCGCCGATATACCCCGGAAATTCGCCGATAAAATGAAAAATCCGCCGATAAATTTGAAAATCCGCCGATATCTCATTCAAATTCGCCGATATTTTGTAATGTTCCACCGATAACCAAATAACGGAGCAATAAAAAGGTTCGTTTTATGCCAAAACCCATAAAAAAGGAGGACAAAAAATTGTTAGCAGACGTTAAAAATGCCTTAGAGGTTTTCAAAAAACGCGAAATTGACCGAGTTTATTTCGTCGCATGCGGGGGATCTTCCTCCCTGATGTATGCCAGTAAATATGTATTAGATCGTGAGAGTGCAACAATCGATTCTGATTTATACAGCTCCAATGAATTCATTCACCGCAACCCGCGAAAGCTCAATGAAAAATCACTGGTAATTTTGTGCTCACACTACGGAAAAACACCAGAAACCGTGGAAGCGGCCCGCTTTGCACGCGAAAAAGGGGCATTAACCGTTTCATTAACCTTTGATGCTGATGCACCGCTGGCCCATGAGTCTGAATATGTCATTGTTTATGAAGATGGCAAAGAAGCAAATTACCTGAACGAATCACCTGCGATTATGCTCGAGCTTGTTTTCGGACTCCTTGCAGCTAAAGAAGGTAATGGAAAATTCAATGATGTTGTTTCTTCATTAGAAAACCTAGGGCCAATTTTAGAAAAAGAAAAGGCAAAATTTTTACCACGGGGAAAGGCGTTTGCGGAGTCCTATAAGGATGACAAGGTTATTTACACAATGGGCAGCGGAGCTGACTACGGGATTGCCTACTGGTTTGCGATATGCCTGCTAATGGAAATGCAGTGGATCCATTCCCATGCCCTCCATGCCGGCGAATACTTCCATGGACCATTTGAAGTGCTAGATAAAGACGTTCCAGTCATTCAGTTGTTAGGTTTGGATGAAACTCGTCCGCTAGAAGAGCGTTCCTTAGAATTCACCCAACGTTACGGTGAAAGAGTCGTTGTTCTTGATGCAAAGGAATTCGACCTAACGGCCGTGGCCGACAGTGTTAAAGGCTATATTGCCCCACTTGTATTACAAGCCGTGCTCCGCCAATACGCTGAAGAGCTGGCCGAAGCCCGCAACCACCCGCTAAGTACCAGACGATACATGTGGAAGGTCCCGTATTAAAAGGAAAGTTAATTTGGTGTCAGGCACCAAAGAAAGACATTTTCACCATTTTGTCCGCGGTGGGAGTACATTTCTCTTTTAGGTAAGGATGTACACTGTAGGCGTAAGAATGTCCATTAATGGCCTTGACGCCAACCAACTAAAATAAATTTTGGAGGTATAACCATGTTAAAGTTTGATGCTGAGTTATTTTTAAAGATTTTAGGGCAGGAAGCGCTGGCACAAAGGCCGGAGATTGAGCGGGTGGTGGATGAAATCGCCACTAAGGGGTTTAAGAATATTTTCCTTATCGGATCAGGCGGGACGATTGCAATGCTGTACCCATTTGAATATATCTTGAAATCGAATTCCTCTTTAGAAGTTCATGCGGAGATTGCGGCGGAGCTGCTAGTCATGAACAACCGTCACCTGACAAAAGACTCTGTATGTGTGTTCGCTTCTGTCACCGGTACTACGAAAGAAACGGTCGCTGCCGCCCAGTTCTGCAAGGATAAGGGGGCGACGACGATTGGGCTGGTGGCGAAGGCAGGCACCCCGCTCACCGAAGCCGTCGATTATTGCATTTTGGCTCCTGATGAAAAGCATTCCTTTGATACCTTCTTTCTATATTTACAGCTCTTGACCTTCCGTCTCATCCATAACAACGACGAGTTCCCGCAATATAATCAATTTGCGAAAGAATTGGAACTTCTCCCGCAAGGCATGGTCAAGGCGCTCGAAGCCTTTGACGAACGGGCAGAGCAATTCGCCATTAAGCACAAGGATACCGGGTACCACATGCTGGTCGGGGCGGGCAATCTTTGGGGCAACACTTATTCCTATGCGATGTGCATTTTAGAGGAAATGCAATGGATCAAGTCTAAATCGATCCATGCGGCGGAGTTTTTCCACGGGACACTCGAGCTTGTCGAAGAAGATACAAGCGTTATCCTTTTCAAAGGAGAAGATGAAACCCGTCCGCTGGTGGAGCGGGTCGAGCGATTTGCTGAAAAAATTACAAAAGAGCTATTCATTCTGGATACAAAGGATTATGCCTTGGATGGAATCAGTGAGGAGTTCAGGAAACATTTGGCCATTAGCGTAAACTGGGCCTTAACCGGACGGATCAGTGTGTATCTGGAGCGGGAACGCAATCATCCGTTGGAGATGAGACGCTATTACCGGAAAATGGAGTATTAAGGGGGGGATGTAATGTTCAATTTCGACTCGGAACGGTATTTAAGAATTCAAAAGGGAGCGTTGTCTCTTAAGGATGAGCTGGATGCGGCCATTGATTCCATGTCAGAAATAAAAAATGTATTTTTTGTAGGTACAGGCGGCGCCGCAATTCTCATGTATCCTGCTGAATACATCTTAAAAACGTATTCCACCCTGCCTGTTTTTACTGAAATCTCATCGGAATTAATGGTGATGCATCATCAACACTTAAACCAACATTCCTTAGTGATTATGCCTTCCTTATCCGGTACAACCAAAGAGACGGTGGCAGCGGCGGAATTTGCCCGTGAAAAAGGGGCGACGACCATCAGCCTGGTTGGCCATGCCGATACACCGTTAGCGAAATTAACGGATTACACCTTCGTTAATTTTGCGGAGGACGATACCTCATGTGAGTCGTTTTACATCCAGTCCTATTTGATAGCGTTCCGCCTGATGTATAAACGAAAGGAATTCCCGCAGTACCATCAATACATTGAGGAAATGAACTTGCTGCCAGACGCACTTTTAAAAGTAAAGGAAGCAGCCGAGCAGCGGGCATCCGCATTTGCCCAAAACCATAAGAGAACGTCTTACCATATTCTTTCCGGTGCAGGCGTAGATTGGGGGCAAACCTATTACTACGGGATGTGTATTTTAGAAGAAATGCAATGGATCAAAACCCGTCCTGTCCATGCCTCCGATTTCTTTCACGGCACGTTAGAGCTGGTGGAGAAGGATACGAGTTTAATTCTGCTCAAAGGCGAGAATCCCACCCGCCCTCTGATAGAGAGAGTAGAGCGGTTTGCTGAGCATTACTCCAGAGAGGTAACCGTTTTTGATACGAAGGATTATCCGTTAGAGGGGATTTCGGAGGAATTAAGGGGTATAATCTCACCGATCGTGTTTGCGAGTCTTCTCGAAAGGGTCAGCTGCCATTTAGAAGCGCAAAGGAACCATCCGCTGACGACGAGACGGTATTATAAAAAAGTTCCATTTTAATGATCGGAGTCTTCACATTTTGTGGAGGCTTCTTTCAATTTGCATGCCTGTACAAAAAATTTGCAGAAATCTGCATCACTAGATATTAGCGATAGACTGGTTCAGTGACTACATAGGGTTGCTTTTGGAATAAAAATGGGAATGAAATTACGAGAGTTTAATAGTAGAATACTAATAGACTTTTAATGGAAATGGGGTTAGAGGAAGTGCGGAGATTTGCAGCGGTAATACTTGCGCTTCAGCTTGTGCTGGTGCCTGCGGTGGGGTTTGCCGAGGGGATGGATTCGGCAGCGGCAACGCCTGAGAAGACGATGAGCCAGAAATTATCTTCGGAAAAAGCACCGAAGCAATCGGTAAAGAAAGCGGATTTTATGGATCCACAGGATTATCCTTTAATTGCGAATGGCGATTTTGTTGATGATTTATATGATAGTGTTGGCAGTTATCATTATATTTATTTTGATGATGTGACTTCTGTTAGTTCGGATCTGATGAATGTGAAGTTGACCTACGAGTCAGATTCATCTACGGAAAAAGATAGTCTTTTGACCCTCGAACTATATAAAGAAGCGGCGGGTTCTTTAGAATTCTTAGGCAGTGCAGATTATGATATGACCGGGTATAATGGTGTTTATTTAAATACAGAATTGGCCAAAAGTGATTTCAGCGATCAGCCTTATATTTATATGAGAATAGGAATTTCGAAATCTAGTGATGATCCTTATTATGCTGATGTGCTTACTTTTAAGGTGGCAAATCCGTTTTATGCTGCGCCGAGGGACAGTGTACCGGACGATCGATATGCGGTTATTAGTAATGAGTCTGTTGATGGAGAGGCGATTCAGGCCTCCGGGGCTTTTAATGTGAAAAAAATGAAGGTCACGACCAGTGCAAGTTTGAATCGTGAGGCTTATAAGATTGACTATAATAAACCATTTGACCATTCAGCTTATAAAGGCAAGCTGGTTCGAAAAAGCGCCCGGTCTTTGATGCCGGTATATAAAATCGGCGATCAAAAGTTATTTTGGGTGTCAGATCTAACGACGAATACAGATACGCAAATTAATGCCCGCTTAGCTTACAGCGGAGCAAAAGCGAATGTATGGGTTTATGATAACCAAATTACTGATTCTGATGCTGAAAAATTAGGGACGGAATTTGACAATAAGATTTATTCCACTGTGACCACTAATTTTGGGCCGGAATCGGATGTGGACCATGATGGAAAAATAAATATTTTATGCTATGACATTCAGGATGGATATTCGGATACCAGTGGCGGCGGCTATATCGCCGGGTATTTTTATTCCGGGGATTTATACAATGTCGATCATTCCAATCAGTCAGAGATTTTTTATATGGATACGTATCCAACAATGGGCATAGGTTCGGCAAAGGATGTCACTGGCGCTTATGAGACGCTTGCCCACGAGTTTCAGCATATGGTGAACTTCAATCAAAATGCGTTAATTGAAGGAAATAGTGATGGTATGGATACATGGCTGGATGAGGCTTTATCGATGGCAGCCGAGCAAATCTATTTGGGGCACGGTCTTTCCGACCGGATTGAGTATTATAACCTTTCTTCGTCCATCAGAAATGGACATTCTCTGTTGTATTGGGATTATAACGGAGATACACTTGCCAATTATTCTCTGTCTTATTTGTTTGGTCAGTATCTAAAAATTCAAACCGGGCAGGGAAATCGGATTTTTAAAGAAATTTTAGCGAATCCGAATAATAATTATAAGGCCATTGAGGATGTGGCGAAAAAGTATATCAGTCCTGATATGACGTTTGGAAAATTAATGACCAATTTCCGGATTGCGCTCTTATTAAAAGAAGGGGCCGGTCCATACGGATTCAAGGGTGATCCGTTTTTTGATACGCTGAATGAGAAAATTTTTACCGGCAGTTCTGTGAATTTGCGCGGCGGCGGCGCGGTTGTGACAACTTATAATTCAAAGGATGGATTTGTCCAGCCCGCTTCAAAAGGCAGTAAAGTAAGTTATACTTTTTTTAAAAAAGGACAGGAAAATAATGGGGTTCCACTGCTATTCGGCTGGGTTTTAGCAAATGGCAAGTGGTATTATTATGATTTGAAAACCAGTGAGTTGCAGACCGGCTGGCTGTTAGACGGCGGCAAATGGTACTACCTTGATGCGAGCGGCGTGATGAAAACGGGCTGGTTAAAGGATGGGGGTAAATGGTACTATCTGGCTGGCAGCGGAGCCATGAAGACGGGCTGGCTGAAAGATGGAGCTAAGTGGTACTATCTGGATG
>NZ_JBALPP010000006.1:20359-44058 GCF_036965425.1 Neobacillus drentensis | reverse complement strand
GAAGTGGTACTATCTGGATGCGAGCGGTGCGATGCGGACGGGCTGGCTGAAGGATGGAGTGAAGTGGTACTACCTGGACAGCAGCGGTGCGATGAAAACGGGCTGGGTGCTCATCAGCGGTAAAAAGTATTATTTTAATACTAGCGGTGTTTGGATAAAGTAGGATTTTTATAAAATGAGGGAAAATGCCGGATTCAGCGAGAATCCGGCTTGTTGATGTCATTGAGGACATTATCTAGATTAAGTTTCGTGAAGTTGATCATTCGTTTGTAAAGGTCCAAAATGGATTGTCCGTAAGTGGTGCCTGGCACCGCCCATTTCCCGTTTAAAGCAGTCCAAGTTGGAGCAGACCCTCTTGTTACGAGATTGAAGCGGGGATCAACTAAGGGATATTGATTTGGCAATGGCTCGGTAGAAGCGTAAGCGAATAGGTGCTGCAGGTGAGCCAGTACTCCTTCTTCTTGGGTATTAAAGGTCGCACCTGGATTATCCGGTCCTGTAGCTCCAATTCCAGCAAAGTTGTTTTGATCAGGCTGGACTACACCGGTAAAGCGGAAATAGTCGGTTTCGTGCAAGGCTTGAGCGAAGGCGATGTCACCCCTAATTCCATAATATTCACCGAAGGTTAAATAATATTTGCCTATCTCAATTGCGTTCGGATTGACTGTTTTTACAAACAGATTCAAGTGTTCCGGGGAAAGATATGTCGGGCCAAGGATCGAATAGCCTGTTGGTTCTGCAGGTGGTGGGCTTGTACTTGGAGCCTCTGCCTCAATAAAGGCATCTGTAATTCCAGCGTTTTTGACCTCCTGCAAGCGTGTTTCAGCATTTGTACGGCTAGAAAAAGCGCCGGCCTGAACGCGGTATCGGGTTTCACCTGAAATCGTTGTGGTCACTACAAATGATTCAATACCGACTGAGTGCAGGAAGGCAACGCGCTTGTCCGCATTTTCTCTCAACTTGAAGGAACCGGCAATGACTTTGTAGATCGTTCCGGCGGGAGCAGTGGATTTTGGCTTTAGGTTAAATGCTAGTGCAATCCCGTTGGCATGACCTTGAGCGACATTTTGACGCCAAGATGTCTGCTTCATGAGGGCTGCATCTTGGGGATTGTCAATGAAGCCGTTTTCGGATAGCATGGCCGGCATCTTTGATTCACGAAGAACATGGAAATTAGCCTTTTTCTTACCTCGGTCCCTAAGTTGATTCAGTTTGATGACTTCGGCATGGATAATATCCCGATATTTAGCTGTTGTGGAGTTGTCGGATAAGCTGGTATGAATATAGTCCTCATATCCTGTGGCAGTGCCGCTGTTGGCATTGATGTGGATAGACATATAAAAATCAGCCTTCCAAGCATTTGCCTCATTCGTCCGCTGGCTTAAGCTTTTTGTAATATCGCCAGTGCGGCTCATCATCACTTCAATATTTTCATAATTATTTAGTAAAATATTACGGATTTTTAACGCAATATCTAATGTTAAATCTTTCTCGTTTAGACCATTTCCCTGTGCACCTGGATCTGTGCCGCCGTGTCCCGGGTCTAAATAAAGTTTCATTTAATCTCCTCACTTTTTTCAAATAGTGGTACATCTATATGGTATGACGAGCGATAGTATTCGTGAGGGTGCTTGTCCTGTTTAAACTGTGGGATTTTTATTAGAGGCAAAACAAAAGTCCAATTCCTATGCGAATTGGACTTTTTAGAAAATTCGACTTTGAGAATTGTCCAGCTTCAGCGCCTAGCCCCTCTCTGGTCTAAGCCACTTCCAATAGGAAGGAAAAGGCACCTTCCTATTGGGAACGTCTTATGCTTGTCGGGGCTTACCGAGGCGCTTGCGCTTTTCTTACTTAATGCTGCAAGAATGCAAGTTGATAAAAGAACAGAACCGCAAACACATATAGCAGCGGATGTACTTCGCGCCATTTGCCTTTGACTAATTTTAATAGCGGATAGCTGATAAATCCAAGTGCGATTCCTGTTGCAATACTTGATGTTAATGGCATGGCAAGAATCGTCAGGAAGGCCGGGAAAGCTTCGTCGAGCTCGTCCCAGCGAATTTTCGCAATACTTCCCATCATCAGGCTTCCGACAATGATAAGTGCAGGTGCTGTAATGGCGGAAATTCCTGAAACAGCGCTGACGAGCGGGCCAAAAAATGCAGACAGGATAAATAGAGCTGCGACAGTAAGTGAAGTTAAGCCTGTCCGTCCGCCTGCTGCAACGCCTGATGATGATTCAATATAAGCTGTGGTTGGGCTCGTCCCAAACATGGCGCCAATTGCTGTTGCAATAGAATCAGACAGCAATGCCTGACGCGCCCGTGGAAATTTGCCGTTTTTCATTAGGCCTGCTTGGTTTGCGACACCGATCATCGTTCCGGTCGTATCAAAAATGGTAACAAGTATGAAGGAAAAAACAACGGCATAAAGACTGTGCTGAACCACATCACCAAATGCGGTGATAGGATTCCCAATCATAAGCCCTTCCGGCAGAGAAGGCAGGGCCATGAATCCATTTTTAAAGGAAAGCTGACCTGTGAAAAAAGCGATGAGACCAGTCACAATCATTCCAAAAAATAATGCTCCATTAACGCGCAGCATCATTAATACAAGGGTGATAGCGAGTCCGACCAGTGTCAATATCGCTGACGGGTCATGGAGATCGCCCAGCCCAACAAGATTTGTCGGATGCGCTGTAATAATTTTTGTCAGGCGAAGTCCGATAAAAGCAATGAATAAGCCGATTCCGGCGGTAATCCCATGTTTGAGATTATCCGGAATGGCATCGATTAATTTTTCCCGTAAAGGAGTTAATGACAAGATAACAAAAATAAGACCGGCAATAAAGACAGCGGCAAAGGCTGTTTGATAGGTGATACCCTGGTGGCCGCCGACGACAGAATAGGCGAAATACGCGTTAAGACCCATCCCTGGGGCGATAGCGATTGGATAGTTGGCGAAAAGCCCCATCCAAAGAGTCCCGACCACTGCAGCGATGATGGTTGCCGTGAAAACCTGCTGGAACGGCACGCCAGCATCAGCGAGAATAACGGGATTGACCACCACGATATAAACCATCGTAAAGAAGGTCGTAATCCCTGCCAGAAGCTCTGTTTTTGCATTTGTATGATTTTCATTTAGTTTAAACATTGAAGTTCCTCCGAAAACACGAACATTTTTGAAATACTTTTATATNNTTATATATTATTCGTTTCCTGTGAGATTTTCAATCATTATTTTTTGAGTAAAAATGGAAATATATCGGATGATGTCGATAGTCGGATGAAAAATTGGTGTATAATAATTGTTAATATAGGAGGTGACATACTTGGAAAAGAAACTAGATAGAATGGAAGAGATGTTATCAAGCATAATTTCGATAGTAGGAAACATTAATCAACAGCTGCAGGAAATGAAAATAGAACAGCAGGTAATGAAGAAGGAACAGCATGAAATGAAGAATGACCAGGAGGGGATGAGGAAGGAACTAGCCGCCATAGATAGCAAAAATGAGGCGAAATTTACTGAAATACTTAATATCGTGACTGACATTAGAGCAGAACAAGAACATATCTGGGAAAAATCAGCTAGAAATGAAAGAGAGTTAGCTAAACTTAAATTTCACCTTCAGTTATAATTTAACTTCCAAATAAATGCTTCTATTGAACTTCAAAAAATCAAAATTTCCCATTATAATTTAGAAAAGCCCAATTCCTCGCACAGAATTGGGCTTTCCACGTTTATTTCAATATTTCTACAGCATTTTCCCCATAGACACCCTTCGATTCCAAAAACCGCTGCATTCTCTTGAGCGCTTCTTGAAGCTGGGCCATCGAGGTAGCATAAGAGCAACGTACATACCCTTCGCCGCTTTCACCAAACACATGGCCGGGAACGACTGCAACTCGTTCCTGGATGAGCAGTTCTTCCGCAAATTGTTCCGAGGTCAGGCCGGTTGCTTTTATGGATGGAAACACATAAAAGGCGCCGCCGGGAATGTGGCAATCCAAACCAATCTTATTCAATGTCTGGACGACAAAGTTCCGCCTTCTGCGATAGCTTCGTTTCATCGTTTCCACATCATGATAACTGTTGCGGAGCGCCTCAATTGCACCTTGCTGCAGCATCGTCGGGGCGCACATCGTTGTATATTGGAAAATTTTCAGCATAACTTCCACAAAGGGTGCTGGAGCCGCAAGGAAACCTAAACGCCAGCCGGTCATTGCAAAGCCTTTGGAGAAACCGTTGATTAAAATGGTTCGGTCATACATGCCCTCAAGGGCAGAGAAGCTCGTAAAGACTTCATCATAGGTTAATTCTGCGTATATCTCGTCTGATACCACAATTAGATCATGCTTCTCGACGATTCTGGCGATTTCCGTTAGTTCCTCCTTGTTTAAGGAAGTGCCAGTTGGATTGTTCGGAAAACAAAGCAAAATTGCCTTTGTTTTTTCCGTGATGGCATTTTCGAGCTGCTCAGGTGTCAATTTAAACCCATTCGCAGGTGAAGTTGAAAGTGGTATAGGTGTTCCGCCGGCAATCGACACTAGCGGGGCATAGGAAACAAAGGCCGGTTCTACAATCAAGACTTCATCACCTTGGTTTAAAATTGCCCGGAAGGCGAGGTCAATAGCCTGGCTGGCTCCGATTGTCACAATAATTTGATTTTTAGGATCGTACTCGACCCCAAATCTGGTTCCCAGATAGTTGGTGATTTCTTGTCGCAGTTCGAGCAGCCCAGGATTCGCCGTATAGGAGGTTTCACCCTGTTCTAAAGATAAAATGGCTGCTTCGCGAATGTTCCAGGGAGTGATAAAGTCGGGCTCTCCGACTCCCAGTGAAATCACGTCCTTCATACTGGCGGCCAAATCGAAAAATTTCCTTATGCCGGATGGCTGAAGCTCTTTTGCAGTTTTGGAAAGATAATGGGAATAATCCTGTTTCATGGTGTAACCACCATTCGTTTATCTTTCTCATCGCCACCGCCAAAGATGACCCCGTCATGCTTATATTTTTTCAGCATGAAATGGGTGGTGGTGGAAATGACATTATCAATCGTTGATAATTTTTCCGATACGAAGGTTGCAATTTGGGTCATCGTTTTACCTTCAACGGTTATCGACAAATCGTAGGCTCCGCTCATAAGATAAAGGGAAGTCACTTCCGGGAAACGATAAATTCGCTCCGCTACCTCATCAAAGCCGACCCCGCGCTTCGGGGTTACTTTTACATCAATCATCGCAATGATGTTTTCCTGACCTTCTACTTTGCTCCAATCGATTAAGGTCGGGTAACTGATAATGATTTTTTCTTGTTCTAATTTTTCAATCGCCGCTTTAACTTTTTCTTCGCTGCTAAGTACCATGGATGCAATCGTTTCAACGGAAAGCTTATGGTCTTCTTCGATGATTTTTAATATCTCAATTTCTTCACTGCTCAGTTTCATGGTGGGGCCTCCTAAAAATTAAATCTTATTGTTGATTTTAATAGTCGAAGTATGAAAATACAATGAAAAAAGATGCCTGACACCAGGAGATTTTAATAGGGAATTATTAGCAAATACACCTGACAAGCGGTCGTTGGCTAAAAGTGCTATAATACTTACGGTATAGAATTTAATGTAAGGGGAAATGAACTATGATTCTCGTTGTCGGCGGGGCTGGATACATTGGCAGCCATCTTGTGAAGGATTTAGTCGAAAAAGAAGAGGTCGTTGTATTGGATAACCTGTCTACGGGTCACCGAGAGGCCGTTGATAGCCGGGCTATTTTTGTTAAGGGAGACCTTGGCAATGAAGAGGATTTGCAAATGATCTTTAGAAGCTATCCCATCAAGGCGGTCATGCACTTTGCAGCCAATAGCCTGGTTGGAGAGTCTGTTGTTGATCCTTTAAAATATTATCAAAATAATGTGGCCTCTACTTTAACTTTGTTGAAGGTCATGATGAAATTTCAAGTAAAAAACTTTATTTTCTCTTCTACAGCGGCAACCTATGGCATACCGAATGTGGAAATCATTGATGAATCTACAGTGACTGCCCCAATTAACCCATATGGTCATTCTAAGCTGATGGTCGAGCAGGTTCTGGGTGATTTTTCAAAGGCCTACGGTTTAAATTATGTGGTGCTTCGTTACTTTAATGCAGCAGGAGCGCATGACTCCGCGGTGATTGGCGAAAGTCATGATCCGGAAACACATTTAATCCCGATTGTGCTGCAGCAATTATTAGGATCTCGGGAAAAGGTGTCTGTGTTTGGGGATGATTATGACACTCCGGATGGTACATGTATCCGCGATTATATCCATGTTACTGATTTGGCTGCCGCTCATATTCTTGCACTTGAGGCGCTGCTTTCTGGGAAGAAGTCAGCAGAGGTTTATAATTTAGGGAACGGACTTGGCTATTCTGTGAAGGAAGTTATCGAGACCTGTGAAAAAGTAACTGGGGTGAAAGCCAATGTCGAAATGGCTGACCGCCGTGCCGGCGACCCGGCCAGACTCGTCGCTTCCTCAGCTAAAATCCTTGATGAACTAGGCTGGAAAGCCCAGCGGAACCTTGAACAAATCATCGGCGATGCCTGGAGATGGCACAAGGAGCAGAAATACTAAAAGCGTGTGGTTTCATTGTGGTGTCAGGCACCATCTGTGGACAAATGTCCTTGTGTATTGGACAAAGGAGTGGCATTTGAAACCACGATTTTTAGGGAAGGGCAGAGACTGATGTCTCTGTTCTTTTTTTATGCCCCAAATTAGGTTACTAGAGTAGGTCATTTTGTTGTATTATTATTGCAAGAAATGATTTTGTGTGCTCTAAATGGAGCGGCATAATAGAAGGATGGCATTTTAATGAGGAAACTGTTTAAAGATATGCTTTTCATTATACTGGGTGCATTTATTTTTGCGGTCGGAGTTAATTTTTTCACGATTCCCAATCATCTTTCCGAAGGCGGACTTTTAGGTATTACCATCATTTTGCACTATTTGTGGAATTGGTCACCTGGGGTCGTGAACTTTGTCTTAAATGCCGTGCTAATCGTTGTCGGCTATAAATTTTTTGAAAAAAGAGCGTTTGTTTATACGCTGATTTCGATTGCGGCCTGCTCAGGGTTTTTATTTTTAACGGAGGATGTCAGTAAGCGGATAACGGAGGATACCCTGCTCGCTTCCCTTTTTGCCGGATTATTAGTGAATGGCGGGATCGGCTTTATTTTCCGTGCGGGCGGAACGTCGGGAGGAACAACCATTTTAGCTAGGCTGGCGACACAATTTTTCGGCTGGAGCCTTGGCAAATCCGTGCTCATTATTGATATTATCGTGGTGGCAGGCTCGATTCCGATCATCGGGTTGGAAAAGGCAATGTATACACTTTTGATTGTATATGTAGGAGCGAAGGCGATTGATTTCATCGTTGAAGGGCTTGATGAGCGAGTCGCCGTTTTGATTATCTCGAACACGCCTGAGCAGGTGCTCGAAGGGATTACGAATAAAATGTCACGCGGCTTGACTGTTTTAGATGGACGCGGAGGCTACACCGGTCAGAACAAGGAAGTGCTCTATATCGTCATCAATAAACAGGAAATCATCCAGTTGAAAAATATTATTAAAGCAATCGACGAAAACGCTTACGTCACCGTCCATAATGTCCACGAAATGATGGGCAAAGGCTATAAAGCAAGCTAAACAAAAGCTCCTTGGTGAGAGAACCTAGGGAGCTTTTGTTTGTAAAAACTAAGTTTTTTCGATGCTGACACGGCCGGAAAAGAAGGTGGCACCGCCGCCCATGTCGGCAATTCGATCCGGGGTGAGGACGTTAACTAAATGTTTCGTTCCATTTTCGTCGGCCCAAAGTCCCTGACTGACGACGACTCCAGGAAGGACGTTCTCGCCGATTGAAACCTTCAGCACACATTCCCCGCGCTCATTCCAAACACGTACCCTTTCGCCATCTTGAATGCCAGCTGCCAGGGCATCCTTCTGATTCATCTGCATTCGCGGTTCTTTTTCAAGGTCTACATGCTTCCGGTTATTAGAAAAAGTAGAATTTAAGAAATTATGATTTGGCCCAGGTACAAATTGATATGGATGGTCCCCATCGTTCACGAGTGGAATATAGGTTGGAAGCGGCGGGTGTCCGTCCTGCTTCATCCGCTCGGAATATAATTCTATTTTACCGCTAGGTGTTGGAAGTTTTCCAGGAAACAACGGTTTCACCTTGGCTTTCAGATAATTCGATTCGGATAACCCGTCAAAATTGATTCCTTCTAAATATGAATTCCTCGGGTTATTCAGCGCGCCTTCAATCATCTCTGCCTCAGTCTCTTTGAAGGCCGCTTCATCACCGAAGCCCATAGTATGCGCCAGCAAGCGGAACATTTCGACATTTGATTTAGCTTCACCAAATGGTTCGATTACCGGCTGTTGAAGCTGGGCAAAATGGTGCCAGTAGGACGTATAAATATCCGTATTTTCGAAGGAAGACGTTGCCGGTAAGACAATGTCAGCATACTTAGCCGTTTCGGTTAAAAATAAATCGTGAACGACGGTAAATAAATCTTCTCTGGCAAGGCCTGCTCTTACTTTATGACTGGATGGAGCGACAACTGCCGGGTTTGAACCGTATACAAAAAGGGACTTTATAGGCTGGTTAAGGGCCTGCAATGCTTCACCGAGCAAATTCATGTTCACGATGCGTGTGTTTTTATTTTTCAAAAGGTCAGGGCGCTGCAGGTATTCAGTATTCGGTAGAAGGTACCCGGAGTTTCCTTTAATCGCACCGCCGCCTTTGACAAGCCATTGGCCGGTAAGGGCAGGCAAACAAGAGACGGTCCGGACGAACATCCCTCCATTGTCGTGATGCTGCGGCCCGTTCCCAATTCGAATAAAAGAAGGTGCAGCTTCGCCATACATCCGTGCAAGTTTGTAAATGTCCGCGACTGGAACTCCAGTGATGGCGGAAACCATCTCTGGATCGTACTGCATAACATGTTCCCGGAGCTCTTCCCGACCAACTGTATATGTTTGGAGAAAATCCTGGTCCACCATGTTTTCGGCAAACAAAATGTGCATGAGCCCAAGGGCGAGTGCACTGTCTGTGCCCGGTAAAATCGGAATAAACCAATCTGCTAATCTGCCAGTTTGGTTTTTATGAACATCGATGACGATGATTTTCGCGCCGATCTGCTTTCGGGCTTTCTGCGCAAGGGCTACCTGATGCATATTGGTGCTGGCAGCATTAATGCCCCAAAAAATGATCAGCTTGGAATGGACCGTATCCTCCGGATCGATTCCAAGGCTTCCGCCCATGGTATATTTATAGCCAACGGAGCCGGCAGAAGAGCAAATTGTTTGATCGAGCCTGGAAGCACCGAGGCGGTGGAAGAAGCGGCGGTCCATTCCTTCCGCACTGAGCCTCCCCATGTTCCCGTAAAAACTGTAGGGCAGGATGCTTTCCGGGCCATCTGATTGAATAAGTTCCGACCAGTGCGCCGTAATCGTACTCAAGGCTTCTTCCCAGCTGATTCTCATGAACTTTCCCTCGCCTTTTGGCCCTGTGCGTTTCATCGGGTATTTCAATCGATTCTCATCATATATCCGTTCCGCCATATTCCGTACCTTGTTGCAAATATGCCCCTTCGTAACCGGATGCTCGGGGTCACCCTCGATCTTGACGATTTTCCCGTCTTTCTTATGTAAAAGCAATCCGCACTGATCTGGGCAGTCAAGCGGGCAAACTGAATGAAAAATACCGTTTCGCTCCATAAAAAATCTCCTTTCAAGAGGATGGCTGCCATCTTCTCATCCTAATAGATATGCAGTGTTGTATATTAGTATAATGGATGAGGTGCTTTGGTGTCAGGTGCGAGTTTTTTGGTTTACATAAGCTATGGTAGAACCTCTTTGTATTGTGCAGAGAGGTTTTTTGATGAAAATGAAGGAATTATGACTAGAATTGGAGTTTTTTTATTTTCCTACAAAATTTTAAATAAAGACAAGTTTAGGCAAGTTCTGCATCCGGTGTCATTCTTTATCGAGAAGTATTTGTTTTCAAAGGGGAATTTATAGTTTTAAAATTAAGAACGTTGGGACAAATATAGAGGAGGTCTTGCTTGTGAAAAAGAAAAAAAGAGGAATGGCGATCGTCGCCAGCAGTGTTTTAGCAATGTCTTTATTAGGCTTTTCAACTAGTGTTCATACATCCGCCAGTACACAGACTGTAAGCAAAAATTATTTGATTGCTTATAGTCAGTCTTTGCCGAAGAACTACCTAGCTGAAATTAAGAATGCAGGCGGGGAAGTAGTAAGGGCTATGCCAGAGGTTGGCGGTGTGGAGGTTCGATCCACAAATCCTAATTTCCTCAGCCAGTTGAAGTCGAGCGGTACTATTGTAGCGGCAAATTCTGAAAGGGCTTACAAATTAGAAAATGGTAACCCTGAAGGGGCAGATGGACAGCCAGTTGATCTTCAAAAGGATGCGGACGGTACATATTGGAGTTCGCAATGGGATATCCGCCATTTAACAAATGAGGGGAAATCGTTTGCAATTGAGTCAGGTGGAAAACGTAATGCGGGCGGTGTCACCCACAAAGCGGTTGTTGGTGTCATTGACTCCGGTATTGATGCCGGCCACCCGGATTTAAAAGCCAACTTTTTAGGTGGCAAAAACTTTGTACCTAAGGGCGGCTACTATGGTGATGTTCCAGAAGAAAAAGGTGATTCCAGCAATGTAACGGATACAAATGGCCATGGTACACATGTAGCTGGATCCATTGCCGGGAATGGAAAAATAAAAGGAGTTGGCCCTGATCTTGGAATACGTGCATACCGTATTTTTGATGCCAGCGGAAGTGCTCCAACCTCTCCGATTGTCGCCGCAATCTTACAAGCAGCTAACGATGGAGTCGACGTAATCAATATGTCAATTGGCGGCTTTGATAGTTTAAAATATTACTTTGAAGGTACTCGTTATAGCGATATCGCCGATTTGCTCCTATGGAAACGTGCTGTCCAGTATGCTGTGAATAAAAACGTAACCGTTGTCGCTTCAGCAGGGAATGATTCCTTGAACTATGCGGATAAAAAGTCTCTTACTGACTATTTGAATGTAAATTATGGCGATGAAAATCTGGTCTTCTCAGGCGTAACAGTTGATGTTCCAGGAGGTGTCCCTGGTGTGATTACGGTTTCGTCCTCGAATAAATGGTCAACCAATCAGCTGGCATTCTATTCGAACTATGGCAACAGCTTTATTGATGTGGCTGCTCCTGGCGGCGATAACGGTCCGGCTTATGCGCAGACAGGTGATTTAAATCAGCGTGATTTTACATTCCGTGCGCTGTCCACTTGGCCAAGATATCTAGCCCCTTATTTTACAATGCAAAAGAATTACGGTTACGCCTACTTACACGGCACTTCCATGGCAGCGCCAAAAGTTGCTGGAATCGCTGGTGTCATCAAAGCAGCTCATCCGGAGTACACACCAGCCCAGGTGCAGGCATTGATTGAAAAGACGGCATTAGATTATGGTAAGGTAGGCCACGATGAATTGTTCGGCTCTGGCGAAGCCAATGCGTACAATGCCTTAACAGGTAAATAATCTAATCAGCCCAGCTTAAATGACTCCATTTAGGCTGGGCTTCTTTTTTATCGCCAAGCCTATTTTCACACACTTTTCACACATTTATCCCGAAGTTCTGCCACACTCTTTGTCTATACTGAAGAGGAAAGGAGTGATGGAAATGAATCTAAAAAAAGGATTGATTGTTGGGGTTGGCGCTTTGATGCTGTTAGGCGGCGTTTATAAGATCCAAAGTGTTTCCGCTGCGGAAAATACGCCGTCAAAAGTAGAAGCAAAAGCAGGACATGCTGGCAAACGGCTTGAGGTGCTTAGCCAATTTAAAGATCAAATTCATCAAGTAAATCAGCTTCGTGAAGACCGCCTTGACCTGAAGAAACAAATGATTGAAAAAAGGGACCAGCTCCTCGATTTAGTAGTGGCGGCCAAACAAAGCGGCAATAAAGAGGACATAAAGCAGGCAAAAGAGGTAAAGCAGCAATTAAAGACATTAAACAGCGATATGAAGACGCTTATCCAAGAGGGACGCGATGAGCGGAAGACACTGAAAGAAGACCTGAAAAAAGGCGAAGGCAGTGAACAGTTCACTAAGGTGATTGCGACACAGCAAAAGATTAATGAAAAAATGAAAGAGAAGCTGGCAGAACTGGATAAGATGATTGAGATTTTAAAATAAAGTCGAGGAAGAGATAGTGTTCAGTGCTATCTCTTCTTTATTATATAATGGAATCGAGGTGAACCGTTGATGAAGCATATTTTTGTTGTGGATGATGAGAAGAATATAAGGGATATTTTGCAAAAATATATTGAAAACGAAGGATACAAAGTGACACTTTTTTCAGACGGAAGAAATGTTTTTCAGGAAATGCTTCGGCTTAGGCCGGATTTATTGATTATCGACATCATGATGCCTCATCTCGATGGACTTGAGCTTTGCAAAGAGATTCGCCGAGTGAGCGATATTCCGATTATTTTTGTCTCTGCAAGAGACGGTGAATTTGATCGGATTTTGGGCTTGGAGCTTGGTGGGGACGATTACCTGACGAAGCCATTCAGCCCGCGTGAACTGATGGTTCGAATCAAAAATATATTTAAGCGGCTTGGGAAAACTGCTGGTAGTGGAACGCAGATTCTGAAAATAAGGGATGTAAGTATTGATACGGTACGGCGATACATAGAAAAAGATGGCCAGGAAATCAAAATGACGACCAAGGAGTACGATTTGTTCAGCTTTTTGGCTCAAAACAAAGGGAAGCCTTTTACAAGAGATGAACTGCTGGAGTTTATTTGGGGGTATGAGTTCGCTGGCGATGGCCGGCTGATTGATGATTTGGTGAAGCGAGTCCGGAAAAAATTAGAGCAGCATCAGTCAACGGTGGCATTGTCGACGATTTGGGGATATGGGTACAGATTGGATGAGTAGGATGAAATTAGGCTCGAAGCTCTTATTCACTTATTTTTTCCTGATTATTATTATATTTATCATTACTAGCTTATCTTTTCGCTTTATCTCCCAGCGATATTTAATCCACGAAACCGAGCTGCAGCTGCACAAGGAAGCCACGGTGATGAGTCAATTACTTGGCAAGTCGTCTCTCTCAAGACCGGTAATTGAGGAAAAACTCATGAATCGAAAGGCGCTGGCTGTCACGGAGCGGTTATTGTCTTCCAAAATGATTATCTGGACGGCCCGGCAGGAGATTGTTTATACAGATTTAAAAGAAGCTGTTTTAGAGCAATTTAGGGAAGGGCCAAGAAGAAATTTTGTTTCGGAAACGGTGCCGATCCAATCGAAAAATGGGAAGACGCGAGGATATGTAACCTTAGTAGCCAGACTGGATGAGGTTCAGGAACTGAATCGATTGATGCGGAAGTCGCAGTTGATTAGTTTGGTGCTGTCGGCAATGATCGCTGTGGTGTTAGGCTTATTTTTCAAAAAAGGGATAACGCGACCCATTCGCATCCTAAGCGAACATATGAAAAATTATTCGTTGAAAGGGACGAACAGGGAGATCCGCCTAACGACGAAGGACGAAATTGGCGAACTTGCTGAAAGCTTTAATGCTTTATCGCTGAGGCTGAAGCAGTATGATGAGGACCAAAAGGTATTTTTTCAAAATGCTTCGCATGAATTGAAAACGCCGTTAATGGCGATTCAAGGTAACGCAGAAGGAATATTAGATGGCGTCATAACCGGTGCAGATGTGAATAAAAGCTTAAACGTCATTATTGCCGAAAGCCAGCGGCTGAAGCGGATTGTTGAAGGTATCACCTATTTAGCAAAGCTTGAAAGTGTTGAGGAAAGCTTCGTGTTTAAGCGGGAGTCATTAGAAACTATCCTTCAAGAGGCGGTGGGTAGTGTTGCGGCGTTAGCCGATCAGCGGGAAATTGAAATTGTTGTGGAAGGGACTATCTCCGATCCGGTTATGGTGGACCGTGAAAAAATGAAGCGGGCTTTTATCAATTTGCTTGGGAATGCTATTCGCTATGCAAAATCGGTGGTCATCGTGAAAAGCAGCAAAAGGGATGGGAAGACGATGCTGATAGAAGTAATGGATAACGGATCCGGGTTCGCGCCAGGAGAAGTGGACAAGGTGTTCCAGCGATTCTATAGCGGGGAAGAGGGAGGTTCGGGAATTGGCCTTGCCATCACCAAAGCCATCATTGAAGGACATGGAGGAACAATTAAGGCGCTAAATGGTGTGCAAGGTGGTGCGGTATTTCAAATTTGGTTAGACAAGGAATGAGTGTATTAAATATCCACCTATATTGGGCAATCTATCCATAATGATGCTGAATATGAAGGAATGGAAGCCCTTATGGATAAGTTTGAATACATGTGGAAAATTGCCGAGTTAGAGGAAAAGGTACATCGCTTAGACAAAGAGGGCTGGCTGCAAAACGAGTTTTTAACATGGCAGTGGTGGGTATTGGGCATCTTTCTCATTGTACCATGGCTCATCTGGCTGCGGATGGTTGACAAAAAACGGATTATTCCTATATTGCTTTTTGGGATGTTGTTTTTAATTGTCACCAGCTTATTAGATAACATTGGGCTCCAGTTTAGGTTTTGGAAATATCCAACCCAATTAATGCCGGTTATTCCACGAGCCCTTCCCTTTGATTGTTCAATGGTACCCGTAGCTTTTATGCTAGTTTACCAATACTTTCGAAGCTGGAAATCGTATTGCTTCGCCTTGGTTGTTGTAACGGTTCTATTTGCCTTTGTTGGAGAGCCATTTTCCATTTGGGCTGAGCTCGTGGTTTATATAAAATGGAAATATATTTATTCATTTATCTATTATATTGTTCTGGGCGTACTAATTAGGTTTTTTATTGAAAAACTTATTCGGTGTCAGGCACCACACGTGGACAAATCCTGAGTTTTGTACGCGTATGGTGGACACTTCTGGGTAATTTCGAAGTGCTATTACTGCCCAAGCTGTTTAATTTGATTAATAATACTTGTAATGTCTTGAACGGTTTGAAAGAGTTCGGTGTTTTGTAAAGCGGATGGGTCTAGTAAGCCGTTTTTAAAATTATTTAAATAGAGGTTTATTCCATCTAATAGCTTATTGTTTTGATCAATAATTTGCTGGTGCAAATCAACAGCTATATCCGGTGCTTGCAGTTGATTAAAGGATTGAATTTCTTGTTTCATCTGCTTTAGCATTGTTTCAAGCTGTTTAGCCGCCTCCTGATTTCCTACAGCTTGCTGGGCAAGAGATGGTGCTTCATTTGCAAAAGCAGTCGCCTTGTCTAAATAACTAGTTGCCTCGTTTATATACGTGACCGTATTCTTTGCATCATTAAGCAGGGAGCAACCAGTAAGCAGCAACAAAAAGCTCGTAAATAAAATCATTATCGATTTTTTCATTCTGAAACCCTCCTTTTTTTCACCAATTGTACTATTATACGTTTGTTAATCATGTTAGTTTCTTTTTCACCAAAAAAAGCATTGACTATACGGATTTTGCATCCCTATTGTCAATGCTTTATTTCTGTTTATTGATTGAAAAACCTCAGTAATCCGTTTATTAATCCATTACATAGTTTGTTTTGGTAACTGTCGCTGACAAGGTTAGCCCGTTCCCCGTTATTGGTGATGAAGCCGATTTCCATTAAGACTGCCGGTGCGTTATTCCCTCTTATTACACGGAAGCTCTCATCCTTTACGCCCCTTGTGACGGCGCCGGTTGCTTTAATGACTTCATTCTGAAGGTAAGCAGCCAGCTGCTTGCTTTCCTCAGGCATCACCCCGTCAACAGAATTAAAATAGGTTTCAATTCCCTGGACGGAGCTAGAACTGCTTCCTGCCGAGTTAACGTGAATACTGATAAACGCATCTGGTTTAATGGAATTGGAAAATTCGACCCTTCCATCTAATGAAATAAATTCATCCGTGCTCCTGGTCAAATAAACCGTAGCACCGTGCCGTTTTAAGATGTCGGCGAATTTCAAGCTGACCTGCAGGTTAATGGTTTTTTCAAGAACACCTGCGGCACTCGCCCCTCCGTCATAACCTCCATGACCGGGGTCGAGAACAATTACTTTCCCTACTAAATCCCGGGAAACAGGGACCCATACACCACTGGACTCTAAAAAGAAATCCGTGCCATTAACCGTAATCCAGCCAGTCTGCATGATGCCATTATTGTCGGCGTAATACCAGTTGCCTTTATCCTGGAACCACCCTGTTTTCAGCTGCCCTGACTGATTAAAGTAAAACCATTTGCCGCTTAGATTTATCCAGCCAGTTTGCATGGCCCCGCCTGAATTTAAGTAATATCGCCCGCCGTTATTTTCCAGCCACCCTGTTTGCATTTCTCCTTGGCCATTTAAAAAGTACCATTTTCCACCGTCAAGTATCCAGCCTGATTTCATAGCAAAATCGTCACCAAGGTAATACCAAATGTTATTCAAAAGCAGCCATCCCTTTTGAAGCTGCCCCGTATTAATTGCGTAATATTTTTTCGCTTCGGCAGTAAACCAGCCGCCGCTATATAGGGAACCATCGTTACTGAAATAATATCCCTTCCCATCCAGGATGGCTAAGCCTGTTTTTAAAGCTCCGCTATTATCGAAAAAGTAGGTTTTTCCTTGCTCTTGATACCAGCCAGTCTGCATGATGCCATTTTGGTCTAACAAATATTTTTTATCTTTGTAGGTAATCCAGCCTGTTTGAATTACACCATCATTATTGGAAAAATACCATTTTCCATCCACCTTGCCCCAACCATAGACAAGCGTACCATCTGTGTTAAAAAGATATCTTTTTCCCAGAATATCAGTGATGCCTTTGGCTGAAGCACCATCACTAGTAAAATAATATTTTTTGCCGTCTATTTCCTGCCATAGATTCGACCCCATGACACCTAAACTATTAAAATAGTACAATTTTGAATTGATGGTTAGTAGTCCGGTGCTTCTTTCGCCGCTGGACTTAAGATAATACCAGCTGGAGCCAAGCAGCAGCCATCCCGTTTTCATCACGCCGCTTGATTGGAGGTAATACCATTTGTTATTAACGTTAATCCAATCGGTCTGCATCGCGCCCGATGGAGCCATGTAATACCATTTATTCTGATCCAGCACCCAACCGGTTTGCATTGTTCCGGTTTTATCCATGTAATACCACTTATTCCCTATGTATAACCAGCCTTTTACCGCCATATCATTGTTGTAGTAATACCATTTGCCACTTTCCTGCTTCCAGCCAGAACTGGCGGCATACGTATGGCTAGTTCCGATCCCAAATCCCGCGAATAACAGGACGAAAATTGAGAAGATTAATAGTTTTTGTTTCAAAGCATAGTACCCCTTTAATCTTTTATTTAACTCTAAAGAGTCGGTACAACCCCGAGCTGAAAGGTTGTATGGCTTCTCTACTAGACTCTCACGCTCCCTTATCGAATAATGTTACCAAATGTTTCCGTTTTTGCTCCCTTTTTATATTAAACTGATTTTTTTATTATGTGAAGGGAAATTCGACATCTTTCTACCATTTTTGGATATAAGGAGGGGAATAACGTCGAATATTGAATGTTTCCCGGGGAATGAGTAATCTCGTGTAAAAGAATTGGTCGACAAATTTTTATAATCTGCACTTAATATTTTTGTGGCCGTAAGATATACAAATAGTAATGAAAACGGAGGTTTCGTTATGTATCCTTATACAAATTACTACGATGCGATAAACAGGCAGCCTCATAAAATGATTACTGATCTTGAAAAAGCTATTAATGGTGAATATAGTGCGATAAATTGCTATGACCAATTAGCCCAACTTGCGGCGAATGAAAAGGAACGGAAGCAAATCCTTGAAATTCGTGAGGATGAAGTTAAGCATTATCAGCAGTTTGTCCAGCTTTATAGCCGTTTAACAGGCAGACAGCCCCAGCCAAAAATCACGGAAGATTGTCCAAATGTTTATAAAAAAGGATTGGAATTTGCCCTTCAGGATGAACAGCATACCGTTGATTTTTATCATGAAATCGCTGATGAAGCGACAGACCCCGTAATAAGAAGGATTTTTCGAAGAGCGGCAGCTGATGAACAAAATCATGCCGTGTGGTTTTTGTACTTTTTTTCAAAGATGTAGTAAAAATGTCCCCAAAGTCGGGGACATTTTTTATATAAATTTATTAATCTCCTCTTGAGTCCCCTCCGCCGCCATCACCATCACTGTCCCCGCCAGCATAAGTATTGTCATCTTTAGAAACATCATTATTATCGTAATAATCATTGGATTGTGTTTTTCTTCTTACAGTCGGAAAAATTAAAAAGGCCCCAATAATTAAAATGGTACCGAAAAATTCCTGGGTCCCGAAAATAAGATAAATGCCGTATACCAATAGGAGAATACCAATCAGCCATTGAAGGAATCTTATCGTTTTCAGAGACATACCCCCTAGATGTAAAATGTTATAGTAAATAAATATTAGCAGGCAGGACTTTTTATACATTCGACAGCTTGGTCGTTTTCAGCTTTGAACATTTTGTTAAATATTGTGAATATTGCTAATCGAAAAGGCTGATTCCAGTATAATAAAAAGTAGAAAATGCAAAGGGAGTGATTTACTTGGTACGCAGCGCAAGATTGTGGTTTGCCGGTGCGAAATATCATGTGACCAGCAGGGGAATCAGAAGAAATTCGCTTTTTTATGATGATGAAGATTATGAAAAATACCTCAATTTAGTAGAAGAAACAAGGAAGCGATACCCATTCATCCTCCATTCGTTTTGTTTAATGACCAATCATACCCATCTCCAGGTTGAAACACTTGAATCTCCGCTCAGCATCATAATGAAAAACCTCAATACGAAATACGCGAAATTTTTTAATCAAAAGTACGATTATTCGGGGCATGTATTTGAAAAACGCTATGGCGCTGAACTGCTTAATTCCCCTGAATATGAAATCGATGTCAGTAAATATATTCACTTAAATCCTGTCAGCGCAGGGATGGTGAACCTGCCTGAGGAGTATCCATGGAGCAGCTATCGAGCTTACATCGACTTGAAGGATATTCCGTTAATTGAACCCCAGCCGATTCTTTCCTATTTTCCTCACCCACAGACACAGCATTATCAGCAATATATGAAATCCCGTTGGAATGATAAATTTTTCTGGGAAGATGGTAAGCTCTATATGGGCGAAAAGGTGATGTTATAATGTGGGCGCGTGTGTCGAGCATTGGCCTAAAAGGAATGGAAGGGTATCGGGTCAATGTCGAGGTTGGCACTTATATCGGGACCGATTCGTTTAAAATTGTCGGGCTTCCCGATGCTGCGGTGAAGGAAGCCAAGGAGCGTATTATTGCGGCCCTTCGCTCATTGGGGGTATACCTTATCCGGTCAAAAAATTACAATCAATCTGTCGCCGGCCGATCAAAAGAAATTTGGCCCGATGTTTGATCTGCCGATGGCGATTAGTCTATTGATGAGTTTGCATGAATTAGATGTGGTCATTCCAGAAGGAACCGGTTTTTTGGGAGCCCTGTCATTGGATGGTTCGATTCAGCCTGTTGAAGGAATGCTGCCGGCTGCGCTTGCTGCGAAAAGGCTTGGCATTAAAAGGCTCTATATGCCCTTTGATGATGAATTGCCTATGCTTGATTTTAATGGTTTGGAAGTCATCTATGTTTCATCGTTGCAGGATGTAATCGGCCATCTTTTGGACCAATGGATTCCTCCTTTGTTGGAAAAGCAGGAGGAGCTATGTGTAAAAAGCGCCGATTTATTAGACTTTCAACAGATTATTGGCCATAGGAGCGCAAAACAGGCGCTGGAGATTGCGGCTTCAGGTGAGCATCATGTCTTGATGACTGGCCCCCCGGGTTGTGGGAAGAGTCTGTTAGCCGGGAGTTTTCCGACGATTCTTCCTGAATTAAGTAAGGACGCCCAGCTCGAAGTTATAAGTTTGTATCAATTGAGCCGGAACAAATATCCTCGAACAATTTTGCCCCCTTTTCGGAACCCTCATCACTCCGCTTCAGGTGTCTCGATTATTGGAGGTGGCCAATACCCTAAGCCTGGAGAAATATCGCTGGCCCATCGCGGTGTGTTGTTTCTCGATGAAATTGGTGAGTTTTCGAAAAAAACTTTGGATATGCTTCGGCAGCCACTGGAAAATGGGGCGATTACTATTAGCCGCACACATGCGACGATTACCTATCCCGCCCAGTTTATCTTTTTGGCTGCCATGAATCCGTGTCCCTGCGGATATGCAGGCTCAAATAAGCAATATTGTACCTGCACGCCGAAGCAGATTCTTGCGTATAAAAATAAACTTTCAGGTCCGCTTAGAGACCGTTTTGATATTCATCTTTCCTTAAGATCGGTAGATTTCAGTGAGGCTATGACGGAAAGGGCAGGGGAGGAGTCAAGGACTGTACGCCAAAGAGTGGTTGAAGCAAGGGAAAGGCAATTTGAACGCTATGGGCAGGAAGTTTGCAATGGCCGGGTTCCGTATGAGGTGCTTTTAAGGACAAGCCCGTTGCCTGCGGGGCAGCAGGTGGATTTACAAAAGTTATCTTTTAAAAAAGGGCTCAGCAATCGAACGCAAATTAAAATCATCCGCCTCGCCCGGACGATTTCGATTTGCAAGGGAGCTCCCGCATCACCGACCAAAGTATTTGGGCAGCAGTCAAGTGGAATGGGGGAGCTTGATAGGAATTATTTTTTCAATCGCACTTTAATATTTTCTGAGTGTGCAAGAAGTATTAAAGCTAGGATTAGGATTGCCAGTACACCGATTTCCCAATTTTCATGCTGGATAAACAAAAACACTGGAATGATAAGGAATGCTCCTAATCCAGAAAAGGTAAAGCTTTTGGTGAAGGGATATGTGACAAGGAATGCCAGGATAATCACAGGTGCAAGGAAGGGCTCGAAGGCAACCATCCCGCCGATGAATGTTGAAATACCTTTCCCGCCCTGAAATTTAAGAGTGACGGGCTTTAAATGACCAATAATGGCAAAAGCGAGGCCAATTAATTGAATAGGTTCAGAGAAACTGAGGAACCGGCCAATTAAAATGATCAGAATGCCCTTTAAAGCGTCCCCAAGAAACGTGATAACAAAGGCTTTTTTGCCATACAGTCGCCCGGCATTCCGCGCCCCGACATTTCCGCTCCCCTGCCTGCGGATATCCTGATGAAAGAGCAATTTTGTAATCAGATATCCAAACATAATGCACCCAATGAAATAAGAACAGGCAAAATATAGCCAAATCACTCGAATCACACCTTTCTGGTTGTGTGCAATTTTGGTAGGCCGTAACAAGTTGAATTATATATAATAAAAGTATGGTGGAAAATACATCCACCTCTTTTTAGTTTGAAGGAGAAGGCTAATATCTTCAAATACTATATGCAGTTTATTGATTAGAGAGAATTTAGGTCATTATTTGGAGGGCATTTATGTCTAATGTGCTTGTAATTGGTAGTTATGTAGTAGATTTAATGAGCCGAGCACCACATCTTCCAAAGCCGGGGGAGACGGTTCTAGGAGGACCGTTTCAGATGGGGCCGGGAGGAAAAGGTGGAAATCAGGCGACCGCAGCGGCAAGGTGTGGCTCAGAGGTTACGTTTATCACCAAAGTGGGTGACGATCTTTTTGGTCAAGAGGCATTAAAACACTTTGAAGCAGAAAATATCAATACCCAATATATTAAGGTCGATCCAAGCCAGTCAACTGGGGCTGCATTGATCGCCGTGGATGATAAAAGTGAAAACAGCATTGTTGTCGCCCTGGGTGCCTGCGGAACTATTACGGAAGAGGAAGTAGTAGTAGCAGTGGAAAGGTTCAAAACTGCAGACATTGTCCTGCTCCAATTGGAAACAAGTATTGAAGCGGTGGTAACTACGCTGAAACTAGCAAAAAAATATGATGTTCCGGTCATTTTAAATCCCGCACCATACCAGGAGTTTCCTAGAGAGACTCTTTCGAATGTGACCTATATTACTCCAAATGAAACAGAAGCATTTGAGTTGAGCAGGGTAGAAGTAAAAGATGAAGAATCTGCTTTAGTGGCTGCGAGGAAAATTCATGGATTGGGTGTTGAGACGGTGATTATCACCCTTGGATCGAAGGGGGCGTTCCTTTATACTGGCGGTGAGAAGGGTGTATTGGTTCCGGGTCTCAAAGTAGAGGCTGTTGATACAACAGGGGCCGGCGATGCCTTTAATGGAGGATTTGCTCACGCGCTTAGCACCGGGTACTCTGTCCGTGAAGCGATGACCTTCGCCAATGCAGTTGCCGCCCTCTCCGTAACAAAAATTGGTACAGCACCTGCTATGCCTTATAAACACGAAGTCGAGGAAATATTGAAGCGGGGAGATGCTGTAAAGTAATAGACAAAATGCAGCTAAAATAAAAAAGGATGACTTAAAAAGTGTTTTTATACTTTTTTTGTCATCCCTTTCAATTATCTTATTTCGCTTCTAATTCTAATTGCCTCTTCAGTTCGGTTTGGATTCTTTGTTTTTCTGCAGCTGTTACCATGCCATAGTAGATTTTGTTGATCATTGTGCCTGTTTCCTTTATTTCCATCTGTTGAATGTTCTTTCCGGCTTCTCGATAGTTTTTCTGGATATCAACCATTTGATCAAAGGTCAGATTTGTCTTAATATTTTTTCCAAGAGCTGTAAATATATCAGAAAAATTCGTTAAGCTTGATACGCTTACACCCTCATTAATGACCGCTTTAATGATTTCCCGCTGCCTTGATTGACGGCCGAAGTCCCCGCGCGGATCGTCGTATCTCATTCTAGAAAATATTAAAGCCTGTTCACCGTCTAGGGTAATATCTCCTTTTCCAAAATGAAAACCATACTGATCGAATTCAAAATCATTTTGGACGTTTACCCCGCCAACCGCATCGACAAGGTCCTTAAAACCTTCCATATTAATCTCCATATAATAGTCAATTGGGATATCGAGGAAATTTTCAACGGTAGCCATAGACATGGGAACCCCGCCAAAAGCATAAGCATGGTTTATTTTATCCTCTTTCCCTTTTCCGACTATCTCAGTGCGAGTATCTCGCGGGATACTTAGCATTTTTACTGAGTTATTATTGGGATTCACGGCGAGCACAATAATTGTATCAGAACGCCCTTTGTCACCCTTTCGTTCATCAACACCCAGCATTAAGACGGAGAAGGGCACCTTTTTTTCCAATGCTACCGGCAATTCCCGCTTTTCCGGCTGGATTCGTTCAACCGGCTGGTGCATCGTAACTACAGCAGTTTTTAAAGATTTATAAACCGTGTAACTATAAACACCCACAGCAACAAAGATTAGTAATAAAATAATCCCCGTCACCTTTAACCACTTTCTACTTCTCTTCTCCTGAGATCTCATATGATAAAACCCCCATAATAATAATGATGCCAAATGGTGTCAGGCACCGTTCGTGGACACTCGGGTTGATTTGTACGCCCTGGGTGGACATTCGTGATGGGTGATATGTATGGATGATGAAGGTATGATTCATGGTGCTGGTGCAGCAGGTTTTCTATGTTGAAATGCAGTGTCTTGGAGATGGGTCCATTGTATGAAGGAAATAAAAGGCTTGTATTCTCATTATAGTATGTAAGTTACCATTTATTTTAACATT
>NZ_JBALPP010000006.1:0-20265 GCF_036965425.1 Neobacillus drentensis | reverse complement strand
ATTAAAATTCAATGAGTTTTCTAATTAAATAAGCTAAGTAATCCCGTGCATTGTTCACCTTCACCTTCTCCCAGCCAGTTTGTTTTCATTAAATACCTTTTTCATTCGGTTATTGCTTTTGCCTGCTAGTGTAATTTGATATCATGATAGTTAGGCTATGATTTGGCTGTCAATTTTTAAATACTAATAGTGAATTGTATAATGATGGTACATATATTCTTTGGAGGTTTTTATGACAAATCAATTGAAGGTAATGACCGTATTTGGAACAAGACCGGAGGCAATTAAAATGGCTCCGCTTGTTAAAGAATTAGAAAAACATCCTGATCAAATTCAATCGATTGTAACGGTAACAGCACAGCACCGCCAAATGCTGGATCAGGTCTTAAATATTTTTGAAATTACACCTGACTATGACTTAAATGTAATGAAGGAACGTCAATCCTTGATTGATGTGACCACACGAAGCTTAGAGGGGCTTAATGATGTAATGGCAAAGGTAAAACCCGATATCGTTCTCGTTCATGGTGACACAACGACAACATTTGTGGCAAGTTTAGCGGCTTTTTATAATCAAATTCCGATTGGTCATGTGGAAGCAGGACTTCGCACTCATAACAAATATTCACCATACCCTGAGGAAATGAACCGCCAGCTGACAGGTGTATTAGCTGATCTTCATTTTTCGCCAACAGTACAATCAAAGCAAAATCTATTAGTAGAAAATAAAAAAGAAGAAGCTATTTTTATTACAGGAAATACCGCGATTGATGCCTTACAAACAACCGTTAAAACGAATTACTCCCATCCTGTTTTGGATAAGCTTGGGGACGATCGATTAATTCTAATGACGGCCCATCGAAGAGAAAACACCGGTGAACCGATGGAAAACATGTTCCGTGCGATTCGCAGAGTAGTGGAAAAACATGCTGATGTACAAGTCGTTTATCCTGTACACATGAACCCAGTGGTTCGTGAAATTGCTAATCGTGTTTTGGGAGAAAACAATCGAATTCAGCTGATCGAGCCGTTGGATGTAATTGATTTCCATAACTTTGCTTCACGGGCCTATTTAATTTTGACTGATTCCGGCGGGGTTCAGGAAGAGGCGCCATCTTTGGGTGTTCCTGTTCTTGTTTTACGCGATACAACTGAGCGGCCTGAAGGAATTGCAGCGGGGACATTGAAGCTAGCAGGTACAGATGAAGAAACCATCTTTGGGCTGGCAGATGAATTATTGTCTGATAAGTCCGCCCATGATCAAATGGCGAAAGCCTCCAATCCATACGGAGACGGATTCGCCTCCAAACGAATCGTCGAAGCGATTCTTTATCACTTCGGAAGAAGCGAACAACGACCTGCCGACATGGCGTAAGCAGGGAAAGTACTAGTATTATGTAAGGTTTATCAGCCCTCCTGTCTTTGGTTAAAAGACAAGAGGGCTGTTTATTTATCGAATTCTGAAGAAAAGATGTGGTCATTAATGAAGTTTAATAAAATTCATCACATTGCAATCATTTGTACGAATTATGAAAAGTCGAAGGATTTTTATGTGCGGATTTTAGGGATGAACCCTATAAGCGAGGTTTATCGAGAGGACAGAGATTCCTATAAGCTGGATTTAGAAATAAATGGACAGTACCAGATTGAATTGTTTTCATTCCCAAACCCGCCAGCACGGCCCGGCTACCCTGAAGCTGCCGGTTTAAGACATATTGCCTTTGAAGTGGATGATATAGAAGAGGCAGCAGCCTACTTTAAAAAACACCAAATAAATGTTGAGGCGATCCGAATCGACCCTGTAACCAACAAGAAGTACACCTTCTTCCCCGACCCAGACGGACTGCCAATAGAACTCTATGAGAAATAAACAAAAAGAAGAGCAGGAGACCATATCCACTCGGTCAACACGCCCTTCTCTTTTTTTTATTTGTCCGCGTGGAATGTACAATTCAGCCTAACTGTCCACGAGCGGTGCCTGACACCATATGATACTATTTAATGACACCATTAAATGAACGTCACTATTAAACAGCTAGTATCTCGGCAGGCCGTATTCTTGTGGGGACCAGGTGCCATAGCTGCTCAATGTGTAGGGGTTTATATTCGGCCCATATCCTGGGTAACCAACATTTCCTAGACTTGGATAGCCGCCAGGAACCGGAGCATAGCCGTAAATTCCACCACCCGGCCCAGGGACGTAACCTGGGAAGCCGCCATAGCCACCCAATCCTCCAGTTCCCATTCCTCCAAGCAGTCCGGAGCCTAAATATCCCAAACCAAGACCCAGGAGCCCTTTACCAACTTGACCAAGACCTAAATGGGAATTTGTATGGTGTCCATAGTGATGGCCCCCATGATGGTTGTCCTCATAATGATGTTGTACATGGTGATGATTTCCATGATAACTCTCTACGGGCTTTCTATAAGAATAATACATACGATCTCCTTTCTCCTCATAATCGTAATTAGCCTATGTGCCTTTTTAGATAATTCTTGGGTTGGTGCCCATATTATTAGAAATTGGTGAATTCTTCTCCCCTTGAAAGGATGTCCAAAATACGTCTCAAGTCCTAGTTTTCTTTCCGTTCGAGGTCTATGGCGGGCAGGAGTTTTTTCATGTATTGTGGAAGTAGTAGATGGAAATCATTTCTTTTGGTACAAATTACAAGAATGTGAAACATTCTATTGATTTCATTCGTATGAATATAAAGGAAACCTAGTCAGGAGTCGATTTTTATGAACCCTATCCTTTCATTAATCATTCGTTCATTTGTGGCTGTCCCTGTCACCGTTTTAACCGGGTTAATCAGCTATTTAGCGCTTGATCTGCACTTCCTGCCATCCCTGGGCTATGCGATTGCGGGCGGTGTTTTAACCCACCTAATACTTGGGCTGTTCATGAACAAGAACTTTTTAAAAAAGCATCAGCTTTCAAGCAAAGAATACCGCTATATTAAGAAAAATTTAAAGGAAGCCAAGCGAAAAATCCATCGTTTGAATAAAAACCTTTTCACCATCCGCGATATTTCATCTGTAAAGCAGAGAATCGATATCCTAAGAATCACCAAGAAAATACACAAGATGACCCTAAAAGAGCCGAAGCGTTTTTACCAGGCGGAGCCCTTTTATTTTTCTCATCTGGATTCCGTGGTGGAACTGACCGAGAAATATAACTTCCTATCCACTCAGCCGAAAAAAAGCATGGAGCTGGACCAGTCCTTAATTGAAACACGCCGAACCTTAAATGAAATGACACGGGTCTTGGAAGAAGATTTATACCACGTCATATCAGATGATATCGATACTTTAAATTTTGAAATAGATGTCGCAAAGCATACAATCAAAAAACAAAAAGACTCTAAATTTCCTGAAGAGAATAGGTGGCTAAAATGAGCGAAAACAACCCAATCCAGCCCAACACATCGGGCAACTTATTAGATGATATCCTTGCTAATCCCTTTGGCGACGGACTCGCGCCATCTAAAAGCCCGATCCCGCAGACAGGGGAACCAAAGCGGGTCAAGTTAATTGACGTCATTCCTGAGGAGCATCGGGCAAAAGCGTATCAGATTGCCGAGCAAATTGATCCCGCCAACCATCAGGCGATGATTCAATACGGCACCCAGGCCCAAGGCAAGCTCCTCAGCTTTTCGCACACGATGCTCGAGCACGTTCAGAAAAAGGATGTCGGCGAAATCGGAGACATAATCAGTGACTTAATGAAGCGCTTGAATGAAGTAAATCCGGATGATCTAAAGGATGGGAAGCCATCCTTGTTTGCGCGTATGTTTGGAAAAATTTCCGGTTCCATACAAGAGGTTCTCTCCAAATATCAAAAAACTGGAGCTCAAATTGACCGAATCAGTGTGAAGCTTGACCGCAGCAAAAATGTACTATTGTCTGATATCAAGTTGCTTGAGCAGTTATATGAAACGAATAAAGAATATTTTCACGCTTTGAATGTCTATATTGCAGCTGGGGAGATCAAGCTTGAGGAAATGAATGAAAAAATTATCCCGCAGTTAAAACAAGCTGCACAGGCTTCCAATGATCAGATGAAGTTTCAAGAGGTCAACGATATGATTCAATTTGCCGACCGCTTGGATAAACGGCTTCATGATTTGAAGTTGAGCCGGGAAATTACGATTCAAAGCGCACCGCAAATCCGCCTGATTCAAAACACCAACCAGGCATTGGTGGAAAAAATTCAATCGTCGATCATGACCGCGATTCCTCTTTGGAAAAACCAAGTGGCCATTGCCTTAACATTAATCCGCCAGCGTCATGCGGTGGAGGCACAAAAGCAGGTCTCCAAAACAACGAATGAACTGCTGTTAAAAAATGCTGAAATGTTAAAAACAAATACGATTGAAACAGCGAAAGAAAACGAGCGCGGCCTTGTTGACATTGAAACACTTAAGAAGACCCAGGAAAACCTCATCTCCACACTCGAAGAAACTTTGCGAATTCAAGAGGAAGGCCGCCACAAACGCCGAGCTGCTGAACAAGAACTTGCCACAATGGAAAACGACCTAAAAATAAAATTATTAGAGATAAAAGGAAAATAACACAAAAGAGGTCTCCAGGTGGAGACCTCTTTTAATTATTAACCGGCACAGTGTGATAGTACTCCTCCAGGGTAATGTCACGCGACATGATTTTTTTAGCCATCGTTTTTCCGACATAGCGAAGATGCCACGGCTCGTAGGTATAGCCGGTGATGGCACTCTTTCCTTTCGGATAGCGGATAATAAAGCCGTAATCAGCGGCATGCTTCTGAAGCCATTTTGCCTCTTTTGTTCCTCCAAAGCATTCCTCAGCTGCACACCTGCTATCCCCGCCAGTCACATCAATGGCAAGCCCAGTTTCATGCTCGCTTGTTCCGGGAACCGCACTATAGGTTGATGCTCTTTCAAATCCATCTTGCTTTACATAACTATTGAACAAAGCTGTTTGAGCGATGTGTGAACGATAAGCCGAAACACCTAAAAGATTTACGCCCTGATTTTTAGCACCTGTGAAAAGTTTTTCGATCGCGGACGCCGCTGCCATACGCATTTTTCGCTTCTCGGATTTTTCTTTAAAAATAAACGGGATATTCGCATCCACTAAATCCTCAGGCGAATAATTTTCCGGCAATTTATGCTGTTTATTGACAAGAACGGGGATACTTTCTGGATTGGCGACAACAGAGATACTATCCAAGGATTGTGAGCGGGTCTTGTTCGTAGATGATGATGGTTTGTTCAAAGCGATATTTTCTTCTTCCTGGGCAAAATGAAATTTTTCCATGCAGCCTGTTAACATGAGAGCCGTCAGGAGAAGACAAAAAGTAAGGGACCATAATTTTAACATGAATAACTTCCTTTTTTTTTTAAATTAAATCCTGTTATCATCATGGACACTATTAATAGACTTAAAACCTCACAAGTCCTATTTAGAAACAATCATCCTAGCGGAAAATAGAAAAAATTACCCACCTGTTGGGTCCTAAGACACTTTTCATTTATAAATTTGTTGGATATATTTTTGATAAACACATAAATCGTACGAAACGGCAAAGCCATTGAAAAGTGGTGACGCAAAACTACAGGGGCTAATGTTTAACGACGATGCTAGCCAGTTACCGAACACGACGTACTCCTGCGATTTATGTAAACCACAATTGGGGGGTTATCATGTGTTGAAAATGTTTATTCGAGGCAAATATTATTATCATTTAATCCAGTACCGCCACAACGAAATCCTGCAGCAGGATTGTCTTGATGAGGAATTAAGAATGAAGTTAAGGGTAAAATCAAGCTACCATAATAGCAAGGCCGTGGAGCTAGGGGCAAAAATGTAATCGTTGTCAAAAAAAGCCTGGGATTCCAGGCTTTTTTTATGAGAACCTTTGTACAAAGTTACAGCAGGAACAGGCTCGTCCAAGCAGTCTTTTCGTTACATGATGTTCATAATAAATTTCTTCAAATCCACAAACAGGGCATTCAATTATGTGGAAAATTCGTCGTTCTCCTAAAATGGCATCTAACAGAATCTCAAAATCCATCCTCTTGCCCCCTACTAGTTTTTCTTTAAAGATAGCAAATGATAGACGTGAAAAAAGACGAATATTGTCAAGGGGTTTGTGAATGTTATCGACATTATTTGTCATAGTTTCCTATCTTGTTGGCCATCCTAAAAAATAAAAAGAGGAGGTCTGTCAAAATGAAAAAAGATGAGGATAAAATAAGCGATGGCTTAAATCAAATATTTGAAATCATCAATGCAAAAGGCGATACGGGCGAGCTCAAGGAAATTGTCGATGAAAACGATTCCAGCGAAAATAACCCTTCCACCACATAATTAGATTAGCCCAAAGACCTAGACAACGTTCTGGGTCTTTTTTTTGTATATTGTGGACAAATCACCGTGTAAATGTGGATACCTGAACATATTTTGTGGATAAACCTCTAGGGAAAGTGGATAAGTCTAACAAGATTGTGGATACATGAGTGGATATTAATCGGATAATTATAGTTATGCACATAATTTGTGTATAAAAGTCTGAAAAGTGTGGATATATCACGATGGAGTGTGGATAGAGAGCCTGAAATTGTTGGTGATTGCAACAAAACCTGTGCATAAGCCATTATGACTATTAGCCTATTTAGTCACCACCATCCAAAGGCAGTACTAAGTATATCCGTAACCCTTTACAACAATATGACAAATGTCACCTCATTTTAATGACACTGCTTACTAAAATTTCCCACCCTTCCGAAGTACAATGAAATCAAGAAAGCAGGAGGTGTTCGAAACATGAACGCAATTTTAACCTTAACAAATGTGACAAAGTCTTTTCAACATAAAACAGCGGTAAATAATGTATCTTTTTCAATTGGCAAAGGAGAAGTTGTGGCGATACTCGGTCCGAATGGTGCTGGGAAAACGACGACGATTTCGATGATCTTAGGGCTTCTCAAGCCAACAGCCGGGGAGATCAGCCTGTTTAACCTTGAACCTCATGAAAAGCAAGTCCGCGAAAAAATCGGGACGATGCTGCAGGAGGTCAGTGTGATGACGGGCCTAAAGGTTCGGGAAATTCTTCAATTAATCAGAAGCTATTATCCAAGTCCGCTCGACCTGGAGGAACTCATCAATTTAGCAGGACTTACTGAACAGGACCTTAAAACCCGGGCGGAAAAATTATCAGGCGGACAAAAGCGCCGTCTTAGTTTTGCTCTTGCTCTGGCAGGAAATCCCGAATTGATTATTTTCGATGAACCGACAGTCGGGATGGATATTACTTCAAGAAATCGCTTTTGGCAGACCGTTCGGGCTCTGACTGAACAAGGCAAAACCATTATTTTTTCGACTCATTATCTCCAGGAAGCCGATGACGCAGCCGATCGAATTTTACTTTTTAAAGACGGCAGCATCGTGGCGGACGGAACGCCGCAGCAAATCAAAGCGAGAATTTCCAAACAGTCAGTGTCCTTTATTGTTGATCCGGAACTATCTTTAGAAAAGTTATATCTTCACAGTGAAATCGATGATATTTATCGAAAAAATAACCGGGTTTACGTGCAGTCGACGGATACGGACCGAGTTCTTGAATTAATTTTTCAAGAAAAAATCGGTGCGAGGGATATCCAAATTGAACGCGGCAAGCTGGAGGAAGCATTCGAACAATTGACGGGTAACGCCCAGGAGGCTATATAAGATGAAAGTATTTCATATGCAATGTAAAACAGAGATTATTCGTGTGTTAAGGAATCGCTATTTCGTGTTTTGGTCGCTGGTGATGCCGATTCTCTTCTATTATATCTTCACGAATGTTGTCAATACAAATGCACCGGACAAGGCACAGTGGAAGGCGCATTACCTCATGTCAATGACGGTATTCAGTGTGATGGGCTCATCGATGATGACGCTCGGAATCCGGATGGTGCAGGAGCGTTCGCAAGGCTGGTCAACATTTATTCGAATTACCCCCTTATCAGACAGCGTTTATTTTGCCGCGCAAATGGTCGGGCAAAACGTAATTCATGCCTGTTCGATCACGATTATTTTTATCGCCGGAGCTTTAATCAATGACGTTTCCTTAACAGCAACTGAATGGATCCTTAGCGGTGTCTGGATTTTGCTTGGCTCGCTGCCATTTCTTGCAATCGGCACTCTCGTCGGAATGATGAAAAAAGTAGAAACAGCAGCAGGTGTCAGCAATGTCCTTTATATGGTGCTCGCGATTTCAGGCGGGCTATGGATGCCGCTTGAGATTATGCCGAAAATGATGCAAGCCATTGGTAAGTGGCTGCCATCCTATAATTTTGGCAATGGCGCCTGGGAGATTGTTCGCGGGAACATGCCGGATTGGAAAAATATTCTGATTTTGATCGCCTATTTAGTCTTGTTCATGCTACTATCGATGTATATTAGAAGAAAACAAGAAGCGGTGTGATGAAGGATGAAAAAGTCGTTTAGCCTGTTCCCGCGGCAATTCGGCTTCTTCCCCTATATCTTCCTCATTTATATCGGATTTCCGATTTACTATCTGACGAAGGAGGCAGGGTTGAAGCAGCTGCTTGGGTTTGGAATGGTGCTGCTATTTTTGGTGACGTACCGCCAGCTTTATTTTTCAATGGGAAAAAGAAGGTTCACCTACTGGCTTGCTTTGCAAATGGGAATCGTTTTTATTTTGACGTTGTTTTATCACCTAAACTATATGTTTTTAGGATTTTTTCCGGCGAATTTTATCGGCTGGTATCGGGATAAACGAGTTTTCTATCGGGGTCTTATCTGCCTTGTGTGCGTGGAATTATTCCCGTTTGCCTTTCATTTAATGAAGACAAAAGCCTTTTTCACGCCTGCTGAGCTCATTTATTTTGTTCCATTTCTCATCATCATGCTGATTTCGCCGTTTGGCATCCGCTCGATGAACCGGAGGATGGAGCTGGAAAAGGAGCTCGATAAAGCAAATAAGCAAATCGAAGAATTGGTGAAGCGGGAGGAGCGGGTGCGGATTGCCCGCGACCTTCATGATACGCTTGGTCATACGTTGTCCTTGCTGACCCTAAAAAGCCAGCTTGTGCAGCGGCTGACCGTTGTCGACCCAGAAAGGGCACGGCTTGAAGCAAAGGAAATGGAAACGACATCTAGGGCAGCGCTTAAGCAGGTACGAGAACTTGTGACGGACATGCGAGCAGCGACTATTGCCGAAGAACTCATCCAAATCCAGCAAATTTTGCGGGCGGCGGGAATTACCTATCAATACGATGGAGTTCATGACTTTTCAAAAATCCCCCCATTTACACAAAATATTGTCGGGATGTGTGTAAGGGAGGCAGCGACAAATGTCGTAAAACACAGCCGAGCGACTCATTGTTCTGTTTCCATCAATCTATCTTCTGAAAAAATGAAGGTTGTGATTCATGATGATGGGATGGGGGTCCCAGCAAAGAAAAAGCAGTTCGGTAATGGCTTGAGCGGGATGGTAGAGCGGCTGGCCCTTATCGAGGGCTCACTAAACCTATCGAATCATAATGGCGCTGTTTTAGAAATGACCGTTCCAATTATTAAAAAGGCAGGAGGTGCTGCGGGTTGATTCGCTTATTTCTCGCGGAGGACCAACGGATGCTACTCGGAGCACTCGGATCGTTACTAGATTTAGAGAACGACATGAAGGTAGTTGGCCATGCAATGAATGGGGAAGAAGCACTTGCCTCTATCCTTGAGCTTAAGCCGGATGTCTGTTTAATGGATATTGAGATGCCTGTAATGAATGGGCTCGAGGTGGCGGAAGAGCTGGCACGGCTGGCTGCGCCCAGTAAAGTCATCATTCTCACCACTTTTGCCCGCCCAGGCTATTTTGAACGTGCCTTGAAAATTGGTGTTCACGGTTATTTGCTTAAGGACGGGGAGATAGAAGAACTAACAGATGCGATCCGCAAGGTGAAGGCGGGAAAACGGGTATTCAGCCCAGAACTCACCTTTAATTTCATCCGTGAGGAAAACCCGCTCACTCCCAAAGAACAAGAGATTCTTAGATTAGCAGCCTTAGGGAAAACAACAAAAGAAATCACATCCGAACTCTATTTATCATCCGGCACCGTCCGCAATTACATCTCCGAAATCATCCACAAACTCGACGCCAAAAACCGAACTGAAGCCGCCTCCATCGCTCAGAATAATGGTTGGATCTAATTCTAAAATCAGAAGGGGCCTGTTAATGGGCTCCTATTTTTTGAGGCGGCTCCCCTAATTATCAATTCGCAAATTTAGTCTACAGTACCTTGTACACTACCTATTTTATCGCCCTTTCTATGTTGGACAACCTTCCTTCAAATCAATTCAGGAATATAGTGATACTAGTTCGTAAGGAGGGAAGGGGTGTCATGATTAGAAAGGCCATTATTCCTGCAGCAGGGTATGGAACCAGAACCTTGCCAATCACAAAGGTATTGCCGAAAGAGATGTTGCCGATTTGTGGACGACCTGCCATTGATTTCTTGGTTGAAGAAGCCATCAAATCAGGAATTGAGCAGATTTTAGTCGTTGTATCCAGGTCTAAGAACATGATTCTGGATTACTACGACCGTTCGGTAGAATTGGAAACCTACTTAGAAGAAAAGGATAAAAAGCATCTATTGAAAGAAATCAGTCTTCCTGACGTGCATTTCCAATATGTTCGCCAGCAGTATCCCCGCGGGCTGGGTGATGCCGTTTTGTTAGGGAAGCACTTTGTTGGCAAGGAACCATTTGCGGTCTTGCTGCCGGATGAAATTATTCTTTCAGAAAAAAATGAACCGTTAAAACAGTTAATCGATTTGTTCAGCGTATATAAGAGGAATGTCATTGGTGTGAAAAAAATATCCGCTTCAGAGCTGAAAAACTATGGAGTGATTCAGCCGGAAACATTAAAGGATAACCAATATATCATCAAAGACATTGTCGAAAAGCCGCAGGAGTCTCCGCCTTCGGATTTGGCAGTTATCGGAAGGTATATTTTTGACTCTGAAATCTTTCGCTATCTTGAGAATGTAAAGCCCGGTGCTGCCGGGGAGATTCAATTAACAGATGCGATTAAAGCGATGGCGAATGATTATCCAAGCTATGGACTCGAAATTGACGGCATGTGCTTTGATATCGCTAAAAGTTCAGAGTACGTTGCACTGATTAATCATATTTGCGGACCAAGGGAGGATAAGGATCTGTGAACATTTTAATAGTCGGAACAGGATACGTGGGGACGACAACAGGGCTGATTTTTTGCGAGATGGGCCACAAGGTAACAGGACTGGATCTTGATGACCACAAAATACGCTCCTTGCAAGAAGGGAATCTATATTTCTATGAACCTGGTCTTGCGGAACTTCTAAAAAAGCATATCCAAGCCCAAAATATTGCTTTCACCAATCATACAGAAAAGGCCATTAAGGAAAATGATGTAATTTTCCTTTGCGTAGGAACTCCAAAAGGAACAGACGGAAACGCTGATTTAACCTTTGTCAGAAAAGCTGCTGAATCCATTGGTCAAAATATCAACACCTATAAAGTCATAGTAACGAAAAGCACTGTGCCCGTTGGGACGGCGGAATTGGTGACGGGGTGGATCCAATCCAAGCAAACGGCTCAGATTCCATTCGATGTTGTCTCAAATCCTGAATTTCTCCGCGAAGGCTCCGCCCTTCAGGATGCACTAAACCCGGATCGAATTGTCATCGGCACAGAAAGCGAAGCTGCCAGAACGATCATGAAAGAATTATATAAAAACTTTCAGTGTCCTATCGTCCAAACCAACCCCAAAGCCTCCGAAATGATCAAGTATGCCTCAAATTCCTTCCTCGCCCTGAAAATTTCCTATATTAATGAGCTGTCTCGATTGTGTGATGAATTAGGTATTAATGTGAATGATGTCTCACAGGGAATTGGACTTGACGAGCGGATTGGACCGCAGTTCCTCCGTGCTGGAATGGGTTATGGGGGCTCTTGTTTTCCTAAAGACGTGAATGCGCTAATTCAGATAGCAAACGAAAAGGGCCGGCCCTTGACAATACTCGAGAGAGTGGTAAAAGTGAACGAAGAGCAGCCGCTGTATTTTATCAACAAAATAAAGGATGCCTTGGGTGGCGAATTGAATAATAAAACGATTGCCGTGCTTGGCTTAGCGTTTAAAGCGAATACCGATGATACAAGGGAGTCGCCAAGCATCACCCTGATTGATAGATTGCTAGAGGAGCAGGCAAATATCAAGGTACATGACCCTATCGTAAAATTATGGCCTCACCAATGCCGAACAGTAGAAAAAACAATCAGTGGCACCGATGCGATTGTTATCTGCACCGATTGGGAGGAATATAAGCGCATCAATTGGGGAAAACTCAAGCCTTTAATGAAGCAGCCATATATATTTGACGGCAGGAATATGCTTGAAAAAGATCAAATGGAGAACCTAGGATTTTATTATATAGGTATTGCCAACTATTGAAAAAAGAAGGTGGGGAGAACATGATTCTCATCACAGGTGGAGCCGGTTATATCGGTAGTCATGTCGTCCGAGACCTGGCGGATAAAGGGTACTCTGTTTTAGTGCTTGATAATTTATCAACAGGACATGTTGTGAGCGTTGACGAAAGGGCAATATTTATTCGGGGAGATATGGGAGATCCGGGGGTGCTCGAAGAGATCTTTGCAGCCTATCCTATAAAGGCAGTCATGCATTTTGCGGGTAGCTGTCTTGTGGAGGAATCCGTTCATTTTCCACTTAAATACTATCATAATAATGTTTCAAACACAGTCCAATTACTTCATAAAATGATAGAACACAAAATAAGGAATTTTATTTTTTCCTCGACATGTGCGACATACGGAATCCCTAATCAAGAAACAATCACTGAATTCTTGACTCCCAACCCCATTAATCCTTATGGAAAGTCAAAGTTAATGATAGAAATCATATTAAACAGTATCTCAGAAATATATGATTTTCAATATATTTCGCTCCGGTATTTTAATGTAGCTGGAGCACATCACACCGGTGAAATCGGTGAAGACCATAATCCTGAATCTCATTTAATTCCGAATATATTAGGGCATTTACAGGGGGAAACGCCTTATATTGAAATTTTTGGAGATGATTATCCGACGCCGGATGGCACATGCATCCGCGACTATATTCACGTTAGTGATTTATCGGAGGGACATATTTTAGCACTTGAATATTTACTTCAAAGCAGCAGTCAAAAGGTTGCTGAAACCTTCAATTTAGGAAATGAACGAGGCGTTTCCGTTCTAGAAATGATAAACCTCTGTGAGCAGGTAACAGGGGCCAAAGCCAATGTGAAAATACAACCGCGGAGAATAGGGGATCCTCCCCGCTTAGTGGCCTCCTCAAGAAAAATGAAAGACATGCTGGGCTGGTCTGCGAAATACGATATCAAGACAACCATCGAGACGGCCTGGAACTGGCATCAAAAGCATCCAAACGGATATAAAGCAAAAAACAATCCGCACCAATAAGGCGGATTGTTTTTATTATAATTTTATGTTTCTCAAGAAAGCTGTGAATTTTGGAATGTTTATTGTTATATTATCAAAGCCATTCCAACCATGAGGTGACTTTTCAGGATCCTTTAGACCAATAAAAGAACGATAATTCAGGTTTCCAAATGAACTGATTGCCCAATATAGGGAAGTTATATAGGTTGGCGGAAAAATTTCAACCACCTTTGTATCTGGCTGGCAAAAGGTCAAATTGACCAATCCTGCTCCATGTGCTGCAACAATCGCTTCAGCAGTAGAAAAAAGCTTCGCCTGTTCAGCGACTGAGAGGGTTTCAAGTTCGATTTTAATAAAGCCGTATTGCGTCAGTACCTCCATCAAGTGGTCTTCATTTAAAATTTTTCGTGACCATCTTCTGGTAATATAGATTCTTTTTTGATCATAGGGCGGTGTCGCACTGCTATCTTTTAAAAAAGTACGCCTTAAAAAATCAAATGCCCACTTTGTTGCAAATGATGGCTGGGAAGGAACAATCAAATTCTCCGCTTCAATATGAAACGTGCTATGTGTTTTGATCAGCTGGTCCGCAGTTATACCTAATTCATTTAGTGTCTCAAGCTGAAATGGAATAACATAGGGTTCCGGCTTCACAATAAACAAATCAGCCTCGATTCCGCTCTGTCTCAGCAAGTGAACACGGGGAAGCGTCTCGTACATCCAATGATAATAATTCCCTCCCACTATATGGGTTAGATCTACAGCCTTTTCAACATGCTGAGAAATCGGCGGCAATTCTTTCTCTTTAAAAATCGAATGATTGGAGCGTGGATGTACAAATTCTAAAGAAACATCCCAAATCAGATGATTATCCGGGGTTAAAATCGCTCCATTCAGCCCGCATACACGTCCTCCGGGTATCACTCCGACAGATCCACTTTCTAATTTAAATGGATAGCGAATTGGAGGGTATTTAATTTGCCTTGAAAAAGAGGTTGCTTGATAAATTTCCTTAAAAATCACTCCCTGAGAAAAAGACTCGGGATTCGCTTGAATCCATTCCTTTACTGAGTTATAGATTCCAATAGGCGGCAGTATATCGCTCAAAAAATTCCCCTCATTTTATTTTTTTGCTTACACGTTTCCGTACATATTAACTATTCCTTTTTGAGAGAACATGTTACTGAATCCATACTGATTTTTTAAATTGGGATAATAACATAAACCTATTACGATTTTCATTTCTTTTAGGTCTTACACAGGTTAATTCCTTCTATCATATACTGTCTTGGACAGTTGAACATTTTAAGTAAAACCAAGGATGTGAGATTCAATGGAATTATTGTTTAGCGTAGTTATTCCTGTGCATAACAGGGCTGAGCAATTACTTCTGACCCTGACCTCTTTCGAAAAGCAAATCAATCCACTCCCTTTCGAGGTAGTAGTAATAAATGATGCTTCAACCGATCATACTGTTGAAGTTTTGAAACATTATTCAGCACAAGCGCCCTATCCGTTTTCCTTCGTGTCATTAGAGAATAGACAAGGACCAGGTGCAGCTAGAAATGCCGGAATTCAAAAAGCAATGGGGAAGTATATCATTTTTTGTGATGCAGATTATTTAGTTCTTCCTAATTTTATTGAGACGCATTACCATTTACACTTAAAACACGAAAATGCAGTTGTATCAGGAACTCCATATTGCTATAAAGGCATATATAGTCTATACTTTCCAAGTTTTTCGAGTTGGGAATCTTCTATTATGAAACAATCGCTTAAAAGAACAGGGCTGTGGAAGAACTCCTATATTAAAGCAGCCGAGATCACCTCTGTCCTAACACAGGAGGACATTCGAAATGATTTTGACAAAGTATATAAAATCTTGTCCATAAATGATGGAATGGATGATTCGTTAAGAAAAGAATTTTATGATTTAACCGTTGCACCATGGTTATTATTTATTACACGTAATGTTTCCGTGGAAAAATCAGCATTTGAAAAAATTGGACAATTTGATGAAAGGCTAATTAGAGGTTCTGGTGAAGATTGGGAGCTTGGATATCGGTTATATCAAAACGGTTACCAATTTGTCATCATTGAAAAGGAAATCGGCTATCATCAAGAACATCCTAATGAGTATCGAAAACCATACAAAACCCTGGTTTCATTTAGCAGTCTGTTGGCTGAAAAGTTTGGAAAGGAAGAGCCCGAGATATTTCTATTAAGCATTTGGAATTCCTCGGATGATTTATGGAAGGATATTCCGATTTATAAAAACATGGTTCGTTTATTTAGCGACAATACGGGTGATTCCAATGTAGAGCAGATGAAGTACCTTCTTAAAAAAGGTTGTCAAAAAATAATGTAAGCTGCTTGAAACAATAAATGTGTTTTAAAAAAGAGCATTTAATTGGAAGGATGGAGACCGAAAATATGCTTGTTTCTATGGTTATGGCTGTCCATAATGGAGAGAAATTTCTTCAAGAGGCAATCCTTCACACTTTGGCTCAAACTTATACTGAATTGGAATTCATAATAGTTAATGATGGTTCTTCTGATAGAACGAAACAGATATTAGATGGAATCCAAGACGAGAGAGTTAAAGTAATCCATTTAGAACAAAATGGCGGCGCGGCCAATGCCTTAAACTTAGGAATTAAGGAAGCAAACGGCCAATGGATTGCTATCCAGGATGCCGATGACAATAGTTACCCAACAAGAATAGAAGAACAAGTAAAATTCATTCAGGAAAACCCGCATTTAGTAGGTGTGGCAACGTTCGTAAGATGTATTTCCGGGGATGATGATGTCCCAGATTCTGTATATGAAGAATATACATTAAGCAGAAACTATCATGTTTCAAAAAAGGAAATCAGGAAAATTATTTTTTGGGGCTGCCCTTTAACGCATAGTTCTGTTATGTTCTCTAAAAGTGCCTTTTGGGAAGTGGGAGGATACGATCCCAGCTATAAAATTGCTTATGATTATGATTTATGGCTAAAACTATTAGAAAAAGGCGATTTGGAGAAAGTTCCGAAGGTTTTACTGGATTATCGCATACAGAAGAATTCACTGTCACACAAAAATGGTTTTGAAACGATTCATGAAATACAAGTAGCTGCTTCAAAGGCTGTTTATCGAATGAAAAGTGAACAAAAACAACATCCACCCAAGGTTATGGTTATAGGGGAACTGGAAACCTGTGAAAATTATATCCAAAAAGTCGCCCCATTAAGTGGATTAGAGGTAACAGGTATCATCGATAAAAATAGCAGTAACTTTTCTTCTGCAATTCGAAAAATAAGAAATGGGAAGATAGATGCCATTATCGTACTAGATAATGATAATACAAGCAAAATAATTAGGAGATTAGGAACCCGATATTTAAAATATAATAAAGATTATTATATTTTACTGAATACCTTATAATAAACGTTTTTCTAAAAAAGTGCATATTGAAAGGGAAAAACAAATTGAAAAAGCATGGAAGTCAGAGACTCCATGCTTCATTTTTTCAAATCATTTAGTATATACTCAATTTTTTCTGATACTCCATAACTGTTAACCTCAGTCCATCTTCTAATGCTGTCACTGGTTGCCATCCTAATATTTTTTTCGCTTTTTGGATATCAGGTCTTCTAACATTAGGATCATCCTCGGGAAGCGGGTGGAATGTAATCGTGCTTTCAGAACCTGTTAGCTTTTTGACCCGCTCGGCCAATTCCAGGATTGAATATTCTACTGGGTTACCGATATTAATGATCTCCCCATTTGCCTCGTCCTTTTCCATTAAAAGCTTCAAACCGCGGATTGTATCTGTTACATAGCAAAACGACCGGGTTTGTGTCCCGTTGCCATAAACGGTAATGTCCTCCCCTTTTAATGCCTGGGTAACAAAGTTCGAGATCACCCGGCCATCATCATTGGCCAGTCCGGCCGAATACGTATTGAAAAGGCGGGCCACCTTTACCTTTGTCTGATACTCCTTGAAATACAAGTAGCACAGGACCTCTCCCATCCGTTTTGCTTCATCATAACAAGCCCTTGGCCCCCATGTATTCACATTGCCCCGGTAGCTTTCCGGCTGCGGATGGACCTCAGGATCACCGTAGGCCTCGCTTGTGCTCGTATAGACCAATTTGGCTTGATGTCTTTTCGCTAATTCCAGCATATTCTTCGTACCAACTGTGTTTGCATTTATCGTTTCGAAGGGTGCAGCTTGATAATATTTGGGAGAAGCAGGGGAGGCCAGGTGATAAATTTCTTGGACGTTCTTGAAGTCAGGGTCGGTTATTAGCTTCTGCGAACACACATCCATTTCTTTATATATGAACCTGTCATATGGCAGGCCATTAATATTCGTTATTTTTCCAGAATAAAGATTATCTATGCCTATAACTAGACAGCCTTCAGCGAGTAAATCCTTCGCAAGGTGTGATCCTAAAAATCCTGCTACGCCGGTAATTAACACTTTCTTTTCCATGATTCACCTCTATTTCTCCTGTCTATAACATACTATGAGGTAAATAAAGATTGGTATGGGTAGGAGGGGATGAATTGGTCTCGGTTATGATGTGCACGATAAGGGAACATATGATTGAAAGAGGAATAGATAATTTCCAACGGCAGACAATTGCTGAAAAAGAGCTTATCCTTATCTTAAATAAAAATTCAATTCAGTTAGAAAAATGGCAAAGCCGACTCGAAGCGTTTGAAAATATTCATGTATTTCAGCTAGACGAATCGAAAACTTTGGGAGAGTGCCTGAACTTTGGTGCGAGGCAGGCTCGCTTTGGTCGAATTGCTAAATTTGATGATGATGACTATTATTCTCCGGCCTATTTAGCAAATTCTCTTCATGGCATGGATCAAACAGACGCTAGCGTAATCGGTAAGGCAGGGATTTTTGTATATTTTAAAAGGGATAAGCTGTTAACATTATTTCGCCCGCAAATGAGCCAGTTCTTTTTGAAAAATAAAAGAGTTTTTCTGTCTGGCGGGACATTAGTATTTAAAAGAGAAGTCTTGGAAAAAGTCTCTTTTCGCAAACTAAATAGCGGGGAGGACGTGCAATTTCAAAAAGATTGTCTAGATCAACGGATTTCTTTGTATTCTGGAGGTTTTCACGATTATGTTTTGATTCGATATGAGGAGAACCACCGTCATACTTGGGGAATCATGGATGAAACTTTTCAAAAACAATGTAAAAGGATTGCGGTAACTGACTCATTTGAAAATTTTGTGCGGGACGGGGGAAAGAGACTATGATATCCGTTATAGCTTGCACCAATCGCCAGGAATTTGTACACCTTATTATTGAAAATTTCCAAAAGCAAACTTTGGCCGAAAAGGAGCTTATTTTGATTCTGAATTCATTGGACCTGCATGCCGTTCCTGATGAGCAGATGAAAATTCTATGTTTTCCAGAGGATATGAGTTTAGGAGAGTGTTTAAACAGAGGTGTTAAAGCGGCGAAATATGATTATATTGCAAAGATGGATGATGATGATTATTATGGAGCCGATTATTTGAAGGAAGCGTATGAGATGCTTGTTCTAACAGGAGCAGATCTTGTTGGAAAAGGTACTTTTTATATCTATTTTAAAAGGAACCATGAGATCCGCTTGTATAACCCTAATTATGAAAATAAATGGATTGTAAACGCCGGCCCCTATAAATCTTCCTATTTTTTAAGTGGGGCTACACTTGCTTGGAAGAAGTCTATTTTTAACAAAGTCTGCTTTCCTAAGGCAAATCTGGGCGAAGACAGCGGCTTTCAGCGGGTTTGCTATGAAGTTGGACTGAAAATGTACTCTTTATCTAAGGACCATTATGCGTATGTTCGATACCCGGTACAAAATCACCATCATTCTGATGCAAAAGAACCGCATTTAAGAAGAAAAAGCCTGTTCGCTGGCAACACCCCATCAATTGAAAGGTTTTTTCAAAATAAAAAGCAAGGCAGCGAATAAAAAAGTGCGGCCTTGCTGAATCAGCTGATTTTATTAAGCAAGCAAATCAACGGAGAAGCTTTCAATGTCTTTACAACGGATGACGGTCAATCTCTGACTATTAGGAGGTGACAAAGTTTCTGGTTCGATAATTTTCACGCAGCAGTCCTTTGTAACTTTCTCCAATTCCCCAGTTATAATGTCTCCGGATTTAGTTCTAATGGTTACCTCACTAAACATGAAATTCTTTAGAATCTGGCATAGACAGTCACACTTACAGTCGTTTTTACAGCGGCTATGCCCGGAACTGCTATGCCCGGAACTGCTATGCCCGGAACTGCTATGTCCAGAACTGTGATGTCCAGAACTGGTATGCCCGGAACTGCCATGTCCAGAACTGTGATGTCCAGAACTGCTATGCCCGGAACTGTCATGTTTCTTTTTATTAGTTTTTTCATCTTTCCCCATTTCTCCACGCCCCTTCTAAATGGTCATTTCAAATTAATATATTCATTAAAAAATGGAAAGTCAGGGCGGGGAACGATTTTTATCGCCCATATTCAGCCGTTTATCCTTAGGTAGCCGCATGGGCTATTTCATTTTGAACATCACAAGGGATATCATCAAACACATCTTCAAGACTCTTAAAGATTATTATTTTGTTTTTTTTTTTAAAGGTATTGACCAATCTATTAATCTCCTGTAATATAGGAAAAGTCGTCAGCGAGGCGATGAAAGATAAATGAAAAAGGTTGTTGACTTTAACAACTTAAAATGATATATTAATAAAGTCGTTTTTGAACGACGGATTGTTCTTTGAAAACTAAACAAA
>NZ_JBALPP010000005.1:1963-49354 GCF_036965425.1 Neobacillus drentensis | reverse complement strand
ATTTATAAATATATTTATTTTAATTTGTTTACCAAACAAACTAATTACTTGTATAATATCATTATGCTTCCAAAACGTCAATAAATATGTAATTAAAGGAGAAAATTATGCTTACTGGGGATACAACTTACATTAAAAAAATCAATCGTTCCTTAATCCTTAGCAAAATTATTGAGCACGGGAGGGTTTCACGTTCAGATTTAGCGAAAATAACTGGCTTAAATAAAGCAACAATCTCTGTTCAGGCTGCAGATTTATTAGCCGAACAATTAATTATCGAAACACCAAAGGAGCATAAAAATCTTGGCAGAAAGCCAATAATGCTTTCGATTAATCAGAATGCTGGATTTTCCTTAGGAATTGATCTTGATAAATCTACCATAACTTTAACGTTATCAAACTTAAGCGGCAGGCCAATTTCCACTGAAACAATTGCACTTCAAACCACTGATTATAATGAGGTTCTCTCGTTATTATCAAAGTATATTAAAGATTATAAAGAAAAATATGCCAATACCCGTTATGGACTGATTGGTGTAGTCATTGGAATTCATGGTATCGTGAATAACGATGAAATCATCTATTTCGTCCCCCACCACCAATGGAGTAACAGAAATTTAAAGGTTGATTTGATAAATGAAACCGGTGCCAATGTATTTATCGAAAATAACGCAAATTTGTGCTCATTTTCTGAAATCGTCTATAAACACCATCAAAGTGAAAATTTATTATCTGTTAGTCTGTATTCTGGAATTGGTCTTGGACTGATGGTTAATAAAGAATTAATAAAAGGATACCATGGCTATGCAGGGGAAATAGGGCATATGATTGTCGTTCCAGAAGGGAAACTGTGCAGCTGCGGGAAAAAAGGCTGTTTTGAGCAATATGCTTCTGAAGCCAGTTTTATTAGGCGATTAGCTAAGATAAAACAAATGGACGCCATTAGCTATGAAGAATTAAAAGATTGGATTAACAATGGGGATTCTACTACTCGTCATCAAATAAAACAGTTTATTAAAATCTTATCCGTTGGCCTTAATAATATTATTAATCTATATAATCCTGAGATTATTGTTATTAATAGCGAGCTGCTCCAATTGTTTCCTGAAGCTGTTTTTAAATTAAAAAATCATTTGAACTCTTCAGTTGGTCACTTTCGTGAACTGGTAATTTCAGATTTTGGAAAAAAGGCTTGTATTTTAGGCGCTTGCGCTATGGCGATTAAGAAGTTTTTAGAGGTACCGGAACTAAATTTGTCTTTGGCTGATCATGGATAACGAGCGATTCTTTCGATAAATTAATAAAATCTTCACTTTTTTGACAAGCCGAGTCGGTTTTATTTTATAAAATAGACTCGGAGTGATCAAAAACATAAGGAAGTGTCACATGGCTAAGAAGAATCGTATTGAATCCAAAGAATTAAGAATTTTAAGATCCTTGAACACACGAATGACGCTAGCTGAAAAAGACCGGCAACATTATTACAGCCTTAAAAAAGGTTATGAAGGTGAAGTAATGTTTGATACATTAACTGAGAAGTTACAGTGTGAATGCACGATTTTAAACGACTTGTTATTCAAAGTAAACAACTCCACATTCCAAATCGATACACTGATAATAATTTCTGAAAATATGCATGTTTACGAAGTGAAAAATTATGAGGGTGAGTATTTTTATGAAGGTGAGAGGTTATACAAGAAGCCAAAAACGGAATATAGTGATCCTCTAGTCCAATTGAACCGAAGCGAATCACTACTCCGCCAATTACTGCATCATGAAGGTTATCAATTCCCCATTGACGGCAAGGTTGTATTTATCAATCCTGAGTTCACCCTATACCAAGCACCACTAGATAAGCCTATTATTCTTCCAACACTAGTTAATAGTTATTTAAAAAAATTAGATTTGATGCCATCGATACTGACTACCCGGCAGGAAAAACTTGCTGACAAACTAATTTCACTTCATATTGAAGAAAATCCTTATACGATATTACCTCCGTATAAATATGATGAGGTCCGGAAGGGGCTAACATGTGTTTTATGCAACTCGTTTTCGATTTCTGTCATAGGAAAGAAATGTGTGTGTGGAGATTGTGGGCATGAAGAATTGGTAACAGTTGCTGTTATGCGATGCGTACGGGAATATGTGCTTCTTTTTCCTGATCAAAAAATTTCTACCAATGTTATTCATGAATGGTGTGGTGTTGTGGAGTCCAAAAAAAGAATTCGTAGGATTTTAGAGAAAAACTTTAAAATTGTCGGTGTTGGACAATGGATTACTTCGAGTATTGATTACAAAATAATTTTTATAAAGTTATTGAGGACATTTCTATTGATTTTTTTACTAGTTTTGTCCCCAAGTACCTATTTAAAATCAGAGCATATTCACAAAGGCAGCTGTATCGCAGCTGCCTCCTACATTCTTAAAACCAGTCTCCGTAGCCTATTTCTCTTAAGTAGTCAGCTGATTCTTTAAGACAATCAAATGGATCTCGTCCATAGGTATCATCTTGTTCAATTAAATAATATTGAACCCCGCTCTCAACTCCAGCATCAATAATCCCTTTGATATCAAGGTTCCCTTGACCAAGCTCTGCAAATTCAATAATATTCGTGAATTTCTGCATGAACTTACCCAAATCTTTATAATCATCTTCTGTTAAATCCATATGACCAATCCGGTAATCCTTTAAGTGAATTAAGGAGACACGCCCTGCAAATCTCTTAATAACATTGATCGGATTCTCGCCGCCCCTTTGAGCCCAATGAACATCTAACTCAAAACCAAGTTTTGTTGTATTATTTTTCATAATATCTAGCAGACATTCATTATCATATTTCTCAAATTCAATGTGATGGTTATGATAATAGAGTTCAATTCCATATTCCGCCAATCGCTCAGCCATTTCTTCTGCCGCGTGTATATATTCCATCGCTTTATTTTTTTGGCCCATTAATGTAATTGGCATCATCCCAATTCGGATGAAGTTGCAATCAAGGATTCTGCAATCTTTGACGATTTTATCAAAGTCCTTTGTCAGTGACTCCCCTGGTATTCCTGGCATAGTGTCTAATGGAGCTGAAATCGAAGCGATTTTAATATCAAAATCCACACTTGCCCGTCTAAGCTCCGCGACATTTTCCTCAGTCATCTGAATTTGTGTAACCTCAACAGCATTAAATCCAAGCTCTTTTATTTTTCTTAACGTTTCATAAGCGCCTAACTCAATAATTTTATTTTTAAGATTAAACATTTGCACGCCGATTTTACCTTTTTTCATTCGTTATCCCTCCAATTGAATTCTTTGCTTCGAATCTGATGATTTGCGGATCACATCGATTATTTGAATTGCTGGAAAAGCATCCTTAGCATGCACATAATTTTCCGTACCTTGTTCAATACATTGATAGAATTGATGAATTAACTTAACATGGCTCGCACCATAATAAAATTTAGATCCAGGAAGCCTAGCATCTTCTACTAATTCTTCCTTTTCCCCATTTTCAGTTACTCGAGTTAAGATGCTATCTTTAATCGTAAATTTACCTTTTTCGAAAATCACTTCAAGTTCAACACTTGAATTTTCTGCATTTGCATTTGTAGCAAAGAACAACCCCGTGACACCATTTTTAAATTGAATCCGTGCTGATGCAGTGTCTTCAACTTCAATTCCATAATCAAGCAGTTGATCAAGACTTCCGCGAATGGACTCGATTTTACCGCCAAGTAATTGCATCAAGTCTAGAGTATGAAGTGCCTGATTGATCATGACACCGCCGCCGGCATATTCCATCTGTCCCCGCCATGGCTTTAGGTCATAATAAGATTTCGGTCTATACCAAGCGACAAGCCCTTTAATTCCAACTATCTTTCCATATTCGCCGCTAAACGCTATTTTTTGGAGCATTTCAAAAGACTCATTATATCTGTTTTGGAAGCAGACACAGACCTTTACCTCCTGATGTTCTTCCTCCAGATTAACGATCTCGAGTGCCTCCTCTGTATTTAATCCAAGCGGCTTTTCAAGAAAGACATGGACGCCCTTTTCGATACAAGCCTTTGTGACTGAATTGTGCAGATAATGAGGCAAGCAAATATGGACAACATCAATTGCTTCTGATTCCAACATGTCTTGGTAGTCAGTATAAAAGCGAGCTTCCGGTACAAGAGTTCTTAAGTCTTCATTTACATCACATACCGCAGTTAGTTCTACAATTGGGTTTTCTTTAATTGCAGGCAAATGAATTTTGGAAATATCACCAAGCCCAATTAACGCTGCTTTTAGCATAACTATGCCCCTCTTTAAAACGAACTCAAAGCCTTTCAGCGATGAGTTCGTTTATTGTGATAGATTAGCCTCTTATAGGATATTTACCTTCTTCAGCAATTCTTTTATTTAATTCTTCCAGGAATAAATCTTCATCAAATGGTACTTCTACTTCTTTTCCTAACCAGCTTGAAAGATGAATTGCATTTGCAAGTCTAACACCATTGATACCATCACTGCCTGGCGCTAATAGTGGAGTACCTTCTACAATTGCAGAAGCAAAGTCCTCTAATACGGCAATGTGCTGTTCGCCCCAAACGCTGCCAAACTCAAGCACTTCCTCGGTGAAAATATCATCTGCATTTCCGCCCATGAAAATTTTCATTACATCTTGCATGTTCATGGTAGCGCTCATTTCGTTTTCGGGTTTAACAAGACGTTTAATTGTTACCTTTTTGCTGTCATCGACAACAATTTTCCCTTTATTACCTAAGATTTCAAAGCGGTCTGTACCAACAACATCATGTGTGCAAGTTACAAATACCCCAGTAGCACCATTGCCATAGTCAAGTACAACTGTTACCTCATCTTCTACTACGATATCTCTTTGGTATCCATATTTTACGTTGGAGTAAACTTTTTTCGGCATCCCGCAGATCCATTGAAGCAAATCGATTTGGTGTGGTGCCTGGTTTACAAGAACACCGCCGCCTTCGCCGCCCCAAGTTGCTCTCCATTCACTTTGGTTGTAGTAACCTTGTGGTCTCCACCAAGTAGTAATAACCCAGTTTGTACGGCGGATATTTCCAATTTCACCATTATCAATAATTTCTTTTACTTTTTGATAAAGAGGATTTGTCCGTTGGTTAAACATAATTCCAAACTTAACCTCTAGCTTTGTTGCAGCAAAATCATTTAACTCTTGAACCTGTTTGGTATAAACACCGGCTGGTTTTTCAACTAATGCATGGATGTCTCTTTTTAACGACTCTATTCCCATTTCCGGGTGTAAATAGTGAGGGACACATGTAACAACAGCATCAACAGTTCCACTTTCTAACATATCAATATAATTCTCATAGAATGGGACATCAGGATACTTTTCCTGTGCCAATTGCTTTTTAGCAGGATCCGTATCGCAAATGGCACCGATAACCATATTTTTCACTTTGCCTTCTGCAATGAAACCAGCATATGCACCGCCTTGTGCACCTAAACCAATAATTCCTAATCGTACGTCTGCCATAATTACATTTCCCCGCTTTCTATTTTATTTAGAATATCTAATAGAGCTTCATATTGAAGCTTGTATGCGCCAGCACCATCAAGTCCTTTATTATCCTTAATAATTTCAGCTGCCTCTTCCAGCTCTAAATCTTTTAAAGAATCAAAAAGAACTAAATGAGGTTCTAAAGTTAAGAAGCCTTTATATCCTGATTTTATAAATTGAGAGAGCAGCTCTGGTATTTTCCCTTCTCCTGTTCCGCAGACCACATTTTCTTTATCAGATGAAACAGCATCCTTAATGTGAATATAAACGACTTCATCCTTAAGAAAGTCGTAGCAAGCTTGAGTGTCCTCGCCACATTGTACAAAGTTTGCAAAGTCAAAAATCGCCTTAAAGTTTGGAGAGTCCACCGATTTCAAAATTTCACGGCAGCGTCGTGCAATATCGCCGAATATGTCTTTCTCATTTTCATGTAATAAAATGACATTATATTCAGCAGCAATTGCAGCGAACTGCTTTAACTTACTGATTACATCCTCTCGAAAGATATCGGCGTCCTCACCCTTTGGGATATAAAAGCTGAATATACGGATATACTTGCAATCTAGCAGATTACTAATTTTGCAAAGCTCCTCAAGCATCACCTTTTGTTTGGCAAAGCTCTCTTCATCTTTGATAAAGATTTTTCCAAGCGGCGATCCGATAGAAGAAACGCCTATTCCGGCTTTTTGTAAACGAGGCTGTACACTTTCTTTGATTTCGGCAACAGAAAAGTCGCCAATATTTTTCCCATCAATTCCACGCAGTGAAAGATAACGCATCCCCAGGTTTCCAACAACCTTAAGCTGAGTATCAAAATCAGACGAGATTTCATCAGAAAAGCCAGAAATCAATAAATCCTTATTCATTAATTTATATCCTCCTTTTTTACAGTATTTCGTTTATTTTTTCGATAATTGGACGGCGTCATCCCTGCCTTTTCTTTAAAGAAACGACTGAAATGAGCCATACTTTCAAAGCCTGTGTCTCGAGCAACCTCAGATAATGTTCGATCTGGTTCCATTTCTAGTAAATACTTTACTTGATTTAGACGGCAGCCCATCACATATTCCATAATCGTAAATCCTGTCACTTCCTTAAAAACATGAGAGGTATAATATTTACTCAAATTCAGTTCAGCGGCAATTCGGTCCAATGTTATCTTTTCGAAATAATGATCATTTATCCAAGAGGCAATAGACTCGGCATGAATCTCCTTCTCTGCCTTTTTGCAGGGGAGCTGGGCCAAATCCTTTTGACTCATTTTATAAATTCCTAATAATAATTGAATGAGTTCAAGCCTTATTTCTGCCTCAATGGGTTCACATTTCTGACCAGTTCGCTGTTTTTCTTCATCAGTTTCTGCGATTAGGCCGGCAATTTTTTTGATTCTTCCATCTACAAATTGCCCTGATTCATCATACCCGGTACGGAGCAAATAATTATTTAGTTTTTTAAATGGATCTAACAAATAAGGCATTCCTAACACTGACAAAATCTCATCTAACCAGGTAGGGGAAAAATGAAGCATGCTCCTGGTATATGTGCTGCCTGGCCTTGGATTTGGTTTATGCAAGGTTAAACCATCCAGAAGGATTATATCTCCCGGCTGCAATTCATAAATTCGATTGTTAATTAAATATTTACAATCTCCAGAATGAAAAAAGTAAATCTCATATTCCTGATGTGAATGAAATTGAAAGGTATTAGATTCTAGCCCCCGTACTCGATAAAAAGCGTTAATCCACTCATTCATTAATTTCATGATCTCATACCTTTTTGAGTAAGCGTCAACAAAATTTGTTTGTTAACTTAACATACTTTAATTTTATTAAAATTATAGATAAAAATCATTCTCTAAAACTGCTTTATTATTATATATTTTTGACTGATATTGCTTTTTATATGTTAATTTCAGAAAAAAGGGACAAAACCTATTAGTAAGTTTTGTCCCTTTTTCATGTTAAGATTATTCCATCCAGTTTGTATGGAAAACGCCATCTTTATCGATACGTTGATACGTGTGAGCACCAAAATAGTCCCGTTGTGCCTGAAGCAAGTTCGCTGGAAGAGTTTCAGTCCGATAGCTGTCATAATAGGCAATCGCACTTGCGAATGACGGAACAGGAATTCCGCGTTCAATCGCCACAGCCAGAACTTGACGTAATTCCTTCTGATAGCTTTCTGCAATTTCCTTAAAATAAGGATCTAATAATAAATTAGCTAATTGTGGTTCACGGTTATAGGCATCCTTAATTTTTTGCAGGAATTGGGCACGAATGATACACCCGCCGCGGAAAATCATTGCAATATTTCCATATTGAAGATTCCATTCGTACTCTTCCGATGCAGAGCGCATTTGAGCGAATCCTTGTGCATAGGAGCAAATTTTACTCATATATAAAGCTTTTCGAACCGCTTCAATCAACTCTTCTTTATTCCCTTCAAAGGGTTTTACTGCTGGGCCATTCAAGATTTTACTTGCTTGAATACGCTCTTCTTTCATGGCTGAAATAAAGCGGGCAAAGACTGATTCAGTAATGATTGGCAGCGGTACTCCAAGATCTAAGGCATTTTGGCTTGTCCATTTTCCTGTGCCTTTTTGTCCGGCAGTATCTAAAATCATTTCTACTAGTGGTTTGCCTGTTTCTTCGTCAACCTTTGTAAAAATATCTGCTGTAATTTCGATTAAATAACTGTCTAATTCCCCTTTATTCCATTCTGCAAACACTTCATGAAGTTCTTCTGCATTCAAGCCAAGGACATTTTTCAAAATAAAATATGCTTCACAAATTAATTGCATATCGCCGTATTCAATGCCATTATGAACCATTTTTACATAATGCCCTGCGCCATTTGGTCCAATATAAGTACAGCAAGGGTCTCCGTTAACTTTTGCAGAAATGGCTTCAAAGATAGGTTTGACAAGCTCATAAGCTTCCTCTTTACCGCCTGGCATGATGGCAGGGCCTTTTAATGCTCCTTCTTCCCCTCCGGAAACACCCGTGCCAATGAAATGGAACCCTGCTGTTTCAAGATCCTTATTTCGTCTAATCGTATCCTGGAAGAAGGTATTTCCGCCATCGATCAGGATATCGCCCTCTTCAAGGTAAGGTTTAAGCGAATCAATCGTAGCATCCGTTGCTGTTCCAGCTTTAACCATCAATAAGATTTTTCTTGGCTTTTCTAGTGAATTGACAAACTCTTCGACAGTGCGGGCACCAACAAAGTTTTTACCCTCAGCTTCATTCTTTAAAAACTCTTCTGTTTTCTCGTATGAACGGTTAAAAACTGCAACAGAATAACCTCTGCTTTCAATATTTAGAGCCAGGTTTTTTCCCATTACAGCTAAACCAACAACACCAATTTGTTGTTTCGACATCTCTAATCCCTCAGCTTTCTTAGAAATATGTTCCTTTATAATTGTACCTTTTTATCGTTGTAAAAAATATTTTTCAGCATTGTAATAGCCGATATTCCTTACCATCTGCTCCAGGAATGCCATATTATTTGGTGCTAAGCCTTTTTCCACCCATTCACCTAAAATGTTACAGAGAATTCTGCGGAAGTAGTCGTGGCGGGCATATGAAAGGAAGCTGCGAGAATCGGTCAACATGCCAATGAAATGGCTAAGTAGTCCAACGTTAGCAAAATCCTTCATTTGCTTTTCCATGCCATCATTATGGTCGAGGAACCACCAGCCGGAACCTATTTGAACTTTCCCCGGAACACCTTCTTCATAGAAGTTCCCCATCATTCCTGCAAGAACTACATTATCTTTAGCATTTAGATTGAACAATACTGTCCTTGGCAAAGCATCCTCTTTGTCAAGAGTATCCAGGAATCGAGACAATCCTTCAGCAAAATTCGCCTCACCAACAGAGTCAAAGCCTGTATCTGGACCAATAAGTTCTTTCATTCTAGTATTGTTATTTCTTAGTGCTCCCATATGAAGCTGCATAACCCATTGTTTTTCAGCATACATTTTTCCTAGTTCTTTCAATAAGAAAGCACGGTAACTCACTAATTCATTATTAGATAGCTGCTCTCCGCTTATACGCTTATTAAAGATTTTTTCTACGTCTTCCATTGTCGTTTCTACATATTCCATTTTTTGAATATCATGGTCAGATGCCCGTCCGCCATTTTCGTGGAAGAAATCAACACGCTGCTTTAATGCCTGTAAAAAGGTATCTAAGGAATTAACCTCAATCGCAGAAACTTCACTTAATTTTTTAATCCACTCTCCAAAGCTAGGGCGTTCAATAAAAAGCGCTCCATCAGGTCGGAATGTCGGTGCAATAATTGCTTTAAAGGAATCATCATTTTTTAATAATTTGTGGTATTCAAGTGGTGAAACTGGATCATCTGTGGTACCGATAAATTTCACGTTAGAACGTTCGATAAAAGCTCTTGGTCTAAAATCCGGCTCCTTTAACTTTTCATTACATTCGTCGTAAATTTCACGGGCTGTTTCCGGGCTAAGGTTTTTTTCAATTCCAAAAAACATTTTCAATTCCATATGTGTCCAATGATAAAGCGGATTTCCAATTATAGATGGAACGGTTTCAGCCCAAGCAGCAAATTTCTCCCAATCACTTGCAGAGCCAGTAATGTAACGTTCACTAATACCATGCATTCGCATTAATCGCCATTTATAATGGTCCCCGCCTAGCCAAACCTGTGTAATATTTTCATAAGGCTTGTTCTCCCAAACCTCTTGTGGATTTAAATGGCAGTGGAAATCAAAAATCGGCAATCCAGTAACAGCATTATCATAAAGTTGTACGGCTGTTTCTGTGTTAAGTAAAAAATGTTTGTCTAAAAAGGCTTTCATAAAGTCCCCTCCATATCTGTAAACCCTTACAATGTTTATAAAAAAAATAAAGTTTTCTTTTCAATTTAATTTGTTTAGTGAACAAATTAATTACACTCCTAATTTATCACGATTATTTTGTTTAGTCAATTAACAGTTTATGAATAAATTGAAATAACCTGTTATAATAGTAATATATTTAAATGATCTGCGTGAAATGGAGGATTTTAATGATTACCGGTGATGCGGCTTATATAAAAAAAATCAATCGATCCTTGATTATTCGAGAAATTGTCAAGGAAGGAATGATTTCGAGGGCAGATTTATCCAAAGTTACAGCCTTAACTAGAGCAACCATCTCAGCGCAGGTGGCTGACTTATTAGAAGAAGGGCTTATTATTGAAACACAGCTGGAACACAATTCAGTCGGCAGGAAGCCGATTATGCTTTCTTTAGATGGCCAAGCAGGGTATGCCCTAGGCATTGACCTTGATTATGGGCAAATTTCATTTACCCTTTCGAATCTTGCAGGACAACCTATCTCTTCAAAATTTATTGAAATAAACACAATTGAATATTCTGAGATTCTTCCACTTTTAGTTGATCAAATTAAACAATATGAGGCACTACACTCCGATAGTCGTTATGGTATTGTGGGGATTGTCATTGCGATCCATGGTCTTGTGGCAAAAGATGAGAGAATTCATTATGTTCCACGCCTGCATTGGAACGACCTTGACCTCAAAGGTGATTTGGAAAGACAGATTAATATCCCAATCTACATTGAAAACAATGCAAATCTCTCTTCCTTTGCAGAGCGTGTATTTTTTCATCACGAAACAGAAAATCTTTTAAGTGCATCCCTTTACTCCGGAATTGGCCTCGGAATGATGATGAAAAATGAGTTTTTTCGTGGGCATGACGGTTTTGCAGGTGAAGCAGGTCATATGATTATTGTGCCTGATGGCAGACCTTGTAATTGCGGGAATAAAGGGTGCTGGGAAAAATACTCGTCAGAATCAAGGATTTTTGAATTTCTTTCTGAAAAAAGGAACATTAAGAATTTAACCTATGACCAAATTCAGAAATGGCTTGATGAAGGTGATCAAGAAGTTCACGAAATGATGGAGCAATTCCTTTATTATCTCGCTATCGGATTAAATAATATGATAAATATGTATAACCCAGAAGTGCTTGTCCTTGATAGTGAATTGCTGCGGATGTATCCAGACTCTTTAACAAAAATTAAGGAAAAACTAAATTCCTCCATCAGCCACTATCGGGAATTAACCTTATCTCATATCGGAAAAAAATCATGTGTTCTCGGTGCGTGTGCCCTTGCAATTAAACATTTTTTAGATGTGCCTATGCTGAATTTATCCTATGACCAGCAAACCACACAAAATGAAAGCGCACTCATTTAGGCTTTTTTCAAAAGTAAAAACCCCTTTCAGCCATAAAGCTGAAAGGGGTTTTTTATTATGCACTTTTTAATTTTTCATTTGAATTCTTTACTTTTAATTCCTCTACAATATTTTGGTATTTTTCATCAGTTAAATTATAGACAACTATTAAAATCACACAAGCAATTAAATTGAATGCCGCAGGGACAAGGAACATTAAGCCTTTAATTCCCAATAAGGTTTCGGCCGTTTGTTGTACATTTGGAACATATCCAATTAATCCAAGCGCTACCCCAGGTATAAAACCAGCCAGTGCTTGTGCTAATTTACGGAAGAAGCTATAGGAAGAATATACAACACCTTCAGTTCGTTGTCCTGTTTTCCATTCATGGTAGTCGATTGTGTCTGCAACCATAACCCATGGCAATCCAAGGGCAAAGCTTAATCCAAGGCTGCCGATTGATAATAATACTAGAAATGTTGGAACATTAGCCGGCAAAGTAAAGTTTGCAGCATCTGCAGCAACACCAATTAATAACCCAATAATGAATGTTTTCTTCTTGCCAAATCTTTTAACAAGAGTTGGAATAAAAAAAGAACCAACAACAGCAATTCCTACACTAGTAAAGGATAGTAGTGTTATAAGACCTGTATTTTTTAAATTATATTGTAAATAGTATAGCTGTACTGCCGTGCGGAGATTGCTTGCTGCCACCATAAACAAACATACAAAGCAAAGGGCGATTAGCGGTCTGTTACTTAACAATAATTTAAATAATCGTGACATAGGAATCTTTTCTTGATCCGCTTTTGGCGCTCTTATAATATTTTCGCTCGTATTACGATAACAAATATAATGGAAAATCACTCCAATAGCAGCCATTATTGCAATACCCACAGCGTACCCGATCTTTTCATTTGGAAAATGTGAAACAATAGGAATTACGGTCATTCGGGAAACTAACATGGCAAACTGGCTGCCAATTGCTCTAAATGACCCAAGAGAAGCACGATCGACAGAATCTTGGGTCATGGAAGCTGCAAGTGAACCGTAGGGAATATTGACAAATGAATAAGCAAGTCCGAACAGCATGTAGGTTACAAATGCAAAGACAATTTTTCCTGTACCAGAGAAGTCAGGTGCTAAGAATGAAATGACCGTCATTATTGCTAAAGGAATCGATCCAAACAAGATAAATGGTCTAAATTTCCCCCGTTTACCTAAGTTTCGTCTATCAACAAATGCTCCAACCGATGAATCAGCAAAAGCATCAAATATTTTAGAAATTAAAAATACTAATCCGCCCCAATAAGCTGAAATCCCTAATACATCCGTATAAAATTTAAGCAAATATAATTGGCCCATATCGAACATGAATCCATTTCCAACATCCCCTAAACCGTACGACACTTTTTCTTTTAATGTAAGTTTCTTTGTGCCTGTCGTTTCCATCTTTCTTCGCTTCCCTTCTCAATTTACAGACAATAATTTTGAAACCCTTTTCATTACTAAATAAAAAAAACTAAATTATTCAATACATTTTCTATTAATTTGTTTAATAAACTTACTAATTATCTATGACTGTATATTAACACCTTCGACATTTTTCGTCAATGAAAGCGTTACAAAAATTTTGTATAATTTTGAACGAAAAAAGCTCCGATCACCTTTAATCGGTAATCAGAGCCTTTGTATCATTTATTATTGTCTGTATTATTTTTGAGAATTTCTTTTTTCAGCTAAGTCAATCGCAAGCTGCTGAGTTTTAACTTTATTTAATGGATATAAGAAGACAAGAATTAAGAAAATCACGATTAAGACAATGAATGGAACTAGTGTGCCTAAAGTATGAATCCCATCAAGTGTACTTTGTGATTGGGATTTAAGAGTTGCATTATAGCCAACTGCCGCAATCGCATAACCACCAAGACCGCCGGCAATAGCCTGACCGACTTTACGCGCAAATGAATAGATTGAATAAACGGTTCCATCTTCACGTAATCCAGTTAAATATTCATGATAATCAATAACGTCTGTTACAAACGCCCAAACTACTAAGTTAAAGATTCCATAACCGAACATAGCAATAGATAAAATTCCAATAAATTGATTTGCAGATAAGTTAGGCAAGAAATATAAAGCACCATAAACCACTGCGGCAAGTAAAATACCTGCTGATGCCACTTCTTTTTTACCAAATTTAGCAACTAACGGTTTAATTAAAGGCATTCCCACAAACACAGCTACTGATTGAATAAGTCCTACCATACTTAATGCTTTTGCGTTGCCAAAATAATCTTTAAATAAGTACACGTTTACTGTACCAATTAACATAAAACATACCATAAAGGTTAGTGAAGCGATTAAAATCCATAATAATGGCTTATTTTTTCCAAGACCTTTTATGGTTTGGCCTAATTTAACTTTTGGTTTTTCTGTTTCATCCATGGCAATACGTTCAACTGACAATTTATAACATGCCATATAACATGCGATTGAAAGAACTCCAAAAATAATTGCACCTAATAAGAAATGATTTGCGTCTGCTTTATTGTTTACAAACAATATCATCGGACCGACAACGTTAATGATTAAACCAGCTAAATTGCCACCTAAAGTACGGAAGCTAGATAGGCTAGTACGCTCAACAGGATCACTTGTAATAACTGATGCCATTGAACCATAAGGAATATTAACAGTACTATATAAGGTTCCCCACAAAATATAGGTTACAAAGGCATATGCCTCATAAAATCCTGTTGACATGCCTGGAATGTGAACAAACATTAATACACCAGTAATAACAAGCGGAAAGGACATTCTAAAAATCCAGGGTCTAAACTTTCCATTTTTACCCGCTCTTCTAGTATCAATAAAGCGGCCCCATGAAACGTCTGCTACAGCGTCCCATAATCGTGCAATTAAAAACAGAGTACCAACAAATGCCGGATTTAGACCATAAACGTCAGTATAGTACACCATTAAGAACGCAGCAACTAAAATAAAGAAAAAATCATTCCCGAAATCACCAAATAAATAACCTAGTTTATCTTTCATTCCAAAAGGCTTGGTTGTTGCAGCCTTTGGTCCACTTGTTGTTGGCTCTACTTTAAGCTTAGCGTTTTGACTCATCTTTACCCCTCCATTACTAGTTTGATTTTGTTTGTAAAAATTAAAATAGATTCTTCTAAATCTTTTTTTCTTGACGATTGACTGACTTTTTAAAAATCTGAAACCCTTTTCATTTCTTTTTAAAAAAATTTAATCTCGAGATTTTATTAATTAGTTTACTGAACTAATTAATGTTATTTGTATCTTATCACCCACTGTTTGGTTCCGTCAATAATATTTTGAAAGCGCTATTAAAAAATTTTTTCCATTTTAAATATTCTGTATTTAATTGGAAATAGAAATTTACTAGACACTTATTGTTCAAGAATTTCACCTATTTTTCAATGTTGAGCAAGGAACTTTTTTTTATAATAAAGGTAATAAAATAATATTATGTTGATAGGGCGTGATTATTTGGAAAAGTTACTTTATATTTCAGCCAATCCTAAAGGGCTGGAAAAATCAAAAGGCCTACAGATTGGTGAAGCCTTCCTACAAGCTTTTCACTTGGAACATCCGGAGATTGAAATAAAGAAATTGGATCTATTTAGCCTAGACTTTGTCCAAATGGATGCTGATCTAGTGTTTGCGCGTGGAAAATTAGCAGGTTATGGTTATACAATAGACCAGCTTTCGGAGGTTGAGAGAGAGAAAATTTTAAAGATGCATGCATTAGCAGATGAGTTTATTACGTTTGATTATTATGTTTTTGTTTCTCCCATGTGGAACCTAAATTCACCAGCAGTTTTAAAAGCCTTTCTTGATAATCTGTTTATTGCAGGCAAAACCTTTACACATACACCGAATGGTCCAAAAGGACTTTTAGCCAATAAAAAAGCCCTTCATATTCAAACGCGCGGAGGACAATATACAGGGACCCCAATGCAGGAATTAGAATCCGGCGACCGTTATTTAAAAATTGCCTTGCGTTTTCTAGGCATTGAAGTAATGGATACTATTGTTGCAGAGGGATTCGATCTATATCCTCAAAGGGTTCCTGAAATAGTGGCAGCTGCAAAGGAAAAAGCAATTATCGTCGCTAAGGATTTCGCAAAAAAAACAATAGCTGTATAGTCTATAAAAAAAGAAACTTCCTTTTTACCAGAAGTTTCTTTTTTTTGAGGTTTTATCAAATTTTATCGAAAATAGTTAACTTATAGTATAATTGGAAGAATAAACTGAAGTATTTACTTTACAGGCCAGGAGTTATCAAATGTTAAAAGATTTTGTTACAAATACCGCATTGTTAGTAGCGGCCTTTTCTCTTATGGGACAAATTTTTAAAAATAGGCCCTTAACCTTATTAGCACCATTATCTACAAAGCTTTATTGGGGACTTTCCTTTGGCTTGCTTGGCAACATATTAATGGTGTTCAGCATTCATATTAGCACGAATATTATCGCCGATTTAAGACACATTGCTATTGTTATTGCAGCTGTTTTCGGCGGATTTATCCCCTCCTTACTGGCTTCCCTGCTAATTGCAATTGGAAGAATCGTATTTTTTGACTTTAATCAAGCCGCCCTGCTCCCTTCCTTTGGAGCACTTTTAACAGGTATTGTTTGTGGCCTAATCTCCAAATTTAGATATCATCCATCGGTAAAAGCAGTTGTCATGAACCTGTTCGGATTATTGATCATTTCATTTATTTTCTTTCTTAGAATTCATGACTTACAGGTCCTGAAGAATGTTTTAGTAGTTCATTATACCTTTTCTTTAATTGGCGGATTTATTGCATATCATTTTTTAGAGTTTGTTGCAAGATCAAATCAGGCACAAAGAGAACTTGAGGTTAGCGTCATTAAACTCAAGCAATCCGAACAAAAATTGCATAAAGCCAATGAGCTTTTGAATCGGTTATCCTTTATGGATGGTTTAACCGGCATTGCCAATCGCAGATATTTTGACCAAACACTGGAAACTGAGTGGGTCAAATCAATAGATACAAACTCCCCTATTTCTTTACTCATGTTTGATATAGATTATTTTAAAAAATACAATGATACATATGGTCATTTATCTGGAGACTTTTGTTTACAAAATATAGCACAGGCCATTCAAGATTTGTTTCCATCTGATTTGAACTATACATTCTGTCGATATGGCGGTGAAGAGTTTACCCTTATCCTCCCTGCTGCCGTCGAGACGGAAGGCCGCAGAATTGCCCAGCTTATTCAGGATACTGTTCAGTCACTCAAGATTGCTCATACAAGTTCAGAGATTGCCAATATTGTCACAATAAGTATCGGTATTGCCACAATGATTCCAAATTCTTTATCTAATGCCAATGAATTAATTAAAAAGGCGGACACTGCTCTTTATTTATCCAAAACTAAAGGAAGAAACACCGTTTCATCTTTACGCTAGGGGATTTGTGAAAACATTCCCCTTTTTTTTATAGGTTTTATTCTTTTGTTGTATTTTTTCGAAATATTATGCAAATTTTGTTGTATCTTGCCTAAAATAGCTGTAAAATTTTCCTAAAGGCCTTTAATGGACGGTGAAGTAAATGGAAATTACGAAACACTTTTTCTTAAATCTCACCATTTTAATTATTCTTCTATTTTTTTGTGTCATTTTTTTTGAAAAAAGCAAAAGGACGAATATATCTAAACCTTTTATCATTCTATTTTCAATTTTTGTTCTTTGGGTTTTTATTCAGTTTTCTTATCATCCTGTTTCCTATGCCAGATATGATTTAAGAATCATACCTTTGGTAATCGGGGGACTTTATGTTGGAATAGGGCCTATTCTGGTAGCGGCCACAATTATTTTAAGGATTTTCTATGGGATTAATTTAGGTTTTTATCAAACATTATTACTTTATATCCCGCTTAGTATTGTTTTATGGAGGATTTATCCCTGGTTTTCAAGACAAGTTTCCGCTCGCCGTATTTTGATATCAGTCGTTATGGGTATCATTCTAGGAGCGTTTACAGTTATTGGAATGGAATTTGAAAACACTCATGCTAACCTGTTCGATGCTTTGTTTGCTTACTTAGTGATTCCTCCTCTTGGAATTGGAATAATATCCTATTCAATTGAATTTGTAAGAAGAAATAGTGAAATGAGGCAACAGCTCATAAAAGCGGAAAAATTAAAAGCAGTTGAGCAAATGGGAGCAGCAATATCCCATGAAATTCGAAATCCGCTTACAGCAGCAAGCGGTTTTGTCCAATTGCTGCAGGATGACTATCTTTCCAGGCAAAAAAGAAAGGAATACCTCTCCATCGTAAAGGAAGAATTAATATCAGCAGAAAGGGTTATTCAGGATTATTTAACGTTTGCCAAGCCTTCATTAGAAACGTTTGAGGAACTTAATGTGAAAAGTGAACTAAGACAGATCATTAATATTCTTCAACCATTAGCTAATCAAAATTCTGTAGAAATTTTGACTGATTTTTCCGTTATAGGTTTCATCAAAGGTGATCAACAAAAATTTCGCCAATGCTTTGTGAATGTGTTGAAAAACGGAATAGAAGCAATGCCAAATGGGGGTCATTTATCTATTACTACTGAGTATACCCAAAGCAATGTAACCATTCGAGTGAAAGACACCGGAATTGGCATGACCGGTGAACAGCTTGAACGGTTAGGAGAACCGTTTTATTCGACAAAAGGGAAAAACGGCACGGGCCTAGGAATGATGGTTGTCTATAGCATTGTTCGGGCGATGGACGGGAACATTTGGGAAGAAAGTGAACTAGGTGTGGGAACAACCTTTCATTTTGAGTTTCCAACTATATCTACCTTAATGAAAAAAGAATAAATTGAAAAAACGACGGGGTAATAATAAACCCGTCGTTTTTTGTGATTACTTCCCGATAAACATTTGTGACCAATGTTTACCTGTTCCTTCAAAGCCTACTCCAATGTGGGTAAATTTGGAGCTTAAAATGTTAGCACGATGCCCTGGACTGTTCATCCAGGCAGTAACTACTTCCTGCGGTGTGCGCTGTCCTTGGGCAATATTTTCACCCGCTGCTCTGTACGTTACTCCAAAATCTCTCATCATGTCGAATGGTGAACCATAAGTTGGGCTGGTATGCGAAAAATAATTGTTTTGCTGCATATCTACAGCTTTCTTTTGAGCAACTCCACTTAGCTGGGTATCAGCTTTTAAAGCTGGAAGACCATTTTTACTTCTTTGTGCATTCGTTAAATCAATAACCTGCTGCGCATATTGGCTGACTGCCCCAGTAGCGGGAGCTTGGGTCTGTGCAGGCTGCTTTGGTGCTTGTGCTGCTGGCTTTGGTGCCGGTGCAGCTGGTGTAGGAGCTGGTTGTGCCGGCTGAGTTTGTTTTGGGACCGGTGAAGTTACCTTTGGTGTTGGTGTTGTAACCCTCGGCGCTTGTTGTCCGGCTGGTGCTCCCGCATTAGGAGTTTGTTGCTGTAAATACGGCTGAAGTTGCTGCTGTAAATATGGCTGTATTTGCTGCATCATTCCCGACAAATTAGCTTGGCTTGGATCAAGACGAACAAATTGGTATTTTGCATCCCTGGTTAATACCGCTTGTGTATGCGGATATTGATTGCTGTCTAAGTTCGTTTGATAAGCCGAAATCATATCGTCTTTATCACGTCTAATTTTACGATTATCATTAAACAAATTTAAATCAAGATCCCGGTCATTGTTATTTTTATTAGTGTAATCCTCGGTAAGCGGCCCGTTGTGGTCGATGCCATCATCCCTGCCATTACGGACATCCATAATACGGTTATCCCTATCGGTGATATTCATCCCAGTTCGATCATTTAAATCATTTTTATTGTTGTTATTACAAGCAGCGAGTCCCAAAGATAAGACCCCTGTTAAAAGTAACCCCACTGGTTTTTTTATCAATTGAAATACCTCCTCCTTGCAAAAGAATCTCTTGCCTTCTTATTTTTAATTTTTTTGGAGAAAGTATTAATGGTAATAAACGTCTTAATCACCAAGGAATATAAAAAAAAAACAGATGCAAAAATGCAGCTGTTTATCGTTTCATCTGAATCTTAAATTTATATCGATCTGCTCTATAAACAGATTTTACAAATTCAACTGGAGTGCCATTTTGTAGGTAAGTATTTCGTTGAATCAGCATTACCGGTGCCCCTTTGGCAATTTTTAAATTATTTGCTTCCGATCGACTTGCAATGGATGACTCAATAACTTGGGAAGCACTGTCGATTCTCAAGTTCAATTGTCCTTCAATGTAAGCGTACAAGGATTGATTGACAATTTCTTCTGTAAGTCCTTTTACAAGATTTGCCGAAATATAATTGGTTTCAAAAGCCATGGGGACCCCATCAGCTAAACGAATCCGCTTTATTTCATATACCGGCCCATATTCTTGTATCTTTAACTGCCCGGCAATTAGACTTGTCGCAGGAATGATCTCGAAATGGATTAATTGACTCCCTGGAGAAAGTCCTCTTGATATCATGTCTTCAGTAAAGCTTGTCAGTCCTTGTAAGGGTTGTTCAATTTTCCGTTCGGCGACAAATGTTCCCTTCCCCTGCAAACGATTTAAATACCCCTCATTTACTAGCTGAGTAAAGGCCTGTCTGACTGTCATCCTGCTTATTTGGTACTTTTCAGCATACTCTCTTTCTGGAGGCAAAGCATCTCCAGGCATTAATTCACCATTTTCAATTAATTCCTTTATATGTTCTTCCAATTGATAATAAAGTGGAATGGGGGAGTTTTTATTAATCATCTCCTACGTACACCTTTCTAATTTAACTAGGGCTGCCTTAGTTTCACACTTTATTTCATAACTAACTATGAACCTTTAAACCCGCAACCGCCGCTTTATCTGCAATAATTGTAACACATGGATGATTTTTCAATACAGAAGCTGGGAAACTTTCATTAATTTCGCCATTCAAAAGCTTGGATAAAGCTTCTTTTTTGTTTTCTCCAGAAACCAAAAGAAGAATTTCTTTACTTTTTAAAATGGAGGATATTCCCATTGTAATCGCTTTTGTCGGAACTTCTTCGACTCGATTAAAAAATCTGGCGTTTGCATTTATGGTTGATTGAGCTAATTTGACAATATGGGTAATCGAGTTAAATGAGGTTCCAGGTTCATTAAATCCTATGTGTCCGTTACTGCCAATTCCAAGAATTTGCAGATCAATGCCACCATGTTTGCTAATTAAATCCTCATACCGAAGGCATTCGGCTTCCATATCCTTTATATCGCCTTTGGGGATATTTGTTTTATTCAAATTTATATCAATATGATTAAAAAGCTGCTCATTCATGTAATACCGGTAGCTATTTTTGTTTTCACCCGGGAGGCCAATGTATTCATCTAAATTAAAAGTCGTTACATTTTGATAAGAAGTTCCATTCTTTTTGTGGTCTTCTATTAAGTTTTTATAAGTCCCAATTGGTGTCCCGCCAGTCGCAAGTCCCAGCTTAATCCGTGGATTTTGACAAACCTTTTGGATAATATATTCAGCGGCTTTTTGACTCATTTCAGCGTAGTCTTTCACTTCAATGACTTTCATTGGATATACCCTCCTTTTTATAGGCAAGTGTGCCGCGGCAGAATGTCATAACCACTTCCATTTTGTCATCTAGGATGACAATGTCAGCATCCTTACCTGCGGCGATACTTCCTTTCCGTTCAAATATATTTAATTGCTTTGCTGGATTAACAGATGCCATTTCAATGGCTTCTTCAACCGAACACCCTGTATAGGTTAAGATGTTTTTAACCGCATGCCCTAATTTTAAAATGCTTCCTGCCAGAGTTCCGTTTGCTAACGTTGCTTTTCCATCTTGAACCGTTACCTCTTGGCCGCCAAGATCATACATGCCGTTTTTCAAGCATTTTGCTCTCATAGAATCCGTAATTAACAGTAAACCATCACTCCGCTTTTGCTTATACGCGAGATGGACCATTTCTGGCCGGACATGTACCCCATCTACAATAATTTCTGCCTTCAATTCATCATGTAAAAATGCAGCACCTACTACACCTGGTTCACGGTGATGCAGTCCCCTCATTTGATTGAAAAGATGCGTAACGTGGTTTGCACCCGCTACGATTGCATCCTCAACCTGTTCATAAGTGGCATTTGTATGGCCAAGGGATGCAATAACACCGTTTTCCTTTAAGTAGCGAATCATTTCAAGTCCCCCAGGCTGCTCAGGAGCTAAAGTAACAAGTTTAATCGATCCGTTGGACAGCTTCTGCCATTCTTTAAATAGATCAAGATCAGGGTCCACAATATGCTGTATCGGCTGTGCCCCTGCCATCTTTGCATTTACAAAAGGACCTTCAAGGTGAATGCCTAGTATTTCTGCAGTACCTTGAGGATGTTGATTTTTAATATAGTTTCCAGCATTTATTAATGCCTGCTCAATTTGTTTTCCTTCTTGTGTCATCGTAGTAGCTAAAAAGCTTGTGGTTCCTTCCTGTGGCAGGGCCCGAACCATTGTATCCAGCGCTTCACTTGTTGCATCCATCGTATCTGCACCAGCCACTCCATGAATATGGACATCAATAAAGCCTGGAACTGCTTTAAAATGGCCAAGCAATTCTATAATCTGATAGTTATCTTCATTAGTTAGCACGCTTAATGTTCCCAATTCAATGATTTTTTCGTTTTCTATTTTTATATAGCCATCTTCAATTATCTGGTCATCTGAATAAACCCGTATACCCTTAAGTAAAATATGATTAAGGTTTAGATTCATTTTCAATACTTCCTTTCAGGTTATACCTAAATTTTAGCATCACCATTATCTAGTTGTCTATACCAATTGAGGATAATAAAATATCTGATTTTATTTTTCCCATATAGAATAATCTTCTTTTCCTATAATGCGATATTCTCTAAAAAAATTTTTAAAAATTGGTATAGACGTCTATAGATATTTAATGGTATATTTACTTTGGAAAAGCGCTTACACCGGCAACAACCTTTTTGAAGAAATCATTCATTATATTGTTTATTTTTTTCAATAATTTTAATAGGAGGTACTGAGATGAAGAAATATTTACAAAGAATTGGTCGCTCATTGATGCTTCCTGTAGCTGTTTTACCAGCTGCAGCCATTTTAATGGGTATTGGTTATTGGATCGATCCATCTGGCTGGGGTGCTGATAGTCCACTGGCTGCTTTCTTAATTAAAGCTGGGTCATCCATTATTGATAATATCCCAATCCTATTTGCAGTTGGGGTAGCACTGGGAATGGCGAAAGAAAAGGATGGCTCATCGGCGTTAAGCGGTTTGGTTGCTTACTTGGTAGTAACAACCTTGCTTTCAACAGGGACAGTGGCATTACTGCAAGGGATTAAACCAGAAGAGGTTGATCCTGCGTTCGCAAAGATTGGTAATGCTTTTGTTGGTATTCTTTCAGGTATTGTTGCTTCCATGATGTACAACCGCTTTAGCCATGTAAAATTACCGGATGCTTTAGCATTTTTCTCCGGTAAGCGGCTTGTACCAATCATGACCGCAGTATCTATGCTTATTGTTTCAGCAATTTTATTCTTCCTATGGCCTGTAATCTTTACTGGACTTGTATCATTTGGTAAAGGTATTTCTCATTTAGGTGCTTTTGGCGCAGGTTTATATGGATTCTTTAATCGTTTATTGATTCCAACTGGTTTACACCATGCCTTAAACTCAGTATTCTGGTTCGACGTAGCTGGAATCAATGATATTGGTAATTTCTGGGCTGGAAAGGGAACAAAAGGCATTACTGGTATGTACCAGGCCGGATTCTTCCCTGTCATGATGTTTGGTCTTCCAGCAGCTGCATTAGCAATGTATCATACTGCAAAAGACAGGAAGAAAAAAACAGTTGCTTCCTTAATGTTAGCCGCAGGTTTCGCAGCATTTTTTACAGGTGTTACAGAACCAATCGAATTTGCTTTTATGTTTGTTGCTCCAATGCTCTATGTAGTACATGCTGTTTTAACTGGGATTTCATTAGCCGTCGCAGCAGCATTCCATTGGACAGCAGGATTCGGTTTTAGTGCTGGTTTAGTTGACTTTATCTTAAGTTCAAGATTACCATTGGCAAACCATCCTTACATGTTAATAGTCCAAGGTTTAGTGTTTGCGGTTATCTATTATTTCTTATTCCGATTCATTATTACGAAATTCAACTTAATGACTCCTGGACGTGAAGAAGATGATGAAGAGTCATCTGACGTAACTGTTCCAGCAGGTGACAGCAAATTTGCCGTCATGGCAGCACAGATTTATGAAGGATTAGGCGGAGACGCAAATGTTACTTCTGTAGACAATTGTGTTACACGTTTAAGAATGGAAGTAAAAGACATGAATGCTGTCGACAAGCAAAAAATTAAAGCGACTGGTGTTCCTGGAATAAATATTGTTGGAAAGCAAAGCATTCAAGTCATTGTCGGAACGAATGTACAATTCGTGGCAGATGAAATTCTAAAACTTCGAGGTAAAAAACCTACTGGAATGAATCCAGCTTTATCAAAATCGTCTGCTCCGGTTGAATCAGATGGTCTTTCACCACTTTCTGATAAAGATTTTGTAATGCCAATCGAAGGAGAAATTATCCCGATTACTGAAGTTCCAGACCAAGTTTTCTCCCAAAAAATGATGGGAGACGGTTTTGGAATTGTTCCATCAAAAGGTACAGTGGTTTCACCAGTTGACGGCGAAATTATGAATGTTTTCCCTACGAAGCATGCAATTGGAATTAAATCTAATCAAGGCTATGAAATCCTTATTCATATTGGCTTGGATACCGTTAATTTAAAAGGTGAAGGCTTTACTATACTTGTTGAAGAAGGACAAAAAGTTACTAAAGGTCAGGAAATCCTGAAATTTGATTTAGAGTTCCTTAAGAAATCAGTACCATCAGTTGTGACTCCAATTATCTTTACAAACTTAACAAAATTAAATGTAAAGAAACAGGGACACTCAGCCCAAGGTCAAGACGGAATCCTCTCAATTGAATAGCAGCAAAAATCGACAGGTACCTACCTGTCGATTTTTTGTTATGCATATTGTTTTGATTCTTCTTTTTGAAAGAAGCTTTTCATCGCATGGAATACATCTGCTTTTTGTTTTAGAATATAGTAGCGGAAACGTTCATCTTTGATATTTTTGTAAGCGGACATTAATGTCGAATGGCGATTATATTGATTTACTTCCCCGTATCCAAACATGTTGGATACCTTCATTAATTCTTCAACCAACTTCACACAGCGGGCGTTATCCGATGTGAGATTATCACCGTCTGAAAAGTGGAATGGGTAAATGTTGAATTTTCGTGGATTATATTTAGCGTCAATGATCTCCAGGGCTTTGCGGTATGCGGATGAACAAATCGTTCCACCGCTTTCTCCTTTCGAGAAGAAGTCTTCTTCAGAAACTACTTTTGCCTCGGTATGATGAGCAATAAACTCTATCTCTACCGTTTCATATTTTGTACGTAAAAATCTGGTCATCCAGAAGAAAAAGCTGCGCGCCATGTATTTCTCCCAAATCCCCATAGATCCACTCGTATCCATCATCGCGATAACAACAGCCTTAGAATCTGGTTTAACTACTTCATTCCAGGTTTTAAATTTCAAATCATCCTTGTAAATCGGGTGGAATGCCGGCTTCCCACTCATGGCATTCCGCTTAAAAGCAGACATCATTGTCCGTTTCTTATCAATGTTCCCCATAAGTCCTGTTTTGCGGATATCATTAAATTCGATGTTTTCAACAAGATGTTCCTGTTCTTCTTTCTTTTTCAGATTCGGAAGCTCTAATTGTTTAAATAAAGCCTCCTCAAGTTCCATTAAAGACACTTCGGCTTCAAAATAATCCTCGCCTGCCTGATCTCCTGCTCCCTGCCCTTTGCCTGGAGCCTTTTGCCCGCTGGAACCGTCACGTGCTACTACATCACCGACTTGACTGTCACCGTCACCTTGGCCCACGTGTTTGTTTTTGTCATAATTATAACGAATTTTATATTCGTCTAATGAACGAATTGGAATCTTTACCACATCTCGGCCATTAGACATAATTATGCTCTCTTCTGTAATTAAGTCTGGAAGATTGTTGCGAATTGCCTCCTGGACTTTTTCCTGATGCCGCTGCTGGTCATCGTGGCCTTTACGGTGGAGGGACCAATCTTCTCTTGAAATGACAAATTGATGGTTATTATCTGACAATGTAAACCCCTCCTTATGAAATTATTCATCTTCAAAATGCACATTTTTTAATCACACACATACAATAACCCGAATGAAAAAATCAGATAAAATATGGATTACTTTATCCTATGCAGAAACCGCGAATAATTTACAAATAATTTTGACAATTGGGTTGTTGCCTACTAATTGGACAAGATTTATTTTTTTACTCGGGAAAAAAACAGACTGGCAGATTGCTTCTACCAGTCCCTTGGCATTATCGATTTAATAAACTTCCGACATAGCGCAGCAATTCATTCGCTGAAGTCGAATTATAACCATGCTCGTCAATTAACCGGGCTACTACATCATTAATCTTCTTAAGCTGCTGTTCATCTGGTGTTTTTGAAGACGTAGTTATCTTAACAACATCCTTTAGATCCGCAAATAGTTTCTTTTGAATGGCTTCACGAAGTCTATCATGCGAATTATAATCAAACCGCTTGCCTTTTCTTGCGAAAGCTGAAATTCTTATCAATATTTCTTCCCTAAACGCCTTTTTCGCATTTTCAGAGATTCCAATTTGTTCTTCAATCGAACGCATTAATTTTTCATCCGGATTAATCTCTTCTCCTGTTAACGGATCACGCAGTTTCGCTTTATTGCAGTAAGCTTCAACATTATCAAGATAATTATCCATTAATGTCTTCGCTGATTCTTCATAGGAGTAAACAAAGGCCTTTTGAACTTCATTTTTGGCAATATTATCATACTCTTTTCGAGCAATAGAGATATAATTCATATATCGTTCACGCAGCTCTGCTGTAATAGATGGATGTTGATCCAGCCCATCTTTTAATGACCTTAATACATCTAAGGCATTAATGGAAGGTACTTCTTTTCGAATAATAGTCGATGAAATCCGGTTAATGACATAACGCGGGTCAATACCGCTCATACCTTCATCTGGATACTCTTTCTTCAGTTCTTCCACATCTGCAGTATTAAATCCTTCTACATTTTCTCCGTCATAGAGGCGCATTTTCTTCACTAAATCAATATCACCTTTTTTAGGATCCTTCAAACGAGTAAGAATGGTAAACATGGCTGCCACTCTTAAAGTATGAGGTGCAATATGGACATCAGAAACATCACTTTCTCTAATCATCTTTTCATAAATTCTTTCTTCTTGTGAAACTTTTAAATTATAAGGAATCGGCATGACGATAATCCTGGAGTGTAATGCCTCATTCTTCTTATTAGAAATAAAGGAACGATATTCCGTTTCGTTTGTATGCGCAACGATTAGCTCATCCGCGCTGATGAGCGCAAACCTGCCTGCTTTGAAATTTCCTTCTTGAGTTAACGAGAGTAAATGCCAAAGGAATTTCTCATCACATTTTAGCATCTCCTGAAATTCCATCATCCCGCGGTTTGCTTTATTTAACTCACCATCAAAACGGTAAGCACGCGGATCTGATTCAGAACCAAATTCAGCAATCGTAGAAAAATCAATACTGCCTGTTAAATCTGCAATATCTTGTGATTTTGGATCCGATGGACTAAAGGTTCCAATTCCTGTACGTTTATCCTCTGAGAAAAAAATACGTTCGACTAACACATCTTCAATTCTGCCGCCATAATCCTGTTCAAGCCGCATCATATTTAGCGGTGAGAGATTTCCTTCAATTCGAATTCCATACTCTTCATAAAAATCCCCCCGTAAATGATGTGGGATTAAATGCAGCGGATCTTCATGCATTGGACAGCCTTTAATGGCGAACACAGACCCTCTAGCAGTGTGGGAATAGCTTTCTAAACCTCTTTTAAGCATCGTTACTAGCGTAGATTTACCGCCGCTCACCGGCCCCATTAATAACAAAATACGTTTTCTTACGTCCAGCCTTTTCGCTGCTGGGTGGAAATATTCTTCAACAAGACGCTCCAGTGCTTCCTCTAAACCGAATAATTGATTGCTAAAGAAATTGTACTTCTTCGTCCCTTTTTCCTCTTCAATTCCTGCATCCTTAATCATATTATAAACTCGAGAATGTGCAGATTGTGCTACCCATGGCTTTTCCTTTAACAACAATAAATAGTCAGCGAATGATCCTTCCCAACGCAGTTTTTCCTCTTCTTCACGATACATCTCGATTTTTTTTAGAATATCCATAAGGCCCTCCCCCGAAAGCTTAATCAGAGACGATTAATATACTCTATGCACATTGTCTATTGAACATGCGTAACCAAGAAGAGATACTGTCTATCTTTTTTGTTTCAATAAAGGAATATTGCACTTTTCATTTTTTTAAGATAGGATATAATATTTATATGTGTAGAAAATTGTATGACGAAGGGGGCAATACATAACATGAACACTTTCATTGTTATTTTAGTAATGGTTACATTTTTAGCAGCGATCTTCACCGCAGGATATAATGACAAACCAGGAACAAAATAATCCTTCCATACAAAAGGCTGCTATTTTTTAGCAGCCTTTTTTCATCTTAAGTCTAATTTATTTTTTTGGATAAATTCCTTCATGTACATTCTATTTTGTTTTTCAAGCATTTTCCCCATCTGTTCTGTCCAACGGTCGTTTCTCTTTCCTTCCGTTCTTTGAATATAATAATTTGAAATTAACTCATCATATTCATCCAGCTGCCGGTTATAAATTTCCGTATTTTGTTGATATTCGTCTTCATGGTAAATATGTTCAAAAGGCAGTCTTGGTTTACGCTCATTTTGTTTTACTGGATACCCGACCGCTAGTCCGAATAAAGGAATTACTCTTTCTGGTGTTTTTAAAACCTTTTGAACTTCCTCTAGTTGGTTGCGAATGCCTCCAATGTAACAAATACCAAGTCCCAAAGATTCCGCTGCAATCGCTGCATTTTGTGCTGCTAATGTTGCATCGATGAGAGCAACCATAAATTTCTCCGTGCTTTCAATCGATGAATTGACGTTTTTCTGTTCTTTTTCACCAATAATCGTATGGCGGTAGAGATCTGCACAAAAAACAAAGAAATGGCCATTTTTTTCAACATATTCCTGATTTCCTGCAAGCTCAGCGAGTCTCCTCTTTTTCTCTCTATCCTTAACCCCAATAATTGAGTAGGCCTGAATAAAGCTTGAGGTTGATGCGGATTGAGCAGAGGTGACAATGGTTCGTATTTGTTCTTCAGTTAAAGGTTTGTCCTCAAAGTGTCGAATAGAGCGATGATTAAGTATAGTTGCTATCGTATCATTCATATCTTTTATCCTTTCTTTTTTTAGCAAAAGGAGGCCCAAACCATAGGACCTCCTTGCAATTATTTTAAATGAATAAAGTTTTGCTGGCGAAGTGCTTCATATATAAGAATCGCCGCTGTATTGGAGAGATTCAAAGAACGAATATTATCATTCATTGGAATCCGTAATGAAACCTCTTTATTTGTTTCAATAACGTCTTTTGGCAAACCTGTTGTTTCCCGGCCAAAGATAAAATAATAGTCCTTGTCAGGATTACTATAATCAAAGCTGCTATGCGGTTTTTGCCCAAACTTTGTTAAGTAAAAAAATTCACCGCCGGCATTTTTTTCGTAAAAATCCTCTAATGAATCGTAATATGTGATATTTACATGTTCCCAATAATCCAATCCCGCTCTTTTTAACATCTTGTCATCGGTTGAAAAGCCAAGCGGGCGAATTAAATGTAAAGCGGTATCGGTACCTGCACAGGTTCTCGCTATATTCCCTGTATTAGAAGGGATTTGTGGTTGGTATAGTACTACATGTATGGACACGAATTTCACCTCAGATAAAAAACTCTATCTGAATTATACCACTATGACATTTGCTTTCAAGATAAGTGCCTTTAATCAAGAATATGGTAAAACCTATATTTGATATTGGGAGTATAGGCGGAAGAATCTTCATACGCCCAATATCTCATTCGACTATTATAGGTGTGGGCATTTACTAAAGGCATTCCGTTCGCGTCCTTTGCCGTGACAATGGTATTATGGTTGAATCGGCCGTCCCCTTCAAAATCATAGCAAATCACATCACCCAATAATAATTGATCGGGGCTGCTTACCTCTTTTGCCCTTAATCCAGCAGTAGATTTAGATAAATATAAGCGTAGGGAGTTGGCAATTGCCCAGCTATAGCTCCAGTTATGATTTTGCATCCACCATCCTGTTCCGCGATTCGGATAGCCTCTCATTGGTGCCCCTGCAACATGAAGACATTGGGAGATGAAATTCGTACAATCATTTTCAAACTTTTTATAGGCTGGATTATAGCTGTTCCACCAGCGTTCCGCATATTGAATCGCTTTTAACCGATTATATTGGTAGCTTAAGCGATCGAAGGTATCCGCCATAAAAGGCTCGGAATATCCCACAGGCTGAGCTCCATTCTCTATGGGCTTGATTTCCCCATCCATTATTAGTGTTTCTTTATAAAATTTGGCTACTCTTTCTTCGACTTCTTCTTCCAAATAAAGATTGCCTTTTTGTTTAATTAAATATTGATAATGAGCATTGTATTTTATCGTTTGGAAATCGTCTTCACTTGTATTTTCAAGGACCTTGCCAGCTGCTTTCACTTTGACGATTTCTGCTGATCTTTTTGCTAAGGACTCAAGCTTTCTATCTGCTTTTGAAAAATTATCCTTTGAATTTCTGTGATTGGCTACAAATTGTTGAACCCTTTTTTCAAATAGTTCTTGAAGAATTTCACGCATAATCTTCCCTCCTTCCCTTCATACTTATGAAAGAAATTGAAAAAAAAGAGCGGAACCGTTTTGGTTCGCTCCTAGAATTAGTTATAAAAGCTTAAGCCTTTTTTAATTTCACGTTGTACTTCTTGATCAGTTTCTTGTTCTTCAGCCCTTTTTAATGCCGCAAATGCTGTTTCTCCGCCAATTTTACCTAGTGCCCATGCTGCCGTGCCCTTTGCTATTGGACTTACTTCATTTTCTAATATGTCTACTAAATCGGAAACCGCAGATTCATCTTTAAAGTGGGCAAGCGCGATAATGGCATTTCGCTGAATCGGCTTCTTCCCACGCCAAGATCCTGCCAATGAACCAAATTGTTTTTTAAATTCCCGGTTGCTTAATTTTAAAATCGGTCTTAATAATGGTTTGGCAACTTCGGGATCAGGTTCCATTTCGTCGTGAAAATGAAAGTTCTTCCCCTTATTATGCGGACAGGCAGTTTGGCAGGAATCACACCCATATATTCGATTTCCAATCTTTTCTCGAAATTCATCCGGAATGATTTCTTTTGTTTGAGTTAAAAATGAAATACAGCTCTGGGCATTAATTTGACCGCCTTGAACTAATGCACCGGTTGGACATGCATCTAAACACTTTGTGCATGTTCCGCATTGGTCTTCTATTGGTGTATCCGGCTCAAAAGGAATGCTCGCAATCATTTCACCTATATATACATATGAGCCAAATTCGGGAGTAATAATGGCACAGTTTTTTCCGCTCCAGCCGATTCCAGCTCTTTCTGCAACTGCCCGATCCGAAAGCTCTCCTGTATCGACCATTGATTTTAAACGGGCATCTGGGACTTTTGTTAAAATAAACTCTTCCAACTTTTTGAGCTTATCTCTTAGAATATGATGATAGTCGAGCCCCCATGAGGCTCGGCTAAAAATACCTCTTCTTTCTCCCTTTTTACTTTCAACACGTTCGTTCATTTTGGAAGGATAGGCAAGAGCAATCGAAATGATTGATTTTGGCTCTTCCAAAAGTAATGCTGGATTCACTCGTTTCTCAATATCTGGCTCTTCAAAACCGGATTGGTATCCAAGTTCTTGTTGTGTTAGTAGTCTGTTTTTTAGTTCAGTGAAAGGGTCGGCACTAGTGAAGCCGATTTTATCGATTCCGATTTCTTTGCTGTAGGCAATAAGTTCTTCTTTTAAATTTTTGGCATTCACTCTGGCTGCCTCCTTTCTTCCTGAATGATCTATTTTAGAGGTCGTTTAATTATTTGTAGCACATCTATTTATGATAAACTATTTTCAATGATTTTTGGAGGTGTGATTGTTGGAAATTCAAGTTTCATCAGGTCTTTTTAAGGAGATTCCTCATTTAAAATTAGGAGTCATTGAATATAAAGGTATTACCGTTGGGGATTCGCCGCAAATGCTTAAAGGAAGACTCCAGATGTTCCAGGAGTCTATATATTTTGATTTAGAGGATAAAAATGTTACGGAGTTACCTGGAATCCAGGAATGGCGTGCTATTTTTAAAAAGATTGGCAAGGACCCTAATCGGTACCGTCATTCCGCTGAGGCGCTTTACAGGAGGGTTCAAAAGCAAAATTATCTCACGTCTGTTCAAAGTGCGATTGATATTAATAATTTTTTCTCGTTGCAATATCAAGTCCCCATCGGCATTTATGACCTAGATCGTTTAGAAGGGCACGTGGATGTTCGGCTAGGCACCGAGGGAGAAGATTACATTGGATTAAATGGCCGTTCTAACTCTTTAGAAAGTCTTATTGTTGCCTCTGATTTAATTGGACCGTTCGGGAGTCCGTTTGTGGATTCTGCCAGAACACAAGTTACGTTAGATACCAAGAATGCACTGCAAATTATTTATTTAAGGCCATCAACAGACTGGGAAAATGCAAATAAGCTGACTGAATCATTAATGAAAATGTTTATTCAGGTGCATGGCGGAGATGGTTCTTACAGGATTTTGGAGAACCAATAAAGCTGTATTTATGAAAAAATGTAAAAAAACGCAATGCATCGTTCTCCTTTGTAACGATACACTGCGTTAGTTAATATGTATGGAGCGGGTGATGAGAATCGAACTCACAACATCAGCTTGGAAGGCTGAGGTTTTACCACTAAACTACACCCGCATAGAATTTAAAAATGGCAAATTTGTGAACCAAAGTCGACTTTTTCATAATACACAGTTTTTTTATGGACGTCAAGTAATTATTGCGTTTTTTGTCGAAATTTCTTCAAGAAGCTAAAAAGCCTTCAATTAATTATCATTTTATTAATTGAAGGCTGGAATAATGACTAATTTTTTTGATGGTCTTCAAAAGAACATTCCTTTAATGGGACAACCTTTGTTTTATGGATGACTTTATAACCGATCCAAATCACTAAAAAAATGGGCAATCCAATATATGATACGGCTGCTCCGTACCAATCAATGTTACCTGTCATAAACGCTTGATAATTTTGACCAAGAATGATAATGATGCACATTGCTAATGCAAGAATAGGGCCGAGAGGGAACCATTTCGCCTTGTATTTAAGCTCATTCAGGTCTCTTCCCTGGGCAATGTAGGCTTTTCTAAAACGGTAGTGGCTCAAGGCAATCCCTACCCAGGCAATAAATCCGGTTAAACCTGATGCATTTAATAGCCATGTATATACTTGATCTCCGAAAATGGACGTTAAAAAGGCAAGTCCGCCAATAATCGTTGTCATAACTAGCGCATTCATCGGAATTCCGCGCTGGTTTACTTGTTGTAAAAATTTCGGTGCCTGTCCGTCCTTTGCCATAGACCATAGCATACGAGTTGAGGCATATAGCCCCGACGTTCCGCATGACAAAACAGACGTTAAGATAACTGCATTCATGACAGAGGCTGTAAAGGCAATTCCTGCTTTTTCAAACACGAGGGTAAATGGGCTCACCGCAATTTTGTCAACATCCCCGCCTAAAAGTTCAGGACTAGTATATGGGATTACTAGCCCAATGACTGCAATCGCTCCAATATAAAATAGAAGAATTCGCCAAAATACTTGCCGGATTGCTTTCGGTATGTTTTTCTTGGGATTTTCACTTTCCCCTGCTGCAATCCCTACCAGTTCAGTCCCTTGAAAGGAAAACCCAGCTATGAAAAAAATACTTAACACAGACATAAAGCCACCGCTTACCGGAGCATCTCCCATTGTAAAGTTTTTAAACCCGATATACTCACCTCCGAAAATCCCAAAGATGGTGAGCACACCGACGCCTATAAAAACAATGATAGTAATAACTTTTATTAAAGCGAACCAATACTCAGATTCTCCGTAACTTTTAACCGACAACGCATTCAATAAAAATATTAGTCCTAAAAACAGGGCACTCCAAACGATGCTTGGCACATCCGGAAGCCAGAATTTCATAATGATGGCTGAAGCAACGATTTCAACTGCCAGGGTAACAGCCCAGTTGAACCAATAATTCCAACCGAGCGCAAATCCTAATGCTGGGTCAACAAAACGGCTGGCATATGTGGCAAATGATCCGGAAACCGGTATAAAAGTAGCCATTTCACCGAGACTTGTCATCAAAAAATAGACCATAATTCCAATCGCGCCATAAGCTATCATGGCACCACCGGGTCCAGCTGTTTGAATGGACGCACCTGTGGCTAAAAACAGCCCTGTACCAATTGATCCCCCAATCGCAATCATTGTCATATGACGTGCCTTTAAATTGCGTTTAATTCCATCAGTTGTTTCCTGATTATTCTGACTCTTCACTTCAATTTTATGGGCTTCCATCCATTTTCCACCTTCACAATTAGGATATTAACGAAATGGCAATGGATAATTTATCCCCATAGAAAGAGGGAGATAAATTATCCGATATTATTGATGTTTTTTCTAACCGCCATAAGATGGATTACTATTTAGAAAAATCAAAGTAGTTTCGCTTTAATAAGCGTGGAGCAGCCATAAGTGTGTCAAATGCCAAACTTTTTTCAAGCTTTGAAGTATCGATTAAAAATAGCTGATCTTCAATTTTCTGTACCGTTTCATCAGTTTGATAGGTAATACCACATTCTGAGCAATGGAAGGCTGGTGTGTCCTGAATTTCAATTGTTTTCGTACCGTCCGGTAGTTCCCAATACACTGTATTACCCGTTTCAACAGCTCTGTCAGATCCGCACCATTGACAATTCAACATTATTCCTCCCTTGCTCCAACAGTCTCATACTTGCTCATTTGGGCATGGAATTTTTTCTCTTTCAATTCATCACGTTTCTCTCGTTTATCCTTTAAAGAGCTATGTTCTGGATTTTCCTTATACGTTTTGCGGCGGTCCAATCGTTTTAAACCTTCTGGAATTAGGTTAAATTTCGTATCATTAATAATGGACAGTACACCATTGCTTTCAAAATTTTCGAATACTTCAGGATAAATCTTTTTATAATAATCCTCTGCACTTCCTGGATGGTAATTTTCAGGTTCCGGATAAGATGTAATGACACCTTCAAAGTTACGCAAAACTACTTTATTGGAACTTTGAGAAATGATATAGTTCGGCTGCAATGGAATTTTGCCACCTCCTCCAGGAGCATCAACAATGAAGGTTGGAACCGCATAGCCCGAAGTGTGACCTCGAAGCCCTTCCATGATTTCCAATCCTTTGCTGATTGGTGCACGGAAATGGCCGATCCCTTCTGATAAGTCACACTGGTAAATGTAATATGGACGCACACGAATTTTAACGAGGTCATGCATAAGCTGTTTCATGATTGGAACGCTGTCGTTAATGCCTGCAAGAATAACTGCTTGGTTGCCTAGTGGTACGCCCGCATTTGAAAGCATTTCACATGCTCGCTTCGAATCTTCCGTAATCTCCATCGATGTATTGAAATGCGTATTCAGCCAAACTGGATGATACTTTTTCAAGATATTGCAAAGGTTTTCAGTAATACGCTGTGGGAATACAACCGGTGCTCTTGTACCGATTCGAATAATTTCTACATGCGGAATTTCACGTAAATTCTTTAAAATATACTCTAAAATATTGTCATTGATAAGGAGTCCGTCTCCTCCAGAAATTAGCACATCACGGATTTGCGGAGTGGAAGCAATATAATTAATGGCATTGTCTAACTGTTTCTTAGGTACACCCATTCCAATTTGACCTGAGAAACGTCTCCTTGTGCAGTAACGGCAGTACATTGAGCACTGGTTCGTTACCAGGAACAATACACGGTCCGGATAACGATGCGTTAGCCCAGGTACCGGTGAATCCTCATCTTCATGGAGTGGATCCTCCAGGTCATATCTTGTTTTATACAATTCCTGAGAGATTGGAACAGATTGCATACGAATCGGACATCTTGGATCATCTTGGTCCATCAGCGATGCATAATATGGCGTAATGTTTAATGGAATAGTTTTGGTAGCAATTTTAACTCCTTCTTCTTCTAGTGGTGTTAAATTGATCACTTTCTTTAAGTCTTCAAGTGTTTTAATGGTGTTTGTCAATTGCCATACCCAGTCATTCCATTGCTCGTCAGTTACATCTTTCCAAAGCTCGATTTCTTTCCAATGTCTTTTTGGTTTAAATAAAGTGTTTCTCATTCTTTTCCCTCCTGGAATTAGTTCTTTTAATAACCAATTTTTTAGAAAAAATCTCCCTTAATTCTAACTATTTAAGAAAGGATGTACTCCATATAATAGCGGTTTTCTCCTTCACCAAACTCATCGAATCTCGTTCCTTTAATGGCAAATCCCATTTTTTCATATAATTTAACAGCTGCCTTATTTTGGGTGTTGACTGTTAAGCACACTTTGTGAAAGCCGTCCTGCTTTAAAATAGGATAAATTTCCTCTAAGAATAACTTTCCAATTCCTTTCCCCTGTTGGTCGGAACGAACATAAAAGCCGAATATGTAGGCTTTATGAATATTATTGTAATCTCTCATCATCTCGCAAATGGCGATCGGTCTTGCATCATCTTGTTGTCGATATTGAATTAGTTTCCCGTATCTAACTAAAGGAATCAGGGTTTGTTCATCAACTGCTCCCATTCCCGGAAATGCATCTTTCTCGAGGTCCATCATTATGTGTAACTGTTCCGGGTTTAGTGAAGTCGGAACTTCGACATAATAGGATTTTTTTAATGTTTCCATGTTTCTTTCCTCCTTAGTTCCACCTCATATTTGATATCATCCAATGGCCAGATCGGCCTTGGGATGTGATGATACGTAAATGTTGTTAAACGGTTGGAAGCAACACCTGGTGCATCCACATAAATGATCTGTCCTACAATCGTCTCAAATGCAGCCCTGAAATGATTTTTAGCCTTAAGACAGAGAATTCTCTTTGTTGAGGGCTCCAGTCCAATATGACGGAACATTTCCGGATCATTCGCTGACATCGGCCTTCCAATGAGGAGGATATCCATCTTACCCACACGAATGTGTGCCGCACCCTTTAAATCGACCTTAAGATTCTGATTAAACGGCCCTGAATTATAAAATACACCGTCTGATAAGGCAATGATTGTTGCATCAACTTGGACAGGTTCTCCGAATTCAGGAGATACCTTGCCGCCAAGTAACAACGATACCTTATTTCCGACTCCCGCCTTCCGACATGCCTCAATCGATTCCGGATCATATAGTCCTCCAAACAGCGTTTCAGCGAGGTTCAGGTTCACCACTTCCCTAAGTAATTCAGTTGTATCCCCGCTTCCACAGCTTAAAGGATTATCCGAGATGTCAGCCAACACTATCGGTTTGTCATCTTCAATCGACAGCGCCATATCCAGCCCTTGTTTTACATTGGGAAGATCCATGATGAACTCTTCTCTTACACTCCAAAACAAGGAAGCTAGTTTTTGAGCTGTTTCTTTACCTTTTTGTGGATTTAGCGCAACAACCAGTACACTAGCTCCTGCCATGGGAATATCCGAATAAGGGAACCCTCCAAAGATGGAAACATTGTATACTTCTTCTTCTTCTTCCACTTGTTTTGCCCATTCAATCATTTTGTACATTGGCCCTTCTGCTGTTCTCATATTGATAGAGGGGGGCATCATCGGCAATTTTTCAAACGCAGCGTAGTATGTAACGCCATTCTTTAATTGTTTTAATAAAGCGTTTGCTGCCTGAAGGCCTTGTTCATACATATCAACATGCGGATATGTTTTAAATCCAAAATGAAGCGGAGTATATTCAATCATCTTTTCGCTCAAATTGGCGTGCATATCAAGAGTCGTAGCGATTGGAACATCAGATCCAAGAACCTCGCGGATCTTTCCCAGTAAATGCTCTTCCGGATCAAACAGGTGCTCCACAACCATCGCTCCATGGAGTGCCACCAATAATCCATCCAGCCTTCCTGCATTCATGAGCGACTGCAGCATTTGCTTTTCAATAAAGGAGTACGTTTCTGTCGTTACAACACCAGATGGAACCGCGGCCGCACAAAGCAGCGGCACGATTTCAACATTCTCTACCTGCCTTAAAACATCCAGAAACCCGCCAACTTCAGTCTTCGTTCCACTATAGGCATCATAAATTTCATCCCCTATAAAATAACCTTCATTTCGAAACTGTTCCATTTCGGTTTTCATTGAACTGAAACTATGGGATTCATGGTAGAAGAAGGCAATGCCAATACGATGTTTTCTCATAATCTCCCACCTTTTAAAATGTCATGAATCTATTAATAGTTTGTATAAATAGACTTCCACTCTGTCATGACATCAAATGCATGATGGGAAACTTCACGGTGTCCGTTACCAGACATTTTCATGCCTCCAAATGCAACCCCCATTTCAGCATTAGAGGTTCCATTATTTATATAGACAAGTCCGCTTACCGCTTCCGATGCACCCCGATTCGCATAATGAAGACTATTGGTATAGATGGAAGTAGACAATCCATAAATCGTGCCGTTATTTACCTCCATTGCTTCCTCATATGAATCTACTTCAATGATGGCAAGGACAGGCCCAAATATTTCCTCCTGGGCAATGGAGTCATTCGGCCGGACGTTATCAATAATCGTTGGCTCATAGTAAAAGCCGCCCAATTCAATCACTCGCTGCCCGCCTGATACAATTTTTCCGCCTTCTTCAATCGCTTTTTGTACATACCTCTCAACTGTATGAAGCTGATCTTCATTTACAAGAGGCCCAACCTGGCTGCCTTCTTCAAGACCATTTCCTATTTTCATAGATTTTGTTAATTGTACAATTTTTTCTAACAGCTGCTCTTTTACCGGACGTTCAACAATAACCCGGCTTGCTGCTGTACAGCGCTGACCAGTTGTTGTAAATGCTGATTTGACAATTCCATCTGCCGCTTTGTCAAGGTCCGCATCCTTCAGGACGATAACTGCATTTTTCCCGCCTAATTCCAAGGAAATGCGTTTTAACGTTTTGCAACTCATTTTAGCTAGCTGCTGTCCAACCTCCGTTGAGCCGGTAAACGAAATAACTTTGACATCCTGATGCTCAGCAAGTTTTCGTCCAACCTTACTTCCGGAACCGGTAATCAAGTTCACTACCCCTTCAGGCAACCCGGTTTCAGCTAATATTTCGACAAAAATCTTTGCCGACAATGCCACCTCTGATGCTGGTTTCCAAACCACCGTATTGCCAGCAATCAAAGCAGAAAATATTTTATAGGAAGCAAGTGCAACAGGAAAATTCCAAGGAGTAATGCATGCTGCCACTCCAAGCGGCTCACGCACCATTCTCACATTCCGCCCCGAAAAACCTGCTGGAACCGTTTCTCCAAAGAGGCGCCGGCCTTCCCCTGCCATATATTGAGCGGTCGCACTGACCACACCAACTTCTCCTAATGACTCGGTTAGAACCTTGCCCATTTCCATGGTCATAACACGAGCCAGTTCTTCCTTCCGTACTTCAAACAATTGGACTGCTTTCGACAGATAAGATGCCCGCTCCGGAATTGGAGTGTTCTTCCAGCTTGAATAGGCTTTTTCTGCCGCTGCTACTGCCTTATCGACCTGATCAGGTGAAGCCGCGGCACAAACACCGACAAGCTCCCCGGTAGCGGGGTTTAAACTTTCAAAGTAGGATTGGTCTGGTTCATTTACCCATTTCCCATTTATAAAAAGATCTCCCTTAAGGATCTCAGTTTTGATTTGATTTGACATAATCGTGACCTCCTTTTCTGAATTACTACATAGAGAAATGACATCTAGCTCCCAGGATGGTTTCTGACACAGCCTCCTCTAAAATGATCAATCCTTCGTCAAGCACATCTTCTTGAATGTTTAGCGGAAGCATTAACCTGATGGTTTGACCGCTTACACCGCAGTTCATGATTAGCAATCCATTTTCTAATGCTTTCGCTTTAATTTGAGGTACTAATGTTGCTGCAGACTGCTGATCGAATTCAATGCCGATCATCAAGCCTATTCCTCGAACTTCCACAATACCTGGTAAATGACCAATCGATTTTTGAAGCCGGTCTACAATCGCTGCCCCAAGGTCAGCGCTTCTTTCCACTAACTTTTCTTCTTCAATGACCTCTATGTTTGCCAAGGCTGCCGCACAAGAAATCGGATTTCCGCCAAACGTCGAACCATGTCCTGCTGTTGGCCATTTTTCATGGAGTTCACGATTCGCCACAATTGCTCCGAGAGGCATTCCCCCTGAAAGGGCTTTTGCCAAGACTAAAATATCAGGAGTAACATTGGCATGCTCTGCGGCGAACATTTTGCCTGTACGGCCAAAACCTGTCTGTACTTCGTCAAAAATCAGCAAAATTCCATGCTCTTCTGTAATCCTTCTTAACTCCTTCAAAAAGCTTGGCGGTGCTGGATAATAGCCGCCTTCGCCCATTACCGGTTCAATAATAATCGCCGCCACGCGCGATGGATCGACTCGTAAATCAAATAATTTTTGCAGCTGGTTCAAGCAATACTCTTCTGTTTCTTCTTTATTAATATTTTTCAGCTGGCTTGGGTAAGGATATGGGATATGGTACACCTCTCCTAAAATCGGTTCATAATAACGGCGGTATTTAGAGCTTGATGCTGTAATGGCTGTTGCACCTAATGTACGGCCATGGAACGATCCTTCAAAAGCAATAATTGCTGGTCTGCCTGTGGAAGCTTTTGCCAATTTAAGCGCCCCATCGATTGCTTCAGCACCTGAATTGGAGAAAAAAACCGTATCCAGATTTCCTGGAGTGATTTTTGCAAGTTTTTCCGCCAGATTTGCTGCCGTTTCATAATAACCGTAGTTCAAGCCAAGATGGATTAAGTTGTCTGCTTGCTTTTTAATCGCATCAACCATTTTCTTGTTCGTATGCCCGACTGCATTAACAGCAACACCTGATACGAAATCGATATATTCTTCACCATCTGTTGTCCAAAATTTAGCGCCATGTGCCTTATCGATAACAAGCTCTGTCACTCTAGTCATAACCGGAGATAAATGTTTACGTGCTTTTTCTTGAATTTCATTCGTTTTACTTTGCAATTTCAACTGTCTCATCCTTTCGTAATTGGCTTTTGAATATCGATAATGATTCATCTAGTATTCTCACAATTTCATCTATATCTGTTTTCTTAACATTTAGTGGGGGGCTAATAATCAGATGCTCCCCATTTATGCTATCAATTGAACCTGACCCCGGATAAAAAACCGCACCAAGTTCCATGGCTATACTATTGATTGTTTCAGCTGCTTTCTCAAATGGTTTAAATAAAAGATCCTGTTCACGGTCCTTCACAAGCTCGATTCCAATTAAAAGTCCTCTGCCCCGGACGTCGGATATACAAGAATGTGTTTGCTTCATTTCCAAAAGGCGCCCGACAAGATAATTCCCTTGCTCGTTCACATTTTCCAATACATTATCACGTTCATAGACTTCTAAGGCTGCAAGACCGGCTGCAACTGCAACAGGATGACCACTATAGGTATAGCCATGAATAAATTTCCCGTCGCTATTTTGAATCAGCCCATCAATTAACTGATCATGAACAATCATGCCAGCAAGTGGAGCATAACCGGCTGATACTCCCTTTCCAAATGTGATAATATCAGGCTCGATTCCTAGCTGTTCTGTCGCGAAATGGGTTCCAGTCCGACCAAAGCCTGTCATCACTTCATCGACGATTAAGACAATTTGGTATCGGTCACAAAGCTCACGGATTTTCTCAAAATAACCCGGCGGCGGCGGAACAGCTCCTTGCTGGCTACCTACTATCGGTTCGGCGATAAAAGCCGACACGTTCTCAGGTCCTAGCTCTAAAATCGTCCTTTCAAAATCCGTTACACATGTCCAGTTTTGTTTTGCGAGACAATCATTTTGTTGACGTCCATACGGACATCGATGGCAGTACGGAGAGTAAACATGGGCATAATTTAAAAGATTTGGAGTGTATGCGTGCCTTCTTTTTACGTCACCGCCTGCTGATAATGACCCCATCGTGTTACCGTGATACGATTGCCAGCGTCCGATGACAATGTGTTTTTGAGGTCTGCCGGCATCTTTGTGATATTGCCTCGCCAGCTTCATGGCACTTTCATTTGCCTCAGAGCCTCCGGTGGTAAAATAAACCTTGTTTAAATAACCCGGAGCCATTTTTCCAATCTTTTCAGCCAATTCATATAAAGCCTTCGTTTCAAACCGCAGCGTATGTACAAATGCTGCTTTTTTGGCTTGCTCTGCCATCGCGTCACCTATTGTTTCAATCCCATGGCCGAGGTTGGCAGCAACTGCTCCAGAACAAGCATCTAAATATTTTTTTCCATTATCGTCAAAGAGATAAACTCCTTCACCGTGGGTTATGATTGGGTATTCCTTTTTAAAATCACGGTGAAATACATAATCTTGTTTTACTCTGTCCATCTTTCCACCACCATTGCCATTCCTAATCCCCCTGCTACACAAATTGTCGCCAGACCATATTGACGTTTTTGTTTTTCAAGTTCATGACATAATGTCGTGACAATTCTTGCACCGGAGCAACCGAGGGGATGACCTAAAGCAATCGCACCTCCGTTTACATTCACGTTATCTCCCTTAATCCCCCATTCTTTTAAGCATGCAAGACTTTGGGCGGCAAACGCTTCATTTAATTCTATTAAGTCGATATCCTGTAAACGCAGCCCTGCTTTTTTCAAGGCGATTTCTGAGGCAGGAACCGGACCTATGCCCATTTCCTTTGGTGATACGCCTGTTGCGGCAAAGGAACGAATCCTCGCCAGCGGAATGACTCCAAGCTGTTTTGCTTTTTCCTCAGACATCAACAGCAGCATCGAGGCACCATCATTTCTGCCGGAAGAGTTTCCTGCTGTTACGGTTCCATCTTTGTCAAAGACAGGATTTAGGGCTGCTAACTTTTCGATGTTAGTCAATCTAGGATGCTCATCGATTGCGAAGTTCTTTGTTCCACTTTTCCCCTCTTTAACTGGAATAGGAATGATTTCTTCTTCAAACAGCCCCAGTTCAATAGCACGCTTCGTTTTCTGCTGGCTCTTAAAAGCAAATTCATCTTGCTCTTCCCGACTAATATTATATTTTTTTGCAAGCCATTCGGCGGTTTGCCCCATCGTGAAATGGCCATAAACTTCCTCAGGCTGTGATTTCGGCTGACTCTCTGTATTCGAGTCGTAAAGGATCACATTACCCATCTTAAGACCAAATCTTGTTCCCACTGTATAATGTGGAGCCTGAGACATGCTCTCTACGCCTCCTGCCAAAACAACCTCCGCCTGCCCCGATAAAATGGACATTGCTCCGTTCATGACCGCCTGCATACCCGAACCGCACTGGCGATGGACTGTATAAGCGGGAATTGTTTCTGGGAAACGTGCCGTTAAGGCTGCAACGCGGGCAATATTTGGAGCATGGGCGCTTTGCTTTGTTTGGCCAACTATTATTTCATCGACGATATTTGCTCTGTAACCGGAGGCAGAAAGATTATTTTTCATAATCGTACATACAAGCTCTTCTGGAAGAGTGTCGGCCAGTGAACCGCCGAACTTTCCTATGGCGGTTCTAAATCCGTTGACGATTACAATCATTACACCGTCACCTCGGTGCCATTAATAATTGAGTCAGCAATTTGAAAAGGTGCTTCAGTTTTTTCTTGTACTTCCTTGAGAGAAATTCCAGGCGCCAGCTCAATCAGATGCAGCCCATCCTGCTTTACTGAGAAAACTGCTAAATCGGTAATAATTAAATCCACTGCACGTTCTGATGTGATTGGATAGGTTGATTCCTTAACGATTTTTGACTCTCCTTTATCCGTCGTGTGCATGGTTGTCACGATCACTTTTTTTGACCCTTCCAATAAATCCATCGCACCACCTACACCAAGAACGCTTTTTCCTGGTACAGCCCAGTTGGCAATTCGACCCTTTTCATCGATTTGGAGCACTCCAAGAATTGAGACAGTCACATGGCCTCCACGAATCATGGCAAAGGAGGAAGCGCTATCAAAAAAGGACGATCCTTCTACCACCGTGACAGGAAGTTTACCAGCATTAACTAGATCTTTATCAACATGCTCCTGTTCTGGAGTCGGACCTACTCCAAGAATGCCATTCTCTGAATGTAGAAAAACTTGGATATTTTCTGGAATATGGTCAGCTACGAGCGTAGGAATCCCAATACCTAAATTAACAATATCCCCATCCTTTAGTTCCTTTGCCGCTCTTTCAGCAATATAATGTTTCACATTCATACTAGTTTCCTCCCGACAAGACGATAAAATCAACGTATAAATGAGGGGTCACGATTTCTTCAGGAGAAATTTGACCGCTCTCAACAATTTCATCTACTTCTGCAATGACGGTATCTGCAGCTGTTGCCATCATTGGATTGAAGTTTCTGGCCGACTTGTTATAGATGAGGTTCCCTAATGTATCTGCTTTTTTTGCTTTTATTAAGGCAAAATCGGCTTTAATCGGTTCCTGAAACACATATTTTTTTCCATTAAGGATGCGCTCTTCTTTGTTTTCTGCGATTTTCGTTCCGACACTTACCGGTGTATAAAAACCACCCAATCCGGCACCGCCTGCTCGAATGGCTTCTGACATTGTTCCCTGTGGAACAACCTCGACTTCCAATTCTTTATCCTGAAAAGCTTTAACCACCTCAGGGTTGGAGGTAAAATAAGAACCTATTGCTTTTTTTACTCGTTTTTGCCGTACTAATACACCAAGACCTCTCCCTGGCTCTCCAAGGTTATTGCTTATAATCTCTAAATCTTTTACCTCAGAGTCTGCCAAAGCATCTACTAAACTAAGCGGACATCCTACTAGGCCAAATCCGCCTACCATAATTCTTGAGCCACTATCAATCTTTTTTACAGCTTCTTCACATGTAATTAGCTTTCCCATCCCCTTTTTCCATCCCTTCTAGTAATTTTTGTGCAGTTTAACTATTTCGGATATAAAAAAAACCGGACAAGACATAGATCCCCTATAAAGAATGTCGTCAAAAAAGAAAACCTTCTTTATAAAGTGTCTATACCTGCCCGGTTTTAATAAGACCATGGAGAGAGGTCGTCTCCCCACTTTATTATAACCAAACGTTATGTATTCACTTGCTTTAAGTTATCCCAGTAACGTTGAACTGCAGCCTGAAGGGCCACAATGATCGCTTGCTGGGATGGAGCAAAATAAAATTTTTGAATCTGTTCAATCAAGTACTCAATTCCACTCTCGAGGCAATAGCCTATCAGCAGTTTTTGAAAATGTTTTTTTGTCAATTCAGTGACGAATGTGAATTCAGCTCCCACAATCTTATGCTCTTTTGGATCCACTTCTAGTACGATTCCTGCGTGTTTAAACATTTCATACATGGAAGTTCCCTGAGGAGCTTTAGCATAGCCTGTCACGATCACTGTATCCAGTGTTTGCATGTTCTGAATCGCTCCCTTCAAAATCATATGTCTAATTGTTTCTTGCATCCGGAATCTTTGGATGAAATTGAAGATTAGAAGATTACCTATAAAGTTGATTAAGAAACCAACAACTCCACAAAAAAAAGGAGGCTATATATCTAATTTAGGCAAAGCCTAAACGAAATAAATAGCACTCCATACATGACATATGACAGTGAATGGGATCCTGCTCCCATTCCCCTAGTTTGAATCCAACGAGCGGCGATAAAAAAATTCACCTAGAAATCAAACTATCGGCGATAAAAACCTTCATCCTTAAAGGACTACCCTTTTAACGCGCCTCTATTTGAGTATTCAGTTTTTAAATTGTAAATGATTACTATTGNNATAGAAAGTCAATGCTTTTTTCTTTGTTAAGCTTTATTTTTTGAGAGGTCTTATAGGTGTCTTCAATTTCTAAATATTATATTAACTAGTTGAAAATCAAAAGTCAATATATTTTTAATAATGAAAATATATACAACAAACCTTAGTACCAATCATCTATTATGAGCGTTTTAACCTATATTTAAATGTGCATGTTAATCCATCTAATAATATCTGCTTGAACTTCTTCCCTATTTGTTTCATTTAACAATTCATGGCGAGCATCCTCATATAACTTATAGCTTACCTCTTCAATTCCTACCTGTTTATAGGCATTATAGGTTTTCAAAGGCCCTTTTGAGTTATTTCCAACTGGATCCTTGGCCCCTGAAATTAGAAATATAGGCAGATTAGCAGGAATCATACTTAGATTTTCGCGTTTATTAATAATTGCTATTCCTTCCAATAAATCATAAAAAAATCCTGCAGAGAAAATCCCCCCACACATTGGATCTTTAATATATTTATCTACTTCCCTTTTTTCTCTGCTTAACCAATCAAATTCAGTTCGAGTTGGTTTAAAATTTTTATTGTAGCTTCCAAAGGTCAAGTTATTTAACAGCGGGCTTGGCGAATGTGCACCCTTCCGTTTTATTTCTCTCGATGCTATCCATTTCCCAATAGTCCCCATGATTCCAGGGTCTCCGCCAGTACCGCTTAAAATAACACCAGCTAACCGATTTCCGTACAATTGAATATATCTTCTTGATAAAAATGATCCCATACTATGCCCAAATAATATAATCGGAAAACCAGGAAACTCTTTTTCAATTATCATTGTAAGTGCATGCATATCTTCCACTACTTTTTTAAAACCCTGTTCATCCGCAAAATAACCGCTCATATTATTTAACTTCGCAGTTTCGCCATGCCCTCGATGATCATTGCCATAGACAATGAAATCGTGGGACATTAACTCTTTTGCAAAAGCATCATAGCGATCAATATGTTCTGCCATACCGTGAGCAATTTGAACAATAGCTTTTGGCCTAATTTCGCTTTTTGCAGCCCATTTTTTAGCAAAAATTTCAACGCCATCTTCTGTTTGAAAGGTGAAAGATGATTGTTGGCTCATTCAGACCACTCCTTTATTCAGGTTATTTTATTAAAAAAAGACTCACCCAATTCCTCCTAAAATAGGACATTGAGTGAGTCTCCGAATCTCCGTCACATTTTAACTTATCATGAATATAAATGAGTCGTTAAAAATTGTCAACCACTTTTGAGTATTACATGCAGCTCCGCACTTATTGAGCATCACGACAATTTTTTGGGGGTAACGGGCATTATGAAGCCCTCTTACTTACCGTGACATCTATTTTCCGAGCCTGACGGGCATTATGAAGCCCTCTTACTTACCGTGACGGCTTTTTTTCGGGTCT
>NZ_JBALPP010000005.1:0-1815 GCF_036965425.1 Neobacillus drentensis | reverse complement strand
ATCTATTTTCCGAGCCTGATGGGTATTATGAAGCCCTCTTATTTACCTTAACGGCTTTTTTTCGGGTCTGACGGGCATTAAGATCTGCTCTTATAATTAATGAATTTAGGATAGTTAATATTAATTATTTACATAACAAAAGGATAAAATAAAAACGTCTCTCATGCAATATGAGAAACGTTTTTGATACCGGTGGTCGGGGTCGAACCGACACTCCAGAGGAACACGATTTTGAGTCGTGCGCGTCTGCCAATTCCGCCACACCGGCGTGACAATATTTTATTGAAGCTAATGCCGAGGACCGGAATCGAACCGGTACGGTAGTCACCTACCGCAGGATTTTAAGTCCTGTGCGTCTGCCAGTTCCGCCACCCCGGCGAAATTAAAATAACTATTTCTTACCCATACTCAACGTAAGTTTTATGGAGGCGGCAACCGGATTCGAACCGGTGGTAAAGGTTTTGCAGACCTCTGCCTTACCACTTGGCTATGCCGCCATAAAATTGGAGCGGAAGACGGGATTCGAACCCGCGACCCCCACCTTGGCAAGGTGGTGTTCTACCACTGAACTACTTCCGCAAAATGGCTGGGCTAGCTGGATTTGAACCAACGCATGTCGCAGTCAAAGTGCGATGCCTTACCGCTTGGCTATAGCCCAATGTCGTTAATAACTAAACAAGAATTTATTAAAATATTATGGGGCGACTGATGGGAATCGAACCCACGAATGTCGGAACCACAATCCGATGCGTTAACCACTTCGCCACAATCGCCACAATATAATGGCAGGGGTAGTAGGAATCGAACCCACACCAAAGGTTTTGGAGACCTTCGTTCTACCTTTAAACTATACCCCTATGTTATTGAAAGTTATTTTCACTATCGCGAAAAAATTTTGGTGGAGGGGGACGGATTCGAACCGCCGAACCCGGAGGGAGCGGATTTACAGTCCGCCGCGTTTAGCCACTTCGCTACCCCTCCACATATAATCAACTAAAACATAAATGGTGGCTCAGGACGGAATCGAACCGCCGACACAAGGATTTTCAGTCCTTTGCTCTACCGACTGAGCTACTGAGCCACAATTTCATTTTTTGCCATTTTCATTTAAATGGCGGTCTGGACGGGACTCGAACCCGCGACCTCCTGCGTGACAGGCAGGCATTCTAACCAACTGAACTACCAGACCGTATTGCGGGGACAGGATTTGAACCTGCGACCTTCGGGTTATGAGCCCGACGAGCTACCGGACTGCTCCACCCCGCGACGATAAAAACAATATATTCTATTCATGTACAAAAGTGCAAGTACATAATGGTGGAGGATGACGGGATCGAACCGCCGACCCTCTGCTTGTAAGGCAGATGCTCTCCCAGCTGAGCTAATCCTCCATATTCATGAAAGTAATTTTCAATATCACGAAGAAAATTTGGTGACCCCTACGGGATTCGAACCCGTGTTACCGCCGTGAAAGGGCGGTGTCTTAACCGCTTGACCAAGGGGCCATTTTAAAAAATTAATGGCGGAGAGCAAGGGATTTGAACCCTTGAGACAGGGTTACCCGCCTACACGATTTCCAATCGTGCTCCTTCGGCCACTCGGACAGCTCTCCATTAAAATGGCTCCGCAGGTAGGACTCGAACCTACGACCGATCGGTTAACAGCCGATAGCTCTACCACTGAGCTACTGCGGAATATTAGAATAACAGCCTGGCAACGTCCTACTCTCACAGGGGCGCGTGCCCCAACTACCATCGGCGCTGAGAAGCTTAACTTCCGTGTTCGGTATGGGAACGGGTGTGACCTTCTCGCCAT
>NZ_JBALPP010000004.1:0-8035 GCF_036965425.1 Neobacillus drentensis | reverse complement strand
TAATAAAGGAAAAATAAAAATAAAATATGAAAAGAGGAAACAACAACCTTATGAACATTACCATTACAGATCAAGCGAAAGAGGCGCTGAGTCAAGTAAGTCACGATAAGATGATTCAATTATCTATGGATCCGGGCAGTTGTGATATTGTAAACACTATTTATGAAATGAAAGTAGTCCCGTTAAGAGAGAATTATTCTTATGAAAAATTATTGAATATAGACGGTATAAACATCATGATTGACGGTGACATTGAAGAAACGTACGATCATGAGCTAAACATCAATTATTCAGGAGGATCTTTTGTTTTTTCAAATAGGAATCAAATTTTTAATAATAGAATTAGACTAAGATTTGTTTAACTCCATCCAAAATCTAGAATGGATTACCAATTCTTACGATAAAATGGGGTCGGACCAATGTCTGACCCCATTTTTGTTTGTTTTTAAACTAAAATCTTGGATGCTTTTACTCCATCATGGACCGAGTCCCTTAAAGAAACCGGTTATTAACTATAAGGTAATAATAATCATCTACTTATATACTTTTTTAACCATCCATTTACTAATAATTTATAGAAAATATTTTTCTTTAAATTGTTACCCACAAACCACATCCACTGATTTATTGCGAGCCACTTTATAAACTTATATATTTCATAAATTAAAATGGATGGTAATAAAAATATTTGATTGGAGGGTTAAAAAGCTGTTTAATCTTTTATTATGAAAGAATAGCTAAAATTTTGTAATTTCATAATTTTTAATAGAATACAAAGCAAGCACTTCATATAAAAAAGGGGGAGAAACATGAATAGTTTTCCAGTGGATAGAAATAGCAGGAATAGAGTATCCCATAAGGATTTAAATCATAAAAATATTTCGGCAGGTTTGATTGCAGGAATATTCATTATTACGGGACCTACTGCTCTTATATTGGAAGCAGCAACAAAGGGAAACTTCAGTTCCACACAGACGATTCTATGGATATTTGCAGTCTATGTATTTGGAGGATTATTTGGCATTATTCTTCCCATGTATAGTCGGATACCGATTGTTGGCGGCCATACGCTTACTGGTGTTGCATTCCTGACAACGATGACATCGCAGTTTAGCTACCATGAATTAATCGGAGCATATATCATTTCAGGCATTTTAATGGTACTCATTGGATTTCTGGGTTTTTTCTCAAAATTGATTAAGTTGGTGCCTAAAGAAATTATTTCGGCAATGCTGGCAGGAATGATTACAAACTATATGGTGAATTTTATTATTTCAATCAACAAGCTAATATTAATTGGATTTATTCCTTTGGTGGCCTTTTTTATTTTTAGCAGGTGGAAAATAAAAATTCCGCCTGTAATTGCAGCGATTGTCATTGGAACTATATTATTGATCATGTTCTATCCATTGAATAACATTAAATGGAATTCTGGAGTGATTATGCCCGAAATTCAATTACCTGATTTTAATATAGTAAGTTTCCTTTCTGTCTCTATCCCGCTTGCTTTTCTCATTTTAAGCAACGATGCAGCAGTTGCGGTCGGTGCATTGGAAAAAAATAATTATCGGACCCCGATCAATCAAATTATTTCCTTTAGCGGATTATTTTCAATCATAACAAGCTTTTTTGGAGGTCAGTCTGCAAATATTGCTGGAATGGCAACAGTAATATGTGCAGATGAAGAGGCAGGTCCAAAGGAAAAAAGATACATGGGGGCTGTAGTGGCGGGTGCTCTTCTTCTCGTTTACGGTTTATTCTCTTGGAAACTGGTTCCACTAATCCAAGCTTTACCGAAAGAGTTCATTTCAATGATTGTTGGATTTTCGCTTCTCGGTGTATTTGGAAATAGTTTACATCAATCTTTCTCAAAGCAAACAATGAAAATAAGTACTGTATTTGCCTTCATTATTGCCTTATCAAAGATTACCTTATTAAGTATAAGTGCGCCCGTTTGGTCCTTACTTGTTGGTTCTCTCATTGCACGATATATTGAAAATGATACTATAGGAAAAATTGAAAAAAAGGAAAAAGAAACAGCTTAACTTATAAAAGTAAAATGGATTTTGGCCCTATAAAAAGGTAGAATTCAATTAACGAATTCTACCTTTTTTCTGAAAACTGTACACTTTCTTAGCATCAGAGCCTATATGAACAATTTTCTCAAATCAGATTTAAAGGGAATTGAGAAGTATGTTAACACCCTTTAAAGTTTGCTTTTCTTCGTTCTAAGAATGATGCTACACCTTCTTTGGCATCCTCCGTTTGAAATAACTTATGTATTACAGGATGGAGCATTTTAGCAGCTTTTTCTTCTCCTTCTAAGATAGCTAATCGTGCATTTTTTCTTGTTTCTTGAGTGCCAATTGGTGATTGGCTAGCAATATACTCTGCAAGTTCAATCGCACGAGGCAAAAGTTGATCTTGTTCTACAACTTCTTGAATGATGCCCATACGATGAGCTTCCTCAGCAGAAAATTCATCGCCTGTAAGCAAATATCTCATTGCATTTCCCCATCCTGCATCACGTACGAAACGGTACGTTGCCCCGCCAAATGGAAAAATTCCACGTTGTACTTCCAATTGGAAAAACCGCGTATCTTTAGCTGCTAAACGTATGTCAGAGTTAAGGATGAGTTCAATACCTAGAGTCAAACAAATTCCGTGAACGGCACTAATAAGCGGCTTCGTACGGTATGGTTTTTGCCCTCCCCATGGATCAATCCCACCATCAGGGTACTCATTCCCTTCCTCACTAGCTTGTGAAGAATACTCCGCTAAATCCAGTCCTAGTGTAAAGTGTTTACCATGAGCAAACAGAACGCCACAGCGCAATTCCGGATCACGCTCAAGTTCACCTAATGCAGAAGCTAATCCATAAATCAGGTCCATGTTGAATATGTTTCGTTCCTCTGGACGATTTAACCCGATAAGCAAAACATGTCCTTTTCTTTCAACAGTTACAGCGTTTGTCAAATTAAAAACCTCCCTTAAATTTTAAATTGCTGCAAATTTCTCAGAGAAACAGATCTCATATCCCTTGCTCAAGGCCGTCTCGGACCAGGCCGCATTCACCATTGTATGCGTGCGCTAGCAAACGCGCCTGCCCGAGGTCCATCCGTGAGTCTGCAATCCACTCCTGCAACGTTTACACTGAATTACATGTGAATACTAGGAACTTGATGAAAATGAACTAGATGAATTCAGCAACGTTTATTATATTATTTACTTTCCTTTAAATTCCGGCTTCCGCTTCTCTATAAATGCGGCAATGCCTTCTTGGTGGTCTTCGGTTTGCACCATTAAAGTTTGAATCAGCCGTTCCTGTTCCAGGATTTCAGCTAACGAGGCAGTCAATGCCTGGTCTATTAATTTCTTTTGTTTTCCAAATGATTTACCAGGGCCGTGCGCCAATTTTAATGCCAGTTTAGTAGTTTCTTCCTGAAGTTTTTCCAATGGATGCAAATAATTGACAACACCCAATTGATAAAGACGCTCTGCAGGAATGGGTTCGGCAGTAAAGAAGAATTGTTTGGCCAGGTGCGGACCGACTAATCTTGGCAGAAAATACGATCCTCCTCCATCGGAGATTAAGCCAACCTGCGAAAAGCTGAGGGCGAATTTACTGTCATCTGCTGCTACAATCAAATCGCAGGCCAGTGCCAGATTGAAACCCTCTCCGGCAGCACCTGCTGGGCTCCGGTCAGTTTGCCAGCTTCGTACAATTCTAGCAATGTTTTTTTGGAAAACTTTCCAACACTCGTTTTAGGAATTTCTGTGAAGAACAAAATATCATCAGGTATCCACCATTTGGTAACTTGTGTGGCAGGGTGATTCAACAACTCTTGTTTGTCATTCACTAAAATCGGGGAATTCATAGGCTGTTTTTTCTTCATGGATCAAATCTTCGTAAGATTAGACATTTGGTATTGAGGTGAGAGGAAGCTTCGCTTTGTCTGTCATGATGAAATAGGTTTCAACTGTTGTCAGGCGAGGGTGAGTCCCTTCAAATATTGAAAACAAATCTGCATAGATGAATAAAACTTTATCTTCAGCATACTGATCATTTAGTATGTATACGCTTACATATAGTGGTTTTTTTAATATTTTTATAATTTCATTGATCTATTAAATATTCATCATTAATATGAATCGGGAGCTATTTCAAAGGAATTTTCTTGATTTAGTGTTACAAATTCATGTCAAATCGAATTACACGAAACTTGTGATGTCCTTAAAAATTATCGATTCAAGCACATTGCCAATCAATTTGACGAATCATAAATGGGCAGAAATTCGCAAAATAAGTCGGAGTGAAGTTGCATCAACGGCTTGTTTTTATGGAAAAAGGATTTTCTTCCCCTGAAAAAGCCGTGATGGCAACTGCCAAATAACATGACCGTGGTCAGCTTAAAATCATGGTAACAACAAAGAGTGAATGTATGTGTTTGACCGTGTTATCCGGAACGGCAGCGGCTTCCTCAAAACTCATCCCATCCGGTATTTTCATCGCCATCTCTGCGGGAATGAACTTTTTGACCAGCACCTAAACAAGCCTACACTGTACAACCCTTAAAATCCTTTTTCTCTTGATTCTTAAATTGTTAATTTATTTCGCTATCTCGCCCGTCTTTTCTGTAATGTTCCGCTGCGAAGACTTGGATCGACGGACGGATAGCTTGTACCAGAGCAACGTGATTAACGAGAAATTGCATACCGCAATTAAATCGCCGTACACATTTTCATACGCACGGGTCCAGCGAATTCTTTTTTTGAAATTCGAGTAATATAACGCAAACCGCAACGGAAAACGAACCGCGGAAAAAGAGATGATGTACTGTGAAGTACCAACTAAAAAACTTATCAATGCTAAAATATAAATCTTTGCTGTATTTGACATGTCAATTTTCCAGCTCAATATCATTTTTAATTTCTATAAAACACTGAAATAGCAAACAAAATGAAAGAAGCTATAAAAGCTTCTTTCTATTCTAATGCTTTAAATTAATGTATAAAGATGCTTCTTTACCTCGTATTCTTCCAATTCTCTACCACTTTTTAAACGATGAATAAAATCAGGATTAGCAATGAATGGACGTCCAAAAGCCGCGACATCAATTATTCCTTCTTCAATCGCCTGACTTGCCATTACTGGATTTAATGTACCTACCCCAATAATGACACCATCCCAGTATTTTCGGACTAACTGATGCATCGTTTTGCCATCTGCAAGCACTCGATCAAATTGCATAATGGATGGGTGAATCATTGTTGCACCCGCTTCCTTTAATGCCTCAACAAATATACGAATAGCCATTTCCGGATCTTCCCACATGTAATTTGGAATATCTGCTTTATGAGCAGAGAATCGAATCATTGTTCGTTCTGTACCGATTGCGTCGATAACTGCTTTAATAACTTCCTTCATGAACGTTAATCTTTGAGCAAGGTCACCACCATATTCATCGGTACGATGATTGGTTATATCTGAATTGAATTGGTCAATTAAGTATCCGTGGGCACCGTGAATTTCCACCCCATCAAAGCCTGCTTCAATTGCATTTTTCGCTGCCTGTGCATATTGATTGATTACTACATTAATATCTTCAATTGTCATTTCTTCAGGAACATCATATGGCTTTCGGAAACGAGAGACAAGGCCTTCAGCCGGAATAGCTGATGGTGCTTGTGGGGGCAGATTTCCAGCAAGCTCGTGATGGGATAATCGTCCAACATGCCATATTTGAGCGATCATAGATCCTCCCTCTTTATGAACAGCATCCGTTACTTTTTTCCATCCCTTAATTTGTTCGTCTGAATAAATGCCTGGAATTCCAGGATAGCCTTTTCCACGAGGACTAATGACTGTTCCTTCTGAAATGATTAAACCGACGCCATCGGCAGCACGTTTTCGGTAGTATTCAACAATATCCTCTCCTACTACGCCCGTTTGATCATCTGCAAAGGATCTTGTTAACGGTGCCATTGCGATACGAGAGCGTAAATTCCAAGCTCCGATTTTAATCGGTTCAAACAATTTACTTTCTAAACCATTTTTTAAATTTCCCCGAGAATTTGTTTCTTTGATAATTTGAGCCATATTTTTTCCCCCGTTCGTTTATTCGGTATTTCTATAAATACTGAAATTGATTTTAAAATTAATCCGCTTTAACATTAAAGTAAAGCGGGAGCGTATTGTGCAAGGACTTCTCGTTGTAAACTGTAATATCTGAAGGTTCCCTCTCTGCGAACGGCTAATAAACCGCAATCGAGTAATGGTTTTAAATGATGAGTCAATGTTGAATTGTTCGGGACTTTTAATTGATCTGCCATTTCCAGGCAAGCCAGCTCTGATTGTTTAACAAGTAATTTTACGATTTGTAAACGAGTTGATTCACCTAATGCCTTATAGACTTTTACTGCAATATCATCATTCACCACTAAAAACCTCCTTTCAGTATCCTTATTTCAGTATTTCTAGAAATATTGTATTGGATTATATATGCTCTGTCAAGTGAGCGCTTTTCCATTTTTAATTTAAAGTAAAATATTCTTTTCATTTTTATTGCCTTAGTCAATTTACTCATCTCCCTTTAAGAAATATTGGTCTTAATAAGGTACTTAATAACCGTAAATGGTGTCCGCACGATTGCATTAGGCTTTAGTCCACTAAAACGAAAAAAGGCCAATGCTCGAATAACTTCAAAGCATTGACCTATAAGGCTTTTAACCTTTAATTGATACCGATGGTCGGGGTCGAACCGACACTCCTCACGGAACACGATTTTGAGTCGTGCGCGTCTGCCAATTCCGCCACATCGGCAAGGTTATATAAAAAACTACAGGGGCAGTAGGAATCGAACCCACACTGAAGGTTTTGGAGACCTTAGTTCTACCTTTAAACTATGCCCCTAAATTTATTGAAAGTTATTTTCGCTAATGCGAAAAAATTTTGGTGGAGGGGGACGGATTCGAACCGCCGAACCCCGAGGGAGCGGATTTACAGTCCGCCGCGTTTAGCCACTTCGCTACCCCTCCAAAAAGGATAAAAAAATATGGCGGAGGAAGAGGGATTCGAACCCCCGCGCGGTTTAACCCGCCTGTCGGTTTTCAAGACCGATCCCTTCAGCCGGACTTGGGTATTCCTCCGTTAAAAATATGGTAGCGGCGGAGGGGATCGAACCCCCGACCTTACGGGTATGAACCGTACGCTCTAGCCAGCTGAGCTACACCGCCAAATATATGATTGAAATATGGTGGAGCCTAGCGGGATCGAACCGCTGACCTCCTGCGTGCAAAGCAGGCGCTCTCCCAGCTGAGCTAAGGCCCCATAATTTTTGAAAAATTTCTGACTGGTCGGGAAGACAGGATTCGAACCTGCGACCCCTTGGTCCCAAACCAAGTGCTCTACCAAGCTGAGCTACTTCCCGTCATATTAAGTGGTGCCGAGGACCGGAATCGAACCGGTACGGTAGTCACCTACCGCAGGATTTTAAGTCCTGTGCGTCTGCCAGTTCCGCCACCCCGGCAATTTTGGAGCGGAAGACGGGATTCGAACCCGCGACCCCCACCTTGGCAAGGTGGTGTTCTACCACTGAACTACTTCCGCATTATGGTAAATTATTTTGCTATCGCAAAAAACTTTAGTGCGGGTGAAGGGAGTCGAACCCCCACGCCTTGCGGCGCCAGATCCTAAGTCTGGTGCGTCTGCCAATTCCGCCACACCCGCATATATGGTGCCGGCTAGAGGACTTGAACCCCCAACCTACTGATTACAAGTCAGTTGCTCTACCAATTGAGCTAAACCGGCATAATTTGTTAAATAACAGCCTGGCAACGTCCTACTCTCACAGGGGCGCGTGCCCCAACTACCATCGGCGCTGAGAAGCTTAACTTCCGTGTTCGGTATGGGAACGGGTGTGACCTTCTCGCCATAATTACCAGACTATTTACTTAAGGGTTCATTCCCTCAAAACTAGATAATGCAGAAGAAGTTTGTAAAAACGAGTTCACCTAATGACTTGGTTAAGTCCTC
>NZ_JBALPP010000003.1:59741-67095 GCF_036965425.1 Neobacillus drentensis | reverse complement strand
CCTGCAGGTGAAATCCTTAGAACATATACAGATCAGCTATTTTCCATAGTGGAGGAGATTGAATCATCTTTCTCCGATCTTTCAAATTCGTATGGCAATGTTACGATTGCCGCTAGTGAAGGGTATTGTACGAAGTGTTTTCCTTATGTCATTTCTGAGTACCAGAAGTTATATCCCCATGTACAGATTAAGGTGATTTCTTGTAACAGTGATGAAGTTATAAAAGGGATCGAATCAAACAAATACGATATAGGGATTATTTCGGGCGAGCTAAGTAAAAATGGAATTACAAACATCATGATTGCAGAGGAAGACATGGTTCTAGTGGTTTCAAAGGATTTATATGCTAGGTACCCGGAAGACCAATTACTGACGAATTTTCCTTTTATTAAATATCAAGCTGGAGAATATTTTGGAACGATAATAAATAAATATTTGATACAATCGAAACTCTCATTACAAAACGTAATAGAATTTGGAAGCTTAGATGCGATCAAAAAGGCCGTATTAATTAATATTGGGGTAGCGTTGTTAATCAGTACCTACATAAAAAAAGAAATTAGCAATGGTGATTTAGTCCCGATCCTAGTTACTGAGAACAAAGTAAAAGTAAACACCTCTATCATTACGTTGAAGGAAAAGGAAAACGTAGTAACAATTCAATCTTTTATTGATGTAATCCAAAAAATTTGGAATAGAATTCCTACTATGGAGTAAAAGCCGAACGATATTCTGTTAGTACTGATATAACACCGTTTTTAATGGGGAGGTAACCTTGTAACAGGTAGAACAGGAGGCAACAGGGACATATTAAACCATAGTGATGACTGCACTCTATTACGAATCAAGGAATCCATTTTAAGAAAGTATGCCTTACTGCTTCAGGAGGATCTGGTTCAAAAACTTTAAAACAATTGCAATGGATCTCTAACTCTTAAACATATTGATACTATTACTCTAACTTTTCGTATGTTGCCAGACTTCGTGTAATAACCGTAGATAAAAATCCAGGATCAATAAAATAATGTTATGGTTACCATAATGTTTCTTAATTTTACAAAAACTTTATAAAAACTTAAAGTTTTAATATAAGCTGCAGCAGTCAAGAACACGAATGAAAAGCAACTTATTTTAATTATTTGGTTGTGGTGAAACAATAAATTAGGTCTGTAATTATAATAGATTAGATGAGAAACTCATCTGATCTATTATATTCAAATACTAAGAGGGATGTAGTCAGGCAAATGCATAATTACCACGCTAAGGTATTTTGAAAAAAGTTGTATGGGACATTTGAAACCTTTCTATACCAGAATATATAACATCCCGTTAGGGTTACTCTATTGAAACTAACTACGGATGCTGACAAATCAGATATTCTAACCTTTACGTTGTAAATCCACAAAATCCTGACGCTACCTCTTATTGTTTTACAAAATTGGCTGATTCTATTAGCACATAAAATGTATGAGGTGAGAGGGAACCATGCTATCGACAGACTTTACAAGTCAATTAAGGGAATTACAAGAGTGTATAGAGAACAAACGGAATGAATTGATTGAACTAGGAATGACTTATGGATTTGCAGATAAAATAACTATCAAATGCAGTCAAGATCTTGATAAGTTGATCAATATACAGATGCATGCAGTTGTTAGTATAGGGTTAAAATATCAAGGTGTAAAGCGATTATACAGCCGTTGTTTCGTGTGAAAAGCACCACATTAATCTTTATATTCGGTGTGTCGTATTTAATAGTTTTATTGGAAATACAAACGAGTAACCTTGTATTATCGAAACCGGATGCAAAAAAATCCATTGTGATTGTGGGGAAATTGAGTTGGAATCAACCGCAGCTTGCGTAGTTGGTGGGGTCTCCACAACGGGCTGAATCGGGACTGTACTTGGAATTAAATGAAAGTAGCAAAACGCTTATTAGCATTTTAAAAATGGAGGTATTTTTGTGAGTGAGAAAGAAAAAAGGTTACAGTATGAAACTTCTATTATTCTGGGAAAAGATACTAGCCAAATGACGTTAAACAATATTATTGAGGAAATGATTCACGTTATTGAGGCAAAAGACAAAAGTATCAGTGAATTAAATAGAAAAATATTAGTGAAAATCACTTTATAAAACTTATTTGAAGTTGATTTTGCGGAGACAATAATTATTATAGTTTAGTAGTACTATTCTGTAAAGAACCAGGTTGTTGGGTTGACTCCACAAGTGTTGGTGATATAATTTAGGTTATTAAAAGAATGTTAGTATGGTTTGGAGGCAGGTTTAGTAAAATGAAACCATTGCAGCATGAAAGTTTAATACCGCTATATCACCAATTGATGGAAAGACTAAAGGATTCGATTGAAAAGGGACATTGGACTCCGGGAGATAAAATCCCTTCAGAAAATCAATTAATGGACCAATTTGGTGTAAGCCGCAATACTGCTAAAAAAGCTATTGAGGAGCTTGTACAGGAAGGGATACTTTACCGAATCCAAGGAAAAGGAACCTTCGTGGCAAAACCGAAATTGCAGCAGTCATTGATGGGGTTCTACAGCTTTAGCAAAGTATTAAAAGAAAAAGGATTGAATCCTAGGGATATCATTTTGAAAATCGAAGAAGTCAAACCAACTGTCAAAATCCAGGAAGCGTTGCAGCTGGGGGACGATGAGAATGTCATTGAAATGAAACGCCTTCGCTGCGCCAATGATGAGCCCTATATTTTGGAATCATCTTTCATTCCGAAACATGTTGTTTCAGATATGGAGCAGCTAAAAAAGGTAGGCGAAATTTCTTTATATGATCTATTTTCACAACAATTTAATATTATGGTAACCAGAGCAAAAGAGGCATTTGAACCTGTTCTCATTCGTAGTGAGGAAAGTGTATATCTGCAAACAGAGGAAGGTCGTCCGGCACTGCTTCTTGAAAGAACTGCCTTTGATGTTAATGGGGTTCCTGTGGAATTTTGTATATCCATTGTACGTGGTGATCGTTGCCGCTTCTACACCGAACTAAGCTAATTAAATATGACTCATAGCATTCTGGCTATGAGTTTTTTTAGGTCAACTTATACCAACAACCCAATAAAATTTCATTTAAATTTAAGTTGATGGGTTGACAGGTTAATTATAAAGAAGTTATATTCAAATTAGTTATAATTTTCGGTCAAGAGAGGCAGCTAATTTTTAAACACAATCTTGTACCATCAACCCATCGTTTGAATTGATGGAAGGACAACCTCTTTTTACAAAACATTTAAAAAATTTAAAAGGAATTTCCGAAATGGGATAAAAATTTGGTATCCTATTAGAGAAAGCGCTTAAGTTCAACCTAAGAGGTGTTTTATTAGTGGCAAGATTAAAGGATATTGCGGAATATGTTGGTGTTTCCATTTCTACTGTATCAAGAGTGATTCAAAATGATCAGACCAGAAACGTTCATCCCGAAACGAAAGCGAAAATTTGGGAGGCTGTAAAGGAGTTAGGTTATATACCCAATCAACATGCCCGAAATTTAGTAACCAACAATCAAGAAAAGAGTAAGTCAAGAACCATGAAAATCGGCTGGGTAGCCAATCCAAAATCAGCAGAAACCAACCCCTATTTTGCAACAATTTATACAGGCATTCGTGATACATTAGCAAATAATGATTATACCCTTATTAGTATTACCAAGGATGAAATTGAAAACGAGGTACTGCTTCTTAAGACGATTCATGATTTAGGGATTGAAGGACTACTTCTGATTGATAAAATTGATGATAGTCTTATCGAATATATTCAGCAGCAAATCCCTGTAGTAGGGCTGGACTTTTATTATTCAGATAAAAATATGGCCATCGTAGACTATGACCGTAAGGCTGCCATGAAAACAGTGGTCCAGCATTTAATGAAACAAGGACACCGGGACATCGGATTTATTGGTGGGGGTGTTGATCCTGCCATTGAAGATTTGTCCGCAGAACATCGTTTTAAAGGTTATCAGCAAGCCATGGAAGAAGCAGGACTATTAATACAACCTGAATGGGTGATTAATACAAAATGGAAAATGTCAACCAGCTATGAGCAAATGAAAAAACTGCTCAAAAGGGAGCCGTTGCATTTGCCGTCCGCAATGGTTTGCGCAAGTGATTTAATGGCTATTGCTGCAATAAGGGCGGTCATCGAAAATCAGCTTAGAATCCCTGAAGACATTGCCTTCTTTGGCGTAGATAATCTGGAAATGGGGAAATATTCATCCCCGCAGCTTTCAACGGTAGAAATCCCAAAATATGAAATGGGAAGAATGGCGGCTAAAACGATTATGGAAATGGTAGAAGAGGAAGTAAAACTTCCGATAAAAATAATTCTGCCGTTTGAATTAGTCATTCGTGAGTCCTCTAACATAAAACGAACCTAATTGGTTCTTTTTTAATCAACGCTTGGAAAACGTTTGGATTAAAACGGGAAAAAATTTTGGAAAACGAAATATTGTTGTAGATAGGAGAATTATCATGAAACCACTGACAGCTATTTTAATTGGAGCAGGTGACAGAGGTGCAAGAGCTTATGCGCCTTATGCTTTAGAGTATCCTAATGAATTAAAGATAATAAGTGTGGCGGAACCAAATGGAGAAAGAAGAAACAAACTTCAACAAGCCCATAAAATATCCGATGAAAATTGTTATGAATCATGGGAAGAGGTATTGAATCAAGAAACAAAAATAGCGGATATTGCCATTATCTGCACACTTGACCAAAATCATTTTAAGCCGACGATGAAGGCATTGGAATTAGGCTATCATGTTCTGTTAGAAAAACCTATGTCTCCAGATCCAGCGGAATGCATTATGATGGAACGTGCTGCTAAAAAGTATAATCGACAGCTGACCATATGCCATGTACTAAGATATACAGAATTTTGGTCAACCATTAAAAAGATTATCTCCAAAGGGGAAATTGGAGAGGTTGTATCGCTTCAACTAAACGAAAATGTGGAAGTCATGCATATGTCCCACAGCTTTGTCCGTGGTAATTGGAATAATAAGCAAAGAACCAGCCCGATGATACTTCAGAAATCTTGTCATGACATGGATATTATTTCGTTTGTGATCGGCAAAGATTGTAAACGTGTTAGCTCCTATGGTTCGCTCATGCATTTTAAGGAAGATAATGCACCTGTGGGAGCGCCGAAAAGATGTTTAGAGGGTTGTCCAGCAGAGCTCGTTTGTCCGTTTCACGCTGGCAGATATTATCTTGGGGAAGGCAAAGCATGGGCAAAGAAATTTACTGAAGATGATAGCAATAAAGGTATCATAAAGGCATTAAATGAAACGCCTTATGGAAAATGCGTGTATCGCTCAGATAATGATGTGGTTGATCACCAAGTGGTCAATATGGAATTTGAGGGCGGAGCAACAGCAACATTCAGCATGTGCGGCTTTACAAGGGAACAAACCCGCATTGTTCAAATCATGGGAACAAAAGGGGAAATACGTGGAAATATGGAAGAAAACAGCATCTCCATCTTTGATTTCCTCACAAAACAGGAAACGGTCATTAAGTTTGATAATCCCATTGGGGGGCATGGGGGCGGAGATAGCGGCATCATGAGAACCTTCCTAAGAGAGATTCAATATGGAAATAAACAGGAAAGTGTTTCTTCGGCTTTTGCCTCTGTAAGAAGTCACCTAATGGCATTTGCTGCTGAAGAATCCAGGCTCAATCAGGGACAATCGATTAAAATTGATGATTATTTCACTAGTTTAGTAGGAAAAATAAAAAGTTAAAGTAATCTCCCAATATTAAAAACTATTTTATTTAGGGAGGTGGTAATCGCTAAAAAAATAGGTTCCACACATGGTTATAGTGATTGTAATAAAATTAAAAAAATTGTAAGGGTTATCAAAGGGTAACAGGTCATTATTTCGTTGTTAGAAATCTACTAAACAATTAATAGAAGGAAGGGAAACAAGATGAAAAAGTGGTTTATCATGCTTTTAACAGTAATTTTAGGATTACTAGGGTTAGCCGGATGTAGTAATAGCAATACAACTTCAGGTAATGGCAAAGATGACAAAGTGGAAATCACCTATGGTTTTTGGGATAAAAAGCAAGTCCCTGCCGTAGAAGAAATAGTTAAGCTATTTAACGAAAAATATCCGAACATTAAGGTGAAAACAGAATTGACTCCATATGGACAATATTTCCAGAAGCTCGAAACTGCTGCCACCGGGGGTGCTTTGCCGGACGTTATGTGGATGAATGGTGCCCATGTTGAACAATATGCAGAAGGAAAGGTGATTCTTCCGATTAGTGACCTTGCCAAGAAAGATAACTTTAGTTTAGATAATTATCCGAAATCTTTAATTGATCTTTATACTGTTGATGGAAAAGTGTATGGAATTCCTAAAGACTTTGATACAACCGGCTTATGGTATAACAAAAAAATCTTTGATGAAGCAGGCGTCCCTTATCCAGACGAAACGTGGGACTGGAATAAGTTAAAGGAAGTCGCCAAAAAGCTGACAAATAAAGATAAAGGTATATGGGGTTATGCTGCTTTAATGGGCAATCAAGGCGGCTATTATGATTTCATATGGCAAAATGGCGGTTATATTATTTCTGACGATGGCAAGTCTGTTGGTTTTGATCAGCCTGAGGCGATTGAGGCACTTAAATACAATATTAGTTTTATTAAAGAAGGGCTATCTCCAACACAAGCTCAAATGACAGAAACGGCTGCATCAGAATTATTTTCTTCAGGAAAAATAGCGATGATGTTTGATGGTCCTTGGATGGTTCCGGAATATAAGAATAATCCTGATTTAAACGTTGCTGTTGTACCAAAAGGCAAACAACGTGCTGTTGCGATTCATGGGTTGTCAAATGTCATCGCTGCGAATACAAAGCATAAAGACGCTGCGTGGAAGTTTGTTCAGTTCTTAGGCTCAAAAGAAGCAGCGGAAATATATGCGAAAACAGGAACAGTGATTCCTGCTTTTAATGGGACCCAAGATGCTTGGTTACAATCTGTTCCGAATTTGAACCTTAAAGCCTTTATTGATGGTGTGGAATATTCTCGTCCACTGCCAAGTGTGAAAAGTACAGGGGAAATTTGGCAGTATGAAACCGATGTTCTTAAAAAGGCCTGGAGTGAGGAAGAAAGTGTAGAAGATGCCGTAAAAGAACTAACGAAAAAGGCAAATGAAGCTTTATCTAAGAAATAGGCTCTGTTAAAAGGCAATTGTTGATTTTAAACACTGTTGATTGGAGTGGAAGGCGCGAAGACTCCTGCGGGAGTACGGGGCTGGGGAGACCCCGCAGGCGCCAAAGCGCCGAGGAGGCTCCCCGCCGGCACGCCCGCGGAAAG
>NZ_JBALPP010000003.1:0-59719 GCF_036965425.1 Neobacillus drentensis | reverse complement strand
CTGGAGCGCAAATCAACAAACAAGTTTAACAGAGCCAAGAAATAAAAAAATTGAAGAGGAGAAATTGTTTCTTCTCTTCTTTTTTCTAATAAGGAGGGAATACAGTGAAGGAACTGCCTCTACAGGTTGAAGTGAAAGCGAAAAACAAATTTAAGGTTTCGAGCTTAACAAAGACAAGGAAACGATCGGATTATTTTTGGGCCTATCTTATGATTGCTCCTACCATGCTGGGCTTGTTTATATTTTACCTGTGGCCCATCATTCAAACCTTTTACTTTAGTTTCACTGAATGGGGAGCATTTGGACAGTATGAGTGGACGGGTTTAGCAAATTATAAGCGGATGCTTGAAGATAGCAATCTATTAAAATCGTTTAAGAATACGGGAATTTATATTATTTTTACGGTCCCAATCGGGATTTTCCTTTCTATTTTGGTGGCGGTGCTCCTAAATCAAAAAATAAAGGGGAAATCCGTTTACCGGACATTATATTTTTTACCTGTAATCACGATGCCTGCAGCCATCGCCATGGTTTGGAAATGGCTTTTTAACTCCGATTATGGACTACTAAACTATCTTTTATCTTTAATCGGAATAAAAGGTCCACATTGGGTAAGTGATCCGAAAATTGCCTTATATTCGATTATTGTGGTAGCCATCTGGAGCGGGATTGGTTATAACATGGTTATTTTCCTATCCGGGCTGCAAGGAATTCCGAAGACCTATTATGAAGCAGCGGAAATGGATGGGGCAGGCCCAATCAGGGTTTTCTTTAAAATTAGCCTTCCGCTGCTTTCACCAGTTATTTTCTTTGTGTCCATCATGTCTCTAATTGGGGCGTTTCAAGTGTTTGACCTTATTTTCATGATGATTGGAAAAGGCAGTACCGCCCTGGAAAGCACACAGTCGATAGTTTATTTGTTCTATCAGCATGCTTTTGTATTGAATGATAAGGGATATGCAGCAGCCATCGCTGTTCTCTTATTAGTCGTTATTCTAATTATTACAGCGATTCAAATGGTGTTACAGAAAAAGTGGGTTCATTATGATTAAAAGGAAGTGGTACCAATGGAAAGAACAAGACAGCTTGTAACGAGTAAAACATTCCTCATCCATTTCATTCTAATTGTGGGATCGGTGGCAATGGTATTGCCATTTATATGGATGATTCTCACCTCGTTAAAAACCTATGCCGAGTCGATTCATGTACCGCCTGTTATTATTCCGGAGGATTTCAAATGGGGGAACTACAAAGAGGTATTTGGACTGCTGCCATTTTTCAAATTTATGTATAACACATTTATTATTACGATAGTACGAACAGCTGGGCAGTTGTTGCTGTGTTCGTTGGCTGCTTATGCCTTTGCCCGTATTGAGTTTCCAGGCAGGAATTTTCTATTTATGTTAGCATTATCGGTTCTCATGGTTCCTGGCCAAGTTTTTTTGCTGCCGCAATACATGATTATTGTGAAATTAGGCTGGCTTAATACATTGCAAGCAGTTATTGTCCCTGGTTTATTTAGCGCGTTTGGTACATTTCTGCTCCGTCAATTCTTTATGGGTCTTCCAAAAGAACTGGAAGAGGCAGCCAGGCTCGATGGCTGCAACCATTTCCAAATCTATTGGAAAATTATGCTTCCACTAGCCAAACCAGGTTTGGTTGCATTGGGTATTTTCACTACCCTTTGGAGCTGGAATGAATTAATGTGGCCAATGATTGTGAATAGTTCCACTGAATCGATGACACTTTCTGTCGGATTGTCCTCGCTCCAAGGTCAATATTTAACCAATTATCCAATCCTTATGGCAGGCTCCTTTTTGGCCATCCTGCCAATGCTGGTACTATTTATCATTCTGCAAAAGCAATTTATTGAAGGCATTGCTGTAACAGGTGGAAAATAAAGAATAATCTTTCATATTGGGTTGACCCAACAAGTTGGGGTGGTATAGAATAAATAATGACAAGAATATTAACTAAATTAAAGACATTTATTAAAAACTCGTAGCTTGTAGTCTATGAGTTTTTAATAAATTTAACTTGTACCAACAACCCATCTATATAAATTTGGAGGAGTACAATTGAAAAAGGCAATTGGTATAGATATTGGCGGAACAAAGATTGCAGCGGGCATTATTTCTGAAACAGGGGAATTACTGAAACGTACAGAGGTAAAAAGTGATCCTTCTGACAAAGAAAAGATGTTTGCTAAAGTGGTAGAAGCGATAGAGCGAGTTCTTGAGGATTCTACTTATTCGTTAGCGGACATTGAAGGCATTGGTGCCGGGGTACCGGGCAAGGTGGATCGACAAAAGGGCATTGCGATTTTTCAAAATAATTTACCTTGGGCCCAGTTTCCTGTCACTGCCAGGTTACAGGAGCAATTTGGACTCGAGCGGATCACGATCGACAATGATGTTTACATGGCGGCTTATGCCGAATGGAAGGCGTCCCAGGCAAAAACCGATGAGACGTTTGTCTACGTGACGATTAGTACGGGCATCTCCTGCTCTATTATTCATAATGGTTCATTTTTCAGAGGGGCTGGATTTGCAGGAGAACTTGGATTAATTCCTGTTCTTTCGGCGTGGAAGAAATTAGAGCGGCTGGAAAAGATGTCTGCCGGACCAGCAATCGAAAAATTAGCACAAAAGGAAATGCAATCGGCATCTTTGTCGACTAAAGATGTCTTTGAACGCTATAACGAAGGGGCAAGCGGGTTTCAGCCCATTATTGATGAAATAACGGACAATTGGGTACATGGCTTGTATTCGATTTCCTGTTTACTAGACCCACATAAAGTTGTTTTCGGGGGCAGTGTGATCGTAAACAACCCTTTTCTGCTTGACATCATTAAAGAAAAACTGAAATCAATCCAAATCCCTGAACAACAGCATCTTTTAAGTCAAATGTCAATTAGTACAATGAGGCAGAATAATGGAGTGATTGGTGCTGGGTTACGGGTATTTGAAGGAATTTAACAAATTTTAAGAGGAGTGACACCATTTGTTTACTTTAAGCATGGAAAATTTAATGCCATTGGGAGCATCATTCACAACACAGGAAATCAAGCAGCAGCCTGAATTATGGGGCGAAACATTTGCATTGTATTCGAAGAAGAGACCTGAAATTGAAGCATTTTTACGGAACCTGACAGAAAAGCACAATTCTATCCGGGTCATTTTTACAGGGGCCGGAACTTCCGCGTATGTCGGTGACACCATTACCCCATATTTAAAAGAAAGAGTCGATGAGAAAAAGTGGAATCTGATAAGTGTTCCAACAACAGCAATTGTGTCAAATCCTTACCAATTTTTAAAGGCAGACATCCCAACACTATTGATTTCCTTTGCGAGAAGCGGTAACAGTCCGGAAAGCGTTGCAGCAGTGGAATTAGCAGAACAAGTGATAACGGACCTCTACCAAATTACCATTACCTGCTCAAAGGAAGGCAAGTTAGCACAACGGGCAATAGGGGATGAAAGCAACCTCTTACTGTTGATGCCAGAAAGATCTAATGATCAAGGATTTGCGATGACAGGAAGCTATACCTGTATGACCCTAACAGCGCTGCTCATCTTTGATTCCATATCTGTGGAAGAAAAATTGACCATTGTTGAAACCATCCGCCGCATGGGTGAAAGTGTAATTAACAGGGGAGCAGATATTGAAGGAATGATTGCTTCCGATTTTGAAAGGATTATTTATCTTGGCTCAGGTGGTTTTGAGGGCTTGGCAAGAGAGGCACAATTAAAAATTTTGGAGTTAACTGCCGGTGAAATTTCCACTTCCTTCGATTCATCACTTGGATTCCGCCATGGCCCTAAATCATTTGTGAACGAAAAAGCCATTGTGTTTGTGTTCGTTTCGAACCATCCGTATACACGCCAATATGATTTGGATATGTTAAATGAATTGAGACAGGATCATATCGCAGGCTATATTTGTGCAATCGCCGTGGACGGAGAGACCAATTATGCCGGTGATACGTTCTTATTCGACAGCAAGGCCCGCATCATACCGGATGCCTACTTGTCACTGCCGTATGTCATGGTTGGACAAACGCTTGCTCTATTAGCTTCGATTAAGGTCGGAAATACACCGGATACTCCTTCACCTAGTGGAACGGTTAATCGTGTTGTACAGGGTGTAACGATATACGAATACAAGTAAATCAAGGGAATAGGAATGCATGTTATTCTCATTCCTAAACAGAGGTGCAGCTATGGAACGATTTGTGTTTGCAGACAGATTTTTTCTTGAGGATGGGGTGTCAGGCCCCGGTTATTTGGAAATTAAAGAGGGGAAGTTCGGTTCTTTTTTTGTGACTTTGCCGACTGAATCGGCTGATGTCATCGATTATGCGGGAAAATGGATTGCCCCGGGTTTAGTCGACACTCACATTCATGGCTTTAAAAATCACGATATTATGAACAACGACCTTGAGGGTTTGATGGAAATTTCTGAGGGGCTGCTTTCGTGCGGCGTGACTTCTTTTTTGCCCACCACGTTAACTTCTTCTCCCCATTTATTAAACAAAGTAGTGGCGATGATTGGGGAAAATTATACAAAGGTAAAAGGTGCCAAAATAAAAGGAATCTTTTTAGAAGGTCCATTTTTTACCGAAAAACACAAAGGTGCCCAAAACACGAAGTATTTTTGTGATCCTTCAATAGAAATGCTGGAATCGTGGCAGAAGTATTCCAATCATTTTATCAAAAAGATTGCGCTTGCTCCGGAAAGGAAAGGGGCAATGGAATTTATTGAGTACGCCGTTAAGGATCAGGTTACGGTGGCACTGGCCCATAGTGATGCGACGTATGCTGTGGCGAAAGATGCAGTTGAGAAGGGGGCTTCAATTTTTGTCCATACATTCAATGGCATGAGCGGGCTGCATCATCGTGAGCCCGGTATGGTTGGCGCCGCGATGAGCCTGCCGGAAGTGTTTGCCGAAATCATTTGTGATGGCCACCATGTTCATCCTGCTGCAGCTAACATTTTAATGAATACCCGCGGCAGGAAGGAGACGGTTATGGTAACAGATTGCATGATGGCCGGCGGTATGCCGGAAGGCCGCTATCAGCTCGGAGAATTCCCTGTCGAAGTGAAGAACGGGGCTGCCCGGTTGGAGACTGGCAGTTTAGCAGGGAGTATTTTGCAATTAAAACAGGCAGTCAAAAATGCCGTTGATTGGGGAATTGCGACACCTGAGGAAGCCATCTATATGGCCAGTACAGCTCCAGCCCAAAGTATTGGGATTGATGGGGAATGCGGCATGATTGCGACCGGTTATGATGCAGACTTTATCGTTCTTACACCTGAACTCGAATTAACGGCCACGTATCTTGATGGAGTTTGCCGGTTTCAAGCTGAAAACTTTATAGGGAAAGAGGGAGTTCGATGATTTTAGCAGTCACGATGAATCCTTCCGTTGATATTTCCTATCCCATTCAAGATTTCAAACTGGATGATGTTAATCGTGTGGAAAATGTTCGTAAAACCGCAGGCGGAAAAGGATTAAATGTGGCCAGGGTCATCGAGCAGATGGGGGAAGATGTCTTGGCAACAGGTGTAATTGGCGGAACCATTGGCGATTACATTATTCAGGAATTGACGAAAAGTGATATCGAGAATCACTTTTTTAAAATTAATCAAGAATCAAGAAACTGTATCGCGATCCTCCATGATGGAAAGCAGACAGAAATCCTTGAATCCGGGCCAATCTTATCGGCGGAAGAAGGAGCAGCTTTTTTGGGAAAATATCAGGAATTGCTGTCCGAAGTTTCCCTTGTTACCATTTCGGGAAGCTTGCCATTAGGACTTGAATCAGGATTTTACCGGCAGATGGTTGAAATTGCCTGGGAGAAGGGTATTTCCGTGATTGTTGATACCTCGGGGGAGCCACTCCGCCAAGTTTTGACTCATGATGTAAAACCCTTCGCTATCAAGCCCAATATCTCTGAGTTATCCCAGCTTCTTGGCATAGAAGTAGAAGAGAGCATAAGCAGCTTAAAGCAATTGCTAAACAATGAGTTATTTCATGGAATTGAATGGATTGTCGTTTCGATGGGCGGGACCGGCGCTTTTATCAAGAATGGTGGAGACTTTTACAAGGTTACCATTCCTGCTATAAATGTCGTGAACCCTGTTGGCTCCGGTGATGCCACTGTTGCAGGATTAGCGGTTGCCCTGAAACGAAAGCAATCCGTTCAGGACATCCTGAAAACAGCTATGACGACAGGCATGCTCAATGCGATGGAAACGGAAACCGGTTATATAGATCGTGAGAAGTTCGGTCAATTATTTGAAATGGTAGAAGTTATTAAAATAGATTAATAGAGGTGATTGTCGATGTTAGAATTAACGGAAAATAAAGTGGCAGCTCTCAAGCGTTTGTCGGATGAAAATGGGATTATCGGAGCTTTGGCAATTGATCAACGCGGTTCGTTAAAGAAAATGATTGCAGCAGGAAGTTCAAGTTCCATTGGGGATGAAGGCATCATCCGCTTTAAAGAATTGGTTTCCAAAGAATTGACACCCTATTCAACTGCTATTCTATTAGATCCAGAATATGGACTGCCTGCTGCAAAGGTTCGCAGCAAGGACGCTGGTTTATTGGTTGCTTATGAAAAGACCGGATACGATGCAAAAGCAGCGGGCCGTTTACCTGATCTATTGCCAGAGTGGTCCGTTAAACGATTGAAGGACGCCGGTGCAGATGCGGTTAAATTTTTACTGTACTATGATGTGGATGAAGACAAGAAAATTAACGAATATAAGCATGTTTATATGGAACGAGTCGGGTCCGAGTGTGTGGCAGAAGACATTCCATTCTTCCTTGAAATTGTGTCTTACGATGCCAAAAATGATGATGTGAAAAGTAAAGAGTATGCAGAAGTGAAGCCGCGTAAAGTAATTGAAGCAATGAAGGAATTCTCCAAACCAAAGTATCATGTCGATGTATTAAAAGTAGAAGTTCCAGTGGATATGAAATTTGTTGAAGGCTACACGGAAGGCGAAATAGTCTATAGTAAGGAAGAGGCAGCTTCCTTCTTCAAAGAGCAAAGTGAAGCTACTGAGCTGCCGTTTATCTTCTTGAGTGCCGGAGTAAGCGCGAAACTATTCCAAGAAACACTGAAGTTTGCCAAAGAATCTGGCTCTACCTTTAATGGCGTGTTATGTGGCAGGGCAACTTGGAAAGACGGCGTCGCACCTTTTGCTGAAAATGGGGAACAAGCTGGTCGAGACTGGTTAAAAGATACCGGTATAAGGAATATTGAAGAATTGAATGTCGTGTTGAAAGAGACTGCCAGCTCTTGGTTCGCTAAAGCGAATTGACTAGAGTGCTATTTATGAAAATTGTCCAAATTGGATAGGCTTTTTAAGCGAACAGTGCCGGGTACTGTTCGTTTTTTTATGCAATTCTCTAAAAAACAATATTTCTAAAAATTTGGACAATATCTTTGTTGTGGAAGCGTTTTAATAAAAGTAAGCTAGATTACAAGTAGAGGGTGGTATTTGATGGTCAGGCATCGTCTTCTATTAAAATAGTACATTCAAAGGAGGAGAGGAATTGAGTAGGAACAATTACAGGAGATTTAGCCATACCCTGCTTGCAATTGTGTTATTTTTGCCAACGTTCTTGACGGGATTTATTCCGCCGTTACGTGCAAATGCAGAGGTGACGAATCCATGGGTTACGATTTCAGCTGGCGGAAATGAAGTAAATGAAATGGTCACCCAGCATGGGAAGGTCTATGCAAAGCTTGGAGCAGGAGCAGGAAATGACAATGGGGCCAAAGCTGCTATTTTTCAAGAAGAAAAGGCAGCAGCAAAAGAATCAGGAACGATGGAATATACCTTTATTCCAGAATTGAATGGGGCTGATACCAGATTTGGTTTCTATCCCCATTATATTGATCCTAATAACTTCGTATTTGTAGGTTATGACTCATTTGGGTGGTTCTATGAATACAAATATAAAGGCACTGGAACCTGGTTAAACACTAGACCAAGCGTATCACTACCAGAAGCAGGATCTAAACATTCTATTAAAATCGAGTATAGCGGAACCACTTTCAATGTTACATTAGATGGCCAAGATTTATTTGGGCCGGTTACTTTATCCAATGATGTAAATAACCTGCTTACAGGTAAGGAAGCGGTTAAACTTGGCGCTTTTGGAGGTAAAAACAGTCAAGTACTCATTGAATTGGGGGATGCTCTAGGAGATGTAGGACCAAACCCAGGTGATAGGGAACCTGTCGACATTACGGATAACCAACTGACAGAAGGGGATTTTAAAATTATCTCAGGTGACGGCAGCTTAACCTATAATCAAGATGGTTCAGCAACCTTCAAGGTTACTTCCACTCAAAAGAATCGAATTGTCTACAATAAAATGAATACAATTAAAAATGGTATTTTTGAAGCGGATATTACTCCAGGAACGAGCGCGATGAACCGCTTCGGTCTAATCTATCGTGTTCAAAGTCCATCTGCCTATACGTATGTGGGAACGGGAGATCAAAACAATCAGTATTTCGGAGAGATCTTTGGTCCGGCAAACAATTGGACAGCGATGACCTCAGATGTGCCATTGGAAGCCAATAAAACTTATCATCTACGCCTAAAATTCATAGATGATTCAGCAACCCTCTACATTAATGATAAAAAGGTAAATACTTTGACATTGGCAGGCGGTGTCGATAAAGCAGGTTTACTTGGATTTGAAAAAAGCCGCGGGGCTGCTAACATTACGATTTCAAACATTAAAATTAAGGAATATGCTCCACCTAAAGCGCCAAGTAATCCACCAGTTGAAGATACAATAAAATCAGACTATATGGATGTCATAATTGACCAAATATTCCCACGTGTCATCGAATACCGGGTTGGCAATAAGGTTATGGGGGGACAGAAATCTCCTGTTTACGGATTGAAAGTGAACGGTACGCTTTACTATCCTGAAGTAAGTTTTGAAAAGCTGAGCGAAAGGGAAGCACTGTATACCTTAAAAGTGAAGGATGAAGTTGAAAACCTTGATGCTGTTCTCAAAGTTTCATTAAAAGTCAACAAAAATAAAGTAATTTATACTTTTGAGGATATTACCAATGCCGGAAGTGCAAAAATTGAAACGGTGGAATTTGCTGATCTAAACTTTATCTCTGTCAATTCTTCTCAACCGAATGCGAAAGCAAAATTAACAAATCTTAGCGGTGATGTTACGAAACCGGGGGATGTTGATGTCACTGTCGATTCATCGATGGGGGGCATTGGATCATCAGAAAGCTACTATACTGGTTTCCTATCAACGGATCAATTGAGTGCAGGTGTATGGTCCAGTTCCGAAGTCAATGGCTACCGCAACCTAGTAGCTAATCGTTATCAAAATGCAGATGGCACGAAATCGATTGGGATTGGTTCAAGTTTGCTTTATTATCAAAGAGAATTTATGCCGAAACCGCAAGTAGTAAAACCTACTGTGAAAATTGCAATTGCTGACGATTTGAATCACGACAATGAAATTGACTGGCAGGACGGTGCGATTGCTTACCGTGAAATCATGCAGGACATAAAAGGATCAGAAAATGTAAACAACCTTGTTGGCACACGCATTGCCATGAATTTTGGATCACAAGCACAGCAGCCATTCTTAAAAACATTGGATAATGTTAAAAAGGTAGCACTCGCTACAGATGGATTGGGTCAGTCCGTTCTGTTAAAAGGATATGCGAATGAAGGTCATGATAGTGGGCACCCGGATTATGGCGATGCAGGTGAACGGATTGGCGGCGCTGAAGATTTAAAAACTCTTATTAGTGAAGGCCATAAGTACAATTCTGAATTTGGTGTCCATATAAATGCCCAAGAAACGTATCCTGAAGCCAAAGCTTTTAATGAGGATTTTATTGATAGTCCAAATTCCAAGGGCTGGGGTTGGTTAGATCAATCCTATACTATTAATAAATTAAAAGATTTATATTCTGGGACGCGTGCCAAAAGGCTGGATGAATTAAAAACTGCTGCACCAGGTCTTGACTTTATTTATTTGGATGTATGGTATCAAGATCAGTGGGAATCTGATCGAATTGCAGAGCAATTTATGAATAGAGGCTGGCGAGTCTCAACTGAGTTTGGTACTTCAGTGGCCAATTATTCTACTTGGCAGCACTGGGCTACAGATAAGAACTACGGTGGACCAACAAGCAAAGGAATCAACTCTGAAGTCCTTCGCTTTATAAGTAATCACCAAAAAGATTCCTGGGTGTTGAATTGGCCTGAAGCAGGCGGAACGGCTGATCACCCACTACTTGGTGGTTTTGAATTAGCCGGTTTCGAAGGATGGCAGTCGGATAAGAACTTTGACCAGTTTATCCGCATGACCTTCGATACCAATCTGCCGACTAAATTTTTACAAAAGTATTATGTTACCGATTGGACGGATGTACAAGGTGACAAAACCAAAACCAACTTGGAAAAGGAAATTAAATTGGAAGACCCAAGTAATGGGGACGAAGTTGTTGTAACTAGAAAAGACAATTCTAGAGAACGAGTGATTACACTTAATGGAAATGTGGTCCTTGATGAACATGCTTACTTAATTCCATGGGTAGAGCAAGACTTCGAGACGCCAACATCTGATTCTGAAAAACTGTACCACTGGAATTTGGAGGGCGGTACCACGACTTGGACACTTCCAGATGAATATGCAGGTGCATCGAAGGTGTATGTATACAAATTGACCGATCAAGGTCGAACCGATGTGCAGAAAGTCAAGGTCGTTAATAATCAAGTCACATTAACTGCTGAAGCAGCCACTCCATATGTTGTCGTACCGGAAAAGAAGGAGAAGGGCTTACAAGTTAAAGATTGGAGCAACGGTTCTCATATCTATGACACCGGATTTAATTCAGGAACAGTCAAAGATGAAAATTCAAAAGTTGCTGGCGACAAGGATGCCGTCAGTGTCATCAGAACGAATCAAACTGGGAATGCCCGTAATTTAAGCAGCGGTGACTATTATCTGAATATGGAAAGTCCATCAAAGAACACAACCGTTTCCCGCACCATTACAGACCTGGTGCCAGGTAAAGATTATGTGGCAGAAGTCTACGTAGAAAACAATAGTGATGTAAAAGCCGGAATCAAAGTAACCGGCGGGGAAAAGGATGTAAGCAATTACACATTACGCAGCCTGCAAAAGAATTATGTAAAAGCAGACTCACATGCTTCAAATGATGGCTATAACAGTAAAATGCAAAGGATGCAAGTAAGCTTTACGGCTACTTCTAAAAAGGCTGAACTTATTCTCAGCCGAGAGGCCGGAGAAGGAATAACCAAATTTGACGATATCCGCATCGTTCAAAAATCTTTGAATAATCAAGTATCTTCAAAGGTATTTGAGCAGGATTTTGAATCTGTCGTGCAAGGAATTTACCCATTTGTCATTGGGAATACAGAAGGTGTAGAAGACAACCGAATTCACTTGTCTGAATTGCATGCACCTTATACACAAAAAGGATGGGCTGGCAAAAAATTGGTTGATGATGTCATCACAGGAAATTGGTCAATTAAAGTCAATACTGGAAACAAAGGCTTAGTGTATCGCACCATTCCGCAGCACTTCCGCTTTGAACCAGGAGTAACCTATAAAGTATCCTTTGACTATCAAACTACTGCTAATGCTTATCGTTTTATCTCAGGCGATCAAGAAATTGATGTTCGTGATATTGCGGTTGCTAAGGGACTGAGTTTGAATAATACACTTACAGCTTCTACCGATACCAAAAGGGCTGAGTTCACTGTTACCGGTTCTGAGAACGGCCAAACATATATTGGAGTCTTCAGTGATGGAACGAGCTTGAATGGAGATACTGGGGCAGGCACGTTTATTTTAGATAACATACGAATTGAACAGGTCAGCAACTGAAGTTTGCCTAAGATTGATAGTCTATATACTATGGAAAAATAGAAAAGATAAGAGAAACCAGCGGATTAATTTAGAGTGAATCTAAGCTGGTTTCACTTTTTTATTTTGAGGCAGCTGGAAGCAGTTGTGTAGGCAAAAATATCCATAGCAAGTGATACATCCCCAACAAATCCCCTAAAGTTGTCTCCAAACTGAAATACAATTGACATCTTATTAAAAAATTCCTTTGATAAAATTGTAACAATTGGGACTTAAATTCTAACTTATATTCGAATCGTATGAGGAATAATTATGCCTCTTTACCATATGAATGACATAGAGTGGTTGCCATTGGAGGGAATTTTAATGACGTTAGAGACGCAATTGAAACAAAAGAAATACTATGAAATGTTCATTAATGAGCATGAAACTATTCATCCGATTCAGGTCCTTGGAGAAGCCTTTCAGGAGGAAGCACAAAAGGATTTGCCTGACCTATCTTATATACGCTTTGCACAGGGGGAAGTGTATTTTCACCATAAAGATTATGAAACGGCGATTTTTAAGTGGGAAAACATTGTCAATGAACTTGAGCAGTGGGCAAAGAAAAATACGGCAGATGCCTATTATGAGCTGGGAATGTTATCAACGGCGGAAGATCTTTATAGTGCTATAGAAACAGAAGATCTTACCTTAAAAACAGAAGTAGCACTACAGTTATTTTCGCTCTATCTTGAACGCGGAAAGCTGGAGGCGGCTGTTGCGATAATCAAAAGGACGATCAACTCTAACCCTGATTATCCGAATGTGACCGAAATCGCCCGGGCATTTTTCGAAGAGCAAAGGGACTGGAACAATGCCGTTGAACTGGCGGTGAATGAAGCCAAGCGGACGGAATCGTTGGAATGGTTTGAAATTCTGCATACATATGTAGAAAATAGTGTAACGAAAAACTTTGATGCAAGTTATTTTTCGCATGCCTTAAGCATCTTGTTTAATCTGGATAAAAAAAGCTTTGAACAGCTTGTTTCTTCATTGTGGATTAGCTATCAGGATGAAGAATCTTATTTTGTTTGGTTGAGGGAAATCAATCACTTGCTCCTTAATCTTAATTTGGATCGCAATGAAAACTATCAAGAGCTTTCAAAACGCCATAAAGAAACATATTTCACCTTTATTGATGGCAGGTATTTTATAAATCAGCTTCAGGATATCATTCCAGACTTGCTGACGAATTGGCACCGTCTGGCTGACAATGCGAACAGTGTATTGGCGTCGGCAGCCGTCCTTTCTTGGAATGAACTTTTTCCAGCGAGCATAAGCCAGGCCATCGTTAGTGAAGCTGAAAAATTAATTAGTATAACCGAAACGGATATGGATGAGCTTGACGAGTGTCTGTCACTCTTTGATTCTATATTGAATTGGGCTCAGGAGCATGACATGGGCGAGAATAATCGTGTCAAATGGCTTGCCCAGCAGTTGGTTGATTTTGATACCCAGCATATCCTTCTTGCCGGATTTAAAGGAAGTGGAAAATCTTCCTTTATAAACACGGTTCTCGGTGCTGAATTACAGGATGGGTCAACATCGTCTGTTGTTCTGTTCAAAGACGCTGAGGAAATGACCATAACTGAAATCACCGACAGGGAGATTAACGATCTAAATGGTTTGGAGGAATTCAAGGAAAAAATGGATCGAAGACGAAATGCATTAGAATCCATTATAGAATTGAAGCGTCCAATGCCATTTTTTAAGGATAACAAGGTTGCGTTCCTGGATACTCCTGGGCTTACCGGGTCGCTCCATTATGACCGTTATGAAGTCCTGAAGAACTTGCAGATTGCTGACACAATTCTTTTTGTGGTAGATGCCAATGCTTCGTTTACGGATAAAGAGTGGGCAGCGCTAGGGCAAATACAAGAGATTGCACCGGATATTCCAATTCATTTCTTGATTAGCAAAATGGAGACTATTCCTAATGAACAGGAAGCACATAAAATTTATGATGACATAAAAGCAATGGTCAACTCCTATTTACATGATGCTAAGGTATTTGCATTTTCTACACAATATGAACAAAATCAGCAAATGAAAGAATTAAAAGTGTTTATTCAGTCTATTAAAAATACTAGAAATCTAGCGGATAAACGCCTTGCAAAGCTGTTGTATTTTATTCGGACAACAATCGCCAGTCTTTTGCAAAAACGAATTGATGTTGAAAATCAGTTAATAGAATCAATTCGCTGGAACGAAGAAATGCTGATCAAGCTAACTGGTGCGGTGAACCAACTAAATGATGCGGAAATACAAAGAACCAAATCAGCCATAAAATCGTATCGGGCAATTAAGGAATCCATTGAGACAGAAATCTCAGTGGCTGTGCCAAAAATGCTCCGGGAGTGCTCTTCTTTAATAAAGGAGGACAGTGATTTTAGTAAAATTCATCTTATGCTCAATGATGAGATGAATAATAGGCTGCAGGATTATTTGGAGCAAAAGGTAATGCCGAAATATTACAGCTCACTTCAAGATTGGATTGAGCGTTCACATGGCGAGTTTAAGGAAAACCAAGAATTTCTGATTGAGATGAGAGATGGATTTAATCAGATGTACGGGGAAGAGCGATTGGAGCTTGAGTGTGATTTTAGGGTGCTCGATGATTGGCGCCGCGATACAGATAGGATGACAACCAGGTTCCAGTTGGAAACAGTCAATATCCTGCTGCGCCGAACTCCTTCACAATTTATATTAAAAAGTGCAGGGAAGCTTCTGGGGGCAATTTCGCAAAATAAAGCCATGCTTTTCAACAAATATCAATCCTTTATAGAAAATGAAGACTATTCTGAAGCAATCGCTGCCGTGAATAAGCAGTTTTTCCAGCCATTTGAGATGTTTGAAAAATCATTGGAGCGTGATGTTACCTTATTTTTCAAGGGTCCCAAGGCCATTTTAAACCGTTCTGTTGAAGAAGCACGATCAGAGATTCAGAAGAAAAAAGAAATGCAAGATAAGATGAATGAGAATCCAGAAATGTTCCGCGATCCATTAACCTTATTTGACGTGAGACTGCGCCAATTCGAATGGATGACCGTCGCGGGAAAGGGAATGCAAACAATCTATTAATATGATTTAACTGGGGGATGCCTTAAGGGCATCTTCCTTTATTTATTTACGGAACTTTTTTCTGATAAATGAGTGGAAAAGTTTTCAATAAGGGGTATTGGGGACAAAACTGGCAAGAAAATAAGATAAAATGTCCTCAATAGGCGGTATTGGGGACAAAACTGGCTTGAGAACAAGATAAAATGTCCCCAATAATCGGTAGGTTCAAGCTGATGTTTTTTGAGGATTAAAAAATGAATAAAGACTGGTATTTTGTTTCCTGCACGTAATATAGATTACTTATGGAAAATCCATTGCTCATTCGGATTTCCCGTGATAGCCTATTGTTAATTGTTTTTACAAAAGGAGGGAAAACTCGTGATAAAAATAACCGGATCTCAAACAGAAGCAAAAGTATTTTCCAATTATCCTCAGGAGACGGCGCTTGAACAAATACAAGAGCTGTGTAATCAAGCTTTCTTAAAGGATACAAAGATTAGTATTATGCCAGACTATCATGCTGGAAAAGGATGTGTGATTGGAACCACCATCCAGCTAAAGGATAAGGTAGTCCCGAACCTGGTAGGGGTTGACGTAGGCTGCGGCGTATTAACAGTTAAGCTGCAAGATAAAAAGGTTGATTTTAATAAGCTGGATCAAGTTATTCGGACCTATGTGCCAAGCGGAATGGAGATACATTCTGATGAGACTGCTCAGCTTATTAACACGAGTTTTCCATCTGCGGAAGAATTTAAAGCTCAGCATATTCTTAGCCAGAATAAAAGCCGCTATAGCCTAGGAACTCTTGGCGGCGGCAACCATTTTATCGAAGTCTCAGTCGATCCCGATGGCTATCACTATTTAACCATTCATACTGGCAGCCGCTATGTGGGCGCTAAGATTGCCACCTATTATCAAAAAGTAGCGATTTCCAAGCTCAGGAACCATGATTTAACGGAGATGATTGAAAAATTAAAGGCTGCTGGGCGTCAAAAAGAAATTCAAGCTGCCATTCAGAGCTACAAAGAAATCAATCCTGTCATTCCAAATGATCTAGCTTATTTGGAGGGCGAGGATTTTGACCATTATATTCATGACATGAAATTGGCACAGGCGTTTGCGAAGGCAAACCGTGAAGAAATTGCCAGAGCAATTACGGAGAATATGGGCTTTGAGGAGCAAGACCGTTACGATACCGTCCACAACTATATTGATACAGATAACTTGATTTTACGAAAGGGAGCTGTTTCAGCGGAGAAGGGCGAACGTCTCATCATTCCAATCAACATGAGAGATGGGTCGATTTTAGCTGTCGGAAAGGGCAACGAAGATTGGAATTATTCAGCGCCGCATGGAGCGGGCCGCGTCCTTAGCCGGACAAAAGCGATGAAAACGCTGAATATGGATGATTTCCACAATACGATGAAGGGCATCTGGACGACATCTGTCTCCGAAGAAACATTGGATGAAGCGCCGATGGCTTATAAATCGATGAATGAAATTTTAGAAAAAGTAGAAGAAACAGTTGAAATTGTAAGCATGATTATACCGGTTTATAACTTTAAAGCCAGCGATAAATACAGTCCGGCAAGATATAAGAAATAACTAAAGGGCTGCTTCGATTGAAGCAGCCCTTTAGTTATTTTTCTTTAAGTAATTTCAGGAGCAAATCCGGCCGATTCGTTAAAATACCGTCCGCACCAACATCAATTAATTTCTTCATTTCCTTCGGATCATCAATCGTCCAATAATGCATTTGCATTCCCCGGCGATGCGCATCGTCAATCAGCAGTTTGTCAGTTAAGTCAAATCCGCTATCTTCGGTCGGGAGCTGGAAGGCATCTACATGGGGCTGATAAAGGTTGCGTAAAAAGAATTTATGGAAAATCACAAAGCTTTTGACCTCTTGCATGCCTGCTGACGTAGCAACACGGCCCCTTGCATATTTTTCAAACGAATTGAGGATCTCTTGATCGAAAGATGCGACCAAGATTTTATCCTCCATATGATATTTCTTTATTAATGCCCAAAGCTGGGAGGCCATTTCGTCAATCCGTTCAGGTGGATTATCATCTTTAATCTCCATCTCGATTCGCATATTGCCAAAGGTTTGGAACATTTCTTCGGCAGTCGGGATATAAACGCCTTTGCCACGGTAACGATATTGACCATTCAAATCTTTAAATTGATAGCCTGCATCAAGTTTTTGAATATCTTCAAGTGTCAGGTCAGCTACCTTACCGTGCCCATTGGTTGTTCGATCCACAGTTGGATCGTGGATGGCAACCAAATATCCATCTTTTGTAATATGGAGGTCTGTTTCAAGGGCATCCACCCCCATGTCGGCCGCGTTCGTGAATGCGGCCATCGTGTTAGAAGGGGCAAGCAGCTCACCGCCTTGATGGGCAATCACCATTGGCCGGCCATTTTTGAAAAAGCTTTTTTCTTTAATCCGGCTTACAGGCAAAAAATTTACTGCCAATAGAAAAACAAGAAGCGCAGGAAGGCCCCACTTTAAAGCGTTTAACCCGCGCTTCTTATTTTGTTTTTTTTCGAGTGTAACTTGCTGCATGAAAAACCCCCTTTGTTAATACCCTTTTGAAAAATCGACAAGATTTTTGGATGGTTTTTTACCAGAAAGATAGTCTCTTAGGTTTGGAATCAAAATATTTTCTACTACCCTCTTGTTGTAATGCTCCGTTGAGCCTGAAGTGTGAGGGGTGATAATTACATTTTCCATTTCCCATAAAGGACTATCAGGACTTAATGGTTCTTTTTCAAAAACATCCAGTCCCGCTCCTGCAATGGTACCTTCTTTAAGAGCTTGTACGAGGTCCGCTTCAACGACAATCTCACCACGGCCGATATTAATGAAAAAGGCTGATGATTTCATTTTCTTAAATTGTTTCGCTCCAAATAACTGACGAGTTTTCTTTGTAAGTGGTAAGGTTACCACCACATAATCGCAGTTTGGCAGAACGAGGTCTAATTGATCTGAACTGTACATTTCATCAACAAATTCCTCAGGCATTCCTGAGTGTCTTACACCAAGTACCTTCATTCCGAATGCTTTGGCAATTTTCGCCGCTTCTTTTCCAATCGCTCCAACCCCAATGATTCCAACGGTCTTTTCATGCAGTTCTAAATTCATATTGGCATGATGCCATGTTTTTGTTTGTTGATTTTTTACATATGTATGGATTTTTCGCGTTAATCCAAGCATTAGGGCAAAGATGGTTTCTGAAATCGGAAAGGCATGCACACCATTGGCGCTTGTTAACAAAATATCTTTAGCTTCTAATTCTTCAAGAGGCATAGAATTAACGCCTGCACTCCAGGATTGCAGCCACTTTAGTTTTGACTCTGGTGCAAGGCAATCATCTTTTAAACTCTGCTTCCACCCTGCAATGATTTCTGCATCCTTTACATGGTTTTGCCAAACTTCTTTATCTTTACCAGCAATTAGTTCCCAATCGGGAATAATCTGTTTAATTTGATCAAGCAGGTTTTGTTCAAGATTGTGAGTAACCACTAATTTTCTCATTGCCATTCCTCCGTTCAAATAGTCATTCTCTCTTTTATGATAACAGCTTTTTATTCCAAAAGGTGTACAATTATTGGTCACTATGCATGTTAAACTGTCCAGCTGAAATACAGTAAGGAATTGGAAAGGCTTTGCTCGCTATTCATTTTTAATGGCACAGAAATTGCACTTAGACTATTAGTAACTTTTATTGGAGGGATTGAATATGCAAATTCAAGATTGCCGTGCGATTGTAACTGGTGGAGCCTCTGGATTGGGAGAAGCAACGGTACGGAATATCGTTGGAAATGGAGGAAAGGCAGTCATTTTTGACCAATCAGAAGAAAATGGCCTTCATCTTCAAGAAGAATTAGGAGAAGCCGTTTTATTTTTAAAAACAGATGTTACAAAGGAAGAGGACATTCAAAGGACGGTTAGTAAAGCGGCGGATTTTATGGGGGCCGTGAATGCTGTTGTGAATTGTGCAGGTATTGGAATTGCCGAGAAAGTCCTTGGCCGAAATGGTACACACAATCTATCACTTTTTTCTAGAGTAATAAATGTAAATTTAGTAGGAACGTTTAATGTGATTCGCCTTGCTGCAGAGAAGATGATAACAAATGAAGTGAATGATAAAAATGAAAGAGGTGTAATCATTAATACCGCCTCTGTTGCAGCATTTGACGGCCAAATCGGCCAGGCGGCATATAGCGCATCTAAAGGGGGAATTGTCGGGATGACGCTGCCGATTGCGAGGGAGCTTGCCCGGTACGGTATCCGCGTTATGACCATTGCTCCAGGTCTTTTTCATACGCCGATGTTTGATACACTGCCTCAAGAAGCGCGGGATTCACTTGGAAAAATGGTGCCGTTCCCGCCAAGGCTAGGGTATCCTGCTGAATACGCACAACTGGTTCAAAGCATTATTGAAAACCCAATGCTTAATGGTGAAACGATCCGCCTCGATGGCGCGATAAGAATGCAGCCGAAATGATGATATTTTCCGAGAAGACCCTTGGGTCTTCTTTTTTTGTTGGATGTGTTAAAAGATAACTGTTGATTATTTAACCCTGTTGATTGGAGCGTAAGGAGCGAGACTCCTGCGGGAGTACGGTACAGGGGAGACCCCGCAGGCGCTGTAGCGCCGAGGAAGCTCCCCGAACCGCCCGCGGAAAGCGAAGCACCTGAAGCGGAAATCAACAGACTAGTTTAACAAAGTCTTTTTTAAAAATAGTTAAAAAATTCTAATAAATAAGTATTTTTGTTACAATATAAGTATCTGAAAAAGTGAGGAGTGAAGACATGCTCCAATTTAAAGAAATCATTACTCCAGTTGATTGTTTTGTAACGGAAAAAACAACTTTAAAAGAAGCTATCGGACTCATTGATAAAAAGAAATGGAACCTGCTTCCTGTAACAGACCCCTCCAGAAGGTTAGTGGGAATTTTTACACGGAGCAGCCTTTATCAAATGGTCGTAGAAGAATGTCCTCTATCCACTTCTATTCAAAACTACATAAAAAAGCAGGTTGAAACTGTTTCGGTCGATACTCCTTATGCAAAGATTGAAGAAATGGTTAAAAACAGCAAGGTCGGAACCGGTATTGTCGTGGATGAAATGAACCACGTTGTCGGTATTCTGACGAAAACAGATATGGTCATGTCCCTGCTTCAAACCTCACAAGAATTACAAACGATAAAAAACTTAAAAAGAACGTTAGAAACAGCATTCAAACACGCATTTGACGGAATTGTAATGACGGATGAAAAGAAAATCATTCAAATGGTCAGCCCGCCGCTGCTGGAATTATTCAATTTGTCGTTAGAGCAGGTATTGCACCAGCCAGTATTGAAAGTGCTGCCACAGCTTCAATTAGACCATATCTATGAATCGGAAACAGCTGAAGTAAGCGGCTTTTTAGAAGTAAGTGGCATTAAGTATATCGTCCACCGTATTCCGATTATTGAAGATGGAAATGTCATCGGAGTAATTGGCAAGGTGGTATTCCGGCAATTAAATGAGGTAAGCGAACTATTCAAAAAGCTGCAGAAGGCGGAAAATAAAGCAAATTTTTATCATCAAGAATACCAGAAATCTGAATCTGCTAAGTTTACCTGGGACCATCTTTTGACTATAGACCCCTATATGGAAAAACTGAAAAAAAGCGGAGCTAAAGCGGCAAAAGGGCGGTCAACGGTGCTTATCCGCGGGGAAAGCGGAACAGGGAAAGAGCTGTTTGCGCACGCTATTCACAACAGCAGTGCCAGAAGTACCGGCAAGTTCGTCATTGTCAATTGTGCAGCCATACCGGAGGATTTACTAGAATCAGAGTTTTTTGGTTATGAAGAAGGTGCCTTTACCGGTGCCAAACTAAAGGGGAAAATCGGCAAATTTGATTTAGCTAACGGTGGAACACTTTTTCTCGATGAAATTGGTGACATGTCTCTATCCTTGCAGGCAAAATTGCTGCGCGTCCTTCAAGAGAGGGAATTCTACAGGGTAGGAGGGACTGCAAGAATTCAAGTGGACGTTAGAATTATTGCAGCCACTAATCGAAATCTGGAAGAAATGGTCAAAGAGGGCCTTTTTAGGGAGGATTTATACTACCGCCTTAATGTAATTTCCTTAAATGTCCCGCCGCTTCGGGATCGTCTTTATGATACGGATTTCTTAATAGGCAAGATTATGATTGATTTCAACAAAATATTAGGAACAAGTATTACCGGAATCGAGGACCACGCTAGAGCTGCCCTGCTTGGTTACGATTGGCCCGGGAATGTCCGGGAATTACGAAATGTGATGGAGCGTGCGATGACTTTTGCAGAAAATGGAAAAATCAAATACGAGGATTTACCAGAGTATTTAATAAAGCAGGTTGGTTTACCTGAATCGGCTATAAAGGTTTCAATGGTTGAAAATGCGGAACTAGAAGCAATTAAAAAGGCATTGGTCCAGGTACAAGGAAATAAAGTCCAGGCTGCAAGATTACTAGGAATCAGCCGGTCAGGTTTGTATGAAAAAATTAAAAAGTATCAACTGACGATTTAAAAGAATGTCCAATTAATGGACACTCATTTGTTCCTGATGTATAGAAGAACAACATTCAAAGAACCATGTGGGACGATATATCTATTTTTCTGAATAATGGCACAATAATTGCATATTTAAGATGGAATACATTTTTTCTAGGGGGTCCCTAAGATGAAGATTGGCAGCCTATTATCTCAAAGTGCCCGCAAGTTTCCAGAATTATTGGCGATAGAATGTGAGGGAAGAAGCTATACATATCGCCAATTTAATGAGGAAGTGAACAGGTTTGCTCATGGCTTGATTTCCTTAGGATTTAAAAAGGGCGAAAAGCTTGCCTTGATTATGAAAAATTCGGATCACTTTGTGTTCACCTTTTTTGCCGCTGCAAAAATTGGCGCAGTGGCCGTCCCAGTTAACTTCCGTTTAACTGCTTCGGAGATCCAATACATTTTAGGGCAATCAGACGCATCCTTTGTTGTGTGTGACAAGGAGTTTGAAAAAACGATTTCTGAAGCAAAACAAGGTACGGCTGTCCGCTCAATTATCGTGGTGGGTGAACCGGAAACAGAAGATTTTTATTCCTTTGAAAAAGTGTTATCCGAAAACTTAAACGAGCCAGAAATAGAGGTTTTCGAAAAGGATGATGTAGAAATTTTGTACACCTCAGGGACAACTGGCCGCCCAAAGGGTGCCCTTTTTGATCATAGCCAAATTTTTAAAGTTGGAATCTCTGTTACCATCAATATGGGGATTAGGCAGCATGAAAGGATTCTCCATTTAGCACCATTATTTCATTCAGCCCAGTTAAATCTTTTCCTTATTTCAGGTGTCGCACTAGGCGCAACACACATTATCCATCGAGATTTTCATCCAGTCAAAACACTTCAAGCAATTCAAGAGCATAAAATTACCCATCTATTTGCGGTTCCTGCGATGTTTACCTTTCTTCTTCAAGTACCGAATGCAGCCGAATACGATTTATCCTCCATTAAGAGATGCGGGTATGGTGCTGCCCCAATGGCTCCGGAACTCGTCAAAAAAAGTATGGAGCTGTTTAAAACCGATCAATTTTATAATTTGTGCGGGTTAACGGAGGCAGGACCAGGCGGTATTCTTCTTGATCCTGAGGGGCATAAGAAACATCTAGGGAAGGGTGGAAAACCAATTTTCATGACCGAAACAAGGGTTGTTAATGAGGAAGGCAAAGATGTGCTGCCAGGCGTAGTAGGTGAATTTATTCTTCGAAGCCCAATGGTCATGAAGGAATATTATAAAAAGCCGGAAGAAACGAAGAATACCTTTAAAGATGGCTGGCTTTATACCGGTGATTTAGCAACAATTGATGAAGAAGGCTATATTACGCTAGTTGACCGGAAAAAAGACATGATTATTTCCGGCGGGGAAAATGTTTATTCAGTCGAGGTGGAAAGCGTACTTTATGAGCATCCAGCTGTTCTCGAAGCAGCAATTATCGGACTTCCAGATGAAGTCTGGGGGGAAGCTGTGTGCGCTGTCATTGTACCCAAAGAAGGGGCAGTGATTGATGAACAGGAAATACGGAGCTTCTGCCGTCAAAAGCTTGCAGGATATAAGGTCCCTAGGAGGATTTTTATCGAAAAGCAGCTGCCGAGGAATGCATCTGGGAAAATATTAAAATATCAGCTGCGTCAAAAAATGAATCAAATTAACGTTTAAAACGGAAGCGTTTTCATACCAAGAAAGGAGTTTTTTAAATGAAACATCTATACTTAAACGAAGATCACGAAATTTTCCGAGCGTCATTGAGAAAGTTTTTAGAGCGTGAAGCATATCCCTTTTATGACCAGTGGGAGGAGAACAGGATGATTCCCCGCTCCTTTTGGAGGAAGATGGGGGAGCAGGGGTTTCTTTGCCCTGATATTGATGAGAAGTATGGAGGCAGTGAGGTTGACTGGGGTTTCTCCGTTGTCATTAATGAGGAATTAGAGAAGGTCGGCACTGGTTTAGTCGGGATAGGTCTGCACAATGATATTGTTGTTCCCTACATTACCTCCTACGGAACTGAAGAGCAAAAACAGCGCTGGCTTCCGAAATGTGTCACTGGCGATATCATAACCGCGATTGCGATGACTGAGCCGGGGACGGGTTCAGACCTGGCCAACATTAAAACGACAGCTAAACTGGACGGGGACCACTATATTGTCAATGGACAAAAAACATTTATCACTAATGGAATCCAATCGGATCTAATCGTTGTTGCAGTGAAGACTGACCTCCATGCTGTTCCGAAGCATAAAGGGGTTTCCCTGCTTGTTATTGAACGGGATTCACCTGGATTTTCAAGAGGCAGAAAGCTAAACAAAGTCGGTCTGCACTCTCAGGATACAGCAGAATTAATCTTTGAGGATTGCCGAGTGCCGAAGGAGAATTTACTCGGAGAAGAGGGCAAGGGCTTTCTTTATTTAATGGAAAAACTCCAGCAGGAACGCCTGCTCACCGCAATTGGAGCGCAAACGGCTGCAGAAGTCATGCTTAAAATGACCATTGATTATGTAAAAAGTCGAGAAGCGTTTGGAAAACCGATTAGCAAGTTCCAAAATACGCAGTTTAAAATTGTTGAAATGGCTGCAGACAATCAAATGGGGCGTTCCTTTTTAGATCAGTTAATTGCTGAGCATATCGAGGGGCAAAACATCGTGACAAAAGTGTCGATGGCGAAATGGAAGCTGACGGAAAACGCTAAGAAAGTGGCGACCGAATGCATGCAGCTCCACGGTGGCTATGGGTATATGGAAGAATACGAGATTGCGAGACGATTCCGTGATATTCAGGTCGCAAGCATTTACGCCGGCACAAATGAAATTATGAAAACTATCGTTGCAAAAAATTTAGGACTATAGAAAGAGGGGACAATGAACATGCGTGAAGTAGTAATTGTAGAAGGTGTACGTACACCGGTAGGAAGAAGAAATGGCGTTTTAAAAGATATCCGTCCTGACGACTTAGCGGGGTTAACCTTAAAGGAATTAGTGAACCGTGCCGGAATAGATCCAGCCATTATTGACGATGTCATTTTAGGGTGTGTTACTCAATCCGGTGAACAGGCGGGGGATATTGCCAGAGTTGCCGCTCTAATTGCTGGCTTTCCAATTGAAGTGCCAGGCACCACGATTGACCGCCAATGCGGATCCAGCCAGCAGGCTGTCCATTTTGCAGCACAGGCTATTTTAGCAGGGGATATGGATGTAGTGATTGCCGGCGGTGTAGAGAGCATGTCCCGTGTTCCAATGGGGTCAAACTACAAAGGTGCCGAAGAGCCTTTTAGCACTAATTTAAGGTCGAAGTACGAAATGATCCATCAAGGGCTGTCTGCAGAGAGAATCGCAGAAAACTATGGTTTTACTCGTGAGGAGCTTGATCAATTTTCACTTGAAAGCCATCAAAAAGCACTAAAGGCCCAAGAGGAAGGGTATTTTGCTAGAGAAATATTTCCTATAGAAGTGACGCTTCCGGATGGAACGACGGCAGTCATCAAGGAAGATTCGGGTCCTCGAAAAGGGACTTCACTTGAAGCATTGGCAGGCCTCAAGACATCGTTCAAAGAAGACGGTGTGATTCATGCTGGAAATTCAAGCCAAATTAGCGATGGGGCTGCTGCGGTACTGCTTATGTCCCGTGAAAAAGCAGATGAACTCGGTCTTAAACCGCGTTTTCGTGTTCATACCCGAGTGGTGGTTGGTTCTGATCCAACGTTAATGCTGACAGGACCGATTCCGGCTACCAAAAAAGCGCTCGAAAAGGCAGGCTTATCAATTGACGATATTGATGTATTTGAAGTGAATGAAGCATTCGCTCCGGTTGCAATGGCATGGTTGAGGGACACGGGGGCAAATCCAGCTAAGCTTAATCCTAATGGAGGTGCTATTGCCCTTGGTCACCCTCTAGGCGGCAGCGGCGCGCGCCTAATGGTGACAATGATGCATGAGCTTGAGCGTTCAGGAGGCCGTTTCGGCTTACAAACAATGTGCGAGGGCCATGGAATGGCAAATGCGACGATAATTGAACGCTTAGCTTAATTCGTGAATATGGATTCGCAAATAGGAGCGAATTTTCGCAAATATCCCCCAATTTATAGCAAAAAAAAGTCCGTAAAAGGCAATCGGTTCCGCCGATTGCCTCAAAAATTACTGGTGGAGGCGATTGAATGAGTATTACGATTGGAAAAGTCTTCGATTTAACGGTGAAAAAGTTCCCAAACAAGGAAGCCATTTATGATGTCAGAAAAAATGTCAGGTACACCTTTAAGGAATGGAACGAACAAGTAAATCGTCTTGCTAATGCCCTTCTCAAAGAAGGAGTTAAAAAAGGCGACCGTGTTTCCACGTTCATGTTTAATACGGAAGAATTAGGAACTGCCTTTTTTGCCTGCTCCAAAATTGGAGCCATTTTTAACCCGATAAATTTCCGCCTAATGCCTGAAGAAGTAGCCTATATCCTTTCAGATGCAGCTCCTAAAGTTGTTCTTTTTGAGAAAGCCTTAGAGCCTGTTATTGCGGCGATAGAAAAGCGTTTTGAAAAAATCTCCTTCTGGTTTATTGATGACGATGCCCCGTCTTATGCAGCCTGCTACCAAGATAAACTAGCTGCTTCAACAACAGAAGACATTCAGATCGAAGTAAATGAGAACGATTTGTATGCTTTTATCTATACGAGCGGGACAACAGGCAGGCCAAAAGGTGTCATGCATAGCCACCGCAATATGCTTGAACAAAGCATCCTTTGCATAGCATCCTGCAAACTTGAAGCGAATGATGTAGGTCTAGTGACAGCACCGATGTTTCATTGTGCGGAACTTCATTGCAACTTTCTTCCAAGAGTACATGTAGGTGCAAGAAATGTCATTCTGCACCAATTTAATCCACCAAAAATTCTTCAATTAATGGAACAAGAAAAAATAACTAAGCTATTTGCGGCCCCTACGATGTGGAATATGCTGCTTCAAGAGGATTTAAGTCAGTATAACCTATCAAGTCTGAAGCTAGGTTTATATGGTGCGGCCCCAATGGCTCCATCACTCGTACATGCTCTTCATGACCGCTTAGGAATCTCCTTAGTTCAGGCCTATGGGATGACGGAGATGGGCCCGGCGATTACTTTCCTGTCGGAGACTGATCAGCTGAGAAAAGCAGGATCTGCTGGCCAGGCCGCAATCAGCCATGATATTCGGATTGTCCGGACAAGAGAGGACGGGCCATCCGACCCAGACGATGTTGTCCCAGCGGGTGAAACAGGAGAAATCATTGTTCAGGGTCCTAGTATGATGCTCGGTTATTACAATCGTGAAGAAACAACAGCAAAAGCGTTGTATAAGGGCTGGTACCATTCAGGAGATATTGGGTATCTCGATGAAGAAGGCTACCTTTATGTCAATGACCGTGTTGATGATATGATTATCAGCGGCGGTGAAAACATTTACCCGCGTGAAGTTGAGGATGTATTGCATGCCCATCCTGGCGTTCTAGATGTTGCCATTGTGGGACAGCCTGATGACAGGTGGGGGGAAACCGTAACAGCTTTTGTTGTAAAAAAGGACCCGAATGTGACTGAACAAGAGCTGGATGAATTCTGTAAAACTAGTGATAAGCTGGCGAACTACAAGCGCCCTCGGAAATATATTTTCATAGAAGTTTTGCCGCGAAATGCCAGCGGTAAAATCCAAAAATTTGTACTGCGTAAACAGCTGGAGGAGCTTTTCGCACCAGGGTCACCGAATTCGTAGGAAAGGATTTTGAGTATGCTGGAAGGAATTAGAGTCATTGATTTTACCAATTATCTGCCTGGACCCTTCGCCACATTACGGTTAGCTGACCTGGGCGCGGAAATTATCAAGGTGGAGCCCCCAGGAGGTGACCCAGCCCGCCACACTGGAATGTCCCAAAATAGAGACGGGATTGTTTTTCAAGCGAATAACCGGCAAAAGAAAAGCATCACCTTAAACTTGAAGGAGAAAGACGGGCTGGAAATAGCTTTAAAACTAATTTCCAATGCTGATGTCGTTATCGAAAGCTTTAGACCGGGGGTAATGGGAAAACTCGGACTGAGTTTTGAAGATGTTCAAAAGGTGAAGCCTGATATCGTTTACTGTTCAATTTCCGGGTATGGACAAAAGGGGCTATTAAGCGGGCTTGGAAACCACGATATCAATTATATGGCGTTAAGCGGTGTGCTTGCTCAGTTGAAAGATAAACAAGGAAGACCGGTCCACCCTTCTATCACATTCGCAGATTATTTAGGCGGGTATGCGGCAAATGAACGGATTTTAGCAGGACTTGTTTCTCGGTTTTTGACTGGGAAGGGAAGCTATCATTCTATTTCTATCACCGATCAATTAGTTTCTTTACTCGGGAATCATGTCATGGTTGAAAAAGAAGTGGGTGAGGGAACCGGCATTTCTGTTTTGAATGGCAGTATTATTGCATACGCTTTATATGAAACAATGGACGGTCGGTTTATGAGCATGGGGGCACTGGAGCCGAAATTTTGGGAGAACTTTTGTATGGCGCACGGGCGGGATGATTGGATTAGAGCCCATTTTTCAAAGACGGAGGAGTCCAACCCAATTTATCATGAAGTTAAAGCTATTTTTAAAAGCAAGCCTTTTTTCGAGTGGATTGAATTTGCCCAAAAGGTTGATTGCTGTATGGCGCCTGTACTGGAAATTGGGGAGCTTCAAAATAACCCATATTTTAAAGAAAAGGAACTTATTTTCACTTCCACTTGGGGTGACTGCCAAGTAAAAATGCATAGTGACCTTGTTCAAGAGCATGTGGCAGGTCCACCTAAGATTGGTGAGCATAAAAACGAGATTTTAAATAGTATATTAATATAGGTTGAGAATAGGCCTTCGAGAATAATGAACTCGTCGGCCTATTTAGTTTTGATAGTTTTAATCGAGGTTCAGAGTGCCCCTCAAGGTGAAAAAAGAAGGCTCTCGGTCACTGTGAAAGGTTCAGAGTGCCTGCGAAGGTGAAAAAAGAAGACCCGCGATCAGTGTGAAAGGTTCAGAGTGCCCGTCAAGGTGAAATAGGAAGACCCACGGTCACTGTGAGACCTACCAGTGTAGAACCTAGACCAAAACTTATTATTAATTTTTCAAATTTTATTAAGCCGCGTTATAATAGAGTTACAAACATTTGAAAGGAGTCACTATCTTGATTGCCCAAACTCTCCCCTTATTACAGTCTCATTTTGGCTACAACTCTTTTCGCAAAGGCCAAGAACAGGCAATCCAATCGGTGCTGGATGGCAATAATACCATTTGCGTCATGCCGACTGGCGGCGGAAAGTCAATTTGCTATCAAATTCCAGCGCTTGCTCTTCAAGGCACCACGATTGTTATATCCCCATTGATTTCCTTAATGAAGGATCAGGTCGATGCTCTCAACCAAGTCGGAATTCCTGCCACATTTATCAATAGCTCCCTTAGTTTCAATGAAGCATATGAACGGATGCGTAATGCACAGCTTGGGAAATACAAGCTACTTTACATAGCACCAGAGCGGTTAGAGTCACGAGAATTTATCGAAGATCTTATAAATATGGAAATCCCATTAGTAGCTGTCGATGAAGCCCACTGTATTTCCCAATGGGGGCACGATTTCCGTCCCAGCTATCGCCACATCCAACAAATGGTTCGAACCCTGCCCCAAAGGCCAATTGTTATGGCGCTTACAGCAACAGCAACCCCAAGGGTACGGGAGGATATTTGCCGCCTGCTGGATATCAATGAGGAAAATACCGTCATTACTGGATTTGAACGAGAAAACCTGTCTTTTTCAGTAATAAAAGGACAAGACCGGCTAAAATTCCTTTTAGATTATCTGAAAAAGAACGAAACAGAAGCGGGAATCATTTATGCTGCGACAAGGAAAAATGTTGACCAGCTTTATGAAAGACTTCGCAAAGAAAATATAAATGTTGCCAGGTACCATGCCGGGATGGGGGATGCAGAACGTGCACGTGAACAGGATCGTTTTTTAGAAGACAAAGCATCCGTCATGGTTGCAACATCAGCCTTTGGGATGGGGATTGATAAAAGCAATATTCGCTACGTTCTCCACTTTCAGATGCCGAAAAACATGGAAAGCTACTACCAAGAAGCTGGGCGTGCTGGCCGTGACGGACTCCCAAGTGAATGTACCCTATTATATTCTCCACAGGATGTGCAAATTCAGCGCTTCTTAATCGACCAATCCATTGACCGAGGACGAATTCATGCAGAGCTGGAAAAACTGCAGCAGATGGTAGATTACTGTCACACGGAGAACTGTTTGCAGGAATTTATATTAAAATATTTCGGTGAATCTGAAACAGAGCCGTGCGGAAGATGTGGAAACTGTACGGATTCACGGACCAGTATTGATGTAACCAAAGAAGCACAAATGGTAATGTCCTGTATCATTCGGATGGGCCAGCGTTTTGGAAAAACACTTATTGCACAAGTAGTAACAGGTTCAAAGAATAAAAAAGTAACAGAGCTTGGATTTGAAAGACTTCCAACCTATGGAATTATGAAGGACAAGGGAGCAAAGGAGGTCAGTGATTTTATTGAATTCCTCATTTCACAGGAGTTAATTGCCATTGAGCAGGGCCAATTCCCTACACTCTATGTTTCCTCAAAAGGTAAGGATGTCTTGCTGGGAAGAATTCAGGTTTACCGTCGTGAGACTGTCCAAGTCAAACAAGTTTCAAAGAGCGATCCATTATTCGAAGCATTGAGGGAAGTAAGGAGGCAAATTGCTGAGACTGAAAAAGTACCGCCATTTGTCATTTTTTCTGATGCTGCTCTAAAGGATATGTGCACCAAGCAGCCGAAAACGAACCAAGAGTTTTTACAGGTGAGCGGTGTAGGTGAACATAAATTGCAAAAATATGGACTTGAATTCATACAAGCAATCCGAAATTTTTTACAAGATCATACGGATTATCAAAGTGAAATTCAAGCTGAAGTGAAAGCACCGAAAAAAACAGCCAAAAAAGCAGTTGGGGAATCCCATTTGGAGACATTGACTTTAAACCAAAATAAACTATCGATAGAGGAAATTGCGGAAAAGCGTGAGCTTGCAATCAGCACAGTGGAAAGCCATTTGCTTCAATGTGCCCAGCAAGGGTTGGATGTCGACTTTACTAAGCATGTGCCAAGTGATTATATTCCTCTATTAGAAAAGGCCGTCGCTGAAGTGGGACGGGATCGATTAAAGCCGATCAAGGAGCTTCTTCCAGAAGAAGTAAGCTATTTCATGATAAAAGTGTATGTATATTTTTTAAGTAAGAATAAATAGGTTAGAGGGCCGACAAAATTTCTTTTGTCGGCTATTCCATCTTCACGCTTTTTATAAAAAAACAGGAAGAATATGTTAATATTAAGCTACCGATATATGAGAAGGTGATGAGCATCGAAACGAACCAAGACGTGGTACTTTGTTTGAAGGATTTGAAAAAGGATTATGGGACAAAAAATGTTCTAAAAGGCATTAATCTAACGGTACAGCGCGGGCAAATTATCGGATATATTGGACCAAACGGGGCCGGGAAAAGTACAACAATCAAGATATTGCTTGGGCTTGAAAGTGAATATGGCGGCAAGGTTGAGATTTTTGGAGAGGAAATCAACGAGATCAATATTAGCTACAAAAGAAAAATCGGCTATGTGCCTGAGGTAGCGGAACTCTATGATAATCTTACCGCAATGGAGTATTTAACCTTTGTGGGTGAATTATACGGGATGGATCTACAAACGGCTGATGAAAAAGCCCGGAGCCTGATGAATGTCTTTGGAATGGAAGCAGTATATCACTCGCGAATCTCGTCCTACTCAAAGGGAATGCGGCAAAAGGTATTGATCATTTCGAGCTTATTGCATAATCCTGACTTGTTATTTTTGGATGAGCCGTTAAGCGGTCTAGATGCCAATAGTGTCATGGTTTTTAAAGAAATTCTGGCTGTTCTTGCCTCTCAGGGAAAAACCATTTTCTATTCATCCCATATCATGGATGTCGTTGAGAAAATCAGCAACCGCATTATCCTCATTAACGATGGAAACATTGTAGCCGATGGCAGCTTCCATGAGTTGAAGGAGCAAAATAAGGAAGGGACACTGGAGCAGATTTTTAATCAGCTGACAGGATTTAATGAATATAAGGTTTTGGCTGAGGAATTTGTATCTATCGTTCAAAGGGTATAAAGATGAAAAACTTTCGAACGTTGAGATTCCTAGATTTATTTCGCGGTCTTTTTGAAAGCTTTGGCATCAATTACACTGTCATGAGAAGAATTTTAGCAGTCAAACTAACAATGGATGGAAGAAGGACTCCGACCATCTTTAACCAACAAACAAAGAAGAAAAAGAAACCAGAAGAAAACGGGTTCATGAAATCATTAGGGATATATGTGTTATTAAGCCTCATGCTCATCCCGTTTACCATGCTTGGAAGCAACTTTCTATATCAAATGAGCATCTTTTACGGAATTGTCATGTTTCTAGTCATGACGTCGATGATTTCTGATTTTTCAAATGTACTCCTTGATGTCCGGGACAAGGCGATTCTCTTAACAAAACCAGTTAATAAAAAGACATTAAATGTTGCGAAGACTATTCATATTTGTATTTATTTAATCTTTCTTACGACTGCACTTACTGCTATTCCCCTATTAATTGGGACATATAGACATGGGATATTATTTCTGCTCCTAGGGGTTATCGGTCTTGTTTTAGTAAATCTATTTATAGTTGTCGTAACGGCAATTATTTACTATTTCATTTTGCGATTCTTTGATGGCGAAAAACTGAAGGATATTATTAACTACGTGCAAATTGGCCTATCCGTTTCGATTGCCGTTGGATACCAGGTACTGGCAAGGTCCTTTAGTGTAGTTGATATGAACATTACCTTTACGCCAAGCTGGTGGCAATTCCTAATTCCTCCAATTTGGTTTGGGGCACCTTTTGAATTATTCCTAAAGCATCATTCAGACTTCTATATTAATTCGTTCTCACTGCTGGCTTTGTTTATTCCTATTATTGCAATCATCATTTATAGTCGAATGATGCCTTCCTTTGAAAGGAACTTGCAGAAGCTGACTAATAATAGCGGTGGAGGAAGCAGGAAGAAGCAATGGTGGATAAATGGCCTTGTCAATGTGATTTGCCGAAGCAAGGAGGAAAAAATCTTTTTTCGCTTCGCCGATAACATGATGCGAAACGAAAGAGAATTTCGCTTAAAGGTTTATCCGGCGTTAGGAATGTCTTTGATTGTTCCTTTTATCTTTATGTTTAATGAAATACAATTGAATTCATACACTCATCTAGTTACAAGTAAATGGTATTTAGCGGTTTATTTTTCTTGTTTAATGATTCCCAATGCTGTCGCAATGTTAAAATACTCGGGAAAATACAAAGGGGCGTGGATATACCAAACAGCCCCGCTTCAAAGCTTGGCTCCGTTATATAGTGCTGTTTTAAAGGTGTTTATTTCCAACCTCTTCTTGCCTATTTATCTTATCTTAAGTGCGATTTTTATTGGCATATTCGGTTTGAAGATCATAGATGATTTATTGGTCGTACTGGTGACAGCTATTTTATTCACGATCATTTGTTCAAACTATCTAAAAGGTACACTGCCATTTTCTGAATCCTTTGAGGATGCCCTGCAAAGCGGGGGATTGAAAGTAATTGTTGCTTTGCTTTGCCTGGCAGTATTTGCTGGAATTCATTTTGCTATTACTTTTATTCCATTTGGTGTGCCAATTTATCTCATCATCCTAATTATGATTACATTCTTTTCTTGGAAACAAGCTTATAGGACAGTGTGGAATTTTTAAGTGCAGATGGCTGTCATTGGGGGAGTACCTTGATGACAGCCACTTTTTTGGTGATGATAATACTTTTATTATTTTTAGAATATTCACAATACTTGTCGATATGAATCTGATCTTGTTGATATTTCCCTGGGAATTTGTCGATTGAGAGAAATAAACTAGAAAAATAGCATTGCTCAATTGAATAATCGCGTTTTCGTATACATAAGCTTTTGTAACAGTTAGAAATAGCAATTGTATTCCCAAATCAGCTATAATGAAATGGTTTTGTGAAGACTGATTGTTAAGGAGTTTAATATGTTAAAAATGAAAAAAATTACCCCATCCTATGATCCTTGGGAAGCTTATTTAGATATTGAGGAATATGGAAAAGCACAGCTTACAAATATTGAATTCACCACGACAACCCTTTGTAATATGCGCTGTGAACATTGTGCTGTCGGATATACGCTGCAGACAAAGGACCCAGATGCCTTACCTTTGGAGCTTATCTTAAAAAGATTAGATGAAATTCCAACCCTTCGCTCTTTAAGCATTACTGGCGGGGAACCGATGCTGTCATTATCCTCCGTGAAAAATTATGTTGCACCGATTTTAAAATATGCTCACGAACGTGGGGTACGGACTCAGATAAATTCAAATTTAACCCTCGATTTGGCACGATATGAATTAATCATCCCCTATTTAGATGTCTTACATATCTCACATAACTGGGGCACGGTGGATGACTTTGTTGAAGGCGGCTTTGCGAGAATGGAAAAGCAGCCTGATTACAAACAGCGGGAAAAATATTTTATGAGAATGATAGAAAATAGCCGCGGGCTTGTGAAGGCAGGAGTGATGGTGTCTGCAGAAACCATGTTAAATAAACGGACATTGCCTCATTTGGAAAAAATCCACCGCCAAATCGTTGAGGAAATGCTTTGTCAGCGCCATGAAGTGCATCCAATGTACCCAAGTGATTTCGCCAGCAATCTTGAAACACTTACCCTAGATGAGATCAGAGATGCGATTCATCACTTGCTCGATATAAGAAATGAAGAGGTTTGGATGCTGTTTGGTACACTTCCGTTCTATGCCTGCAGCAGTAAACAGGAGGATTTAAATCTATTAAAACGTTTATATAAGAGTAAAAATGTGACAGTTAGAAATGACCCTGATGGCCGATCACGCTTGAATGTTAATATTTTTAACGGTGATATCATAGTAACGGATTTTGGCGATACTCCAGCGTTAGGAAATATTCAAAAGACTAAATTGCTTGATGCGTATCACACATGGCAAGCCACTAATATTGCCAAAGAATTAAACTGTCATTGCCCGGCCGTTTCATGCCTCGGCCCGAATATCTTGGTCAAAAATAGTTACTATCAGGACACGGATTTTACTAAGCTGAAAAGCAATTTAGAAATATAGCAGGAATTTCCTGCTTATTTATTTTAAGTAAAAAAAATTTCCCTTATACTAGATATGTAGATATCGATGAAGGGAGTATTCACATGAGATTTCTAGTTGTTGGGGCAGGTGCGGTTGGCGGTTATTTTGGCGGACGGTTACAAGAAAAGGGTGAAGATGTTACCTTTTTAGTTCGTGAAGGCAGAAAAAAGCAGTTGAAAGAAACAGGGCTTGTCATTGAGAGTGTCCATGGAAATGTGACCCTAAATCCGAAAACTATCATTGCTGGGGAGGAAGCAGGTTCTTTCGATGTCATATTACTTTCAACTAAAGCCTATCACCTAGAAGGAGCTATGGAGAGCATAACACAGTATGTTGGCGAAGAAACAATCATTCTTCCTTTATTAAACGGTATTTTACATATTGATAAATTGGTAGAAATGTTCGGGGAAGAGCGCGTTATTGGTGGTCTTTGCTTTATAGAAACCACACTTGATAAAAATGGCAGGGTCATTCAAACAAGTGAAAAACACGATTTAGTATATGGAGAACGCACAGGGGAACGGTCTGGGCGAGTATTAAAAATAGAAGACTCCTTTAGTGGTTCGAGCATTGCCTATCGCTTAAGTGAAAACATCAATAAGGATTTGTGGAATAAGTATTTATTTATTTCAACGATGTCTGGTATTACCACTTTAATGAGAGCTCCAATTGGACCTATTCTAGAACAGGTAAGCGGACGAGCAACAATTACTCAGTTATTAAAAGAAATTGTTTCTGTGATGAACCAAATCGGGGCACCACTTCCAAATGCTATTGAAACACTATTATTGAATCAAATCGATGGTCTTGACTATTCGATGAAATCCTCGATGCAAAGGGATATGGAAAAATCATTACCTGTTGAAGCAGACCATTTGCACGGCTATTTACTGGAGATAGCACGGAAGGAAAAGATTTCAGTCCCAGTTTTAGAATCCGTATATGCTAATTTAAAAGTTTATGAACAACTGCTGAAATAAAGAAAAGTCCCATTTTTTGTGGGACTTTTTCTTTTGAAGTTTTTAGGCGGTATGCTTGATAAGCTTTGGATTACGCTGCATAGATACGAGTAAGATAAAGCCGCTGATAATTAATAATGCACTTGTGCTGATAAAAACGGCGGAAAATCCAAAGTAACCTGATAGGAAGCCGCCTAGCATTGGACCGATTATATTGCCGAGAAATCTTAAACTATTGTTATAGCCTAGAACCTCACCTTGCATTGCAATCGGAGCTTCCTGGCGGATGTAAGCAATTCGAACCGGAATAATTCCGCCAATCGTGACGCCGAGGGCGAACCGGATAATAACAAGCTGCCAAAGGCTCGTAACAGCTGCTCCTGGCAGGTAAACAATTCCTGCTAAGAATAAGAGGATGACAAGAATTTTGATATAACCGTATTTGTCTGCAATCTTACCCCATTTTCGAGACATCATTAGATTCCCAAGTCCAGCTGCAGAAAAAGCAATTCCTGAATAAAAGGCGACATTTGTTTTACCATGCAAATCACTAACAAATAAAGACAATATCGGCTGAATGCTAAAGTGGGCTATTTGTACTAAAGCAGAGATAAGAAGAACTGTTAATAAAACCGGATTACGTAAAATATGCTTAAAGACTTCCTTGCTTGAATAATAAGCTTTTGCTCCCTGTTTGACTTCAACACGAAATTCTTTTGCAGCAATAACCAGGATGGATGAAATGAAAATGGATATGGATGTCCACTTAAATGTCGTGGCATAGCCAAGCGAATCTGCTAATATTCCGCCGAGCATCGGTCCAAGTAAAGAACCGGTAATACTGCCTGTTTGCAATGTGCCAAGGACACGCCCAGCAATCTGTTTCGGCGTTTGTGTAGAAATAAATGCCTGAGACATCGGGATAAAACCTGAAAAGAAACCCATGAAAAAGCGTAGCAGCAATAAATGCCAGACGGAATGGACGAAGCTGATTAGGAAAATGGAGGCCGCCATTCCAATTCCTGAAATGATAAGAATTTTCTTCCTTCCATATCGGTCGCCGATTTTCCCCCAGATTGGCGAGAAAAGGAAGGCAGATACAAACGTAATTCCAAACGTTACCCCAGACCAATGCTGTACATATTTCTCTGAAAAATTTCCAAATGTCTCAATATAAAGTGAAATAAAGGGCATTACCATTGTCATACTTCCAGCAACAAAGAAGTTGGCAAACCACATGATCACTAAATTGCGTTTAGCACTTTCCAGTTGGTTCATCGTTCATAACACTTCTTTCTTGAAAGTATTTCGTTTATCTAAATATTATAATACCGAAATTAGTTGATCATTGAAATGGTGTTATTGTAATTTTTAAAAAAGTAATTTATTAAAAATATTCATAATACTATTGACAACTTGTTAATAGGAGTTTAAAGTATGTTTAATACTTAATCAATTAAATCATTTACGTTCTCTTATCAAGAGTGGCAGAGGGACTGGCCCGATGACGCCCAGCAACCGTTCCGATTGGAATTGGTGCTAAATCCTGCAAAACAAGAAATTGTTTTGAGAGATAAGAGAGGAGTAGTCCATTTATTTGCGATGAAACCTCTCTTTTCTGGAGAGGTTTTTTATTTTATATTAAATCAAACTTTTCCAATAGGAGTAAGAAGAATTACGTGAAAAAAGGGGAGCTCACATCATGAAGAGAAAGTTATTTAAAAGTACACTTGTTTCAGCATTAGCCGCCACACTCCTGCTAACTGGCTGTGCCTCAAATGGAGAAACAAAGCAAGCCAGCGGCAATAAAAATGTGTCATTAGAAGGGGTTCCAGAACGATTTGCCAAAGGAGATCCGGTTAAAATTAAGGTTATCCGTAAAATTGGCGGTGACGACCATACGGCTCAATTCTTAGCGGGTGCAAAAGAAGAAGGACAAGCATTAGGTTTTCAGGTGGATGTGTTTACTGCAAATGGGGACACAGCGAAATTCCATGATGCAATCAATCAAGCACTAGATCAGAATTATGACGGATTTGTCATTTCTCATGGAGACGATGATGCAACAGTTAATGATGTGAAGAAGATTGTAGAAAAAGGGAAAAGCGTTGTTGCTTTTGACTCTAATCCAAAGCTTGCTGACATAGATGGAGTTACTTTAACTTCTCAGGATGATGAAGCATTAGCAACCTTAGCTCTTGATCAGCTTGTAAAAGAAACAAAAGGAAAAGCCAATATTGCCTACCTTTGGGTGGACGGCTTCCCGCCAATGGTAAGAAGAAATAAAGTCTATCAGGATGCTCTCGCGAAAAACCCTGGTATTAAAGAAGTCGAGCGCTTCGGGGTAGCTGCTGCAGACACAAGTGTTCAAACTCAAAATGCTGTTGCAGCGATGCTGAATAAATATCCTAAAGGAAAATTGGATGCCATTTTTGCGACTTGGGATGCGTTTGCGATTGGTGCCGCCCGCGCTCTGAAGGAAGCAGGCCGGGAAGAAGTAAAAATCTATGGAATTGATGTTTCCAATGCTGACCTTCAGGAAATCCAAAGAAAAGGCAGTGCATGGAAATACACAGCTGCTGTTGACCCTAAGCTAATTGGTGCTGTAGATATGAGATTACTAGCGAAAAAACTGGCTGGGGAAGAGACGCCAAAAACTTACGACTTAGAAGCTTCACTCGTGACGCAGAAAAACGTTCAGGATTCTAAAGAGGCAGTTAATATGGTAAATCTAGCGACAATCATACCAGGCTGGGGCCAATCTACTGCCTTTGAAGAAGATTGGATGAAAACATTAAAGAAGCATTATAAGAAATAGATGGCATTACACTCTCTTTTTCACAAGATTAAGAGAGTGTTTGCTTAATAGGAGGTGGCATTTTGACGACTACAACATTAGAAATGAAAAACATCTCAATAGAGTTTCCAGGTGTAAAAGCATTGAATCAAGTTCATTTTTCCACGGAAACAGGAAAAATTCAGGCACTGATAGGGGCAAACGGCGCGGGGAAATCGACCTTAATGAAGGTTCTTTCAGGAGCGTATGATCACTATACTGGCGAAATAAGCTTAGCTGGACAAAGTCTAAAAGTCCGTTCCCCTAAAAATGCTCAGGACGCGGGAATACAAATCGTTTACCAAGAAGTCGATACGGCCTTGATTCCCTATTTAACTGTCGCAGAAAATATTATGCTGCTAGACACCGTTCATAACATGGGGAAAAAACAATGGGTGAAATGGAAGGAGATTCATAATCAAGCAAAAAAAATACTGGCAGAAATGAATATTCATCTTTCCACCAAAAAACTAGTAAGCGATTTGACCCTGGCTGAAAAACAAATGGTGTTAATTGCGAGGGCTATTTCTAGGCAGTGTAAGTTTCTCATTTTAGATGAACCGACTGCACCGTTAAGTCATACCGAAACAACAGAACTATTTCGAATCGTTAAGGACTTAATAAAGCAAAATGTAGGAATTATTTTTATCTCACATCGTCTGCCGGAAATCTTTGAAGTTTGTGATGAGATAACTGTAATGCGCAATGGTGAAATTGTTGTAAAAGAGAAGATTTCAGAAACCACTCCAAGCAAAGTGGTCGAGCAAATGCTTGGGCAAAAGCTGGAGGAGCAGTTTCCAGAGAAAAGGGCAAGGTTCGGGAATACAGTCCTCGAGGTAAAAGGTCTTTCCGACGAGGATAAACTTAGAAACCTGCAAATTCAGGTTAAAGCTGGAGAAATCGTTGGAATCGCTGGGCTAGTGGGAGCAGGAAAAACGGAATTATGCAAGGCTCTTTTTGGAGCAGCGAAAATTTCTGCAGGAGAAATTATCCTTAATGGTAAGAAGTTAAAAAGTAAAAGTCCATACGATGCTGTTAAAAATGGGCTTGCATTAGTTCCTGAAGAGCGGCGAAAGGAAGGAATACTCGTACTAGAATCGGTAGAATCCAATTTGACAGCGGCCAATTTAGGAGTGTTTTCAAAGGCATTGAGTTTTTTAGACCGGAAAAAGGAAAAAGAAACGGCCAAACAAATGATCCGCGCACTTGGGATTAAGACTCCATCGGAAGAAACGAAGGTTCAAAACCTATCAGGCGGAAATCAGCAGAAGGTAGCGATTGGAAAATGGCTAGTGGCTGAAGCCGATGTATACCTTTTTGATGAGCCGACAAAAGGTGTTGACGTTGGAGCAAAGAGGGATATCTTTAATTTAATTTCAGATTTAGCTAAGCAAGGTAAAGGAATTATTTATGCATCATCAGAGCTTTCCGAAATCATAGGAATAACCGATCGAGTCTATGTTTTGTATGACGGTAAGTCTGTTAAGGAATTGAAAACAAACGAAACGAATGAAGAAGAACTATTATTCTATTCAACAGGGGGCAGATAAGATGGAAGCAAATATATCAACAAACAAACAGACCCCAGCGAAAAAGCCAATTGAACTTTTTCAGATTTTTTATAAATACGGGACCATTATTACGATTGTCGCACTTATTGTTATTTTTTCTCTTGCCAATCCAACCTTTATTCAAGGAAGCAATATTGTCAATATTTTACGTTCCATCTCGATTGTGACCATTATTGCGATTGGGATCACGATATCTTTATCTGTGGATGGATTTGATCTTTCGGTTGGTTCCGTTGCCTCCCTTTCAAACGCGATTGTCATTTCCATGTTTGTTTGGTTCTCGCAAAACACCTTAATTGCAGTTATTTCAGCGATTGCGGCATCATTAGTAGTTGGCGCCATCAACTCCTTCATGATTGTAAAGCTTCGAATTCCTGATATGCTGTTAACGCTTGCTACGATGTTTATCATCCAAGGGACAGCGCTAACCTACACAAAGGGCGCAACTGTGTCACAAAACATGGTTATGCCGGATGGCTCCATGGCAGCCGGCCTCATCAGTCCATTTTTTGCAAAAATCGGCGAGGTACCATGGATTATTATCATCATGGCAGTGACGGTCATTTTGGTACATGTCTTTTTGACTTATACCAAACATGGGCGCTATATGTACGTTATTGGCGGCAATAAAGAAGCAGCAAGACTTTCCGGTATTCCGGTAAATAAGTATAAAGTGACAGCATACTTGCTTTCTGCTCTTTTTGCATCTATCGGAGGCATTGTTCTTGCATCACGGGTTATGACTTCAGAAATTAATTCAGGTGCACCTTATTTAATGGATTCTGTGGCAGCTGCATTTATTGGTTTTTCAGTCCTTGGGGCAGGAAAGCCAAATGCGTTTGGTACGTTTATAGGTGCGGTATTGATCGGAATTTTACAAAACGGTCTTGTGATGATGTCGGTACCATATTATGCGATGGACATTGTTAAAGGAGCAGTTTTGGCGTTTGCTTTAGCGATAACCTACTATAAACAGAAATAAACAATGAAAAACCTATTCCCTTGGTTGGATAGGTTTTTTGTTTTAAATATGGCAGGTAATCTAAAGGTAAAATCGAATACATATTAAATAGAAAAATTTAGGAGGAATGGGGATGAAATATCCTATTTTAGAAGGCGCAGAACCGTTTTATTTTGAAGGGAGTCATGTTGGAATTTTAATTTCACATGGATTTACCGGATCAACCCAGAGTATGTTCCCGCTCGGTGAGGCCTACGCTAGAGCTGGTTACACGGTGTGCGGACCGCGCCTTAAAGGACATGGTACCCATTATGAGGATATGGAGAAAACCACTTATCAGGATTGGATTGCGTCAATTGAAGAGGGTTTTCAATGGTTAAAAGAGCGGTGTGATACCATATTTGTCACGGGGCTTTCAATGGGCGGGACGCTGACACTTTATATGGCGGAAAATCACCCGGAAATTCGTGCGATTATCGCAATCAATGCAGCAGTGGATATTCCTGAAATGAATCCTGTCCGCCAGTTAGAAGGGGTTAGATTTTTAGATGGAGTTGGTTCAGATATTAAAAAGCCAGACGTAAAAGAGCTTGCCTATGAAAAAACACCTGTTCAATCCGTTAAGGAAGTCCTAAACTTTATGGATCAGGTTAGGGCTGACCTCCATAAGATTAACTGCCCATCATTAATATTTGTTTCCAATGAGGACCATGTCGTTCCTCCTAATAATTCGCAACTAATCTTTGATGAAATCAGTTCTGAGGAAAAAGAAATTCATCACATGAAAGACAGTTATCATGTGGCTACACTTGATAATGATCAACAGATCATAATCGAAAAAACATTACAATTTATCGAAAAAAATCTTTAGGAGACAATTTAGTTGTCTTCTTTTTTTATGTTATTGGAACAATATAGTGAAAGGAGGAAGTTGAATGGAACATTACGAAGCATTTTTGCATAGCAAGAACTGGATTGATAATGACTTAGATGCAAGGTACATAAATGTGAATCATCCCTATGCCATCTTAATTTCAGGTGATGAAGGTCAAATTACTTTAAGAGGTAACTCTGGCTTTGATAATGGTCAAAACGGCGAAGAAATTTTCTCTTTTACTTCCTTGAAAGATCTTCAGGAATGGTATGAAAACAATATTGGGGAGTAGTGCTCTACACGACGGGTTGAATGAAACTCGTCCTTTTTTTATTTTTTTCCAAAAAAAGTATTTACAAATTTTTCATCCATTATATAATTAACACTGTAATATTAGTTAACAGTGTTAACTGCATTGAAAAAGACTTGGAGTGTGAAGTAGAAATGGGCACCAAAGAAAGACGAAAACGGGAAATTGAGGAGATGAGGCTTGAGATCATTGAAGCGGCGGTCCAGTTGTTTCTAACAGACGGGTATGAAAATGTATCGATGAGAAAAATCGCCCAGCAAATCGATTATTCAGCAACAGCTATTTATAAATATTTTGCCAACAAAGAGGAAATTTTGATTCATTTATTAAAACACGGCTATGCCATCTTTCTTACATGCTTAAAAGAAGGTGTGGCTGATTGTAAATCTAGAAATCCGGGGGAAAGACTGAAAGCGTCGTTATATGCCTATATCGATTTTGGATTAAAGCATCCTGAATATTACCGGTTAATCTTCGTCGAAAATCTGCATCAGCTTCAAAAGGTGATGACAGAAGAAGATGACCGGGTAAGAGGGTTTGTATTACTAACCGAAATGGTAATGGCAGCAATGAATGAAGGAGTTCTTAAGAAACACGATGCACATATGGCTGCACAATCTTTATGGGCGTCACTTCATGGCATCACAAGTCTATTAATAACCTTCCCGGACTTTCATTGGCATGAAAAAGAAGGATTTATTGATTTTCAGGTCAATTCAATGATCAAGGGATTAACGTAAGGAGGAAGAGGTAGATGGCAAACCGGAAAATAAATTGGAAAGTTTGGTTAAGTTATTTTGTCGTCTTAGGTTTCATTGGATATATTTTGGTGATGTATGGTTTGAACGATCCGCGCAAGACTGGAATTGTTTCCGGAAAGTTAGAAAATCCTCATTTCCATTACAATACATGGAAAGTCTTATTTTTCTTTCATATTACAACAGGGTCGATTGCTCTAATTCTCGGGCCATTTCAGTTATTAAAGGCGAGCCGGAAAAATATAAAAATACATCGCACTCTTGGAAAAATATATGCAACATCGATTCTCCTAAGCGTTCCCGCGGGAATTTACCTTGCGTTTTATGCAACAGGCGGGATCGGTGCAACAATTGGGTTTCTCATTCTTGATGCATTGTGGTTTTTAACCACGTTCATTGGCCTTAAAAGAATACGGGAACGAAAGATTCAAAGCCACCAAGAATGGATGCTTCGGAGTTATGCCATTACACTTGTCTTTGTCACCTTCCGTTTCCTTGTGCCAATCTTCATGTTTATTCTCCATCTAGGATTCGCCATTAGTTTTCCACTTGCAGTCATTGTTGGGATCATCATTAATCTATTTTTGAGTGAACGATATCTAAAAAAGATACGTAAAGGAAACATAAAAACTAGTCCTATTATCATCAAGGGATAAAAATTTTTCGATTCGCTGATAAACCTATAAACTTAAAGATTACGTCATAAAAAGGGAGAAAAGGATGGAGGCATTAAAAGCAATTAATCTTGGTATTCGATTCCTTTTAGAAATCTTGGTGCTTGTGATATTAGGCTATTGGGGATTTCATGTTTCACAAGGAACAATAATCAAAATCCTGCTTGGCATCGGAACACCCCTACTTGCAGCAGTTATTTGGGGAATGTTTGGGGCACCGAAGGCACCATTCGTACTAAGTGGTTTCTCGTTTCTAGTATTAGAGATTGTCATTTTTGGATTACCAGCAGTCGCTTTGTTTTTTGCTGAAAAACAAACGCTAGCTTTCATTTATGGTTTGCTTGTAGTTGTAAATCTAGTTTTAATGAAAATTTGGCACCAATAAAAAAGGCTCTTTTCGTAAACTTTGTTGCTCTTGGGACTTATTAAGAGTCGTTTACAAAGTTTCCAGGTAATTTTCGCAAATGATTTACGAAAAGATGCCACAAAGAATCATGTTGTACGGGTTGATGAAGCTATACCAAAAACAACAATCTTTGTGAAAATAGCCATAAAAAACAGCCTGCACCTAAATAGGTGTCAGGCTGTTTTCGCTTTAACAGCATCTTGATACTTTTCCGCCCTTTGCGTTGTATCTGGCTTCCTGTGCTTCACAGAAAAATTCTTTTCGTGATTTTATGATCTCACCAGGATGATGCAATTCCATATGCTTAACGTAGGTTTCATAGCTGGGGACACCAACTAGCAGACTAATAAATTGCTTTCTGAAGGAATTAAGTTCCTTTAATTTATTAAGCATATTTTTGGAAATCTCCTTTGTCACGAGGCACATATGGCGATTCGTGCAGCGGTAATTTGTGGTTAGAGATCACTTTGAACCAAATACGAATTGCTGAGATTAATACAACAATGACAACTGCCATGAATATTCCTGTAAGGGTGGCATCAACATAATCATTAATTAAAACTTGTTTCATTTGCGCGGCAGTCGTTGCCGGAGCAAGTACCTTGCCGCCATCATATGCCTCTTTAAAAATTTTCGCATGTGCCAAGAAGCCGATTTTTGGATTGTCATGGAATAATTTTTGCCATCCTGCTGTCAACGTGACGATTAGCAGCCAGGTTGTCGGCAGCAAAGTAACCCACACATATGCTTTTTTGCCCATCTTATAAAGAATAGTTGTACCGAGAAGAAGGGCAATAGCCGCCAGCATTTGATTGGCAATACCGAATAACGGCCAAAGAGTATTGATTCCGCCGAGCGGGTCAATGACACCTTGATACAAGAAGTAACCCCAGAAGAGAACGCATAGCGCCGTGGCAATTATGTTTGGAATGAGCGCTTCAGTTTTGGCAAATGGTTTATAAGCAGATCCAATCAAGTCCTGAATCATAAAGCGTCCAACACGGGTTCCCGCATCAATGGTTGTTAAGATGAATAACGCTTCAAAAAGGATGGCGAAATGGTACCAAAACGCCATTAAGGCCTTCCCGCCAATTACTTTTGAGAAAATAACAGCCATCCCAATCGCAAGTGTTGGTGCACCGCCAGTTCTAGAGAGTATGGTTTGTTCTCCAACATTGCTGGCGATTGTTTTTAAATCATCAGGAGTGACCGTAAAACCCCAGCTTGATACGGTAGTGGCAGCTTGAACAACATCTGTCCCGATTAAGGCAGCTGGACTGTTTATTGCAAAATAAACCCCAGGATGGAGCACACATGCTGCAATCATCGCCATGACGGCTACAAACGATTCTGTCAGCATGGCCCCATAGCCAATCGGGCGGGCATGTGATTCAGTTTCAATCATTTTTGGCGTAGTACCGGAAGAGACCAGTGCATGGAATCCAGAAACAGACCCACAGGCAATAGTTATAAATAAGAAAGGAAAAAGGTTTCCAGCAAACACCGGGCCTGTTCCATCAATAAACTTTGTAACGCCAGACATTTCAAGATTTGGGGCAACAATAATAATGCCCAAGGCAAGTGCAAGGATAGTCCCAACCTTTAAAAAGGTACTTAGATAATCACGAGGAGCGAGCAGCAGCCAAACAGGTAAAACCGCCGCAACAAAACCATAGATAATCATCATGATGGCAATAGTTTCACCCTTAAAGGTAAACATCGCTGCAAGTGCTGGATTTTCAGCAACTGTTTGCCCAAAGAATAAGGAAAGGAGCAAAAGCACAATACCAATCACTGATGCCTCACCCACACGGCCTGGACGAATAAAGCGCATATAAATTCCCATAAAAATGGCAATCGGAATCGTTGCGGCGATTGTGAACATTCCCCATGGACTGCCTACAAGCGCTTTCACAACTACCAATGCTAAAACCGCTAATAAAATGATCATAATGCCTAAAATACCAATCATGGAAACAATGCCTGTAAATTTACCCATCTCATCCTTGATCATTTCACCAAGAGATTTACCGTTTCGGCGCATGGATCCAAACAGAATAATAAAGTCCTGAACAGCACCAGCTAACACAACCCCCACTACTATCCAAAGGGTTCCAGGTAAATATCCCATTTGAGCTGCTAAAATTGGACCTACTAATGGACCTGCACCGGCTATCGCAGCAAAATGGTGTCCAAATAGCACCCATTTGTTGGTGGGAACATAGTCTTTACCATCGTTATGTATTTCTGCCGGTGTTTTCCTTGAATCATCAAGCTGGAAAACCTTTTGGGCAATAAACTTGCTGTAAAAACGGTAAGCAATCGCATAGACACAAACAGCAGCTGTTAACAGCCAAATGGCATTGATGCTTTCGCCATTATTTAAGGCCATCACCGCAAATCCTGCAGAACCCAAGGCTGCAATTACACCCCAGATTAAAATGGATTTTAATGCTTTCAATCATATCGCCACCTTTTGCTAAAATATGACAATAGTATAATTCATTTTTTAGAAAATTTAAATAATTATTTTTTCCTAAATTAAACATTTTGGTGAATATTTAAGTCAAAGATAATTGCTTCAAATCTTTGTTTTGATTAAACTAAGAAACAAATGTTGAAATATGTGGTGAAAAATTAATGGAAAAACAAGTTGAACAAACCTATGACATTATGGAGGTCTGCCTGCTAGCTGGAAAAGTCATGCTTCAAAGCGGCGGGGAAACGTATCGGGTTGAGGATACAATGATGCGGATTGCGGCCTCCTTTGGCATTGAAAAAACACATAGTTATGTTACTCCGACCGGTATCATTTTTTCTGCTGAAGGAGCGGAGCCGACAAAGACTAAGCTAATCAGGATTTCCGAACGGTCCACTGATTTGAAGAAGGTCGCTATGGTAAACAGCATTTCGCGAAGAATTAGCAGCGGCGAATTGAAACTTAAAGAAGCATTAGATCAATTAAAAGAAATTGATTCCTTAAATCTTACTTTTCCTTTTATGGTGCAAGTGGCTGCGGCATCCTTGGCAAGCGGCTGTTTTATGATTATGTTTAATGGGGGCTGGAATGATTTTATCCCCTCGCTCATTTCTGGTGGGATTGGGTATCTTAGTTTTATTTATTTTCACCGGTTCGTCCCAATTAAGTTTTTCTCGGAATTTTTAGCTTCGTTCATAATTGGATTGATGTCTTTTATTTTTGTAATAATCGGTATTGGCCACCAATTGGATAAAATCATTATCGGTTCGGTCATGACCTTAGTTCCGGGGCTTTTAGTAACGAATGCAATCCGGGATTTAATGGCAGGACATTTGGTTTCCGGACTGTCAAAAGGGGCAGAAGCATTTTTGACAGCCTTTGCCATCGGTGCAGGAATTGCAGTAGTCCTATCATTTTTGTAAGGGTGGATAAAATTGGCTATACTAGCACAGTTAATCACGAGTTTTATTGCAACAGGTGCATTTGGGATAATTTTTAATGCACCAAAAGAATCTTTAGTAAAATGTGGACTTATAGGCATGGGTGGCTGGCTCATTTACTATCTTCTCGAGGATTTTTCAGGTGATGCCGTTTTTGCAACTTTGGCTGCGACTGTTTTTGTTGCAGTCATTAGTCAGGAGCTGGCAAAGTTTTATAAAATGCCTGTCATCATTTTTAGTGTAGCCGGGATTATTCCTTTAGTGCCTGGCGGTCTAGCTTATGATGCGATGAGGAATTTTGTTGAAAACGATTATAATTCTGCTTTGGGCTCTGCGGCAAAAGTACTCATGCTTGCCGGATCGATTGCCTTCGGTTTAGTTTTTTCTGAAGTAATTAACCAGTTATTAAAAAAGCTTCATCTAAATAAAACACGAACTTAAAAAAAATGCTCTTTTGCTCGTTCTGCAAAAGAGCATTTCTTTTAAGGAAAACTTAAGGTAATCCGGTTATTATCTAATTGGAAATGATTTTCCTTTATCGTTTAGAGATTTTTTGGTATGGTAATTAGTAGTATATTACTAGTATGAATTTTCAGCCAAGTCTATAACAAGGATGGAATTAATCGGATATGAAAAAAATGTTGATTATCGGTATCATTTTATTAATAACCTTTTTTAGCGCAAAAAGTATTTTGGCGGTGAAGTCGAGCGTGGCTTTACCAGAATTTAAGGCTGTTAATACTCCACTGATTACGAGAGAGGTAGCTTTACAGAAAGAAAGCCCCATTTTACCTGATAGTAAACTATTAGATGTACCCTTGTTAAATCAAATGGATAAACCGCTTTTATATAATGGGTGCGAGGTTACTAGCCTAGCCATGTTGTTGAATTACAGTGGGGTAAAAGTGACGAAAAACGAATTGGCGAAAAATATTAAAACGGTTCCGTTAACCTACAGTAATGGCAAGAAAGGAAATCCAAATGCAGGGTTTGTTGGAGATATGGCACACGGTCCTGGGTTAGGTGTGTATAATGGTCCTGTCTATGAGCTGGCGCAGAAATATGCAGGTGATAAAGCAGTCAATTTAACTGGCAGTCCGTTTACGGATTTATTAAAGAAGATAAGCCAGGGTCATCCAGTTTGGATTATTACTACAGCTAGCTTCGCTCCCGTTTCTGTCTTTCAAACATGGGATACCCCGCAAGGAAAAATCGACATTACCTTTAGTGAACACAGCGTCGTTATCACAGGCTACGATGAAAATTATATTTATATTAACGATCCATATGGCACCAAAAATAAAAAATTGGATCGAGACAATTTTATTAAAGCTTGGGAGCAAATGGGAAAACAAGCAATTATTATAGAAAACTAAAGTGCATGGCCTGAATGGAAAATCAGGTCATTTTTATTCTGAAGGCAATGTAAAGTATTCTATTGGGGAGCTTTGATTTACATTTCATTTACCGTATGAGCTGGTAATATTGCTTTTGGGTAAATGAACTGCACTTTCATTTACCATTTAAGCTCAATATAATACTTTTGGGTAAATGAACCGTACTTTCATTTACCGTATAAGCTCGTAATATTGCATTTGGGTAAATGAACCGCACTTTCATTTACTGTGGAAGCCACTATTTTCTTTTTTCGGGCAACGAACTGCTTCTTATTTAATTGGAAACCTTATTTGTGCTTTAGAAACAAAAACATTCCATTATTGACACAAAGCTATCTAAACTAATTCTTCCCAAGAAATTGGCGAAGGCAGAGGAATGATCATCCCTCTGCCTTCTTTTTGGCTTGGTTCTTAATTTGAACCGATATTGTAACTTGTGAATGGTTGTGTTTTTCCAAGTCAGCCATCGCAAGGTAAAAATTTATATATAATAGTTGTTTATAAAAAACAAGCTTGCCGCGGTTATTCTTCCACCCGATGGTTTTATACCTAAACGACGTAAGCCCTACCTCTCTTACATCCTAACGGCTCCGAAGCCGATCCAGTGTGAATAAGTTTTTTATTTTAAAACATAAGCAGAATGCCAGAAAAATTCTTACATTGCGTTCTTTTTTCTATTACAAGTTACTAATTGTAAAGCACAAAAATTAATATTAAAGGAATTACGTTGTTTTGTCAATAGATTTCCAAAAATTATCCTGAACATTAATCTTATCGCTTAATATTCTTATCATTGAAAAATAACAGTATAATACAAATAGAAAAATAAGGTATAGGGGAAATTTTATGGATATTTTGATAATAGTGTCAGGTGCTATTTTCAGCCTATTAGTCGTTCAGGTACCTTTCTATATATTACAAGGGAAACATGATTTAACGGCAAATTATTTGTCAGCGAAGCAATTTTTTGAAAAATTAAATGCCCCATTAGGCAAGGAGTTTATCACTCTCGAAAACTCAGCCCATATTCCAAATGAAGTAGATTTTAAGAAAATCATTTCATTTTTTTCCAATTTAAAAAGGGGAGTGGGGCATTGATGATATTTTTTCGGAAATTATTTTTAACGGCGTCCAGGTACCGCTACAGAACGGTGTTGTTGATTACAATCCTTTATATTGTTATAAATGCCGAAATTATAAGGATTCTAGAGCCGAAGACCTTTGAAAATACCTTCCATGCTGTATGGTGGATTTTAACGACCATGACAACGGTAGGTTATGGGGATGTTTTTCCTACCACACCGCTAGGAAGAATTTGGGCTATGCTCATTGTTTATACACTGGGGATTGGAGTGTTTGGTACGGTGATTGGCATGATTGTCGATGGTGTTTCCCAGTATAAACGGATGAAGGAGGAAGGTAAAATGACTTTTAGAGGAGAAAATCATTTTGTTATTGTCGGGTGGACGGCTAAAAGTAAGAATACCATAAAGGAATTGTTTATAGCAGAACCTAAAACTGAAATTGTTCTAATAGATGAATTGGAGAAGACCCCCTATGAACATGAACGGTTTCTTTATATTCAAGGGAGTCCGACTGATGAAGACATTTTGAGAAAAGCTAAGATTGAAAAAGCAAAAGCGGTTCTTTTGTTTGCTCCAGATGGTATCGACAATCCGGATCTGGCGGATGGAAAAACACTTTTAGTAGCTTCCTCGATTGAACGGTACGATGACGGCACGGAAAAAGAAATTTATACGATTGCAGAGATATTAAATGAAAAGCATGTTGGTAATTTTAAGCATGTTAAAATTGATGAATTTATCCTTTCGCACGAATCTGTATCTAATCTGATGGCAAAATCTGCTCAGACGAAAGGAGCCAGCCACCTCTTCACACAATTATTAAGCCGCAAAGACGGTGAGGATGGAAGTGATTTATGGGAGGTTGAAGTTAACCCTGAATGGAAAACTTATGGGGAGGCATATGAAAGTCTTAAGCAAAAAGGGGCACAATTAATTGCAGACCGAAGCGATTTGAACATTTTGAAAAAATGGCAAGAACCTATTCCTAAGGACGCAAGGTTATTTGTCATTTGCGACAAGAAAACCTACCAGGCCATCTAAAAAAACGCATCCACGGGATGCGTTTTTTCAATAGGTTAAACAGCCGGCAATCACAACCCCGATTGAAATCGATAAAAACATAAGAAAAAGTCCGACTGCCTGGTTATCTTCCTCGATGCTTTGGTTGACATTAAATCGTGGTGTCAGCCATTCTGCTAGGTAAAAAACTATAATCTGCGCTAGAATGCCAATCGCTCCCCAAATTACCATGTCTATGAGAGAAATCGAATTGGCAGCGGTTGAATACAAAACGATTCCAAGACCAAGGAGACGGCCGCCTAGTACATAGCTCGCTGCTTTATTTCCTTTCGCCATTAAAGAAAATTCCTTAACCTTTGTTGTTACTTCCATAAGAAAAAGTCCCGCTAGTAAAAGCCCAAGCGATACGGCCAAGTATAATAAGAAATTTGCCATTTACGTTCCCCCTTATTTTTTTATTCCCACCGGTAAAAAGTAAGATTCATTCCCTGTGATTTTCCCGCCTGCACGAATTCCAATGCTGCTAGGCTTGCCGGCAATAAGAAATGAACCGAACACGTAGGAGAGTTCCTCCATTCCTTTTTCTGTTTCCAGTGAAACAGTTGGAAGAGGTACATAGGACTGAAAGACAGGAAGTTCTTGTTCATAGGTTTGAAATGAATTTTGCTCAGTGATTTCGGAATGTTGATTCCAAATTTTAATAGAATCTCCTTCTCTGCCAAACGATGGTTTTTGGACAAAGGCACAAGTGCCTAAAAATGAATCTGGCTCAAGATAGGTAGGAAGCATATATTCCTTAATCCATTTTTGTTCTTCTGCTGAGTAAAAGGCTCCTTGCTCAGCTAATCCCCAAATTAGACTTTGAATGGATTTAGGCTGGAGAAGAAAAGCGGAAACAGGATTTACAATCGAGATTTTCCCTTCCTTTGCAAGCTTTAGTAATTCGATTCCAACAAGATCGCCTGATTCAGAGTCCTTGTCTTCGATAAGATGCTCAAGTGGATAGGTTTGGCGGTACAAAACATCTATGACCTCGCCGTCTGGATCGAATAAAGCATGATTTGTGATGCGAAGATCACTTAAAGGAACCGTTTTATTTTTCACCTGACAAAGCTCACTTAAATATAGAGTGGTGTTCCAATCCTCCATATGATCCTCATGGGCAGTGAACACCACGTTCGGTGACATTTTTCCGGCTGACGCCTCTATTACGGCTTTTGTAAGACCAGAGGAAAGGAGCCTTTCCCCGTCATTATTCGGATTTAGAATATCGAATTCCCCACAAACCAGTCCGTTCATTTGAAAACATTCCACAATAAAGGTTGGTGTGTCGCTATTGAATTCGAGTAATTTAACGCCATTTTTCGTCAGCGCGAAATCGAAACGGGAAATAACAGATTCCGGAAAAAGAGTTTTTTCTCTAATAAATGGAAGGCTCCCTTTTGGATATCCGAATTCAAGCAGCTGTTCATCCGTCAGATTTCGAAGCAGAACGGCTGTCTTAAAAAAAATCTGTCCCATTCGTTCTGTTGCTTGTTTAATTCTAAGGTGGATTTCCTGCGTTATTGTAAATACGTGAAAAAGACTGTACTCGCTCCCGTATAAATCTGACCAAAAGAATGGATATCGTGCATAAAAGTCTTTGCGTTTTTCAACATAATCAGACATTTCTATCCTCCAAATCCACCTTTCGACCCGCTCCCAAATCCTCCCTTAAAGCTTGAGGAAGATTTATAGGATTTATAGGAGGAGGATTTCAAGAGGGAGGATTTATTCCTATAATAGCTTCCCCCGTAAAAATAATGTCCATAATGACTTGAATGGCTGTCATCGCATTGCCACACACCTTGATCATCGTCCCATTCCCAATCTCTGCAGCTGCTGTCATTGGGCTTTGGCGGAAGATCATCTGAACAGCCTGAAAGCGTTCCGGCCATAAGAGAAGTAAGAACACCAGTTATTAACCATTGTGTTTTCTTCACCTTACCACTCTCCTTCTTTGTTATATATTTTAATTATAAAAGTAAAATTGAGGAAAACAATGGTAAAATTAGTAGAAAAGGAGTGATAACCTGTGAGACTGGAATATCGGCTTGATGATGACCACCAGTACCCTGCCCTTTGGAATTACATGAATCTTTCTGCTTCAGAAACAGTGGCAAGGATGTCCTGTGAATTTTTTGTGAAAGAAGGAGAGACATATGTTGTCACTGCAACTGCCATGGACCCGGATGGGACTGCAGTAATATACATCAAAAAAGAAAGTTTTACGAATGATTCAGCGGAAATCCACTATTCTCATATTGGCTTTGAGATAAGAGAACTTAATAGAAGCGGTTCAAGCCTAATAGAGCATAAGGATGTTTGGGATCATGAGGAAGTGCTCCCTGCCCTCCACTCAGAGTATATTTATATACAAAAGAATGGGAAATTTGTTGAGTTCGCTATGGATTCCAGGGAAATTGACGAAGATAGGAAATGTTATGTATACTATGGTAATTTTACGGGAAAAAGCCGATGATTTTTTTTTAGTATAATTTTTTGAAAATTGAAGGAATATGACGATTTTCGTCGTATTGTTATCCTTATATATGGTTAACTGTGGGGGAATACAATGCTGGCAGAAAAACTTCTTTTGAATTTATTAATCACCATCGCACCTGTCCTTTTTTGTAGCGCGCTTTTAGATCATAAGAACAAATTAAATAATCCCTACCTTGTAGGAATATTGCACAGTATTGCGGCGCTTGCTTGCATGACTTTTTCATATGCCAACTATGGATTCTATTGGGACCTCCGATATGTTCCTGTTATTGTAGCCTTTTTATACGCAGGGAGGGCTGCAGGAGGTACGGTTTTACTAACCATTATTATTGCCCGTATATTAATGGGAGGAGATACAGTTTTATTTGGAATTGTAAACAGTTTATTTACTGCTCTTATTCCATTTCTCATGATCAAAAAGTTTTGGAACTGCCCGCCAAATAAACGTGTAATTCTAACTATCTTAGCCGGTGGCTGGTCTCTTGTTGTTTGCTATCTATCACTTAGAGTTTCCCGCTATTTTGAGGGAGATTTATTTAAATTAGACTTCAATATTCCAGACCTACTCCTTGTTGGTTTAATTGAAACCATTTCTATTGCTTTAGCCGCAAAGCTCTATGAAGGAATGATTGAAAGAAATAAAATGAAGGAGGAGATCCAGCGTGCCGAAAAGCTTAATACGCTTGGAGAACTTGCTGCTTCCATTGCACATGAGGTCCGCAATCCATTAACAGTTGTCAAGGGATTTCTTCAGTTGATGCAGCAGCAAGAGGCAGGGAAGAATTATGAATATCTTACGCTAGTATTAAGTGAATTAGCTCGTGCGGAATCGATTATCAATGACTACCTGAATTTTGCAAAACCAAAATTTGAAAAAATAGAAGAATTTCTGTTGACCGAGGTTTTATCAGAGGTAATGATGCTTCTAGCTCCTTTGGCAGCAAAACAGGGTGTTCAGTTAGAAAGTCAGCTTGATTATGCGGAATTTATTCTTTTTACTGACCGTAACCAATTAAAACAAGCGCTCGTTAATTTAATTAAAAATGCGATTGAAGCAACCCCAGAAGGCGGTAAAGTAACCATACATAACAAATCAGATCAAACCTCGGCCTCCATATTAATCTCTGATACTGGAAAAGGAATGACCCCTGAACAATTATCACGGATAGGAACGTTATTTTATACGACAAAAGATAAAGGTACTGGTCTAGGCACGTCTGTTTCTTTAAGAATTATAGAAACAATGCGTGGAAAAGTTTCCTATCAAAGCGAACCAGGGCTAGGGACCATCGTGACGATGGTACTTCCGTCAGGGAGAAAAGAGGAACTAGTAAATATTTAACAAGCAAAACTAACCGCTCGTTTGACCGGTTAGTTTATTTTTTTGATATAGTTATATTATCAAAGAAAGTCTTTTAAAAAGGAGAGTACTATGATTGAATTATTGCCGCTTATGTTAGAGCGTGTTGGAATCCTAATCATTGTTGCATTCCTTCTCTCGAGAATGAAATCTTTTCGTGAGATTATCCATAATGAGCATGGCATTCGGGCAAAGATAGTCATGATTGCCATTTTTGGTGTATTTGGAATTATTAGTAATTATACAGGAGTAAAGATTGGACACGGTACCATTACCTCCCAGGAATGGCTGTCAGATATGGATAGTGAAAGTGCCATTGCAAATACGAGAATAATGGGTGTAACGATGGGAGGATTGCTGGGCGGTCCAATAGTTGGTGTTGGCGTAGGGTTAATCGCCGGTTTGCATAGATTGACATTGGGTGGTTTTACAGGATTTGCTTGTGCATTGTCCACCATTTTGGCTGGAATAGTTACTGGCAGTTTAAGCAAACGCTTTAAAATTCAAGATGGAAATTCCCATTGGAAAGCAGTCATCATGGGAGTTTTAATGGAATGTGTCCAAATGGGAATTATTCTTCTTTTAGCAAAGCCATATGAGGAAGCGCTGCATCTTGTCGAATTAATTGCTTTCCCGATGATTGTAATTAACGGATTTGGTACATTATTATTCCTGCTCATTATACAGGAAATTCTTCAAGAGCAGGAGCGGACACGCGCACTTCAAACGCATAAAGCTTTATATATTGCGAACCAAACACTTCCGTTCTTTCGTCAAGGCTTGAATGTTGATTCGTGCAAGAAAGCAGCTGAAATTATTCTGAAATGGACACATGCAGATGCGATTTCGATCACTGACCAAACACAGGTATTAGCCCATGTCGGGGCTGCTTCCGATCATCATGTCCCGCTTGGAAATATGTCAACAGAATTAACGAAAAAAGTATTGGACGAGGGCAGGATTATTATTGCAAAATCCCCAGAAGAAATTAAGTGCTTTGACTCAAACTGCCCTTTAAAGGCGGCCATCGTCTTACCATTAAAGGTCCACGAAAAAACCGTTGGTACGTTAAAGCTTTATTTTACGGATGTCAGTAAGCTTGATCTTGTTGAACAAGAACTTGCGGGTGGATTAGGCCAATTGTTTTCAGGACAGCTGGAAATGGGTGAGCTCGAAATGCAAAGAAGGTTATTAAAGGATGCTGAGATAAAGGCTTTACAAGCTCAAGTTCATCCTCATTTTTTGTTTAATGCTATAAATACAATCTCCAGCCTAATACGTACGGATGCAGATAAAGCACGGAGCCTTCTGATTAAATTAAGTACTTTCTTTCGCAGCAATCTTCAGGGCTCGAGGCAAATGCTAATACCCCTTGAAAAAGAGCTTGAACATGTTGATGCCTATTTAACGATCGAGCAGGCGCGTTTTCCGAACCGTTATAAGGTTGAATTAGATATAGATGAATCATTAGAAAAGGTGCTGATTCCTCCTTTTACCTTACAGCCGCTTGTCGAAAACGCCATTCGTTATGCATTCCCTAAAGCTCAAAATGGTACAGTAAAGGTCCGATGCTTTAGAGAAGGGGAGAAAATAGTTCTGCTAACGGAGGACGACGGAAAAGGAATCTCGCAAGAATTACTCTCTTCACTAGGAAATCAGACGGTGGATTCAGTGGGTGGAACTGGTACGGCCTTATGGAATATCAAAAAACGGATTGAAGAAATCTACGGGCAAACCGCCTCTTTTCAAATAAACAGTTGGCCTAATAAAGGAACCAAGGTTTTCATAACATTACCTGAAAATCAACAAAAATGGGGTGAGGTTGTTGCTAAAGGCATTTATCGTTGATGATGAACCGCTTGCAAGGGATGAACTGGTCTTTCTCCTTAAAAGGAGCAAACAGGTTGAAATAGCCGGTGAGGCAGATTCTGTTGAGGCGGCTTTTGAAAAATTAGCGAACCTTGAAATTGATGTTATTTTTTTAGATATCCAGCTTGCAGATGAAAGCGGAATGGAAATTGCCGCGCGAATTAATGAATTGGAATATCCTCCATTAATAGTATTTGCAACAGCTTTTGATGAGTATGCTTTAAAGGCTTTTGAATTAAATGCGGCTGATTATATTCTTAAACCTTTTGATGAGAAGAGAGTCCAGCAGACGATTGAAAAACTTTATAGGGTTGTTGGAAACAAGGAACCAAACATTACTCTTTCATCAAGAAAAAAATCTCTTTCTCATGAGAGGACAGAAAAGCTGGCTGTTACTGTTGATGAAAAAATTGTCTTGATAAATCTTAATGAAATTCATTATATTGGTTCAATCGAGGGGAAAACTGTCATAGCCGCATATAAACAGAAACACATTGTAAATGACCCACTTGTCATGTTTGAAAGGAAGCTTCACCATTCTTCCATCCTTCGAGTTCATAGGGCTTATCTAGTAAATATTGATGCGATTAACGAGATTGAGCCGTGGTTTAATTCAACCTATAATTTAATCATGAAGGATGGAGAAAAAGTTCCGGTCAGCAGAACTTATACAAAAGAGCTAAAACAGCTGCTCGGTTTTTGAGCAGTTGTTTTTGTATTTCATACTATTATTCTTGTTTTTCATCCGAAAATTCTTGCATTTCAGCCTGAAAACCTAATGGTAACGTTTTCTTTCGATATGATAGAGATAAGAAAAAAGGAATCAGGGGGTTGAAATAAAATGAATGCGGTTTCAATTGTAATAGGTTCAATTTGTATTTTGATGATTGCTTATCGCTTATATGGAACATTCATGGCTGTAAAGGTGTTGAAATTAGATGATTCAAAACCGACACCAGCTCATGAATTAAATGATGGAAAGGATTATGTGCCAACTAATAAGTGGGTAACATTTGGTCATCATTTTGCTGCAATCGCAGCAGCAGGGCCTCTTGTAGGTCCTATTCTTGCAGCACAATTTGGCTATTTGCCAGGATTATTATGGCTGCTGATTGGAGCGGTAATAGGCGGAGCGGTTCATGATGCAGTAGTTCTCTTTGCATCTATGCGAAAAAAAGGAAAATCCTTATCCGAAGTTGCAAAAGAGGAACTTGGACCAGTTGCAGGTTTTTGTACGGGTCTAGCGATGCTGTTCATAATAACGATAACGATGGCAGGTCTATCCATGGTTGTACTTCATGCTCTCGAAAACAATCCATGGGGAACGTTTTCGGTAGGAATCACGATTCCAATTGCAATGTTTGTAGGAATTGCTTATAAAAAAACGGGCAACTTGAAATTAACCTCAACAATTGGCTTTATTCTTGTCATGGTTGGAGTTTTTGTTGGTCCTTCTATCCAAGATACGGCTTTAGGTGATTGGTTGACATTAGACACAAAAACATTGGCTATTATTCTGCCAATCTATGCATTTTTTGCAGCAGCCCTACCAGTTTGGCTTTTACTTGCGCCACGCGATTATTTAAGCAGCTTTATGAAAATAGGGGTATTTATTGCTTTAATTATTGGAGTATTTATTATTAATCCTACTATTGAGATGCCGGCTTTTACAAAATTCACTCAAGGGGGCGGGCCGGTTTTAGGTGGACCAGTATGGCCGTTTATCTCCATAACCATTGCCTGCGGTGCAATTTCCGGCTTCCATGCATTTGTTGGCTCAGGTACAACGCCAAAAATGCTAGATCGTTGGTCAGATATTAAGGTTGTTGGTTTTGGAGCAATGTTAGTTGAATGTGTTGTGGGAATCATGGCGTTAATTGCTGCAACTGCTCTCCAGCCTGCAGATTACTTTGCTATTAACTCAACACCTGAAGTATTCAAGACTTTAGGCATGAATGTGGTGGAGTTACCGAAACTTGCTAAGGAAATTGGGATTGATCTAGAAGGCAGAACCGGTGGCGCAGTTACCTTAGCTGTCGGGATGACCTACATTTTTACTGGTATTCCTTGGTTTGCGAAGCTATCATCTTATTTCTTCCAATTTGTCATTATGTTTGAAGCGGTGTTTATCCTCACGGCGATTGACTCCGGAACGCGTGTAGCGCGTTATTTAATACAAGACTTTTTTGGTGAATTTTATAAACCTTTGAAAAAAACTGATTGGCTTCCAGGGTCAATTATTGCAAGTGCTTTAGCATGCTTTATGTGGGGATATTTATTATTCTCAGGCGACATTGGTTCTGTATGGGCTCTGTTTGGAGTTTCAAACCAATTAATGGCTTCGATTGGTCTAATAGTTGGTGCCACTGTTATTCTCAAATTTGCAGATAAACGACGCTATATGCTTACTTGCCTTGTCCCGCTTTCGTATTTGTTCGTGACGGTAAACTATGCAGGATACTGGATGGTAAAAAACGTTTATCTCAATACCGCTTCAACTGGCTATAGTGTTCTTAATGGAATATTATCAATCATCATGTTAATACTTGGAATGGTAATTATGGTGAGTGCAATTAAGAAATGGATTAGTATGTGGAATTCACCACGAGTTCAGCTGGAATCAAAAGTAGCATAAATAAAAACTAATAAAAAGATGACATCAATCTCCCTTGTGATGTCATCTTTTTTTGTTTGATAAACAGAATTATAAAATAATTTTACTTTATTGATATAGTATAAAGTGCATTTATATTTTATGTGTATTTATATATATTCTAGAAGAATGTCTAATTCCCAGTATTTATCCATTGGTATTATTT
>NZ_JBALPP010000002.1:0-5520 GCF_036965425.1 Neobacillus drentensis | reverse complement strand
AAGGCACAAATAATTGTGCCTTACAATGGAGTGAAATGTCTTCCCAATATAATATATTCTATTATGTTTATTTGCGTTTAGATTAGAACCTAGCCACAATTAATTAACTTTCTAGCACTAATCAGCCCCGTTCGTATATAAAATAGATTCGCCGCACCGTATTAACAAATTGAATTTTTTCTATTAGAACAGTCAAATATAGACTATTATATAAAGGTACGATACATACTATTTACCGTTTGGAGGAATGCATTGTGAAAATGGAGCATGTGGGGATTATGGTCAATGACATGGACGAGTCTTTAGCGTTCTATCAAAAGATCCTCGGTTTAGAATTAAGAAATAGAGAGTGGTTAAATGACACTGTTGAGCTTGCATTTTTATTTTTTCCTGAGCAGCCAAGTGTAGAGGTTGAACTAGTCTACGGCGGCCCGGTTGAAAACGAAGGAATTGTTAACCACTTGGCCTTTACTGTTGAAAACATTGAAGCGGAACTCGTACGTTTTAAAAAAGCAGGCGTCAAATTAGTAGATGAAGAACCTCGAAGCATTTTAAATAATACAGTTAAAATCGCCTTTTTCCAAGGTCCGAATGGTGAGAAGCTAGAACTGGTAGAAAGATGAATGTATATAGCAAAGTGAGTGATTCGCCGCTCTCTTTTTTTATGGAAATATAGGAGAAATAGAGGGGAATTTTTAAAAAGTGTCCCTCCTTCCCCTATTATTCGTCCTTAGTTAAACTTTTTAATAACTTGTGGTGCTTATGCAGTTTATGGATAATATAGCTGAATTGGAATACTGAGAATACTTGAATATAGTTGGCTAGGTCGTTTAAGCCAATGACTTTTAACATGATAGCTGTAACTACTATGGTAATCCAAAACTCTAGTGACCTTATATAGCCTAGCACAGAATCTCCCCTTTCCGTAATTTATAGTAGAATCCTCTGAAAAAATTTCAGTCTGTTGCGGGTAAAGTTCTATTATTAGAGTAGTGAAAGTGAGAAATAATCCACTTCATGTCCTCGTTATAGTTAAGAATTGACCTGATAGTAAAGTTGCCATTAATACACTTCTTTTCAACAAGGAATTTGTCTATCACTATATTTAATGAAAAAAATTCTCTTATTGAAAGGGACAAGTTATTTATTAATCCATAAATTTTTTTCTTTATGATATTCATTCCTTATTCAACTAAACTGCCCGATGATTTAAGTGTATTTCTTCACAAATCTTTGCGCCAAAGATAATAAAATTCTCATTTTATTTCAATTAATCCTTTTATTTTAAATTTAATGGTGTGTTAGAATTAAATCGGTCTCTTTGATGATTAAGATAGCGTTCTAATGACTATGAATCAAATGACACATCAGAAAATAGCGGCTGAAGAGAAGATCGGTGCTGTACCAATGAATAAAGCGAACATTAAAGAAGTTACTGAATTCGTTGAAGACAGCCATTTTGAGCATAAAGATGAAATGCTAATGATTTTAGACAAGTGGGCAGAAGGAGACTTCTCTACTGTTGACGGTGACCATGACTATATCTTGAAAATGCAAGATGGTACTAAAGGCTGGTCTACTGGATTGTTCACACCTGAAGAAGAAGCTCAATTCGTTTTGGAAAATTGGGGTAGCAAATTAGACTAAGAAAGGAGGTTGAAAATGGACCATATGTGTTCATTGTAATGAGAAAAACGTCCCTGAAGAAGGTATTCTATGCCTTGAGTGCCTTGATAAATTCATGGAAAAAATAAAAGTAGTTAATCCAAAAAAACTCCTCTATTGAGGGCTTTTTTTGAATATATAAAATTCTCACTTTAAATCAACATTAAGCTTTAACATAGCCTATTATTAATAAAAACAATAAGGACCATTAGAGTCCTAGTAACTTTTCTTCCTCAACTAAGGCCCTCGTGAGTGTAAGGACATTTTTTCATAATCTTACCTTCGTCACCATAGGAAAAAGTTATTCCAACTTAAGTTAATTTTTATATCCTTACAATTTTTATAGATGCACTAGACGGCGTAAGGAATTTCTTTTCCCCAACCGAAAAATCAGATTTTTGACGCTTTATTTCTTCATATTGAACTACCTTGCCTTTATTAAGAAAAACCAATAGATATATATCGTCCCTCGTATCAATATTACTTGGGTCTTTAAAATGGACATCTAATTGTTCATCGATACTTACTTGAGTTGTATAAGGCGGAAAAATAAAGGCTTTGTCCCAAGTGAATTTAGCCAAAGACGTTATATCTATTTCACTTTTACTTTTGTCTTCCACTACTGTATAAATAAACTCTTCTAATTTTTTATTCTGTAGTACATTGCTGTCACTACATCCTACTAACAAATATAAAGAAAAAATGACAATTATAACTTTTTTCAAATTAAAGCCCCTTTTTTTAATTAACAAAAGACTGCATACACTCACTCTACAATTCACACAATCGAATTTTCTAAATTTTAACATATTTATTCATTTATGTTGGACTTTTCTGTGTATTCTTATTAAACTATACTGCCCTGTTTGCACAACAAGCAAAAAAGACCGCAGCAGCGATCCTCTTGAACTCTTGCACCCGTTCGTAATGGTTAGCCTGATTTTTCTGGTTGACCTTTTTCTATATGGTCATATGAATACGGTAGTCGGGGTAGAACAAGCCCAAGTTAAGTATACGCTCAGGTTTTATATACTTTTATTTATAGATATTGAATTAACACTAAAGCTATGAAAATAATAAAAAGCGATTCCCCATAACATCGTTTTAAATCGTACCTTTTTCTTTTCATCCTGAATCCTCCAAGAAACGATCCAATCGAATATTCCTATCAAAATTATAGTAATGATTACCCATAACACATCCATTGTTATCCCCCTATAAAATAAATGAGTGCTACCATACCAAATATACCATAATACCCTAATTTTGGTAATTTAATTCCCTTACTTCTTAAGCTAACCTGCTTCGATAGTGGAATAAGCAAAAAAGATGAGCTCGCCGCAGCGAACCCTTTTTTTCACAAAAGCACTCGTTACTTTAAGTGAAACAATCCACAATCTTTTCTAGAAATTTACCTAAAAAGCTGAATAAATTAATAGAAAAATAAAAGGACTCCCTTTTTGAGAGTCTTAATGCATTTAGTACCTCTTTGTTTAAATGCTAATCATCTCGGTCCGCATCACCGTCATTAGCTTCATCGGCTCCTTCGCCGAGATTGTTACCCATCACTCCACCTGTAACTGCTCCTACTACAGTACCAATCGGACCGTATGCAGAACCCACGGCAGCACCAGAGACAGCACCAACAACAGTACCTACAGCCTCACCAGCATCGTAATCGACTCGATTGCGTTCGTTTTTATCAGCCATTCATTTCACTCCTTATTAAAAAATGGGAAGTGCTTTTCCAGCACAATCCCTTAACATATTTTGTCCTCGAAAGACAGAATTACACGATGAATAATTTACTCCCTTTAATATCCTAACCGTCAAGAAAATAACAAAAATGATACCAATTTTGCAACTTGATCTTCAACTATTGCACCCCGTTAGCTGAATAAGGATCCAGAATTATCGATATGAAAATGGAACCAACTAAGCCCTACAAATGTAGGAGATGAACAGAGACCCTCGAACTCCACCTGTCCTTTATCGTATGTATTAGGACCCGTTACACTAATTTCTCGTCCAAGTTGGTTAACTAATTGAAGTATATAAAACACTGCCTTATCTGGTTCTTCAATTAGTAATTTGGTTTCACAAACAAGTTCATACTTCGATTTATCCTTCCAATATGGCTCCAATTTTACCGTGTTTATTTCTCCAATTACTTGAGATAATCTGTTTATTACTTTTTGTGCCTTTTCTTTTGAGGTGACATCGATGAATATCCGCCAATATATTGTTTCAAACATTTAATTACTCCCTTTAAGCACTTTTATTAGGTTGTTTTTTGGGGAATGCCATCTTGAAGTATCGCACCCGTTAGTTGAATAAGCTTCACTTTTCTTTTGTTAATTGTCTGCTGAAAAGTCTATATTATTTTTGATAGTATAAAGAAAAACATTATTAGTTAATGATTCTCATCCTCTTTTATTCATTACAAGCATTAGTTGGTTCGTCACCTACTACTTTGGCAATTGTGTTCGAAATTCCCTGTGCCTCTAAACACTTTTTATATTCTGCTTCATTAGATAATTCAATTATACCTACTATACCTACTATAATTACGACCGCTACTACTGCGGATAATATTTTTTTCACATCGATATCTCCTTTATATGTAGAAATTATTTCCATAAAAAGCATAACAAAGATTTATTAAGCCGTAAATACAGTGATAGTCTAATAAAATATAAGACCTTAGCCGTAGCTCCCTCGCTATTATTAGATATGTTTCATCTTCTAATTCCACACTATACTATTTTTAGTAACCTGCTCCGTTAGCTGAACAAGAAAAAGACCGCCGCAGCGATCTCATCTTGAACTCTTGCACCCGTTAGTTGCATAACTAGGTAGTAAATTTAAATTAAATTCAATGACAATCCTAAACTGTTTAGCCAATCCTTATAGAAATTTCGCTGATTAAGGATGCTAACAAAATTTAAAGTATCATCACAATCAAAAATATCAACTAAATCCTTTGATATAGCTTGTTTTCCAAAACTTAATTTGTAAGCTAAACGTCCACTTCCCATTGATAGTGCCATTGGAGATGGATACACGTTTAATGCAGCACCATTACAAATAATTTGGAGGTTCATTTCTTCTAAATCTTGTCTGAGCTTTTCTGCTTTTTTACTACATAGTAGAATTGCTATTCCAATTTTTTTGGATTACATTAATAAAAGATTGAATTGTTTCAAGGTTTTCTTTTTCCTTCAACGTAATGATAGAGGTTTTTATTTTTATGTTCTCAGTAACTAGGATCGGGACTAAATCACCATTGTTAATTTCTTCTTTTAGGCTGACACTGGCTCCCATCCCTACCCCAATATTATTTAATACTGCCATTTTGATTCCTTCTAAACTTCCAAATTCTATTACGTTTTGTGATAAGAGTTTCATTTGTTCTAAATATTTACTGATCATCGGATCATAACATCCATCAGCTTGTAGTTGTAAAAAAGGAAATTTCGGCAGTAATTGGTCTACCGGGTACCTACCATATAACTCTTTAGAAACCACTGTTACCAATTCGTCGCCCTCTGAAATCAATATATTTGTCATTCCAATTTTATATAACTCGCCCGAAATAATCCCTATATCGTATTTATTTGATTCTATCCCTTTTATAATTTCATCCCTTTTACAGGAAATCAACTTAATCTGTACCTGGGGATATAGCTTCAGTAACTCAGGTATGATATAAGGAAAATAATACGTCCAATAGCCTTCAGTAGCGGCAATCGTTACATTGCCGTACAAATTTGAAAGTTCGTCGAATGATGATTCAATCTCCTCAACTATGGAAAAAAGCTGATCCGTATATGATTTAAGGATTTCACCTGCAGG
>NZ_JBALPP010000001.1:6000-8574 GCF_036965425.1 Neobacillus drentensis | reverse complement strand
TAAGGATTTCACCTGCAGGCGTCAAAAAGTTCTTCTTTCCTATTCGTATAAATAGCTGTTGTTTCAATTCTTGTTCGAGCGTCTGAATTTGTGCAGTTACAGCAGGTTGAGTGAAGTTTAACTGCTGAGCAGCCTTTGTAAAATTTAAGTACTCTGCCGCGAATTTGAAAGTTTTAAGATGTCTTAATTCCATAATAGCTACTCTCCTTTAGTTACTATCCAGAGAAAACAAAAACGCACTCTAAAAAAGAGTGCGCTACTGACAAATAAAATGAATGCTCTCATCTATCAGGAGTTTTACCCGCTGGAATTAGTACAGTATCTTAAATGGACCTGTTGCTGAGATTTCATAGGTCCAGTCCCTCCATCTCTCTGGATAAGAAATATTTTTTTATAACAATTTCAATTCATTTAAAAATCGTCAAGAAATACAGTATTTTTAGAATACTAAATCTCCCTCCCTGTAATGTTAACTCTTTTATTTTATTAGTTAACATATTATTAATTAATTATATTTTTTAAGAAAGAATTGTCAATTAGTAAAATAAGGTAATTGAACGTTTAATGATAAATATGTTAATTATTCCCATTAAATGATATTCCCTTCACTAGGCACTAACGAAATTATGAAATTAATCCTTATTAAACTAAACTGCCCCGTTAGCACAACAAGAAAAAAGACCGCAGCAGCGATCACTTTCTTTAACTCTTGCACCCGTTACTTTAAGTGAATTCTTTCACAATGTGCTATATATAAACACAAGAAACAGTGTTTTATTTTTTAGAAATCCTCGCCATTTTTCAATAAATTTTTAATTTATTACTTGTTAGAAAGCCTTTGACTAAAATTATTAATGGATTGAAAACCATATAGAATTAATGCTCTTAAAAAGTCGATAGCTAAGTATTGAAATTTTGTTAACTTTTCTAAGGTGAATAATTTAAAATAATTTACAAATTTTATACCTCCAAAATAAATAAAGCAAATATGAAGAATCGTATTAGAGATTATATATAATGGGAAATTCCCATAAGTCATTTTTAACATCCAAAGACTTGAAACAAAGTAAGGGCCGAAATTAAAAAGGTTCATACCTTTTAATGGCGGTATCTCTTTATAAAATCGCCACCATTTTTTCTTTTCACCGAATAAATCTAATGCTGTTGTGACTGTACTCATAAAAATTGCTGCTGGAAGATATTTTTTAAATGAATTTCGACCTAAGAATGGAACTGTTAGCCAAGGTAGAATTAGCAAAGCGAAATAAAATAATTTTAAGTTTTTCATTATACCACCCCCAAAGTTTATAGTGTGTACTTTTTTACCAATTTATCCAGATATGTTCATATACCTGTTATTTCACAAACCTGCCACGTTAGCGGAACAAGAAAAAGAGTTGTCGTAGTTACCCTATAGTGAAAAGCTCTACATTTGCCGAAATATAAAAAAATGCAGGTTTCATGGCCAATGAGACGCTTTCCTGCAAATTTATTAAAAGCCTAAATTTTATTAGGAATTATTTGCTTTTCTTAATTAGAGTCGGTAGGGGGCAAAATATTTATGCACCAAATAAAAGGAGGTTTCCGATGGTTTATATTAAGGCATTCCTGGTTTGTTTGCTTTCTTTTCCATTCCTGTTCAATGTTCCAGTCGCTCAGGCTGCTCCTCCAGAAAATGAATTGAACCAATATTTGGCCAGTATTGGCTGGACAAAACAGGACTTGATGGATTATCTGGACTATTATGAGATCCCTTTGGATGATTATAGTACAGTGGACGAGCTTAAAGAAGTTCTGGGAACCCCTATAAACTCGAAAAATTTGCAGGAGTTATTAACGAAATATGGTCTGACAGATAAAGAATTTAATGACCTCATGGACCATTTCGGCGACTCATTAAATGACTATAAATTTATTGAGGATTTGGATGCATCACTTGAGTTTTATGTCAATTATGATGAATACATGGCCGAAACCGAAAATGCACTATCGGAATTTGGAATAACAGAGGAAGAAGCAGAGAGATTTTTTAACTATTTGAGCGAAGTCGAAGAAAAAAATAAAGACCAACTTGACCAAATCGCAACAAACGATACGCTTTGGGAAAAATTTCTCAATATCGAAGATCCTTCCCAATTAAGTGACCAAGAACTGAACGAAATGGTTCAAATCTTGGAGGAAACCATTGCCCTCTATGAAGTAAAGGTCAATTTGAAAGCAGAAGGTAAAGCTATAACGTTAAAGGATTTGTTGAAGATGTCAGAGCCTCCAGGTAATTTATCAGCGAGTGTCTATAGCAACTCAGGGGACCTTTTGATTGATTTCAACATTCCTAAATCGTTTTTTGATTCACTGGAAGGTCTAATGAATGGGGAAGACATGCTGCATTTAGGCGAGATTTCTGATGATTATGTCGACCATATGCATGAAGAGAAATATGACCAAGGACGGAACGGTTTAAAATAAATGAAAAGCCCTTCTCTTTTGAGAGGGGCAACTTCTTAAAAATATTTACCCAAAATATAATCGCCACAGCAATCCCAATCTTTAACTCTTGCACCCGTTAGTTTAAGT
>NZ_JBALPP010000001.1:0-5936 GCF_036965425.1 Neobacillus drentensis | reverse complement strand
TGTATGTTAATGGTATTGGTGGTTTCTTTTTCTGTTCTATTATTAACCGCATTCTGTGTAAAAACCAAACATCTTCACCTATTTGAACTATTAGCGATTTGGTTTACGGTAACAGCGGTTAATGCCCTTGTTTACACTTATTTCCTTGTTAATAAACATTGGATTACTGTACCAGATAGTAAGGAATTAGCTTTAGTCCGAATAACATGGTCTCTTATATTAAATCCTATTATTATTACATGGGTTCTTGATAAGGTTCTCCTGTTAAAACACTTTATCGTTAGACTCCTATGTTATATTGCAACCCTTGGAGTTCTTTTTTTAGGGGGCTGGACCTTCCACGTATTCGGTGTTGCCCGTTTTGTTTCAGTTGGATTACTGTGGTACATACCTTTTAAATCCATTGTTTTGATTATGGCATTATGTTCAGTTTGGATGATTCGATTGCTTATACGGAGTGATGGGATTTAGCATGTATTTAATTTCGAATATTAACGTATGGTTTAGTATTTTTGTATTTCTCGTGGGATGTCTTATAGTATATTGGTTGCCACAACGTTTACCCAAAGTTGTTTCAGTACTTATTATGATGTTGAGTTTGGCAGTTTCGTTGGGTTTAGACGAAACAATTGGGGTCCCACCAATGGATTTATACGACTCAAACATAAATCCAGGGCTGACCATATCGGAGATTCCAACCTGGGGAATGTATCCCATTAGTGGATACCTGTTCATTTATCTCTACGACAAGCTAAAGATTAAAGGGTTGTTAATCCCTTTTTATATTTTGTGTTGGTCTTTATTCGGGACTGCTTTCGAAGCTCTATCTAATACCTTTCGCGTTTTCCAATATAAAGGGTGGGAACTTCGTTATTCATTCCTTGTCTATGTGTTCACTCAATTGTTAACTGTTATTGTATTCAAGATTCTTATGAACAACTTCATTCATAATAAAAAAGAAAGAAGAAGGGGAATTGATTAAGAAATTAAAGGTCATCAATTCCATTTGAGAAGGTTATGAACATCACCACTTTTCAGTCTTTAAAGCCTCCTCGATAGAAACTTAATCGTGCTTTGACCTTCAGTAACGTTCTCCAAAATTGATTCCTTTTTTAACTAACCTGCCCCGTTAGTGGAACAAGAAAAAAGAGTCGCAGCTACGACTCTTTGTTAAACTCAAGCACCCATTAGTGTAAGTAAGTAACACATAAACACTAAAACAAAAACAAATAAAGGCAAATATAAATAACAATGTTTTGGTGACCTGATATGGCAACAGTCTCAAAAAGATGACAACGAATAAAGCGACGAAGCACCGATGATTGAATCAGCTCCAGAACCATCTAAACCATCGTTTTCGTGTCTTTTTTTATTCTTCTCCGTTTGTTGAAAAACAAAAAAGCACCCCTTTTTAAAGCAATGCCCTTGGTGTATACCTTTATAGCTGCATTACTGAGGATAAAGCGTGCTTCCTAAACATATAGTGAGTAAAACTACTTCAGCTGGGTAGTATATTTTTAGGATGGTTGCATTCATATTTAGTATATTCCCTATTAATAAACGAGGAAGTGAATAGATGAATTACAGTAACGAACGCAATAACTTTGGCAAAATTGTAGAAGAAAGTGGCGACAACCAAGTTGGTAGTAATGCTAATCAAGGTACCAGCGACTTTGTTGAAGCAACAGGAACTTTTACTGATGCCGTTGCGGGTGCTATGATAGGTGCTCAATTTGGACTAATTGGTACTGTTATAGGTGGTGTTTCAGGCGGTGTTATTGGTAACCAGATGGGGGAGTCGGCTGAAGCAGATAACAATACAGCTTCCAATAATCGTGATCTGAGCAATAATATTAACTCTATAAATAACTAGCTATTTTTCATAAGGATTCCAATAAATTTAACAAGGAAATGTAAATTTTCCGTTAACCTCAGATTTTGAAGAACTGCTAAATGTGTGGCTAACGGGTGAAATATCTAGAGGAAGGAACTCAATAATGAGTTCTTTTTCTTTTAATATTATATGCACCAAGAACGTTTAACAAAAAAACTCATATTCTTCATGTTCTTCGTCTAACCTGCCCCGTTACCTGAACAAGAAAAAGACCGCCGCAGCGATCCCATTCTTTAACTCTTGCACCCGTTATTTAAGAAGGTATGTACAATGCAAATCCTCTTGTATTTAGAGATAACTCCTATAATAATATAACATTGCTAAAAAAGTAATAATGGTGTAAGCCAATGACGTAAAAAAGGCGATATTAGGTGAAAACTCATATTTTTGTCTCTCTGTTTTGATTCCTGTACTTCCTTGAACGGAACTATCTAGGCTTCTTGAAGAATAACCACCTTTTGAGGTGAAAAACCAAATAATAACCGTTACCGCTAATCCAGCAAAAAATGAGTAGTCTATGAATTTTGAATGGGTAAACCAAGTTAGAGCATAACTTAGTCCCAATAAAACAAACAAAGTAATGACAATGGTGATTAATTTCTTCATTTTTATTTCTCCCCCTTTATAAATCTAAATACCTTTATATACGAATTCACTTCAAAATAGTTCCAAAATTTAATATTTTTTACTCTTCCTTCTTCAACTAAACTGCCCCGTTAGTTGAACAAGAAAAGCTGCCATAAAGACAGCTCTGATCTTAAACTCTTCCGTTAGTAAATATTAAGTACTTAGATTTTCAAGTCGTATAACTTATCTTGATGAATACCTATAGTTATAAATCTGACTTCATCCTTCATTTGCAATGCCTCTAGCCCACAATAATAACTTCCAATCTTCTTAAAACCCTTAAGAACTTTCTTTCTAAAATCCTTATAGAGTTCTAGTGAGATATTCTCTTTTGAACTCGTTGATATATGCCCACAAATAAGAAAGCTTTCTTTATGTATACCACCAGGCCAAAAGACGATTGATGAGCCGTTGATTAGTTGGTCAACTGCAAACTTTAATCCTCCTCTTTGTTGAGGTACTTCTTCAATTTTCAATTCAAAATTTTGGTCTAGTACAAGATACCGTTCAGATATATGGTCCCCAGAATGATTAATACCAAAGTCAATAATTTCACTATAAGATGTATAAACTGGAACTTCCATTTGATCAAACAATCCAGCTCTTACATATTTCACTTTACGATAGAGTTCTAACTCTTTGAGCCCTGTTTCTAAATCAGCTTTAGTAGCAAAGAAATGTACCTCTTTTGACATACTACCTCCATCTTTTTGACGTTCTAGGTTGATCTGTCTTTTGTAGTCTTTGAATGTAATAAATTCAACAAGAAATTTCAATTTCCCTTCTTCCACTAACCTGCCCCGATAGTTGAATAGAATCTCCCGTTTCAATTTCGAGAATGAAGTCAATAATTCCTCTAAAAAAGAAAATTTAGGGAGAGATGTATTTTGTTATTGTCAAAGGCATGGGAAACATATGAATCGGATAAACGAATTGAAGGATTTTCGCCACAAACATTAAAAGCATATAAACTCCAAGCCACATTACTTATTAGATATTTTAAGGATGTTAAACTTAATACTATCCACAGCTCAACTTAAAGAATACCTTGCAAAGTCAAGCGAAGCCTTAAAACCTTCAAGTTTGGCTCACCGAATACGTTTTATGAAATCATTATTTCGTTGGTCACATGAGGAGGGTCATATTTCAAAAAATCCCGCCGCCAAAATAAAGGAACCTAAAGCAGGGAAACGAATTCCAAAGTTTCTAACAGAATTTGAAATTGAACATTTACGTGAAGCCTGCACCAGCCCATTGGAGAAGGCTTTGTTTGAATTCATGTTTTCCACTGGGTGCCGTATAGGAGAAATTGTTTCCTTAGAGAAGACTAGAATTAATTGGTCTAACCGTTGTGCTATTGTGAGAGGAAAAGGGGATAAGGAGAGGGATGTGTATTTTAACATCTGCTGCGAAATTTGGCTTAAACGATACCTTGATCAACGCCAGGATGGCGATGCAGCCATTTTTGTTACAGAACGGTATCCTCATCGAATGAGTATTGCCCGGATGAGATATATCATCAAACGAATTTCGAATCGGGCACGGATCAATAAATCGATTCATCCGCACCAGCTAAGGCACAGTTATGCCACTCATATGCTAAATAATGGTGCACCTCTTGAAGTGATCCAGAGCTCAGTTAAGTGGGAGTTTAAGGCGAGAACTTTATTGCAAGTATTTTTAAATTGAACTCATAAAGGCAATGCATTAAAAAGCATTGCTCTTTCTTTAATTCTCGCACCCACTACTTTAAGTACAATCCTTCACAATGTCTTTGAAAAGTTGTATTTGAATCATTTTAAGGTCAAAAATTATTGGGTCCGAAAGGATTTTCTGGTGGATATTCCTCTAACTTATCAGCTGTTCTTTCATCTGGTGAGGTCGCCCCAGATTTTTTGTCAAAATAAATGGCTATTCCAACCAATATAATGATAGGTGTAAATATATAAATCCAAATCATCATAACACCTCCAAACTAACAACGAATTACTTATATTATATTACAAATTTAACTTTTTTTTACAATACTTTCAAACAAAGCTGCCCCGGTAGTCGAACAAGAAAAACCTGCTAAAAATAGCAGGTGGGTCTTCAACTCAAGCCCCTGTTGTTGTCAAAAAATACATTCCTATAAGAATAATCATTACGACGGATATACCTAAAAAAAGTCGTCTCAATAAAACACCTCCAATTTGATAACTACAACTTAAGATTCTAGGAAAATAACTCCATTGATATTATTTCACTCAATAATTTGTTATAATAATGTTTTAACAATACTGAGGGGGAAAATAATTTTTATGTCAGTTGAAGTAGGAAGCAAAGTACAAGGTAAAGTAACAGGTATCACTAATTTTGGAGCTTTCGTAGAATTACCGGGAGGCTCAACAGGTCTTGTGCATATCAGTGAGGTTGCAGATAGCTACGTGAAAGACGTTAATGACCATCTCAAATTAGGCGACCTGATTGAAGTTAAAGTGATTAGTGAGAAAGACGGAAAAATTGCCTTGTCCATCAAAAAAGCTACAGATAGACCCGAAGGACAAACCTCTTCTTATTCACAACGCCCTCCACGACAAGGAAGAGTTGATAGCCGATCAAAAGGCAATTTCAAAACCAAGGAAAATTTCGAAGATAAAATGGCTCGTTTTTTAAAGACTAGTGAAGAGAATTTGTCTACTCTAAAACGTAACACCGGAGCAAAGCAGGGCGGTAGAGGCGGGAGACGCGGATAACTTACTGCGATTTTTAAACTTCATAATATAAATAAAGGTAAGCCTCTATAATAAAATGGCTTGCCTTCTTTAGTGTATTTTTTACCACTTTAGGTCATTAAATGCACACAAAAAAACAACATCAAAGTTTAACAGAACTTTTCTTAAAAACGAAAATTCCTCTAAGAGGGGTTACTTCTTATCCATTTAACCTGAAAGATAGCCAATTTGAAAAAACTTCACTCAATAACAGTCTTTACGTTTAACTATAGCACCCGTTAACACAACAAGCTAATATAGAATTAGGGGAATTTTTACAAAATAATTCTTTTTTTGATCGTCTCAACGCAAATCTATCGTTTTTTTCTAGGACCTACCAATAATTTGATTGCTGTCCTATTTTCATTATTGATNNTGATTAAAACATCTGTAAATGCAGGAACAAAAACCAGATCAAGACCACTAGGAGCTACGAATCCTCTTGCAATCGCAATTGCTTTAATCGCTTGATTTAAAGCACCTGCTCCAATCGCTTGAATTTCTGTATTTTCTCTTTCTCTTAATATGCCTGCAATTGCACCTGCAACTGAATTCGGATTTGATTTTGATGATACTTTTAATACATTATCCATATAAATTTTTCCCCCTGTTATTTAATTGCTTGATATGATCACTGGAGAAGAATGTTATTAAGTATCTTT